>LS483478.1:0-660659 GCA_900478215.1 Salmonella enterica subsp. houtenae serovar Houten
GTGTCACTTTCGCTTTGGCAGCAGTGTCTTGCCCGATTGCAGGATGAGTTACCAGCCACAGAATTCAGTATGTGGATACGCCCGTTGCAGGCGGAACTGAGCGATAACACGCTGGCTTTGTATGCGCCAAACCGTTTTGTGCTCGATTGGGTAAGAGATAAGTACCTCAACAATATCAATGGATTACTCAACACATTCTGCGGCGCGGATGCCCCACAACTGCGTTTTGAAGTGGGAACAAAGCCCGTTACGCAAACGCTAAAAACGCCTGTGCATAACGTTGTCGCGCCTGCGCAGACAACGATGGCGCAGCCGCAGCGCGTAGCGCCTGCGGCCCGTTCGGGCTGGGATAACGTACCAGCGCCGGCGGAGCCGACCTACCGCTCCAACGTCAATGTTAAACATACATTTGATAACTTCGTCGAAGGTAAATCCAACCAACTGGCGCGCGCGGCGGCACGTCAGGTGGCGGATAATCCTGGCGGCGCTTATAACCCGTTATTCCTCTATGGCGGCACTGGTCTGGGTAAAACGCACCTGCTGCACGCGGTGGGTAACGGCATTATGGCGCGCAAACCCAACGCGAAAGTAGTGTATATGCACTCCGAGCGCTTTGTGCAGGACATGGTAAAAGCCCTGCAAAACAACGCCATCGAAGAGTTTAAACGCTACTACCGCTCCGTTGACGCACTGCTGATCGACGATATTCAATTCTTCGCCAATAAAGAACGATCCCAGGAAGAGTTTTTCCATACCTTTAACGCTCTGCTGGAAGGCAATCAGCAGATCATTTTGACGTCGGATCGCTATCCGAAAGAGATCAACGGCGTTGAGGATCGTCTTAAGTCCCGCTTTGGTTGGGGGCTGACAGTGGCGATCGAACCGCCAGAACTGGAAACCCGCGTGGCGATCCTGATGAAAAAAGCGGACGAAAATGATATTCGTCTGCCGGGCGAGGTGGCGTTCTTTATCGCCAAACGCCTACGCTCTAACGTGCGTGAACTGGAAGGGGCACTAAACCGGGTGATTGCCAATGCCAACTTTACCGGCCGGGCGATTACTATCGACTTTGTGCGCGAAGCGCTGCGCGATTTACTGGCGTTGCAGGAAAAACTGGTCACCATCGACAATATTCAGAAGACGGTGGCGGAGTATTACAAAATCAAAATTGCGGATCTGCTTTCTAAGCGTCGATCTCGCTCGGTAGCACGTCCGCGCCAGATGGCTATGGCGCTGGCAAAAGAGCTCACCAACCACAGTCTGCCGGAAATCGGCGATGCGTTTGGCGGGCGCGACCACACTACCGTACTTCATGCTTGTCGTAAAATTGAGCAACTGCGTGAAGAAAGCCACGATATCAAAGAAGATTTTTCGAATTTAATCAGAACATTGTCGTCGTGATCCTATGAAATTTACCGTTGAACGTGAACATTTATTAAAACCGCTTCAGCAGGTCAGCGGCCCGCTGGGCGGTCGTCCTACGCTGCCGATTCTCGGTAACCTGCTCCTCCAGGTAGCGGACGGTACGCTTTCTCTGACCGGCACCGATCTTGAAATGGAGATGGTCGCGCGCGTTACGCTTTCTCAGCCGCATGAGCCAGGCGCCACTACCGTGCCGGCGCGGAAATTCTTTGATATCTGCCGCGGCCTGCCGGAGGGCGCGGAGATTGCCGTTCAGTTGGAAGGCGATCGGATGCTGGTGCGTTCTGGCCGCAGCCGCTTCTCGCTGTCTACGCTGCCGGCCGCCGATTTCCCGAATCTTGACGACTGGCAAAGCGAAGTTGAATTTACGCTGCCGCAGGCCACGATGAAGCGCCTGATTGAAGCGACCCAGTTTTCCATGGCCCATCAGGATGTGCGCTACTACTTAAACGGTATGCTGTTTGAAACGGAAGGTAGCGAACTGCGCACTGTCGCGACCGACGGTCACCGTCTGGCGGTGTGCTCAATGCCGCTGGAAGCGTCTTTACCCAGCCACTCGGTGATTGTGCCGCGTAAAGGCGTGATTGAACTGATGCGTATGCTTGACGGCGGCGAAAATCCGCTGCGCGTGCAGATCGGCAGTAATAATATCCGCGCGCACGTCGGCGATTTTATCTTTACCTCGAAGCTGGTGGATGGTCGCTTCCCGGATTACCGTCGCGTTTTGCCGAAGAATCCGGATAAACATCTGGAAGCGGGCTGCGATATCCTCAAGCAGGCGTTTGCCCGCGCGGCAATCCTCTCGAATGAGAAATTCCGCGGCGTGCGTCTGTATGTGAGTGGGAATCAGCTCAAAATCACCGCCAATAACCCGGAACAGGAAGAGGCGGAAGAGATTCTGGATGTGAGCTACGGCGGGACGGAGATGGAAATCGGCTTTAACGTCAGTTACGTGCTGGACGTGCTCAATGCGCTGAAGTGCGAAACCGTGCGCATTATGCTGACGGATTCCGTATCCAGCGTACAAATTGAAGACGCGGCGTCTCAGAGTGCTGCCTATGTTGTTATGCCAATGAGACTATAGTGAAAAATATCGGGCTATCTTACTTGCCATTTTCAACCTGGGCTGTGCTCGCCCCTGTCACGTACTTCGTGTACGCTCCAGGGTCTGCGCGCAGTTCGCGTTGAAACTGGCTGCGCCGATTACGCCCTGGCCCGAAGAAACTCAGATATGTCACTGACGCGCCTTTTAATCAAAGACTTCCGCAACATAGAAAATGCGGATCTCGCTTTATCCCCCGGCTTTAACTTCCTGGTTGGCGCGAACGGCAGCGGCAAAACCAGCGTGCTGGAAGCTATCTATACGCTTGGCCACGGTCGGGCGTTTCGCAGTTTGCAGCCTGGCCGCGTGATCCGTCATGAGCAGGAGGCGTTTGTTCTTCATGGGCGCCTACAGGGCGAGGAGCGTGAGACATCGATTGGCTTAACCAAAGATAAGCAGGGCGACAGCAAAGTCCGTATCGACGGTACTGACGGCCACAAGGTCGCGGAGCTGGCGCATTTAATGCCGATGCAGTTGATTACGCCGGAGGGGTTTACTTTACTCAACGGCGGCCCCAAATACAGAAGAGCGTTCCTTGACTGGGGATGCTTTCACAACGAAGCCGGATTCTTCACCGCCTGGAGCAACCTGAAACGATTGCTGAAGCAGCGTAATGCTGCGTTGCGCCAGGTGAGTCGTTATGAGCAATTGCGCCCGTGGGATAAAGCGTTGATCCCGCTGGCGGAACAAATTAGTACCTGGCGGGCGGAGTACAGTAGCGCTATCGCACAGGACATGGCGGATACCTGTCAGCAGTTTTTACCTGAATTTTCCCTGACGTTCTCTTTCCAGCGCGGCTGGGAGAAAGAGACAGACTATGCGGACGTGCTGGAGCGAAGCTTTGAACGTGACCGTATGTTGACCTATACCGCGCATGGGCCGCATAAAGCGGACTTTCGCATTCGCGCTGACGGCGCGCCGGTGGAAGATACCCTGTCGCGCGGGCAGCTAAAGTTGTTGATGTGCGCTTTACGTCTGGCGCAGGGCGAGTTCCTTACCCGTGAAAGCGGGCGGCGCTGCCTGTACCTGATAGATGATTTTGCCTCTGAACTTGACGATGCGCGTCGCGGGCTGCTGGCCAGCCGCTTAAAAGCGACGCAATCGCAGGTCTTTGTCAGCGCAATCAGCGCTGAACACGTTCTGGACATGTCGGACAAAAATTCGAAGATGTTCAGCGTAGAAAAAGGTAAAATAACGGATTAACCCAAGATTAAATGAGCGAGAAACGTTGATGTCGAATTCTTATGACTCCTCCAGTATCAAAGTCCTGAAAGGGCTGGATGCGGTGCGTAAGCGCCCGGGTATGTATATCGGCGACACGGATGACGGCACCGGTCTGCACCACATGGTATTCGAGGTGGTAGATAACGCTATCGACGAAGCGCTCGCAGGTCACTGTAAAGATATCGTCGTGACGATTCACGCCGATAACTCCGTGTCCGTAACGGATGATGGCCGTGGCATTCCGACCGGGATTCACCCGGAAGAAGGTGTCTCGGCGGCGGAAGTGATCATGACCGTTCTGCACGCGGGCGGTAAATTTGACGATAACTCCTATAAAGTCTCCGGCGGTCTGCACGGCGTAGGCGTCTCGGTAGTCAACGCCCTGTCGCAAAAACTGGAGCTGGTTATCCAGCGAGATGGCAAAATTCACCGTCAGATCTACGAGCACGGCGTGCCGCAGGCACCCCTGGCCGTTACTGGCGATACCGATAAAACCGGCACGATGGTCCGTTTCTGGCCGAGCCACGAAACCTTCACCAACGTCACTGAATTTGAATATGAGATCCTGGCGAAACGCCTGCGTGAACTGTCATTCCTGAACTCTGGCGTCTCTATCCGCCTGCGCGACAAGCGCGACGGCAAAGAGGATCATTTCCACTACGAAGGCGGCATCAAGGCGTTTGTTGAATATCTGAACAAGAATAAAACGCCGATCCACCCGAATATCTTCTATTTCTCCACCGAAAAAGACGGTATCGGCGTTGAAGTGGCGCTGCAGTGGAATGATGGTTTCCAGGAAAACATCTACTGCTTTACCAACAACATTCCGCAGCGCGACGGCGGTACCCACCTGGCAGGCTTCCGTGCGGCGATGACCCGTACTCTGAACGCCTATATGGATAAAGAGGGCTACAGCAAAAAAGCGAAAGTCAGCGCCACCGGCGACGATGCCCGTGAAGGCCTGATTGCGGTTGTTTCTGTGAAGGTGCCGGACCCGAAATTTTCCTCACAGACCAAAGACAAGCTGGTCTCGTCCGAAGTGAAATCGGCAGTGGAACAGCAGATGAACGAACTGCTGAGCGAATACCTGCTGGAAAACCCGTCCGACGCCAAAATCGTGGTCGGCAAAATTATCGACGCCGCGCGTGCGCGTGAAGCGGCGCGGCGTGCCCGTGAAATGACCCGTCGTAAAGGCGCGCTGGATTTAGCCGGTCTGCCGGGCAAGCTGGCGGATTGTCAGGAACGCGACCCGGCGCTGTCTGAACTGTACCTGGTGGAAGGGGACTCCGCGGGTGGCTCTGCGAAGCAGGGGCGTAACCGCAAGAACCAGGCGATTCTGCCGTTGAAAGGTAAAATCCTTAACGTCGAGAAAGCGCGCTTCGACAAGATGCTCTCTTCCCAGGAAGTGGCGACGCTGATTACCGCGCTGGGTTGCGGTATCGGTCGCGACGAGTACAACCCGGACAAACTGCGTTATCACAGCATCATCATCATGACCGATGCGGACGTCGACGGCTCGCACATTCGTACGCTGTTGTTGACCTTCTTCTATCGTCAGATGCCGGAAATCGTCGAACGCGGCCACGTCTACATTGCCCAGCCGCCGCTGTACAAAGTGAAGAAAGGCAAGCAGGAACAGTACATTAAAGACGATGAAGCGATGGATCAGTATCAGATTTCCATCGCGCTTGACGGTGCGACTCTGCACGCGAACGCCCATGCGCCGGCGCTATCCGGCGAAGCGTTAGAAAAACTGGTCTCTGAATATAACGCTACGCAGAAAATGATTGGTCGTATGGAGCGTCGCTTCCCGAAAGCACTGCTCAAAGAACTGGTGTATCAGCCAACGCTGACCGAGGCCGATCTCGCTGATGAGCAGACCGTAACGCGCTGGGTGAATGCGCTGATTACCGAGCTGAATGAGAAAGAGCAGCACGGCAGTCAGTGGAAGTTCGATGTTCATACTAATACGGAACAGAATCTGTTCGAGCCGATCGTTCGCGTGCGTACGCATGGCGTGGATACCGATTATCCGTTGGATCACGAGTTTGTGACCGGCGCGGAATATCGTCGTATCTGCCAGCTTGGCGAGAAGCTGCGCGGTCTGATTGAAGAGGACGCGTTTATCGAACGCGGCGAGCGTCGTCAGCCGGTAACCAGCTTCGAGCAGGCGCTGGAGTGGCTGGTGAAAGAATCACGTCGCGGTCTGGCTATCCAGCGTTATAAAGGTCTGGGTGAAATGAACCCGGATCAGCTGTGGGAAACCACCATGGACCCGGAAAGTCGCCGTATGCTGCGCGTGACCGTTAAAGATGCGATTGCCGCCGACCAGTTGTTCACTACGCTGATGGGCGACGCCGTTGAACCGCGTCGTGCGTTTATTGAAGAGAATGCCCTGAAAGCGGCGAATATCGATATTTAATTTGCATTGATTTGTGCAGCCTTGATGAAAACGCCTGAAATTATTCAGGCGTTTTTTACGGCGGGTTAGCGAGCGGCTATATTATTTGCTGGCAGCCAAAAAATCCTCCCGGATGGGCGTAAACACATCAAGCAGTTTTCCCGCCTGCAAACAAACGCAGCCGTGGAGAATATCAGGGCGCTTATATAAGGTATCTCCCTGTCTCACTACCCGCGTCTCTTCGCCAATCGTAAATTCAAACTCACCGTCAAGCACATAGGTCAGCTGTTCATGAGGATGACTATGCATGGGGCCTATTGCGCCTTTATCGAACGTGACTTCTACTGCCATCAGGGAACCACTATGGGCGAGGATATGCCGGGAAACGCCCTCTCCCACATTCTCCTTCACCGTATTACTGTGCAATACAAACATTAATAGCTCTCCCTGGTTTGAGATTAGAGGAATAGAATGAGCGGCAAGGTCATTGACCGTAACGAGCAGGCACTCATTTTCTATTTTCATGTCGATATCATCGGTCCCGGAAAAATCAGTGACGGTGATATGGATAACTCGCTGTTCTTTTGAGCGCATCGTCAAATAGGTCAGCTCTGACGTGGAAGGATTATTCGGCCCCTTGCCCTGGAAAAGTACGCTCTTACCTGCGGAGAAACAGTAAATGTTGAACTTATCGGGCGACTGCCAGCTCAGTTTTACAGGAGCCGCAATAGGCACGGCATCAGTAGCGATCGTATGTGGAAAAAGCGCGGTGGTGTACTCTGCCTCCGGCGGCGTCGCATTAATCAGGTAACTGGTATTAATTTCCTGGGCGTGAGGGTTATCAACCGTAATGATATCAATCAGTAGATCATCCTTAGCGGTAATGTTTCTACGGTAAACAACATCTTTATAAGCTTCGGCATCCCACGCAATCCGGGTTTTACTATCCGGGATTAGGGGAGTACTTTTCCACTCGACTTCTGTGATGAGCTGTACTGTGCCATTTTCCTCGCGATATGCCACCACATAGGGATTCGCTGGCGCCTGGTTCCTCCCGTTAATACACAGCGTATTATGTGAAAAAGAATTCTTGTAATAACCGTAATGCAGGGGCGCGCCGTAGCCGGTGGTACCTAAATCCGGAAATATCGCCCGACCATGATTAAACACCGTTAACCCCAGACGATCGTAATGATCGTGCTCGCCACCATAGGGAGTATGTTTGATACAAATGGCTTGCCCTGGTTTATTCCTGATAATGGTCAGGCCACTTTCTGCGATGTGTAGCGTCTTTTGAGGCGGTAAAAGAGGCGTAGAAGGGAGCGCTTGCCCGTAAAATAAGGCATCGATGCTGTTTCGTGGGTGCTGGCTGTAAATCTGTTTTAACAGCTGTCCATATTCAGGCGTACCATAATGCCACCAGGCAAATTCGTAAATATCAGTATGCGTCAGTTTTTCCTGACCGTTAACACAGTCGTTAATTTTCGGTAGCGTCATGTCCGGCATTAACTGCGACAGCGGTACGCTCAACATTTTAGGATACCAGGCTGTTTCCAGCAAACTGTAACCTGAATTACGGGCGACTTTCTCATAGGTGAAAAATCCCTGCAGCGCGTAAAAATGGTAGTGCAGAGAACCTTCAAACCACAGACCGTCTGGCATTAAGGCATGTTCCAGCTGATAGCGAAGTCCATACTGGCTATTAACCGCAAATTCGAGATACCTTTTATCGCCCAGTACAGCCCCAATAATGCCAACTGCGGCGCTTATTTTGACTTCGTGATTATGGATCTGATTACACCGGTGTTTCATCAAAAACTCAGCACCGGAACGTAATAGACGTTCAGTGATATACTGGTCTTCCTCCTCTATTAACGTTGTTCGGATAATGTCAAAACCCCTTGCAAAATCTGTATGACAGTTGGCCTCGCATAATGTCTGGGCGTTAGCTTTACCTGGGCCATTGTAAGGAATGCCACCATGCTCCTGATAGTCCGGATAATATTTAGCGTACTGTATCAAAATATCCCGAACCTTACTGAGATAGTGGGGTTCATTCGTTAGCAGCCATAGTACCGCTAATTCATAACATGCTTTGGCATTCAACCCATTAAGCCAACGCCACCATGCGCCATCATAGGGTTCGCCAGCAAAACTTGCGTGATCAATAGGGCAGTGATGTAATCCTGGAGAATGACGATCCCAGATTAAACGCACGCTATGATCCGGGCAAAAAAAGTAGTGATTCCATGTAGCGCACCCCGTTTCAGGCACCAGAACCGGGTTACTCATAACATCACTGTTGCTTGCGATCAGCGCTTCTATTATCTCTGGCGTGACATGTTCACGGGCCTGCAACACCTGCGATTGTGTAAACTGCTTCATGTTGCCCTCGTTATTTCACTAGCACCGATCCTGGGATCAGAATATTGATATCTGTACTATTTTCTTTTGCGAGG
Organism: Salmonella enterica subsp. houtenae serovar Houten; assembly: GCA_900478215.1. NCBI lineage: Bacteria > Pseudomonadati > Pseudomonadota > Gammaproteobacteria > Enterobacterales > Enterobacteriaceae > Salmonella > Salmonella enterica. Next base: position 8,609 of record LS483478.1, read on the forward strand.
CGTGCTGCGCTGTTGATGAAATCCGCATCCTGATACGCTCTTGCGGCCGCTAACAACGGTCCTGTTGCTTCAGAAGGGGTATAGCGGATATCTTCATGCGCCCAGGCTGTCTGCGGTTTTCCCGTTTGTTCTCTGACCAGAGCAAACGCTTTTTTCATTGTGCGGTTATCCAGTTCGAAACCCCAGACATCATTTTGTACTTTTTCACCATAGCGACCCATATGTGCATAAGCCGAGAGGGCAAAATTGGTGTAATGGAAGGAGCGTGTGCGCTCTGTTTCTGATGTGATCTCACCGGCAGCGTTTACCTGAGAAATCAGATGGCGCAATTTGAAAATCTCCACCTGACGCGACGCCTGTTGCTGCTGACCGGTAAACAGGGAAAATGCCGTCACCTGCGCGTCATACCATGCGCCGTGATTATTATACCAGTTCGCCTCTTCAAACCCGTTGTGACTCGTTAATAGCCATTGCGTGTAGTCGGCGTACCACTTTTTATAGCCCGTCAGCGCTTGCGAAGGGATGTGGCCCGAGTTTTCCAGTAAAACAATGCTATCCGCCACATCAATCAAGACGCGGGTATCAATAATACCAATTCCGCGTCCGTCGACTTTTCCGGGGATCGCCTGTGCATAGTTTAGGTTAGGGTTCATCCGGGTTTTACTGTCGAGAAACCAGGCCTGTAGCAATTGCTGCGCTTTCTTCGCGTATTTATCCTCGCCACTGTAAAACCAGGCCAGCGCCAGCGCCCGAACATCATTAGAAAATTGCACCATGCGCTTACTGTCGGTACCGTTCGTTTTAGCGTCTGGATTTATTTGTCCGTCTTTACGGATATAGGGCATACCGTCTTTACTGCCAGGATTTGGCCACCAGTAGGGGCCAAAGCTGTAGTAGTCATGCTTATTTCCAGAAACCGGCGTCAGGGTTTTATCCGCGACCGAATAAACAGCATGGTCAAGCGCCGCGTCAGCCTGCAGCAATAGCGCTTGCCAGGCGGGAGCGTATTGGGCGTCGTGACGACGAATACGTTGCTTGATGCTCAACATTTGTTCACAGTCATAGGTCAGACAAGCGTCCTGTTGAGCAGCAAGAGCGTAGTGTTGCGTGTAAAGGATCCCGCTGGCAATGAATGCCAGATAATACATTTTACATTTCATCGTATTTAGCCTGTTTATTCGAAGTTAATGGTTAACCCGACGCGAAAGCGGTTTTCTGTTAGCCCTGATTCACCGTTATATTTACCTTGCTGTTCCATATAATCCCACTCGACATAAGGTTGCCAGGTTTTATTCAGTTTATATTTAATGACCAGATCATTTTCATACGCGCTTTTCTTCCCATTGTTATAATGGAAATCATTCACGTAACGATAGAACACCGGATTATCCTGAATACTCCAGTATTGATTCTGCCAGCCTAAATACAAATCCAGTCGTTCGACGCTTCCTTTATCCTGATTACCAGAAAGATCTGTAGAGTCATATTGGTTCCAGTCATAACGGAAACGAATTCCGGAATAGATTGAATCGGTCATACCCCAGATAAATTTGACGTAGGGGCGTATTTGTGCGCCATCAGTACTCCAGTGATAAATCATTCCTGGCTGTATAGTAATCTTAGGGTTTAAGGTATATTTATAGTTACCTTCAATTTCATTGTAACTGACCGTGGACTGATCAAAGTTATCGTCGCCTTGTTTATTATCTGTCTCCATGCTTAACCAGTACCCAGATTTAAAACTTTGGCTCATTTTAAAGCGAGATTCATAATTATGGCTGGCCTCTTTATAGCCACCACGCATATCAAAAGTCATAGCATGACCGACTATAGGACAACAGCAAACCGCCAGTAATAAAGCTGTTTTGTTCATTGGATTATTTCCTTGCCGAAAATTTATAATTTATGCAGCGATAGGCTGGATGATTTTTTTAGGCGTTTTTATAAGAACCCACAGAAAGAGTGCGCCGATTAAGTCGAATATTCCTAACCCTATAAAAAAAGCGTTATAACCAATTACGGTCACCATAGCCCCCAGAAAAAGACCAAACAGGAAATTTCCCATGCTTCCGGTAAATGCGGCAAACCCTGTTGCTGTTCCCACTTCTTGTTTAGGGAACAGGTCTGAAGACATACTGATGACGGTAATGGACAGACACTGATGAGCGAAACCGGCAACACAGAACAGCGTAAGTGCGACATAAACATTGGTGACGAAGCCAACGCCTGCCATTGATAACATCAGGATAGAGGCAAATGTAAATGTGATGCGCTTAGCATTTAGCACGCAAATACCACGGTTAACCAGCAGGCGAGAAATGTAACCGGCAAAAATGCAGCCGAAGTCCGCCGTCAGGAAAGGCAACCAGGCGAACATGGCGATATGCGCCATATCCATATGGCGAACGGTGACAAGATAGAGCGGCATCCAGTAATGCAACGTTCCCCAGGCTGGATCAGCCATAAAACGCGGTAACGAAATAGCCCATAAGTTACGGTTAGTAATGATAGAGCGAAGCGTAGCTTTTTCTTTTACTACCTCAATCTGATCAGCCTGCACGGCGTCATATTCTGCCTTTATGAGCGCAGGGTGTTGCTCCGGAGAACGGTAAAAAATGTACCATATTACTGCCCATACAAAACCTATTCCTCCAGTTACGACAAACGACATTTCCCAGTTGTAATTAATGATTGCCCACACCACTAGCGGCGGCGCTAACATTGCGCCGACGGAGGTTCCCAAACTATAAATACCGCATGCCAATCCCCGTTCTTTTGCCGGGAACCACTCCGCTGTGACTTTCATGCCCGCAGGGTTAAAGGCAGCTTCGGTTAATCCTAAACCGCCGCGTAGCCACGCCATTGGCAACCACGTATTGCATAATCCTGTCAGCATATTGAAAATAGACCATAGCGCCGCAAGAAGAGCAAAACTTAATCGTAGGCCAAACCTGTCAATAATGAAGCCGCATGCAATACCACCGATTGCATAGGTAAAGGGAAAGACGGAAACGATCCAGGAGTACTGCTCGCTCGATAGCCCCAATGTTCTCATCATCTCAGGCGCAGCAACGCCAAGAGTACTTCTTGCCAGATAGTTGGTTATGGTGCCCAACATCACAAGGACGACGATGTACCATCGTAGATTCTTAATTTTCATTGTTGGTCTCATATATATAGTTAAATTTAAGAAACAGTGTTTATTGAAAAATGAAACAATGTTTCGTATGCATGAGACTCAAATTTAATATTAATTTCCGTGAGGAAATTCACACTTACATGAAGCTAAAAAAACACGCAAAATATTTATGTATGAAAAAATGTATCTTATTTGATTATTTTTATTGTTTTTCATGAGGTTATGTTTTCTTCCATAAAGACTTAATGACTATTTTTAAAAATAATGAAATATATATTTTTTTATTAAATGTGAAAATAAAAAGCATAAATAATTAATATTTTAATAAAGAATAAAATAGCATCACTGTTATAACTCAGGTCATTAAATATTGGTTTTTTATTTTTTGGAAGAATGGAAGGCAGTGAGTGTTATATCTGATATAAAATAATGACTGTACTGATATACAATAGTTATGAACTTGTAGAGTAAAGCAGTAACGAGGATTTTTTTGTCGTAATTCAGCCCCTTTTGAGAGCTGTTTTTTGCGCCGAATCGCGTTAGCATGGGGCCGTACTCATTTCATCCGGGGAACTCATGGCTATCAAACTTATTGCTATCGACATGGATGGCACTCTTCTGCTGCCCGATCACACCATTTCGCCTGCCGTTAAAAATGCGGTTGCCGCAGCCCGCGAAAAAGGGGTGAACGTGGTGCTGACCACGGGGCGTCCGTATGCGGGCGTTCACAGCTATCTGAAAGAACTTCATATGGAACAACCCGGCGACTACTGCATCACCTATAACGGCGCTCTGGTGCAGAAAGCCGGTGATGGCAGTACGGTGGCGCAAACAGCGCTGAGCTATGATGATTATCGTTACCTTGAGCAGCTATCCCGCGAAGTAGGGTCTCACTTCCACGCGCTGGATCGCAATACGCTCTATACTGCCAACCGCGATATCAGCTACTACACCGTACATGAATCCTATGTAGCGACCATTCCGCTGGTGTTCTGCGAAGCAGAGAAAATGGACCCGGCGACGCAGTTCCTGAAAGTCATGATGATTGATGAACCCGCCATCCTTGATAAGGCGATCGCGCGCATTCCGGCGGAAGTAAAAGAGAAGTACACCGTGTTGAAAAGCGCGCCGTACTTCCTTGAAATCCTCGATAAACGTGTCAATAAAGGTACGGGCGTAAAATCGCTGGCCGACGCGCTGGGCATCAAGCCGGAAGAGGTGATGGCGATTGGCGATCAGGAAAATGACATTGCGATGATTGAGTTTGCCGGCATGGGCGTGGCGATGGACAACGCCATTCCGTCGGTAAAAGAGGTTGCCAACTTCGTCACCAAATCAAATCTGGAAGATGGCGTCGCCTGGGCGATAGAACAACACGTTTTGTCCTGATTTTTCCTGGCCCGATCGCTGTCGGGCCGACAACCTCACTAATGAGGTCAATGTCTTGCAACAAAGACGTTATAGAAAATAGTTTTTTATTTCAAAAGATTAATAAGCACAGAAATCCCTCCCGCCAGACGACGGTTGCTATATTCTCCCCCTCCTTTCGATCCGGCGGCGCTTCTCGCCAGAATAAACGCTTCATCACTATGAAAAAATGCTCTCTTTTGCTGCCGCTGACGCTGCCCGCTATGGCTTTTTCTACTTGGGCGGCAACCAGTACCCCGACGAACTTGTCGCCTGTTTATGGCTATCAGAATGACAATCCATCTGCCGCCACTCCGCCAGTCGCGACAACGTCGGTCGAAAAGCCTGCCGGTACATCAGTACTGCCTTTTCTGAGCGATGAAGCCCGAAAGCGCGGGTACGAACTTCCCGAGCCATTTGGCATCAATATCAACTACATGAATATCGGGCAGAACATTAATGTTGATAGCATCAACTTTAATGGCCTGGCTTTAGGTCACAATGGACAAATTCCATTAGATAACGCCTTCAAAATTAACGTCGGTCATACCCGTGAAAAGAGTAAGACCGAAACGGTCAAGCTGGATGCCTGGCTGTTGCCGTTTATGAACGTATACGGCCTCGTGGGATACACCGATGGTCATTCCGTTTCGCAAATTGGCGTTGGGTTGATGACGAAAAATGGCCACGTTTTTCATCCCGCCGATCTGCAAAACCTCAAGTTTAAACTCGATTTTAAAGGCACGACTTATGGCATAGGCACTACGCTGGTCGGCGGCGCAGGCAACTGGTTTACCGCTGTTGATGCCAACTACACCCAGACACAGTTTGATATTCTGGATGGCAGCATCGACGCCTTTACCGTCTCGCCTCGCGTTGGTTATCGTTTTACCACCCCAGGTATGGATGCGATGCATCTGCCGTCGGGCAAGCTAAATGTCTGGGTAGGCAGCATGTATCAGGATGTGCAGCAGGAGTTTAAAGGCAGCCTCGACGACCTGACCATGCCGTCAGCGATGTTACAAAGGCTGGTGAATATGGCAAACCATGACCATAACGGCCGCTTTGACGTTAAACAGCATCTGCAATCCCCGTGGAATATGCTGCTGGGCGCACAGTATGAAATAACCCGCCATTTCAACGTCACCACCGAGTTTGGCTTTGCCGAACGCAACAGCTTCTTTGTAGCCGGTGAGTACCGCTTTTGAACCGCTGCCATTGCAGCCTGTTGCTTTGCGCCGCCGGTATGCTGTCCGACGTGGCGCAGGCGGCGCTGCCCAGCCGCAGTCAGGTGGACGGCTGGTTACAGCAAATGGGGGATAGCGATACTTTCGATGCCGCCAAAGGCGTCAACTGGGGCGTGATGCCGGGACCGTTTTATACGCCTGAACTGGGGCTGGGCATCGGCACTGCCATCGTCGGGATGTATCGCCCCGATCCTGCCGATAGCGTTAGCCAGGTGTCCACGCTGTCGCTGAGCGGCTATTTTAGTTCCACCGGCGCTTTCGGCGTAAGCCTGCAGAATTACATCTTTTTCGCTGAAGATCACTGGCGTTTCTTTCTTAATGGCGCGTTGAGCGATACGCCCACTTACTATTGGGGGCAAGGCTTTACCGCCGGTGATAAAGACAGCCATAAGCAGGCCTATACCGCCCAGGTGTTGGATCTGCAACCCACCTTGTACCGTCGGCTGGTCAACAATATCTATCTTGGCATTGGCTGGACGCTGGATGTGCAGCACGCCTCGCAAATCGACGATGACGACCCGCCCAGGATTCAAAGCACGGCGCAGGGGCGCTCTTCAGTCAGTAATGGCGGTAGCGTTGAACTCAGTTGGGATGATCGTGATTTTATGCCTAACCCACGGAAAGGGCAGTATGCCACCCTTCGCTATACCCACTTTGCGCCGGACGTCGGTAGCGATACGCGGTTTGAGGAATATCAGTTGCATTATAGTCGTTACCACGCCGTCGATGATAAAGACGTGCTGGCATGGGAAACTGACGGCGCCTTTACCCAGGGCGACGTGCCGTGGAATATGCTGCCATTGCTGGGCAGCAACCATCGTATGCGCGGCTACTATGAAGGGCGCTACCGCGATAAAAACGCCATCAGCGGTCAACTGGAATATCGCCATAAGCTGAGCTGGCGGCATGGCGTTGTCGGTTGGGTGGGAGCAGGCACGATGGGATCGTCTTTTCACCATCTGGATGACGGACGATGGCTGCCTTCAGCGGGGGTAGGCTATCGCTTTGAGTTCAAGCCGCGCGTCAACGTGCGGCTGGATTACGGCGTGGGCAAAGGCAGCAGCGGTTTTTATTTTCAGGTAGGAGAAGCATTTTGAGGACGATCATCAGGGGTATCTCTCTGGCGCTACTGTTTCTGGCGGGGAGTGTATCCGCCAATGCCGCCTTACCGCTGACGCTCTACCTGTCCACTCCCTCAATGCCTGCTGCCAGTGAAGCCTGGCCGACGATGCAGCCGCAGCCGCTACCAAAAGGATTACGCCCGTGCTGCGCCTTTGGTTATGACCTGCGCGCCGAGCTGCTGGGATTACCGATCCCGTTCTATCAGTTAAATAACGTGGTAACGGCGGATTCTCTGGGACATCATCAGTATAATGACCATCTGTACTCAGGACTGGCGAACCTGACCGGCCTTAGCGGTGAGAATAACGGCATTGTGTACACCTTGCGTGGCGGATTTATCGACACCGCGCACGTGCGGGATACCGCCGATATGACGGTGTATATCTTCAGCCAACTGTTACCAAAGCTGGGGCAGGCTTTTACGCTGAATCTGGGCGATGAATTGGCTGAACGTCGTCTGGTCTTCACCGCCTTCCCCCCTCCGATTGATGTACGTGAGCGTTATACGTTGGCCGTCTGGCTGTCGGCGCATCTGGCGTTCCAGGTGGCAGAGTGGCATGAAATCGCCCAGTGGTACGGTTTCGAATCTGTTAGCGGATTTTCTGAAGGAGTATCGGCCTTTTCGCCGGAAGATCTCTATTCCAACCTCGCAGGCGCCCGCCTGGCGGCATCTTTAATCCTCGACGGCCAGACGAAAACGCAAGAGATGTACAACACGGCGATGGAAACCGCGCTGCGGCAAGCGCTGACGCAGTTGGCGGCGCAATCAGCGCAAGTCACGCGTTTTCAGTTCGATATGCTTGATGGTCGCTGGTGGAACAGCCAGCGGCGGGTACCAGAAAAGTATCTGGTGCTGCATCGTAATTATCAGATGGGCGATAATCGTCTGCCGACTGCGGTTCCCGGTGAGCTAACGCCGCCATTGCCTCTGAAATTGCCCCATTACTGGCGCGGCATCGCGCTCAGTGCGCTGGCGCAACTGCAACTGTGGCCTGGTGATGGTATGAGGCAGCTACCGTCTCCCACACATTATTACAGCGAAAAAGATTTTGCCTCACTGGCGGAACAGGCGAGGCTGCAGGATGAAAAAACGCAGAATCATTAATGGGCAATAGCTGTAGAGAAGAGGGAACAGTATGCTATTTCCCCCTTCCTCCCTTGGCGATCTGTCTTACATCCTGTTAATTAGCGATGTGAAACGCGTCGGATAGGTTAGCCGTGCGAGCCGGAAGTCATCATAGCGGATGATGACTGGCCAGCCATGCGTCGAGCGCCGTCACTCCCTGCATTACGATAGTGTGAATATCTATATCGCTAAGCGGTTGCATTTCCAGCTCCCGACAGGCATCAGTCGCCTGAGTCATCCCCAGACTGGCGCAGCCGCTTTTTAATTTATGCGCCAGCCGCTTAATGTTAACCTCGTCATTCATGACGCGCGCCGCTTCGATCTCCTCGACTAAAGGCAACGCGCTTTCTTTGAATAACGCGACCCATTGCCGGAGTTTTTCCGGGCCGACAGAGGCCATATCGCCGGCAAGCTGATGTTCATTCAGCATCGCCCGCGCGTCGTGAGATTTGCCCTGTAAATAGTGCGCTATCATGCGGTAAAGCTCCTCGCGGGGAACGGGCTTTTGAATGATCCCGCAGAAAAGACCGGCAGTACGCTGACGGAGATTATCGTCTATCACATGCGCGCTAAATCCAATGCGTTTCATGGCGGGATACTGACTCATCAACTGCTGCGCCAGGGTTAAGCCGTCATAATCCGGTAAATCAAAATCCACCAGCGCCACATCAAAGGACTCGCCTTCGGCTAAACAGCGTAGCGCGTCATTCGCGCTTTCGGCAAGCGAGACTTTCACCCCTTTGCCCGTGAGCATTTCAGCGGTAATACGCTGCGTCAGCGTATTATCTTCAATCAGCAACAGGCGTAGCCCGTTAAGATTTATCGGTTCTCTGAATGCATTTTTGCTTGCAGGCTTAGGATGGCGAACTGGTAGCTGTAAACGAAAACAACTGCCAACATGAAGCGTACTGGTGACGGTTAGCGTCCCGCCCATCGCCTCCGCCAGGCTGGCGCTGATAGCCAGTCCCAGGCCCGTTCCGCCCCGGCGTCCTGTCGCCTGCACAAACGGCTTAAAAATATCCGTCAGCTTCGCCTCCGGGATACCGCATCCGGTATCTTCAACCTCAATGAACCAGCTCTGATCATCGCAAAACGTGCGCAGCACAATGTTGCCGCGATCGGTAAATTTCGCCGCGTTACTTAAAAGATTAATCACAATCTGGCGTATTCGGCGCGGATCGCCTTGTAGCGCTGAGGGTAGCTGGTCGCTAAAGTCGGCGATGAGCGACACCTGAACACGGCTGTGCATTAAATGCAGCGCGCTATTCAATAATTGTCGCGGTTCAAACGGTTCCTCGCTAATGGAGACGTTGGTTCCGCCTACTTCAATTGCCGAGTAATCAAGAATATCGTTAAGAATTACCAGTAGCGACTCGCCTGAATCATTAATGGCCTGTAAATCATCGCGATAGTTTGCCATTAGCGGTTTATCGGCCAGCAATTGTACCGTACCGAGAATGCCGTAAAGCGGCGTGCGAATTTCATGGCTCATGGCGGCAAGGAACGTTGATTTCGCCTCGTTGGCCTTTTCCGCTTCGGCGCGTGCCCGTCGGTGTTCCAGCACCAGCGCATGAAGCTCCGCCGTTTGCGACCGCACCTGCTCCGCCAGATCTTCACGATGGCGGTTCAATTTACGCACATTGGCGCGGAATGCCTCCATCAGACGGCTGATGGTATCAAGTTCGCTGACGCCAGCGGCTTCCGGGAACGGCGAGTCAATATCGCCCTCCAGTAGCCGTTGTAAGGCCTGAGTTTGTTGCGCCAGCGGGCGGGATACGGAACGGTAAACCACTCGCCAAAGGATAAAACTTAATGAGCACAGCGCCAGGATGCCTAAGATCACTAACCCTATTTGTCCACGCTGACTGGCGTGTTTAAGGCGCGCTAAGCCGGCCTCGTTACGCTTTTCGATGGCGTTCACCAATTGCGATACTTCTGTACTGAAGCGGGTAAACTGGAAGAGGTTATTTGCCATGAGCGTTTGAAGCTGATCGCGGATGGCGTTTTCCTTACGGAACAGGGTAACCAGCGTGGTGTACTGGTTTATTTTCTCCAGCGCGTCGGCGATTTGGGCGCGAACGGTAGGGTCTTCTATACGTTGCTGGCGGCGGGATAAAATTTTAACCAACTGATTAAGTTTTTCATCGGTTTTATCGGCATCGCTCGGTCCTTGCGCGTCTTTTAAGGTCACAATGAGCTGCTTAAACCGCAAGGCGTTGACCCGTAACTCGTTCATCTGATTCACATACTCAAGGTCGATATCAATCAGGCGGTCAAGCGCGCGCTCAGCCTGGTCCCCTTTATCACTTTCGATAAGATCGTAAATACCGGCCTGGGTGGCGCCCGCAGATGTCGCTGCATTATTGGCCTGGCCGTGAGCCTGGGCGGCAATGTTTTCTGCTGCCTCTGCAATCTGGCGGCTTAACTGCTGTTGCTGTGCGCGCAGCGTGAGAATTTCACCGACCAGCGTTCCCTGCTGCCCAAGCGTTTGCGCTATCTCTTTTTCTTGCCGGGCAATGGCCGAGGTGTTAAATCCTTGCTCGCTTAATGCCTGCAATAGATGGTTAATTTTGAGGCTTTGCGCCTTCAGCATCCTCCCCTGGGCAAGCCAGACGCCCTCGCTGTCGGCATTGGTCAGATTTTGCGCGGAAAAGAGCTCATAAGCGCTGGCTTCGCTTAATTGCCGGGCCATATTCATCGTGGGGATCAGCGCTTGCGTATTGGTTTGTTCCACCTGGCTTATGACGCGCAGGCTAATCCAGCCGATCACGGTGCTGAGCAGGGTGAGCGCCGCCAGCAGGGCTAAGGCCAGCCATAATCTGCGGGTCAGTGAAGGCGTTGACATTTATGCGCCGCGGGTAAAATGGGTTGAGTTGCCGCCGGAAAAACCATTAGGATAAAACCTTGTCGGTAGTGGGGCTATCATGCGCGCGCTTATTCTGTTCTTTTTTTTGATAATCATCGTCTCAAATGTAGAAACGGCGTTAGCCGGGACGGGCTTGCTACACTGGACGCGCGCCGATCGGGCGACTCCCTGGCGGCAAACGTCAGTCAGTGCGATTAAACCCTGGAAACTGTGTGCATTATACCCCAGCCTGAAAGATTCTTACTGGCTGTCCGTCAACTATGGGATGCAAAAAGCAGCCAAATTTTATGGCGTTGATTTAAAAGTGCTGGAAGCGAACGGCTATCGGCAACTGGCGACGCAACAACAACAAATGACGCAGTGCCGGGAGTGGGGCGCCGACGCTATTCTGCTGGGGAGCAGTACCGATCGTTTTCCTGAGCTGGAGCGGTACGCCGGCAACCTGCCTGTCATTGAACTGGTGAACATTATTCATGGCGCTAATGTGAAAACCCGTGTGGGCCTGCCATGGTTTCAGATGGGCTATCTGCCGGGGCGTTTTCTGGTGCAGTGGAGTAAAGGAAAGGCGCTTAACGTTTTACTCTTTGCGGGGCCGCATGAAGCCGGCGGCAGTCAGGAGGTCGTGGATGGTTTTCGTCAGGCGATTAAAGGCAGCGCTATAAAGATAGTGGATATCGCCTGGGGCGATCACGATATCGAAGTGCAGCGAAACTTATTACAGGAGATGCTGGAGCGCCATCCCGACGCTAATGTGATTGCCGGGTCGGCGATAGCGGCGGAGGCGGCAATGGGCGAAGGGCGAAATTTGACGACCCCGCTCACGATCGTCTCATTTTATCTGACGCATCAAGTTTATCGCGGTTTAAAACGCGGCCATGTCCTGATGGCGCTCAGCGATCAGATGGCCTGGCAGGGAGAATTAGCGATAGCGCAGTCAATTAAGGTCTTACAGGGGCAGGCCGTACCTGAAAATATCAGCCCGCCAGTGCTTATTTTGACGCATAAAAACGCCGACAGCGCGCGCGTTCGTCGCTCGCTATCGCCGCCGGGATTTCGGCCAGTCTATTTATATCAATACACTTCCGAGGCTAAAAAGTAGCCTTCGCCATGCTGGGTGACCAGCAGTTCCGGCGTAATTTTATGGCGTAAGCGGCGAACCAACACATCAATCGTGCGGAGATCCGGCGTCTCTACGCGGCGGGCGGAAAGCATCCGCAGCAGGCGTTCACGATGCAGCACTTTGCCTGGGTTGGTCACAAAGGCCAGCAGTAGCTCGTATTCCGCGCGCGTAAGCTTAATGGTTTCACCGTTGTGCTCCAGCGTGTGATTCATTACGTTCAGGCAGTAACCGGAAAACATGTAGCAGTTTTCATTGGCGCTTTGCGGCGTGGGGTGGGCCAGATCGATGCGCCACAAAAGATTTTTCACCCGCACTACCAACTCGCGCAGCTCCAGCGGCTTAGTGACGTAATCGTCCGCGCCCATCTCCAGCCCGACGATGCGGTCGATTTGGTCGCAACGCCCCGTCACCAGAATAATGCCCACCGTGGAGCGTTCGCGTAGCGCCCTGGTCAGCATCAACCCGTTTTCATCCGGAAGATTGATATCCAGCAGGATCAGCGAAACGTGCTCATGTTCCATGATATCACGCAGGCCTGCGCCGTTGGCCGTCACAGAAACATGATATCCCTCCTGCTCAAAATAGGCCTGCAATCTGGCCTGAGTAACCGGTTCATCTTCAACAATAACAATGTGATGTGACATCCTGTGCGCGGTCTCTTTCTGTTCATATCTGTTCATATATTGTCGTATCCCGTTCACCCTGACCAGTGACGCTGTTCATATTTACAGAATAAGATCTGTGCATTAAACCATATAATTACAGGGGCTATTATGCGAAAACTCTGGAGAGCGTTACTCAGGCCAAGCGCCCGTTGGTCGATACTGGCGCTGATCATTGTCGGGATTGTGATCGGCGTTGCGCTGATTGTGTTACCTCACGTCGGTATCAAACTGACCAGTACGACAGAGTTTTGCGTCAGTTGCCATAGTATGCAGCCGGTGTATCAGGAATATAAACAATCCGTACATTTCCAGAACGCTTCCGGGGTACGCGCGGAATGTCACGACTGTCATATCCCCCCTGATATCCCGGGCATGGTGAAACGCAAGCTGGAAGCCAGCAACGATATTTACCAGACATTTATCGCCCACTCGATTGATACCCCCGAAAAATTTGAAGCCAAACGCGCCGAGCTTGCCGAGCGTGAATGGGCGCGCATGAAAGAGAATAACTCCGCGACCTGTCGCTCCTGCCATAACTACGATGCGATGGATCACGCGAAGCAGAACCCGGAAGCGGCGCGGCAAATGAAAATCGCTGCGAAAGAAAATCAATCCTGCATCGACTGTCATAAAGGGATTGCCCACCAACTACCGGATATGAGCAGCGGTTTCCGCAAACAGTTTGAAGAACTGCGCGCCAGCGCCAGTACGCATAATGACGGCGATACGCTCTATTCGCTGGATATCAAGCCGATTTACGCCGCCAAAGGCGATAAAGAACCGGCAGGCTCGCTGTTACCTGCTTCTGAAGTGAAAGTCCTTAAACGGGACGGTGACTGGCTGCAGGTGCAAATTGAAGGCTGGACGGAGACGGACGGTCGCCAGCGTGTGCTGACGCAGTTGCCCGGTAAACGTATTTTTGTCGCCTCGATTCGCGGCGATGTGCAACAGCATGTGAAAACTCTGGAAGAGACCACCGTCGCGGCGACCAATACTCAGTGGAGCAAATTACAGGCAACCGCGTGGATGCAAAAAGGCGACATGGTAAATGACATTAAACCAATTTGGGCCTACGCCGACTCCCTCTATAACGGCACCTGTAATCAGTGTCACGGCGCGCCGGACAAAGCGCACTTCGACGCTAACGGCTGGATCGGCACGCTCAACGGCATGATCGGTTTCACCAGTCTGGATAAGCGTGAAGAACGTACCTTGTTGAAATATCTCCAGATGAATGCGTCTGATACCACTAACACGCCGCACAGCGATAAGGGAGAACACAATGAAAAATAAGGACACGTTACACGTCTCTCGTCGACGTTTTCTGGCGCAGCTCGGCGGTCTGACGGTGGCGGGAATGCTGGGGCCGTCACTGCTGACGCCCCGTAGCGCCCGCGCCGCGGATGCCGCGACGTCAGGCGCCGCGGCGAAAGAGGGGATCCTTACCGGTTCTCACTGGGGGGCGATTCGCGCCACGGTGGTCGACGGTCGATTTGTGGCGGCAAAACCGTTTGAACAGGATAAATACCCGTCCAAAATGATCGCCGGCCTGCCCGATCACGTCCACAACGCGGCGCGTATTCGCTATCCGATGGTGCGCGTCGACTGGATGCGCAAAGGTCATCAAAGCGATACCTCGCAGCGCGGCGATAATCGTTTTGTGCGCGTCTCCTGGGATGAAGCGCTGGATCTGTTCTATCAGGAGCTGGAGCGGGTACAGAAAACCTACGGGCCAAGCGCGTTACTGACGGCGAGCGGCTGGCAATCTACCGGCATGTTCCATAACGCCTCCGGGATGCTGGCGCGCGCGATTGCGCTGCATGGCAATAGCGTCAGCACAGGGGGAGACTATTCGACCGGCGCGGCGCAGGTGATTCTGCCGCGCGTGGTCGGTTCAATGGAAGTGTACGAACAGCAAACGTCATGGCCTCTTGTTTTACAGAACAGTAAAACAATTGTGCTGTGGGGATCTGATATGGTGAAAAACCAGCAGGCAAACTGGTGGTGCCCGGATCACGATGTCTATCAGTACTATGAGCAATTAAAAGAGAAGGTCGCCAGCGGCGCTATCTCGGTCATCAGCATCGATCCGGTCGTCACTTCCACGCACGATTATCTCGGGCGCGACAAGGTCAAACATATCGCCATTAACCCGCAGACGGATGTCCCGTTACAACTGGCGCTGGCGCACACTCTGTACAGCGAAAAACTGTACGATAAAAACTTCCTCAATAACTACTGCGTCGGTTTTGACCAGTTCCTCCCCTATTTATTGGGCGAGAAAGATGGACAGCCCAAAGATGCTGCTTGGGCGGAAAAATTGTGTGGTGTTGACGCCGACACTATCCGCGCGCTGGCGCGGCAGATGGTGGGCGACAGAACGCAGATCATCGCTGGCTGGTGCGTACAACGTATGCAGCATGGCGAACAGTGGTCATGGATGGTTGTCGTGCTGGCGGCAATGCTGGGACAGATTGGTTTGCCGGGCGGTGGCTTTGGCTTTGGCTGGCACTACAACGGCGCTGGCACGCCCAGCCGTAAGGGCATTATTTTAAGCGGTTTCTCCGGTTCGACGACCGTTCCACCAGTGCACGACAGTACGGATTATAAAGGCTACAGCAGTACCATTCCTATTGCGCGGTTTATGGATGCCATTCTTGAACCCGGCAAGGTCATTAACTGGAACGGAAAAACGGTGAAGTTGCCAGCGCTGAAGATGTGCGTGTTCGCCGGGACCAACCCGTTCCACCGGCACCAACAAATTAATCGCATTATTGAGGGGTGGCGCAAGCTGGAGACGGTCATCGCGATTGATAACCAGTGGACGTCGACCTGTCGCTTTGCGGATATCGTTTTGCCGGCCACCACCCAATTTGAACGCAACGATCTCGATCAATTCGGCAACCACTCTAACCGCGGCATTATCGCCATGAAACAGGTGGTGTCGCCGCAGTTTGAAGCGCGTAACGATTTTGATATTTTCCGCGATCTCTGCCGACGCTTTAACCGTGAAGCGGCGTTCACGGAAGGTCTTGATGAAATGGGTTGGCTGAAACGCATCTGGCAGGAAGGCAGCCAGCAGGGAAAAGGCCGCGGTATCCACTTACCGACTTTTGAGGTGTTCTGGAATCAGCAGGAGTACATTGAGTTTGATCATCCGCAGATGTTTGTGCGCCATCAGGCTTTCCGTGAAGATCCAGACCTGGAGCCGTTGGGCACGCCAAGCGGCTTGATTGAAATTTACTCCAGAACGATCGCTGACATGAAATACGACGATTGTCAGGGCCATCCTATGTGGTTTGAAAAAATCGAACGCTCGCATGGCGGACCGGGATCACAACGTTGGCCGTTGCACTTACAATCAGTCCACCCTGACTTCCGTTTGCACTCCCAACTGTGCGAGTCAGAAACACTGCGTCAGCAATATGCCGTTGCCGGCAAGGAACCCGTCTTTATTAACCCACAGGATGCCAGCGCGCGCGGGATTCGTAACGGTGACATCGTGCGGGTATTCAATGCGCGTGGGCAGGTACTGGCGGGCGCGGTCGTTTCCGATCGCTATGCGCCGGGCGTGGCGCGAATCCATGAAGGCGCCTGGTACGATCCTGATAAAGGCAGCGACATCAATGCGCTTTGTAAATACGGCAACCCTAACGTATTAACGCTGGATATCGGTACATCGCAACTCGCGCAGGCGACCAGCGCGCATACGACGCTGGTGGAAATTGAAAAATATACCGGCCATATTGATAACGTCACGGCATTTAACGGTCCGGTCGAGATGGTCGCGCAGTGTGACTATGTGCCTGCGTCGCAGGAGAATCCGCATGATTAAGCCGCCAGCGCTTGCCCAGGAACAGTATGCCTGCGTATACGCATGGCTGGCGTTACTCTTTTTCCGGGAGGTGGATGAAGAAGGGTTAAGGCAATTGCAGTCCGCGGAGATCGCGGACTGGCTGGCGCTATTAAAGCGCCAGCCAACGCTGACGGCGTCGGTAGCGTTACTCGAACAAAAAATTGCCGCGCTTAGTCAGCGCCAGGATGCGCAGTTAGAGCTGGCCGCAGATTTTTGCGGATTATTTCTGATGACGGATAAAAAATCGGCGTTGCCCTACGCTTCGCATTACCCGCAGCAGGAACCCGGCATGATTAAACATTTATTGCTTGAAGCCGGAATGGAAGTCAACGACGGTTTTAAAGAGTCGGCCGATCACCTGGCGATTTATCTGGAATTACTCAGCCATTTACATTTTTCGTTAGGTGAATCGTTCCAACAACGGAGAATGAATAAATTACGCCAGAAAACGTTGTCATCATTACTGGAATGGCTTCCGGAATTTACAAATAATTGCGTTAAGCATGATCCCTATGGTTTTTATGCTGCGTTAAGTCAATTATTGCTGGCTATCGTTCGTTTTGATGACGGAAAAGAGGAGTTATCCCTTGTTGCTGCGGAATAAACCAAGTGACGGGCATCGCAAAATGAATCTTACGATAGCCGGGGGTTATCATATCTATAGGTTTAGCCAATTGTAATTATTGATACCAATCAATATCCACGATGGGTTTGTATTTAGTATTGACGGGCCTCATGAGTAAAAAAATAAAATTTAATTAATCATGCCGCAATACCCCATAAGGATAGTGATATGAAAAAAATTACCCTCTATGCGACAACGGTTATCACCGTTGGGCTGTTATGTTATTTAGGTTTGTCCGGGTATGTATGGTATTACGACAAACAGCGCAGTAAAAAAAGCGATGTGCAGGCCTCGGTTGTGGGTGAAAATAATAAAATACTGGGTTATTTCAGGGAGAAAGGATGTGATTATTGTCATACGCCTTCCGCTGAACTGCCTTTTTATTCCTCTTTTCCGGTGGCGAAGCAGCTAATGGATTACGACATCCAGCTCGGCTACAAATCGTTTAACCTGGAGGCGGTACGGGCCGCCCTGATTGCGGATACGCCGGTGCCGCAAAGCGAACTGAATAAAATTGAATGGGTTATGCAACATCAGACTATGCCGCCAACCCGCTATGTCGCGCTGCACTGGGCGGGGGGCGTCAGCGATAAAGAGCGTACTGACATCCTGAACTGGATAGCCGATCAGCGTGAACGTCACTATGCCAGCGCCGACACCGATGCCGCGCACCGGAATGAACCCGTTCAGCCTATTCCGCGCACTATTCCCATCGATGCGAAAAAAGTCGACTTAGGTTTCCGCCTTTATCATGATGAACGTTTATCCGGCGACAGCACAATATCCTGTGCGCATTGTCACGCGTTAAATGCGGGCGGCGTCGATGGCAGAAAAACCTCAATTGGCGTTGGCGGCGCGGTAGGACCAATAAATGCGCCGACGGTATTCAATTCCGTATTTAATATCGAACAATTTTGGGATGGTCGTGCTGCAACCCTGCAAGCACAAGCAGGAGGACCGCCGTTAAATCCTATCGAAATGGCATCTAAATCCTGGGGTGAAATTATTAGCAAGCTTGATAAAGATCCTGTCCTGAAAAAAGATTTCCAGGCGGTTTATCCGCAAGGATTTACCGGGGAAAATATTACTGATGCGATCGCCGAATTTGAAAAAACGTTGATAACGCCAGATTCCGCCTTTGATAAATGGCTACGTGGAGATGAAAATGCGCTGACCGCGCAACAGAAGCACGGTTATCAATTATTTAAAGAGAATAAATGTGCAACCTGTCACGGCGGTATCATTTTAGGCGGACGCTCTTTTGAACCACTGGGATTAAAGCGAGACTTTAATTTTGGCGAAATTACCGCAGCGGATATTGGTCGTATGAACGTCACCAAAGAGGTTCGCGATAAATTACGGCAAAAAGTCCCGGGTTTACGCAACGTCGCGTTAACGGCGCCTTATTTCCATCGGGGCGACGTACCGACGCTGGATGGCGCGGTAAAACTGATGCTGCGTTATCAGGTTGGCACCGATCTACCGCAAAACGATATTGACGATATCGTCGCCTTCCTGGAAAGCCTGACCGGTGTTTATACGCCCTATCAACCTGAATATGCGCAATGACAATAATGCTTGAAGCCAGAGAACTGCACTGCGAGCGGGACGAGAGGACGCTGTTTCGCGGGCTGTCGTTCACCGTGGATGCCGGGGAGTGGGTGCAGGTCACCGGCGGCAACGGCGCGGGAAAAACCACCCTGCTGCGCCTGCTGACCGGGCTGGCGCGCCCGGACGGCGGGGAGGTGTACTGGCAGGGCGAGCCCCTGCGCCGCGTGCGCGACAGCTTCCATCACAGCCTGCTGTGGATCGGGCACCAGCCGGGGATCAAAACCCGTCTGACGGCGCGGGAGAACCTGCATTTCTTTCACCCCGGCGACGGCGCGCGCCTCCCGGAGGCGCTGGCGCAGGCCGGGCTGGCGGGATTTGAGGACGTGCCGGTCGCTCAGCTTTCGGCCGGGCAGCAGCGCCGGGTGGCGCTGGCCCGCCTGTGGCTGACCCGCGCCGCGCTGTGGGTGCTCGACGAACCGTTCACCGCCATTGACGTTAACGGCGTGGCGCGCCTCACCCGGCGGATGGCGGAGCATACGGCGCAGGGCGGGATGGTCATTCTCACCACCCACCAGCCGCTGCCGGGGGCGGCGGACACCATCCGCCGCCTTGCGCTGACCGGCGGGGGGGCAGGGCTGTGATGTGGCGGGTATTCTGTCTTGAACTGCGCGTGGCGTTCCGCCACAGCGCCGACATCGCCAGCCCGCTGTGGTTCTTCCTGATGGTCATCACCCTGTTTCCGTTAAGTATCGGGCCGGAGCCGCAGCTGCTGGCGCGTATTGCGCCGGGCATTATCCAGGTGGCGGCGCTGCTGGCCTCGCTGCTGGCGCTGGAGCGGTTGTTTCGCGACGACCTGCAGGACGGCAGCCTGGAGCAGTTGATGCTGCTGCCGGTGCCGCTGCCGGCGGTGGTGCTGGCGAAGGTGCTGGCCCACTGGACGGTGACCGGCCTGCCGCTGATTATTCTCTCCCCGCTGGTGGCGCTGCTGCTGGGAGTGGACGTGTACGGCTGGAAAATCATGGCGCTGACGCTGCTGCTCGGCACGCCGGCGCTGGGGTTTCTCGCCGCGCCGGGCGTCGGGCTGACGGCCGGTCTCCGGCGCGGCGGCGTCCTGCTGGGCATTCTGGTGCTGCCGCTGGCCATCCCGGTGCTGATTTTTGCCTCCGCGGCGATGGACGCGGCGTCGGCGCATTTACCCGTTGACGGCTATCTGGCGGTTCTGGGGGCGCTGCTGGCGGGCAGCGCGACGTTAAGCCCCTTTGCGACGGCGGCAGCGTTACGCATCAGCGTGCAGTAGCGCGGCTTTCATTCGTTTTGTTCTGAGTCAGGTGACGACTATGTGGAAAACCCTTCATCAGCTGGCGGCGCCGCCCCGGCTGTATCAGATTTGCGGCAGGCTCGTGCCGTGGCTGGCGGTGGCCGGCATCATCGCGCTGGCCACGGGCTGGGTCCGGGGATTCGGCTTTGCGCCTGCGGACTACCAGCAGGGGGAGAGCTACCGCATTATGTATCTGCATGTCCCGGCGGCCATCTGGTCGATGGGGATTTATGCGGCGATGGCGGTGGCGGCGTTTACCGGGCTGGTCTGGCAGATGAAAATGGCCAGCCTTGCCGTCGCGGCGATGGCGCCGGTGGGGGCGGTGTATACCTTTATTGCGCTGGTGACAGGCTCCGCCTGGGGTAAACCGATGTGGGGCACCTGGTGGGTGTGGGACGCGCGCCTGACCTCGGAGCTGGTGCTGCTGTTTCTCTACGCCGGGGTCATCGCCCTGTGGCACGCCTTTGACGACCGCAAAATGGCCGGGCGCGCGGCGGGGATTCTGGTGCTGGTCGGGGTGGTGAACCTGCCGGTTATCCACTATTCCGTCGAGTGGTGGAACACCCTGCACCAGGGCTCCACCCGGATGCAGCAGAGTATCGACCCGGCGATGCGCTCGCCGCTGCGCTGGGCCATCGCCGGCTACCTGCTGCTCTTTATGACGCTTTCGCTGATGCGGATGCGCAACCTGATTTTACGCATGGAAAAACGCCGCCCGTGGGTGGGCGAACTGATACTGAAAAGGGGGCAGCGGTGAGGACGGCATTTTCATCGTGGAGCGATTTTTTCGCCATGGGCGGGTACGCCTTTTTTGTCTGGCTGGCGGTGGCGATGACCGTGGCGCCGCTGGCGGCGCTGGCGCTGCACACGGTGCTGCAGCGCCGGGCCATCCTGCGCGGCGTGGCGCAGCAGCGGGCGCGCGAGGCGCGGATGCGCGCCGCACAGGCGCAACAGGAGGCCGCGTGAACCTGCGACGTAAAAACCGGTTATGGGTGGTCTGCGCGGTGCTGGCGGGCCTGGCGCTGACCACCGCGCTGGTCCTGTATGCGCTGCGCGCGAATATCGACCTGTTCTATACCCCCGGGGAAATCCTCTACGGCAAGCGCGAGACGCAGCAGTTGCCGGCGGTGGGCCAGCGCCTGCGCGTCGGCGGGATGGTGATGCCCGGCAGCGTCAGGCGTGACCCGGACTCGCTGAGGGTGAACTTCAGCCTCTACGATGCCGAAGGCGTGGTGGCGGTGAGCTATGACGGTATCCTGCCTGACCTGTTCCGCGAGGGGCAGGGGGTGGTGGTCCAGGGGGAGCTGGATACGCGCAACCACGTCCTGGCGCAGGAGGTGCTGGCCAGACATGACGAGAACTACACCCCGCCGGAAGTGGAAAAGGCGATGCAGGAAAACCACCGCCGCCCGCAAAGCGTCAATAAGGACACCTCATCATGATGCCTGAATACGGTAACGCGCTGCTGTGCCTGGCGCTCGGCGTGGCGCTGCTGCTGTCCGTTTACCCGCTGTGGGGCGTGGCGCGCGGCGACGCGCGGATGATGGCGTCGGCCGGGGTGTTCGCCTGGCTGCTGTTTATCTGCGTGGCGGGCGCGTTTTTCGTGCTGGTGCACGCCTTTGTGGTCAACGACTTCACCGTGGCCTATGTCGCCGGCAACTCGAACACGCAGTTGCCGGTGTGGTACCGGGTGGCCGCCACCTGGGGGGCGCACGAGGGCTCGCTGCTGCTGTGGGTGCTGCTGATGAGCGGCTGGACCCTGGCGGTGGCGGTGTTCAGCCGGCCGGTGCCGGCGGATATCGTCGCCCGGGTGCTGGCGGTGATGGGGATGGTCTGCGCCGGTTTTCTGCTGTTCATCCTGTTCACCTCCAGCCCGTTCGCCCGCACGCTGCCGGCCTTCCCGGTGGAGGGGCGCGACCTGAACCCGCTGCTGCAGGACCCGGGGCTGATTTTCCACCCGCCGCTGCTGTACATGGGCTATGTCGGCTTCTCGGTGGCCTTCGCCTTCGCCATCGCCGCGCTGCTGGGCGGGCGCCTGGACAGCGCGTTCGCCCGTTTTGCCCGCCCGTGGACGCTGGCGGCGTGGGTGTTCCTGACGCTGGGTATCGTGCTCGGCTCGGCGTGGGCCTACTACGAGCTGGGCTGGGGCGGCTGGTGGTTCTGGGACCCGGTGGAGAACGCCTCGTTTATGCCGTGGCTGGCGGGCACCGCCCTGCTGCACTCGCTGGCGGTCACCGAACAGCGCGCCGGCTTTAAGGCGTGGACGCTGCTGCTGTCCATCTGCGCCTTCTCGCTGTGCCTGCTGGGCACCTTCCTGGTGCGCTCCGGGGTGCTGGTGTCGGTGCACGCCTTCGCCTCCGACCCGGCGCGCGGGATGTTTATCCTCGCCTTTATGGTGCTGGTCACCGGCGGCTCGCTGCTGTTGTTCGCCGTGCGCGGGCACAGGGTGCGTTCGCGGGTGAACAACGCGCTGTGGTCGCGCGAGTCGCTGCTGCTCGGCAACAACGTCCTGCTGATGGCCGCCATGCTGGTGGTGCTGCTGGGTACCCTGCTGCCGCTGGTGCACAAACAGCTGGGGCTGGGCAGTATTTCGGTGGGGGAGCCGTTCTTTAACACCCTGTTCAGCGGACTGATGGTCCCCTTTGCCCTGCTGCTGGGCGTGGGACCGCTGGTGCGCTGGGGGCGGGACCGGCCGCGTAAAATCAGGGCGCTGCTGCTCACCGCCCTGGTCTCCACCCTGGCGCTGTCGGTACTGCTGCCGTGGCTGTTTCAGGACCGCATCGCCGCCATGGCGGTGGCCGGGATGGCGATGGCCTGCTGGATTGCGGTATTGGCGGTGGCGGAAGCCGTACAGCGCGTGTCCCGCGGCACGAAGCCCCCCCTCAGCTACTGGGGGATGGTGGCGGCGCACCTCGGGCTGGCGGTGACGATTACCGGCATCGCCTTCAGCCAGAATTACAGCGTGGAGCGTGACGTGCGGATGCGGGCGGGCGACAGCGTGACCATTCACGACTACCGGTTCACCTTCCGGGAGGTGCGGGACCTCGCCGGGCCCAACTACCGCGGCGGGGTGGCCCTCATCGGGGTGACGCGCAACGGGGCGCCGGAGGCGGTGCTGCACGCGGAGAAACGGCTCTACAACACCAGCCGGATGGTGATGACCGAGGCGGCGATTGACGGCGGGCTGACCCGCGACCTGTACGCCGCGCTCGGGGAGGAGCTGGGCAACGGCGCGTGGGCCGTGCGCCTGTACTACAAGCCGTTTGTCCGCTGGATATGGGCAGGCGGCCTGCTGATGGCGCTGGGCGGGCTGCTGTGCCTGTCCGACCCGCGTTACCGCAAACGCCCCCCTTCCCGAAACCCTGCGCCGGAGGCCGGATGAAACGCAACGTACTGTTATTACCGTTACTGATTTTTCTGCTGATTGCCGCGGCGCTGCTGTGGCAACTGGCGCGGAACGCGGAAGGCGACGACCCGGCGGCCCTCGAGTCGGCGCTGACCGGGAAGCCGGTGCCGGCGTTCCGCCTGGAATCGCTGGACAGGCCGGGGCAGTATTACGGGGCGGAGGCGCTGACGCAGGGGAAACCGGTGCTGCTTAACGTCTGGGCCACGTGGTGCCCGACCTGCCGCGCCGAGCATCAGTACCTGAACCGGCTTGCCGCGCAGGGTATCCGGGTGGTGGGGCTGAACTATAAGGACGACCGGGCGAAGGCGGTGGCCTGGTTACACACGCTGGGAAACCCGTATGCGCTGAGTTTATCGGACAGCGACGGGATGCTGGGGCTGGACCTGGGGGTGTACGGCGCGCCGGAAACCTTCCTCATCGACGGCAAAGGGATTATCCGCTACCGCCATGCGGGCGATTTGAACGCCCGGGTATGGGAAAGTGAAATGAAACCGCTGTGGGATAAATACAGCCGGGAGGCCGCGCAATGAGATTCCTCGTGGGGGTGCTGATGCTGCTTGTCTCCGGCTCAGCGCTGGCGACCATTGATGTGATGCCGTTTAAGGATGAGGCGCAGGAGCAGCAGTTCCGCCGGCTCACGGAGCAGCTGCGCTGTCCGAAATGCCAGAACAACAGCATTGCGGACTCGAACGCGATGATAGCCACCGACATGCGCCGGAAGGTGTATGACCTGATGCAGGAAGGAAAAAGCAATAAGGAGATTGTCGGTTATATGGTGGCGCGCTACGGCAACTTCGTCACCTACGACCCGCCGCTGACCCCGCTGACGGTGCTGCTGTGGGTGCTGCCGCTGGCCGCCATCGTGGCGGGCGGCTGGATAATCGTCGCCCGCACGCGCCGGCGGGTGCGCCTGCGCCGGGAGCCGTTGCCGGCGGACAGCCCGGTTTCCGGCGCGCGTGCCGGGTGGGGCGTTTACGTGCCGGGGGCCGTCATCGCGCTGGCGGTCAGCGCCGGCGGCTACGCCCTGACCGGCAGTTATCCGCAGGTGAGGGCCTGGCAGCAGGCGACGGCGCAGGCGCCCGGGCTGCTGGACAGGGCTCTGGACCCGGCGGCGCAGCCGCTGAATGAGGAAGAGATGGCGCGGCTGGCGCTGGGGCTGCGCACGCGCCTGCAGCGCGACCCCGGCAACGCTGAGGGCTGGATTATGCTGGGCCGCGCCGGCATGGCGCTGGGCGACGCCGGTACGGCCACAGAGGCGTATGCGCAGGCTTACCGGCTGGACCCGGAAAACCGCAGGGCGGCGCTGGGCTACGCGGAGGCGCTGACGCGCTCGTCCGACCCGGAGGATAACCGCCGCGGCGGGGCGCTGCTGCGCCGGCTGGTGAGCCGCGACCACACGGATATCCGGGTGTTAAGCCTGTATGCGTTCAGCGCCTTTGAGCAGGGGCGCTTCGGCGAGGCGGTGGCGGCCTGGGAGATGATGCTGAAGTTACTGCCGGCCGGCGATGCGCGGCGGGCGGTGATTGAGCGCAGTATCCGCCAGGCGCTGGCGCAGGAGAAATAACCCCTGACGGCCCGCTGGCGTGGCGCCATCGGGCCTGCCAGGTTCATTCAGGCCGGTAAGCCGGCATCTTGCTGTTATTGAAATGGCGATACGCTAAAGCCTGAAAGTGAAGCCTGTGTGAAGTATGATGGCGATCATCGTCTCTTATCAGGACATCCCATGAAACAAATCACCTTTACGCCGCGCCATCACCAGCTTACCAACACCAATACCTGGACGCCTGACAGCCAGTGGCTGGTCTTTGATGTGCGACCTTCAGGCGCGTCATTTACGGGCGAGACCATTGAGCGTGTAAATGTGCATACCGGCGAAGTGGAGGTGATTTATCGCGCCGCGCAGGGAGCCCATGTCGGTGTGGTGACGGTGCACCCTGCCGACAATCGCTATGTGTTTATTCACGGTCCTGAAAACCCTGATGAGACGTGGCATTACGATTTTCACCACCGCCGGGGCGTCATTGCAACGCCAGAAGGCGTGACGAATCTGGATGCGATGGATATTACAGCGCCGTATACTCCTGGCGCGCTGCGCGGCGGCAGTCATGTCCATGTTTTTAGTCCGAACGGCGAGTGGGTTAGTTTTACCTATAACGACCACGTTCTGCATGAGCGCGATCCGGCGCTGGATCTGCGCAATGTCGGCGTTGCTGTGCCATATGGGCCAGTAACGGTGCCGGTTCAGCACCCGCGCGAATACAGCGGTAGCCACTGGTGCGTGCTGGTTAGCCGCACGACGCCTGCTCCGGGACCGGGCAGCGACGATATTAACCGGGCCTATGAAGAGGGCTGGGTGGGCAACCACCAGATCGCCTTTATTGGCGATACGCTGTCGCTGACGGGAGAAAAAATCCCGGAGCTGTTTATTGTCGATTTACCGTGTAATGAAAACGGCTGGAAACAGGCAGGCGACACGCCGCTGACGGGAACCGAATCAACTATGCCATCGCCGCCGATGGGCGTGGTTCAGCGGCGCCTTACCTTTACTCACCATCGTGTTTATCCTGGACTCACTAACGAACCGCGACACTGGGTCCGCTGTAATCCGCAGGCGACAGAGATCGCCTTTTTGATGCGGGACGACAACGGCGTGGCGCAACTGTGGCTGATATCGCCGCAGGGAGGAGAGCCCCGTCAGTTAACCCATCACGCGACCGGCGTGCAGTCAGCGTTTAACTGGCATCCGTCGGGTAAATGGCTGGGACTGGTGCTGGAGAATCGGATTGTCTGCTGTGACGCTCAGAGTGGGAAAATCGACTTTTTAACCGCCAGGCATGATAACCCGCCGTCTGCGGACGCCGTCGTTTTTTCACCGGATGGGCGATACATCGCATGGATGGAAGAGGTGAAAGGTTTCCGTCAGCTATGGATGACGGAAACCGGGCGATAAATCAGGGAGAGGGCATCTTCGCTGGGGGGATGACGGCATTGGTCATTTTCGTCTCTTCCTCGCTTTTCTCTACGCGCGATCTTACCGAACTGTCTTTGCGGAAGATGTCCCACGGCAGAAGAATCGTATCCATCACAGCGGTAAACGGCATATCCAGGACGGCCAACGATTTTGTGCCCCAGTTGGTCTCATCGTTACCGATCATCGTAGCGCTGGCGCGCGTGCCAGGATAAGTACCCTCTTTACCGCCGGTGTGCGACATGACGCTTGAACAACCGCCTAATAAAAGCATCCCATTCCCTATTACCAGCGTTAACAACACGTTTTTTATCATCACTCATTCATCTGTTGGTTGTCGGTATTTGCATGATGAGTTATAGCGATCCGTTGCTAAAAATAACATCACCAGCACGTGGCACTGTGGCGGTTATCGCACTTTAACAATCAGTACTGTCCAAACCAGTCTATGCAATAGCCAATAAACTGCAAAAAAAGTCGGATTAAAATACTTGAAAAGTACGTATTCAGACCCATTTTTAAGACGTAGTGAATAGAAGGGCACGCCTGATGGGTGTTCTGGCAATCCTGGCCTGTCCATGATGGAAGGTCTGACATTCTCGCTGATTTCAGGAGCTAATGATTATGCGTAACTTTGATTTATCCCCGCTATACCGTTCTGCCATTGGTTTTGACCGTCTGTTTAACCTGCTTGAAAATAACCAGAGCCAAAGTAATGGCGGCTACCCCCCGTACAACGTTGAGTTGGTAGATGAAAACCACTACCGCATCGCCATTGCCGTTGCCGGTTTTGCTGAAAGCGAACTGGACATTACCGCCCAGGATAATTTACTGGTGGTAAAAGGCGCGCATGCGGACGATCAGAAAGAGCGTACATACCTGTATCAGGGCATTGCCGAGCGTAACTTTGAACGTAAGTTCCAGTTAGCGGAGAACATTCACGTTCGCGGCGCAAACCTGGTCAATGGGTTGCTGTATATCGAGCTTGAGCGCGTGATTCCGGAAGCGAACAAACCGCGCCGTATCGAAATTAACTGATTCCGTCGGGTCGCGTTGCGCGGCCTGTCATCCCATGCTCGCCGTCAGGGAGCATATTCACACGTGAAGTGTGAAGATAAAACTCGCTTCTTAGAAGGAGAAATGATTATGCGTAACTACGATTTATCCCCACTGCTGCGTCAATGGATCGGTTTTGACAAGCTGGCCAATGCGCTGCAAAACAGCGGTGAAAGCCAGAGCTTCCCGCCCTATAACATCGAAAAGAGCGACGACAACCACTATCGCATCACCCTGGCATTAGCCGGTTTCCGTCAGGAAGATCTGGATATTCAACTGGAAGGCACGCGCCTGACGGTGAAAGGCACGCCGGAACAGCCGGAAAACGAGCCAAAATGGTTACATCAGGGCCTGGTCATGCAGCCTTTCAGCCTGAGCTTTACGCTGGCTGAAAATATGGAAGTTTCCGGCGCGACGTTTACTAACGGCCTGCTGCATATCGATTTAACCCGCAACGAGCCGGAAACCATCCCGCCGCAGCGTATTGCCATTAACGAACGCTCCGCATTAAATAGCTAATGAGCTCCTTGCCTTGCCTCGCCAGAGATGGCGGGGCTTTTTTGTGCGCGTAGAGGATTACCCTACCATGACGGGAAGTGTGAGCGATGGCCTCGTTTCCTGTTTGACGATGACATTTGTTTCATTTCAGCCTGATAGCGGTTGTCGATAATAGCGCACGGCATTTATGCTGCCGGGTGTATATTATTAGTAATATCGACGATGATTGTTAAAAAACCCGCACTTCCATCAAGAGTAATATAATTATCCTGCTATTATTATGATAAATTAATTGTTTTTTATTTATATAAGGTCAGGCAAAGCAGTAATCATACAGGTTTGCCGTAGAAGTCAAAATGAGGGCTGGTCGATAATGGTGCCTTCTCAAGCTCTATAAACCATATATTCCGCAGATGACCCGATTTTATTTTAATATTTAAATTTCGTACCTGTTTCACTTCAAGTAAACTGTCAGGAAGAACTATTCCCTCAAACTCATCAATAGGCGATATTTTTGATATTGACTTAACACCGCCTGTCAGCTTATATATAATGCAGTTATTCTCAACTTCCCCAGTAATTGTATCACCAGAAAAAGCCTTTAAAGAGTATGGGTTGTTAGTGAATGATAAAAAACCTTTGTTTATCAGTATGGTGCCGGTTTCTATTAATCTATTTTCCAGTTTATAAATAAGAGGGGCAAAAAAACTTCTGCCATCTGTTCTAATGGCTCTATAGAAATCAAGATCTGACAGCGGCATTTTGTTTACTATTTTCTCTAAGGTTGCTTTTCGCTCCAGATAGAGAGTGGAATCATGTTCTTCATTCTTGATAAGGTATTTATTTATATATTCCCAAGAGTTTCCGACGTAATTTTCAAGAGCTTCATTTTCTTCAGGGGATATATCACTGTCTACTTTTGCAAGTTCGTTAAAAGAGGATGATAGTTGTATTGCATACTCAGGATATCCATCAAAAGAGAGAACTTTTTGCCAAAAAGTTTGATGTTCGCTATTTGATGTGCTTTTTCTGATGTGAATATCATCGAAGGATGTTTTTAACGAAATGGCTTTCATTTAATCTTCTCCGCAATAAGTGTTGTGTTACACATACTGACTTTGTCAAATTGTTCGGTAGTATAACGGAGAAGAGGCTAATGTGGCTTTAATTTATGAAAATAATCGAAGAAATGAGCGTAAGATTTAGTGAATCTGGCATAAACGTGGGCAGAAAATACTGTAATGAAGGTGGGTTCAGAGGCAAATCGAATCCTAAAGATATCCATTTACCCCGCGATGCCTACCGTTGAGTTATACAAAATGGCAGCCTTCAAAACCGGTTATCGTAGCAGGACAACTTTACTTTGTTGTACAGACTCGATGCCAGGAACTAGCGGATGATGATGTTTTTAGATCCTTACGCGAGGAATTATGGGGGCGTGGAGCTATAAGCCAGGGCGCCAGGCTGTTTTGTAACATGAGAATGTGCGCCATGCTGTATATATGCCTTAACGGTTCAGTCATAATCCCTATAAATTGAAATGTGACTCACAGGGAAGAGAAGATGAGTGATATCGCATTGACGGTCAGCGTTCTGGCGTTGGTGGCGGTTGTCGGGTTATGGATTGGCAATATCAAAGTGCGCGGTGTCGGCTTTGGTATTGGCGGCGTGCTGTTCGGCGGTATTATCGTCGGTCACTTTGTCGATCAGGCTGGGATGACGCTGAGTGGCGATATGCTGCACTTTATCCAGGAATTCGGCCTGATCCTTTTTGTTTATACCATCGGAATACAGGTGGGGCCGGGGTTTTTCGCTTCGCTGCGCGTTTCCGGGTTGCGCCTCAATCTGTTTGCGGTTCTGATTGTGATTATGGGCGGGCTGGTCACCGCGATTCTGCATAAAATTTTCGCTATTCCGTTGCCGGTGGTGCTGGGAATTTTCTCCGGCGCAGTCACCAATACGCCTGCGTTAGGGGCGGGTCAGCAAATCTTGCGCGATCTGGGAACGCCAATGGATCTGGTCGATCAGATGGGGATGAGCTATGCGATGGCGTATCCGTTTGGCATCTGCGGTATTTTGCTCACCATGTGGCTGATGCGGCTGATTTTTCGCGTTAACGTCGAGGCGGAGGCGCAGAAGCACGAATCCTCTCTCGCTAACGGTCATTCATTAATTCAAACAATGAATATCCGTGTCGAGAACCCGAACCTCAATAATATGGCTATCCAGGATGTACCGATCCTGAACAGTGATAAAATCATCTGCTCACGCCTGAAACGTGACGACACGCTGATGGTGCCGTCGCCAGGGACGATTATCCAGTCGGGTGACCTGTTGCACCTCGTCGGCCAACCTACTGACCTGCATAACGCGCAACTGGTGATCGGTAAGGAAGTGGACACCTCGCTATCAACGCGCGGAACGGATTTGCGCGTCGAGCGTGTGGTGGTTACCAACGAAAAAGTGCTCGGCAAACGTATCCGCGATTTACACTTTAAAGAGCGTTATGACGTGGTTATCTCCCGCCTTAACCGTGCGGGCGTTGAGCTGGTCGCCAGCAGCGACGCCAGTCTGCAGTTTGGCGATATTCTCAATCTGGTGGGGCGTCCTGCCTCGATTGATGCAGTAGCCAATGTGGTCGGCAACGCACAACAAAAACTCCAGCAGGTGCAGATGCTGCCAGTGTTTATCGGCATCGGATTAGGGGTACTGCTTGGGTCAATTCCGTTGTTTGTGCCGGGATTCCCGGTCGCGTTAAAGCTGGGACTGGCCGGCGGGCCGCTGATCATGGCGCTAATTTTGGGGCGTATCGGCAGCATCGGCAAGCTGTACTGGTTTATGCCGCCGAGCGCCAACCTCGCGTTGCGTGAGTTAGGCATTGTGTTGTTTCTGGCGGTAGTTGGGCTGAAATCCGGCGGCGATTTTGTCGCTACGCTGACGCAGGGCGAAGGATTAAGCTGGATTGGCTACGGTATTTTTATCACCGCTATTCCGCTGATTACCGTTGGTTTGCTGGCGCGAATTTTTACCAAAATGAACTATCTGACGCTGTGCGGGATGCTGGCCGGTTCGATGACCGATCCGCCGGCGCTGGCATTTGCCAATAATCTTCATGCCACCAGCGGCGCGGCGGCGCTCTCTTACGCGACCGTCTATCCATTAGTGATGTTCCTGCGTATTATCACGCCCCAACTGTTGGCGGTGATTTTCTGGGGAATGGGGTAGACGGCTGAGAGCGTGTTGCTTATCCGGTCTACGTTCTGCGTCAAATCCAGGCCGGATAGCGCTTCGCAGGGCGAGTACCGTCAACGCGCGCGCAGCAGTTATACTTCTTATATATCTTGTCAATGAATGCGCTAATCTGCGCGATAGTAATAATAATTCCTTTTTATTTCAATTAGTTATAAATATTTATTGCGTTTTGTGTCGCGGCGGGTGACACCTTTAATCCAGCCATAATATTTCCTGGCGGTTGCGTCGAAAAGCATCGCCAGTGAACTACAGTTATTTTGCACTATGATTCCCTTGCTGCGGGATAATGTGAAGCATATCAGCAGCCACGTGAGTGGTATTCTGAAAAGGAATGGGGATACATAATAACGCAAAAGGAGCCGTCATGAAGATTTCCCGCCTCGGAGAAGCGCCGGATTACCGCTTCTCACTGGCAAATGAGCGTACCTTTCTGGCGTGGATTCGCACCTCTCTGGGATTTCTGGCGGCGGGCGTCGGTCTTGACCAGCTCGCTCCGGATTTTGCCACGCCGGTGATCCGTGAACTGTTGGCGTTATTGCTATGTCTGTTTGCGGGTGGTCTGGCGATGTATGGTTATCTACGTTGGTTACGTAATGAAAAAGCGATGCGTCTGAAAGAAGATTTACCCTATACCCATAGCCTGTTGATTATCAGCGTTATTTTGATGATTGTCGCGGTGATTGTGATGGGGCTGGTACTGTATGCCGGATAGTCGTAAAGCCCGTCGGCAGAACGATCCAGGGCTGCAACCGGAACGCACGTCGCTGGCCTGGTTTCGTACGCTACTGGGATACGGGGCGTTAATGGCGTTAGCCGTCAGACATTACTGGCATCAGGCGGGGTTCCTGTTCTGGGTATCAATTGGCGTGCTGGCGATAGTGGCGGTGATTCTTTGGCGTTATACCCTGAGTCGTAATTTGATGGATGTCGCGCATCGCGATTTTTCCGAAACTCATGTCGTGCGTGACAAATTTTTGATCTCTCTCGCGGTGTTGTCGCTCGCAATCTTGTTTGCTGTTACCCACATTCGCCAACTTATTGCATTTATCGGGGATTTTATATGACAGGACGTCAGGACATTGTTGTGAGTAATGACCAGATTCAGGTCGTCGTAAATCGCCAGAATAGCCAGCGCCCTCAGCAACTGTACCGTAACTTACAACGGCTCGGCATTCGCAATGTCCATTTTATCCCATTGCTGGAACATGACCGGGGCGGAAGTTTGACCGCGGATTCATTGTGTTCAGCAGACTGGGGACGGTTTTTAAATAGCGTATTTGATATCTGGGTACGCGAAGATATTCAGCGCATCTCGGTCCGCCTTTTTGATGAGACGTTACAGCAGTGGTGCAGCGGCGGGAATGGCGCTAAAGCGCCGGACACCGCACAGCTAAGCGCTGAATGTCAGAAGTGCTCTTTATTACGATTTTGCGGCGGCGGATGCCCTGAGCATCGGGATAGCCAAGGAAAAAATCAACTTTGCGAGGGCTATCAGACCTTTTTTAACTACTCCTCGCCGCATATGCGGGTGATGCGGGATTTACTGAAACAGCATCGCTCACCGGAGGAGTTGATGGCGATGCTGCGTTGATGTCGTGGTCCGGATGGCGAAGCGCGGCGTTTTATCTGGTCTTAGTAAAGCCTTCGTGTCCTTTCGCCAGGTATAGTTCCATTCCCGCTTTCTGCGTCATGCCGTCTCCTGTTGCCCATTTCAGACGCATCGCGTTGTCGGGCTACGCCTGACTTAATTTATACTTTTTCTGATACGCAGCGGCGTATACGCGCTGCGGTTCGGCCAGAGTACGTCTCTTTATGACCAGATGATAAAGGAAAGCAAAAATGTGCCTGGTAGCGGGTGGCAGGAATAGTCATGAAGATTTATTACGCTTTGCCGCTACACCTGCCGGGAGGGAATATGCTAAATACGTGCTATCACCGTGGTAAAAATTTTAGGGGGCGTCGTGTTTAAACCGCTTATTGCCTCTCTCATGCTGACCAGCGCGGTCGTCTATGCGCAACCGATGCCATTGACGGCGACGCGCTATGCGCAGCAGCTTGGCGTTGGGATGGATGTTGACTGGGCGCGAACGGAACGGGGTATCCGCGAGTTTGATCCGCTGGTCGTGCGGGATTTTAAGGCAAAAGGGTTAACTCATGTCCGTATCCGTGTGGCCGGTGCGCCGACGGAAGCGCGCCTCATCCATTTGCGTAAGCTGGTAGAAGCCTGCGAACACTATGGCGTCATTCCCATTATTGCCTATCAGGCGGATGCGTATAAGACCGATCCCAGCGCCAGCAATGAAAAAGCGGTAATCAACTGGTGGAGCGTAGTCGCGCGCTATTTTGCTCAGACATCCCCGCTTCTGGGGTTCGATCTCATTTATGAGCCTGCCGACAAACTGAATCATAATATGACGTCGCTGAATCGAGTATATGACAAAACCATCCGCCTGATTCACGGCATTGATCCACAGCGTATGATTTTCGTCGCCCCCCGAATGCGCGCCGCGCCGGAGGATTTGTCGGCGCTTAAACTGCCGACGCAAAGCCAGAATTATGTACTGGCGGAGTGGCACATCTTCCCGTGGGGACCACTGAAAAGCGGCGGTAAATATCCGTGGACATCAGGCACGACGGCGGAAAAAGCGGCAATTCGGGCGCGAATTAACGCTGCGGTTCGCTGGCAGCATAAGACCGGCCATGCAAGCTGGGTGGGCGGGTGGGCGCCGGGAGAGTCGATAAAAATCACGCCAGTTGCTTCACAGTTTGCGTTTGCCCGTTTTATGGCCTGCGAACTGAAAAAAGCGC
Source organism: Salmonella enterica subsp. houtenae serovar Houten (assembly GCA_900478215.1). Lineage (NCBI taxonomy): Bacteria > Pseudomonadati > Pseudomonadota > Gammaproteobacteria > Enterobacterales > Enterobacteriaceae > Salmonella > Salmonella enterica. The sequence continues at coordinate 42,639 of LS483478.1, forward strand.
ATATTCCATATGCGATAAACGCGGACACCCAGTTTTATGACGGCGAAGAAGGGGCGTGGCGTCCGGCGCAAGAGCCGCTGCTCAATGCGATGATCGCGCCGGAATGTGAAACGCCCGGCAAAAAGCCGGGCGAGAGGAATGTTAAACCGTCTGTCCCTGATGCGATATCCGTGACGCCAGCGGCAGCCAGCACGCCAGGATCAGCAATCCCATAAGGGTCATCAACAATCCCAGACTGCCCTGACCGGTTTGCGGCAGCATCGCCGAAAGCCACGCCAATACGCCGGAACCAATATTTTGCAGCCCGCCGACCAGCGCGCCAGCGGTGCCTGCGAGGAACGGAAAAGGCTCCATCGCGCCGCTGGTGGCCAGTGGAAATAACATCCCGGCGCCGAAGAAAAACAGCGCAGCGGGGATGAGTAGCGTCCAGACGTTCATCACGCCAAACCAGCCGGGAATCCACATCATAAGGCCTGCCAGCAGACAGCAAATGACCGACTGCCACATCAGGGTTGAGAAGCGTTTATTCGGGCGTCCGGCAAACCAGGCGCCGAAGAACGCCGCCGGAATCGGCAGAATAAACAGAATGCTTACCACCATACTGCTGAGACCTAATACTGCTCCCATTAGCACGCCGGAACAGGCTTCAAAGACCGCAATGCCAGCCAGCCCGCCGATTAGCATCAGCAGGTAACAGTTAAATGCGCCGTTGCCAAACAGTGATTTATAGCTGGCGATCAGCCGTGTGCGCGGCGCGCCGGCGGGCCGGGTTTCCGGCATCCAGCGCGCCATGCTGAAGGTGACGCCTGCGCAGAGCACCAGCAGGAAAGCGTAACAGGCGCGCCAGTTCCACATGGTGTCCAGCAGACCGCCAATCAGCGGCGCTAACAGTGGGCTGACCAGAATCCCCATATTTAACAGGCTATTGGCGTGACGAAGCTGCGTTCCTTCATACAAGTCGCGCGGGAGCGTTCTCGCCATCACTCCGCCTACGCCGGTTCCCATCCCCTGCATGGCGCTGGCGGCAATCAACACCGTCAAACTATGCGTGGTCATGGCTATCAGGGTCGCTACCATAAAAATAGACATGCCGACGAGGATTACCGGGCGGCGCCCAACCCGGTCGGAAAGCGGGCCGTAAAACAGTTGCGAGACGCCGTAGGTCAGGAGGTAAGCAGCCATTACGCTCTGGACGGCGCCTTCCCGGACGTTTAGCGCTTGTGCCATATCGGCGATGGCGGGAATATAAATGGTTTGCGCCATCTGCCCTACGGCCACCAGTAACACCAACATCAATAACAAATTGACGCTTCTCTGCCTTTTCATTTCGCTGATTACTTTTCAAAAAAAGAAAAAATAAGAATAACTTGCTGCGCATTCCCATAAATGCGAGAGGAATCTACCACACCAGAAAAAGAAGGCCAGACAGCAACCAGCAATGACAGACGAAGGAACGGCAGGATATGTAAACAAAAGCGGCAACAAATGTTGCCGAGAATTTGTAGTGTCTGCAACTGTTATGGGACAATCATGACAAACGGAGTAAAATCGCCCCGACGGCAATTCCGCCCGCCGCCGCCAGACGCAACCCGGCGACCTTCTCTTTAAGTAGCAGCCAGGCTATCAGCGCGCCGAACAAAATCGAGGTCTCACGCAGCGCGGCGACCACCGCCAGCGGCGCCTGAGTCATGGCCCATAGCGCCAGCCCATAAGATCCCATGGTGCCAATCCCGCCAAAAATGCCTTTTTTCCACTGTTGCGCCAGATAACGCGACGCTTCCCGCCGCCGCGCAATCATCGCCCAGGTTAACAGGCAGGCGCCGTTGAGAAAAAATGACCATAGCGTATAGCCCAGCGCCGTTTCTGAGAGCCTTACGCCGGTACCGTCCACCAGAGTATACCCGGCAATAAAACAGGCGTTAGTTAATGCCAACACGATGCCGCGTTGGGAGCTGGCGCGGCCATTACAGGCCATACCGAGTATTGCTATGCAGATTACTGCGATACCGACCCAGGCTATTGGCGACAGGCTGTCGCCAGGAAACAGAACGCTAATGAGCGCCACCAGCAACGGCGCGGTGCCGCGCATAAGGGGATAGGTCTGGCTCATGTCCGAGACCTGATACGTTTTCGCCACGAGGACGGTATATACCACCTGGAGCGCGGTAGAGGCCGCTAAAAAAGGGATACTGGCGTGAGCTGGCTGCGGCGCGAAGGGCAAAAGGAGTAACGCCATGACCGCTGCGGAACCGCTGACGCCGATTGCGGCGTAGAGCTTATCGTTTCCTGCTTTGACAATGGCGTTCCAGCTGGCATGTAACAGCGCGGCAAACAGCAATATGAAGAAAACGGAGAGGGTCATAGCGTCAGGCGTCGTTGGGGATGACATAAAAACGTAACATACCCGGGAAGCGAAAGACCAGTGGATAAGGTGAAAGGGGAGCGGTTGCCCCGCTCCCCTTCGGTGCGGCTTGAATCTGAATTACTTAAGGTATTTCAGAACAGCATCAAGCAGTTGCAGTGCTGCAACAATGAGTTTCAGGATAAGAATGGTGATATCCACTACGCTCATACGCGTCTCCTGTGGTAAGGAGCACTGCCAGCCGACGTACCTTTCCGCTGCCTGTTGCCAGCTGTTGCGCACGCGATCCCTGTTGCGAGGAATAGTGTGCGTGTTGACATAACACAGTGTGCTCTCGAGGGGGTTAAGGCGCTGACGGCACCACCCGTTTCAGCCAGGACTTCGTTGCGCCGGTTTACGATGCGGCCCCCGCATAACACATTGTGTCAAAGACATTATAGTTAATTACTGTATAAATGAACAGTAATTTATAGACAGAACAGAGCATCTGATCCATACTCAAATTCATTAAAATTCGCGCCGAAATTGCGCGTTCTGCACAGAACGCGTATACTTCTGCTGTTGACATAACACAGTGTGTTTCGCGGCTACCACCCGCATCTCGCTGCAAAAACCTCGCTTCTTTTCGGCGAGGTTTTTTGTTTTCAGACCTGTTAGAAAAATGTGATCGCTGACGCATTTTTGTGCAGATGAAAATTTTTCCGTTGTCATGCTGAAAGCGCTGTGCTTGTATAAAACGTGTTAATAACAAACAGACAAGGCCCCTAATGACCCCTTCCATGCTGAACGCGACCCTACTAAAAACTGCGCCATCTCGCGCAGTGGTCGTCGTGCGTGTGGTGGTGGTCGTCGGCAATGCGCCGTAGGGTCCGGAACAACACACGATTCCAAAACCCCGCCGGCGCAAACCGGGCGGGGTTTTTCGTTTAAGACACCCTCCCGGAATGTCGGCTCAGAATAAAAGGAATGGAGCATGGCAAGTTCGGGCACAACATCTACACCTCAGCGCTTTACGGGCGCGGAATTTATTGTTCATTTTCTGGAGCGCCAGGGGATTCGTATTGTCACCGGCATTCCCGGTGGTTCGATCCTCCCCGTTTACGACGCGTTAAGCCAAAGCACGCAAATCCGTCATATTCTGGCGCGCCACGAACAAGGCGCGGGGTTTATTGCGCAGGGGATGGCGCGAACGGAGGGTAAACCTGCCGTCTGCATGGCCTGTAGCGGGCCGGGCGCGACCAATCTGGTCACGGCCATTGCCGATGCGCGCCTGGATTCCATTCCGTTAATCTGCATTACCGGGCAGGTTCCGGCGTCCATGATCGGTACCGACGCGTTTCAGGAAGTGGATACCTACGGTATCTCTATCCCCATCACCAAGCACAACTATCTGGTCAGGAATGTTAATGAGTTGCCTCAGGTGATGAGCGATGCTTTTCGTCTGGCGCAGTCGGGGCGTCCCGGCCCGGTGTGGATAGACGTTCCTAAAGATGTCCAGACGGCGATAATCGAGCTGGATGCGTTGCCGCCGTCGGCGGAAAAATCACCTTCGCCGGATTTTAGCGCAGAGAGTATCCGCGAGGCCGCCGCGATGATTAACGCGGCGAAGCGTCCGGTACTGTATCTGGGGGGCGGCGTAATCAATGCGCCGGCCCGCGTGCGCGAACTGGCGGAAAAAGCGCAACTGCCGACGACAATGACCTTAATGGCGCTGGGGATGTTGCCGAAGGCGCATCCGCTGTCGTTAGGAATGCTGGGGATGCACGGCGCGCGCAGTACCAATTTTATTCTGCAAGAGGCTGATTTACTGATTGTCCTGGGCGCGCGTTTTGATGACCGGGCGATTGGCAAAACGGAGCAGTTTTGTCCGAACGCCAAAATCATTCACGTGGATATCGATCGCGCAGAGTTAGGCAAAATTAAGCAGCCGCATGTGGCTATTCAGGCGGATGTCGATGATGTGCTGGCTCAGTTAATTCCCCAGATCGAGACACAGCCGCGGGAAGCATGGCATCAGTTGGTTGCGGACTTGCAGCAAGAATTCCCCTGCGGTATTCCCCAGGAAAATAACCCGCTTAGCCACTATGGACTGATTAATGCGGTCGCCGCCTGTGTGGACGACAACGCGATTATTACCACTGACGTAGGTCAGCATCAGATGTGGACCGCGCAGGCTTACCCGCTCAACCGTCCGCGTCAGTGGCTGACTTCCGGCGGGCTGGGCACCATGGGGTTTGGTCTGCCCGTGGCGATTGGCGCGGCGCTGGCGAATCCGGGCAATAAGGTGCTGTGTTTTTCCGGTGACGGTAGTTTGATGATGAATATTCAGGAGATGGCTACCGCCAGTGAAAACCACCTGGATGTGAAAATCATCCTGATGAATAACGACGCGCTGGGACTGGTACATCAGCAACAGAGTCTGTTCTATAAACAGGGCGTTTTTGCGGCGACCTATCCGGGAAGCATCAACTTTATGCAGATTGCCGCCGGGTTTGGTCTGGACACCTGTGATTTGAATAACGAAGCCGATCCGCAGGCGGCGTTGCAGGCTATCATTCGTCGTCCGGGACCGGCGTTGATCCACGTGCATATTAATGCGAAAGAAAAAGTGTATCCGATGGTGCCGCCAGGTGCGGCAAATACAGAGATGGTGGGGGAATAAGCCATGCAGAAACAATCACATGAGAACGTTATTCTGGAGCTGACCGTTCGCAACCATCCTGGCGTGATGACCCACGTCTGCGGGCTGTTCGCCCGACGTGCTTTCAACGTTGAGGGCATTCTCTGTTTACCGATTCAGGGTAGCGATCAGAGTCGTATCTGGCTTCTGGTTAATGACGATCAGCGGCTTGAACAGATGATAAGTCAGATCGATAAACTGGAAGATGTGGCGAAGGTGGTACGAAACCAGTCCGATCCCACCATGTTCACTAAAATTGCCGTCTTTTTTGAGTAAGTTATTCACTTTCCGAATCAGGCGTGATGACTTTGACGGAGCCATTCCGACAGTGAGCGGCATAATCTGTCGGTAATGGGCGATCGCTAATCAGGACATCAAAGGCAGAAAGCGGACCAATGCTGGCAGGCGCGACCTCATCAAACAGGGCGTGACGCGCCAGCAAAATTTTGCGCAGACCGCGCTCCATCGCTTTACGTTTGGCGGCAAGATCATCCGGGTTAAACCAGCTCACGCCAAAATGTTCATGTACGCCGCTGGCGGAAATAAATACTTTGCGCGGATTGAGCGAGTCCAGCGCCGAAGGATTATTAGCATCATAAAAGGCATCGCTCTTGGCCCGATAGGTACCGCCGCACAGAATCGCCGTGGCATTAGGCTTTTCATTAAGCGCGATAAATACCCGATGCGAGTAGCAAATTCCGGTAAAGGTAATATCATCCGGTATCATGCTGATGACTAATGGCATTTCCGGACCGTTATCAAAAAACACCAGATCGTTTTCACGTACCAGACCGGCGGCCAGGATCGCAACGGGAAGGTCGTCCCGATGATGCGTCTTTTTCGCCGGCAGCGGCGTATTGGTTGAAGACGTAGGTTTATTTACCATGACGATATAGCCGCCGAGCAGCGTCAGCGGTAAAGGGTCATCATCCTGGCTGAGATCGCGGCGAATGGTCATCACCGAAACTTCCAGCATCCGCGCGGCGTCTTTCAGATGGATGCGATCGGTCTTTTTCAGTAACTCCATCAAGCGTCGGATACGTTCTTTTTGCTTGGTCTCCATTCACCCTCTCCGCAAATCATGTTGTTATGTTTCTTTAGTAACATTTATGTGTTTCTAAGAACATTACAGTGTGGCACTACTATACGTCTGGCTGTCAGGAAATAAAAGCGGGTTTATTCGCGTTTTATAACAATAAATAGTTAATTTTCAGTGAATTGTAATAATAAAAATGATTTGGTGCGCGTATGTTCCGCCAGGGGGCTCACGAAGTAAACGGCAAAATGATCCTCTAATCGCGATCATAGTCACAAATGATACGGAAATAACATGATAATGTTATTTTAATATCATTGTCGTGTGACGATTTCTGAGAGGGAGTAAAATGGATATCGCGGTTATTGGCTCTAACATGGTGGACCTTATCACCTACACCAACCAGATGCCCAAAGAAGGGGAAACTCTGGAGGCGCCGGCGTTTAAAATCGGCTGCGGCGGCAAAGGGGCGAACCAGGCCGTGGCGGCCGCTAAGCTCAATTCAAAAGTATTGATGTTGACCAAAGTGGGCGACGATATTTTTGCCGACAACACCATTCGTAATCTCGAATCCTGGGGGATCAACACGACGTATGTAGAAAAAGTACCGTGTACCAGCAGCGGCGTAGCGCCGATTTTCGTCAACGCCAACTCCAGCAACAGCATTTTGATCATCAAAGGCGCCAACAAGTTTCTCTCGCCGGAAGATATCGATCGCGCGGCGGAAGATTTAAAAAAATGCCAGCTTATTGTTCTGCAACTGGAAGTTCAGCTTGAAACGGTTTATCACGCAATAGAATTTGGCAAGAAACACGGGATTGAAGTGTTATTAAACCCTGCGCCGGCATTACGGGAATTAGATATGTCTTATGCCTGTAAATGTGATTTCTTTGTACCCAATGAAACCGAGCTGGAAATATTAACGGGTATGCCGGTTGATTCCTGCGATCGTATTCGCGCGGCGGCGCGTTCGCTGGTGGATAAGGGGCTTAATAATATTATTGTCACGATGGGCGAAAAGGGTGCGCTATGGATGACGCGTCACCAGGAAGTACATGTTCCGGCGTTTAATGTCAATGCTGTCGATACCAGTGGTGCAGGCGATGCCTTTATCGGCTGTTTCGCGCATTACTATGTCCAGAGCGGAGATGTGGAAGCCGCTATGAAAAAAGCCGTCCTCTTTGCCGCTTTCAGCGTCACCGGGAAAGGCACCCAATCCTCTTATCCAAGCATTGAGCAATTTAATGAGTATCTTTCGTTGAACGAATAACAATCACCCTGCACTGTTAAAGGTAGCACTATGAACGATAAAAACATCGTTCAGATGCCCGACGGGTATCTGAATAAGACACCTCTGTTCCAGTTTATTTTGTTATCCTGTTTATTCCCATTATGGGGATGCGCAGCCGCGTTAAATGATATTCTGATTACGCAATTTAAAAGTGTATTTTCGCTGAGCAACTTTGCTTCGGCATTAGTACAAAGCGCCTTTTATGGCGGTTATTTTTTAATTGCTATTCCGGCCTCGCTGGTCATTAAAAAAACCAGTTATAAAGTGGCGATACTTATCGGCCTGACGCTGTACATTGTTGGCTGTACGCTCTTTTTCCCGGCGTCGCACATGGCGACCTACACCATGTTCCTCGCGGCGATTTTCGCCATTGCGATTGGCCTGAGTTTCCTGGAAACGGCGGCGAATACCTACAGTTCGATGATCGGGCCAAAAGCCTACGCAACGCTGCGGCTGAATATCAGCCAGACCTTTTATCCAATCGGTGCGGCGGCAGGAATTTTATTGGGTAAATATCTGGTCTTTTCCGAAGGGGAAAGCCTGGAAAAACAGATGGCCGGCATGAATGCCGAGCAAGTCCACAACTTCAAGGTATTGATGCTGGAAAACACTCTGGAACCCTATAAGTACATGATTATGGTTCTGGTGGTGGTGATGATACTGTTCCTGCTGACGCGTTTCCCGACCTGTAAAGTCGCGCAAACCACGAGTCATAAACGCCCCTCGGCGCTGGATACGCTACGCTATCTCGCCAGCAACGCCCGTTTCCGGCGCGGTATTGTGGCGCAGTTCCTGTATGTGGGAATGCAAGTGGCGGTCTGGTCGTTCACTATCCGTCTGGCGCTGGAGTTAGGCGATATCAATGAGCGCGATGCCTCTACCTTTATGGTCTACAGCTTCGCCTGCTTCTTTATCGGCAAGTTCATCGCCAACATTCTGATGACGCGCTTTAACCCGGAAAAAGTCCTGATTCTTTACTCGGTTATCGGCGCGCTGTTCCTGGCCTACGTGGCGCTGGCGCCAAGCTTTAGCGCGGTATACGTGGCGGTGCTGGTCAGCGTTCTGTTTGGCCCCTGCTGGGCGACCATTTATGCCGGAACGCTCGATACCGTCGATAACGAACATACCGAAATGGCGGGGGCGGTCATCGTGATGGCGATTGTCGGCGCGGCGGTGGTTCCCGCGATTCAGGGCTACGTGGCGGACATGTTCCACTCGCTACAGCTCTCATTCCTGGTTTCCATGCTGTGCTTCGTTTACGTCGGCGTTTACTTCTGGCGCGAAAGCAAAGTACGTGGCAACCTGGCTGAAGTCGCCGCGTCCTGAGGAGAGAAACCATGACAACACGTATTACATTATGGCGAGAGCTTTTTAGCGAGCAGCCGCGTATCTTGCTGGAAAATGGCGATTTTACGGTTACGGCGTTTCGTTACGCCAGCGGCGTGGAAGGACTGAAAATACAAAACAGCCGCGGTCATCTGGTGATCCTGCCCTGGATGGGGCAGATGATTTGGGACGCACAGTTTGACGGTCATGACCTGACTATGCGCAACATGTTCCGCCAGCCGAAGCCGGCTGCGGAAGTGGTGGCGACGTATGGTTGCTTTGCTTTCCATTCCGGACTATTGGCGAATGGCTGCCCGTCGCCGGAAGATACACATCCGCTGCACGGCGAGATGCCCTGCGCTGCCATGGACGACGCCTGGCTGGAGTTAGAGGACGACAGTCTGCGCGTGGCCGGTCGCTACGAGTATGTGATGGGGTTCGGTCATCATTATCAGGCGCAACCTGCGGTGGTAATGCGTAAAGCAAGCGCGCTGTTTGATATTCAGATGGCAGTGACTAACCTGGCTTCGGTCGCCATGCCGCTACAGTACATGTGCCACATGAACTATGCCTATGTGCCGAACGCTACGTTCCGCCAGAATATCCCGGATACCGCGCTGAAGCTACGCGAGTCGGTGCCGGCGCATGTCAAACCCACGGCGCAGTGGCTGGCGTTTAATCAACGACTTTTGCAGGGGGAAGCCTCGCTGGCAACGCTCAACGAGCCTGGCTTTTACGACCCGGAAATCGTGTTCTTCGTCGATGAACTGGACAGATATACAGATACCCCGGAATTCTGCATGATCGCCCCGGATGGCACCACGTTCGTGACACGTTTCGCCAGCGCGGAGCTGAATTACGTGACCCGCTGGATTCTTTATAACGGCGATCAGCGGGTTGCCGCCTTTGCCCTGCCCGCGACCTGTCGGCCTGAAGGTTTTCTCGCGGCGCAGCGAAATGGAACCTTGCTGCAACTGGAACCGCAGCAAACCCGGACATTTACCGTCACGACAGGCATAGTCTGACCGCTCAAGGCTTGAACAGCCGCGCGCTTATCGTTAAGGTAAGCGCGTTTTTTTATCCATCAGGACAGAACCCATGATCACCGTTGCTCTTATCGACGACCACCTTATCGTCCGCTCCGGCTTTGCCCAGCTACTGGGGCTGGAACCTGATTTGCAGGTGGTCGCCGAGTTTGGTTCCGGGCGCGACGCGTTGGCAGGCTTACCGGGACGCGGCGTACAGGTGTGTATCTGCGATATCTCAATGCCGGATATTTCCGGACTGGAGTTGCTAAGCCAATTGCCAAAGGGGATGGCGACGATCATGCTCTCGGTTCACGATAGTCCGGCACTGGTGGAACAAGCGTTGAACGCTGGCGCGCGCGGTTTTCTCTCTAAACGCTGTAGTCCGGATGAGCTGATCGCCGCCGTGCATACGGTGGCGACGGGCGGCTGCTATTTGACCCCCGATATTGCCGTGAAACTGGCGGCGGGCCGGCAAGATCCGCTGACCAAACGCGAGCGTCAGGTGGCGGAAAAACTCGCGCAGGGCATGGCGGTAAAAGAGATTGCCGCCGAGCTGGGGCTGTCGCCAAAAACGGTGCATGTCCATCGCGCGAATCTGCTGGAAAAATTAGGCGTCAGCAATGACGTTGAACTGGCGCATCGCATGTTTGACGGTTGGTAATGAATACCTTTTTTTCCCGTTTAATCACCGTTGTTGCCTGCTTTTTTATCTTCTCCGCCGCGTGGTTCTGCTTGTGGAGCATCAGCCTGCATCTGGTAGAACGTCCGGAGCTGGCGGCGCTGCTCTTTCCATTCGGTCTGCGCCTGGGGCTGATGCTGCAATGCCCGCGCGGCTATTGGCCCGTGTTGCTGGGCGCGGAGTGGCTGCTGGTGTACTGGTTGGCGCAGGAAGTCGCGCTGGCCCATCTGCCGCTTTTGATGATCGGGAGTTTGTTGACGCTACTGCCCGTGGCGCTGACCTCGCGTTACCGCCATCAGCGCGACTGGCGCACGCTATTGCTTCAGGGCGCGGCCCTCACCGCTGCCGCGTTACTGCAATCCTTACCCTGGCTGGGGCAGGGGGAAGCGGCGTGGAACGCGTTACTGTTGACCCTCACTGGCGGCCTGACGCTGGCTCCCATCTGCCTGGTCTTCTGGCACTATCTCACCAGCACGACCTGGCTACCGCTGGGACCGTCGCTGGTATCGCAGCCGGTAAACTGGCGCGGACGACATCTGATCTGGTATCTGCTGCTGTTTATCGTCAGTCTGTGGCTGCAACTGGGTTTACCCGCTGAACTTTCGCGCTTCACGCCGTTCTGCCTGGCATTGCCGATTATCGCGCTCGCCTGGCATTATGGCTGGCAGGGCGCGCTCATTGCCACGCTGATGAACGCTATTGCGCTGATCGCCAGCCAGACCTGGCACGATCATCCTGTCGATTTATTACTTTCTCTGTTAGCGCAAAGCCTGACCGGGTTACTGCTTGGCGCGGGCATTCAACGCCTGCGCGAGCTGAATCAGTCGTTGCAAAAGGAACTGGCGCGCAACCACCGGCTGGCGGAGCGATTACTGGAGACTGAAGAGAGCGTGCGGCGCGATGTCGCGCGTGAACTGCACGATGACATCGGGCAGACCATCACCGCGATTCGTACCCAGGCGGGCATTGTACAACGGCTGGCGGCGGATAACGGCGGCGTGAAGCAGAGCGGACAGCTTATCGAGCAGCTTTCGCTGGGCGTGTATGACGCCGTGCGCCGCCTGCTCGGGCGCTTGCGTCCGCGCCAGTTAGACGACTTAACGCTGGCGCAGGCCATCCGCTCATTGCTGCGCGAGATGGAGCTGGAAAGCCGCGGTATCATCAGCCATCTCGACTGGCGGATTGACGAAACGGCGCTGAGCGAAAGTCAGCGCGTGACGCTGTTTCGCATCTGCCAGGAAGGGCTGAATAATATCGTAAAACATGCCAATGCCAGCGCGGTGACGCTACAGGGCTGGCAACAGGACGATCGGTTGATGCTGGTGATTGAGGACGACGGCAGCGGCCTGCCGCCAGGTTCTCGCCAGCAGGGCTTCGGCCTGACCGGAATGCGCGAACGCGTTACGGCGCTCGGCGGGACGCTAACCATCTCTTGCACCCACGGTACGCGGGTGAGCGTCTCGTTGCCCCGGCGTTACGTTTAAGGAAGGATAATGCTTTCGTTTTTAAAAGCCCCGGCTAACGCGCCGCTCATCACCGATAAGCACGAAGTTGATGCTCGCTACCGCTACTGGCGGCGGCACATCCTGATCACCATTTGGCTGGGGTACGCGCTGTTCTATTTCACCCGTAAAAGTTTTAATGCCGCCGCGCCGGAAATCCTGGCTAGCGGCATTCTGACCCGCAGCGATATTGGTCTGCTAGCGACGCTGTTTTACATCACCTACGGGGTGTCGAAATTTGTCTCCGGCATCGTCAGCGATCGCTCCAACGCCCGTTATTTTATGGGCATCGGGCTTATTGCCACCGGCGTGGTGAATATTTTGTTCGGCTTCTCGACCTCGCTGTGGGCTTTTGCCCTGCTATGGGCGTTGAACGCCTTTTTCCAGGGCTTTGGATCGCCGGTTTGCGCTCGTCTGCTGACCGCCTGGTACTCACGCACCGAGCGCGGCGGCTGGTGGGCGTTATGGAACACCGCGCACAATGTCGGCGGGGCGCTGATCCCTCTCGTCATGGCCGCTGTCGCCCTGCATTATGGCTGGCGCGCCGGGATGATGGTGGCCGGATTGCTTGCCATCGGGGTGGGCATGGTACTCTGCTGGCGGCTGCGCGACCGTCCGCAGGCGATTGGTTTACCGCCGGTAGGCGACTGGCGGCACGATGCGCTGGAGGTCGCCCAACAGCAAGAGGGCGCGGGGCTAAGCCGCAAAGAAATCCTCGCTAAATATGTGCTGTTGAATCCCTATATCTGGCTGCTTTCGCTGTGTTATGTCTTAGTGTACGTGGTGCGCGCGGCGATTAACGACTGGGGCAATCTGTATATGTCCGAGACGCTGGGCGTGGATTTGGTGACGGCCAACACGGCAGTATCGATGTTTGAGTTGGGCGGATTTATCGGCGCGCTGGTGGCGGGCTGGGGCTCGGACAAACTCTTCAACGGTAACCGCGGACCGATGAATTTGATCTTCGCCGCCGGGATTTTGCTCTCCGTGGGGTCGCTGTGGCTGATGCCGTTCGCCAGCTACGTGATGCAGGCGGCCTGTTTCTTCACCACCGGTTTCTTTGTCTTCGGCCCGCAGATGCTCATTGGCATGGCGGCGGCGGAGTGTTCGCATAAAGAGGCGGCGGGCGCAGCGACTGGCTTTGTCGGGCTGTTTGCCTATCTCGGCGCGTCGCTTTCCGGCTGGCCGTTAGCGAAAGTGCTGGAGATCTGGCACTGGACCGGTTTTTTTGCGGTGATCGCCATCGCGGCGGGAATCTCCGCGCTATTGCTGCTGCCATTTCTGAACGCCCAGGCCCCACGCGAGACCAGCGAAGCGTGATGCACCTCACCTTTTTGCGCTGAATGGGGCAAAACTAAGACATTTTCCCGGTTTTGCCTGGACGCTGTCGCAGGCCACTTTTCCTGTGGATTTTTACAATGCCTGCCATTCGCAGGTGTAAAAATTAGCTCAGGAGTAATCCATGCTGGCCTTCTTAAACCAGGTACGCAAGCCGACCCTGGATCTGCCGCTCGAAGTGCGGCGTAAAATGTGGTTCAAGCCGTTCATGCAGTCCTATCTGGTGGTTTTTATCGGCTACCTGACCATGTACCTGATCCGCAAAAACTTTAACATCGCGCAGAACGACATGATCTCGACCTACGGGTTGAGCATGACCGAGCTGGGGATGATTGGCCTGGGCTTCTCGATCACCTACGGCGTGGGGAAAACGCTGGTTTCCTACTACGCTGACGGTAAAAATACCAAGCAGTTTCTACCGTTTATGTTGATCCTCTCCGCTATCTGTATGCTCGGCTTCAGCGCCAGCATGGGCGCGGGGTCAACCAGTCTGTTTCTGATGATCGCTTTCTATGCCCTGAGCGGTTTCTTCCAGAGTACCGGCGGATCGTGCAGCTACTCGACCATCACCAAATGGACGCCGCGTCGTAAGCGCGGCACCTTTCTCGGCTTCTGGAATATCTCCCACAACCTCGGCGGCGCGGGCGCGGCAGGCGTGGCGCTGTTCGGCGCCAACTACCTGTTCGACGGTCACGTCATCGGCATGTTTATCTTCCCGTCGATTATTGCGCTGATTGTTGGTTTTATCGGCCTGCGTTTTGGCAGCGACTCCCCGGAATCCTACGGTCTGGGTAAAGCTGAAGAACTGTTCGGCGAAGAGATCAGCGAAGAGGATAAAGAGACCGAAGAAAATGAGATGACCAAGTGGCAGATCTTTGTTGAATACGTGTTGAAAAACAAAGTGATCTGGCTGCTGTGCTTCTCCAATATCTTCCTGTATGTGGTGCGTATTGGTATCGACCAGTGGTCAACCGTCTACGCCTTCCAGGAACTGAAACTTTCTAAAGAGGTGGCGATTCAGGGCTTTACCCTATTTGAAGTGGGTGCGCTGGTCGGCACCTTGCTGTGGGGCTGGCTCTCTGACCTGGCGAACGGTCGGCGCGCGCTGGTAGCCTGTGTGGCGCTGGCATTGATTATCGCCACCCTCGGCGTCTACCAGCACGCCAGCAACCAGTATGTTTATCTGGCCTCGCTATTTGCCCTTGGCTTCCTGGTATTTGGTCCGCAGTTATTAATTGGTGTGGCGGCCGTCGGTTTCGTCCCGAAAAAAGCCATCGGCGCCGCCGACGGTATCAAGGGCACCTTCGCTTATCTTATCGGCGATAGTTTTGCCAAGCTGGGTCTGGGCATGATTGCCGACGGTACGCCGATTTTCGGTCTGACCGGCTGGGCGGGTACCTTCGCCGCGCTGGACGCCGCCGCGATCGGCTGTATCTGCCTGATGGCGATGGTCGCCGTGATGGAAGAGCGCAAAATTCGCCGGGAGAAAAAAATTCAGCAAGTAAATATCGCTTAAATGTGTGCATTTGGTAACGTTTTGCCCGGCTTAACGCCGGGCTTTTTTATGCTTCGCGCAGGTCAGGTATTCACGTTTTGCGGTTCGATAAATCTGTGGACCGTCGACAGCCGTAAATTTCCCGTTATGATGGGCATCCTGTTTGGTGACGGATGTGCGCATGATTTGGTTGATTCTGGCCACGTTTGTGGTGGTGTTTATTGTGGGTTTTCGGGTGCTGACATCGGATACCCGCCGGGCGATTCGCCGCCTGAGCGAACGTCTGAATATTGATGTAGTGCCGATAGAATCGATGATTGATCAGATGGGAAAAACGGCGGGCGGTGAATTTTTACAGTATCTGCATCGCCCAGATGAGTCGCATCTGCAAAATGCCGCTCAGGTGTTACTGATGTGGCAAATGGTGATTGTCGATGGCGGCGATCAGAATTTGCAGCGGTGGCATCGGTTGCTGCAAAAAGCGCGTTTAGCCGCGCCGATCACTGATACACAGGTACGGCTGGCGCTGGGTTTTTTGCGCGAAATGGAACCCGATATGCAGGAGATCAACGCGTTTCAACTGCGCTATAACGCCTTTTTTCAGCCGGAAGAGGGTGTTCACTGGCTGCATTGATATCACGATGGGTGATACGGAGCAGGAGAAAAATGTCATCGGTAAATAGTTGCTAAAACGTTAATCGGATCACATTTTGTAATGTTAAACTGCGTGGCTTTTCCACAATAAAACGACGCAGGTAACCACAATGAATGAAAATATCGCAGAAAAAGTCCGCGCTGATGGGGTTGCCAGGCCTAACTGGTCTGCCGTCTTTGCCGTGGCGTTTTGTGTCGCCTGCCTGATTACCGTTGAGTTTTTGCCCGTTAGTCTGTTGACGCCAATGGCGCAGGATTTGGGCATTTCGGAAGGCGTTGCCGGGCAATCGGTCACCGTTACGGCGTTTGTCGCGATGTTTTCCAGCCTGTTCATTACCCAGATTATTCAGGCGACCAACAGGCGTTATATCGTTATTCTGTTCGCCGTTTTGCTGACGATCTCTTGTCTGATGGTCTCCTTTGCCAACAGCTTTACGCTGCTATTGCTGGGCCGCGCCTGTCTTGGGCTGGCACTGGGCGGATTCTGGGCGATGTCGGCGTCGCTGACCATGCGACTGGTTCCCGCGCGTACCGTGCCGAAAGCGCTGTCGGTGATTTTTGGCGCGGTCTCCATCGCGTTAGTGATCGCCGCGCCGCTGGGCAGTTTTTTGGGCGGTATTATTGGCTGGCGTAATGTCTTTAACGCCGCTGCGGTGATGGGCGTACTGTGCGTCATCTGGGTGGTGAAATCACTACCGTCGCTGCCGGGCGAACCTTCTCACCAGAAACAGAATATGTTTAGCCTGTTGCAACGCCCTGGCGTGATGGCCGGGATGATCGCCATCTTTATGTCTTTTGCCGGGCAGTTCGCTTTCTTTACCTATATTCGCCCGGTCTATATGAATCTGGCGGGTTTTGACGTTGATGGTCTGACGCTGGTGTTGTTAAGTTTTGGCATTGCCAGCTTCGTTGGCACTTCTTTCTCATCTTATGTCCTGAAACGTTCGGTAAAACTGGCGCTGGCCGGTGCGCCGCTGGTACTGGCGCTGAGCGCGCTAATACTCATCGTGTGGGGAAGTGACAAAACCGTGGCGGCGGTAATAGCGATTATCTGGGGACTGGCGTTTGCGCTGGTGCCGGTGGGCTGGTCAACGTGGATCACCCGCTCCCTTGCCGATCAGGCGGAAAAAGCCGGTTCTGTCCAGGTCGCGGTGATTCAACTGGCAAATACCTGTGGCGCGGCGGTGGGCGGTTATGCGCTCGACAATTTCGGGCTGCTTTCGCCTCTGGCGCTTTCCGGCAGTCTGATGCTGTTGACGGCGTTAGTCGTGGCGGCGAAAGTACGTATTACGTCAATTGGCTAATATTGCTGCCGTTTGTAGGCCGGATACGACGTTAGTCGTCATCCGGCAATAATAAACGCTTAATCAAAACCGTTATGTTCTGCGGTGGCGGCAAACCATTCTCCGCTTTTTTTCACCGTGCGCGTTTGGGTGGTTAAATCCAGTTGTACAAAACCATAGCGATTTTTATAGCCGTTCAGCCATGACCAGTTATCGATAAAGGTCCACATGTGGTAGCCAAGACAGTGACAGCCCTCGCTAATGCCTTTATGCAGCCATTTAAGATGCTCAGAGATAAAGTCAATTCGGTAATCATCGTGAATTTGTCCCGCTTGCACAAAACTCTGCTCATTCTCAACGCCCATCCCGTTTTCGGAGATAAAACAGCGCGGATTGCCGTAATTATCCCGCAGGTTGGTGATGATGTCGTAAATTCCTGGCGCGTAAATTTCCCAGCCGCGGTAAGGGTTCATCTTACGCCCCGGCATGTTGTAATAGTCAAATAACCACTCCGGCATAAACGGCGCTTGCGGATTCACCGCCGTATCACGGCATTTCACGCGGCGCGGCTGATAATAGTTAATCCCCAGCAAATCGATTTTGCCGTCGGCAATAAGCTGACGGTCGCCTGGCTGACAGGCGGGCAGTTGGTCATAGGTTTTCAGCAGCGCCACCAGCTCCGCCGGGTATTCTCCCTTTAATACCGGGTCAAGAAAACTGCGGTTGAATAACAGATCCGCATGATGCGCGGCTTGCACATCGGCGGGATGCTGCGAGCGTGGGTAGGACGGCGTCAGATTCAGCACCACGCCGATTTCACCGTCGTAGCGCCCGGCGCGCCAGGCGCGCACGGCGGTCGAATGCGCCAGCACGGTATGGTACGCCACGGTGGCCGCACGTTTAAAATCCACCACATTTGGATAGTGGAAGTCGTACAAATAGCCGCCTTCCACCGGCACAATCGGCTCGTTAAAGGTAAACCAGTGCTTCACGCGGTCGCCAAACAAGGTAAAACACGTTTGCGCGTACCGACCAAACGCCTCTACGACGTCGCGATTTTCCCAGCCGCCTTTCTCCTGCATGACCATCGGCATATCAAAATGGAACAGCGTAATAAACGGCGTGATGCCCTGCGCCAGTAGCTCGTCGATGACGTGATTATAGAAGCTCACCGCTTGTGGATTCACCTCGCCTACGCCGTCTGGAATGAGCCGCGCCCAGCTTAGCGAGGTACGAAAACTGTTGTGTTTTAACTGTTTCAGTAGCGCGATGTCTTGCCTCCAGTGGCGATAGAACGTTGAGGTCTCCGTCGGACCGATGCCCTGATGAAAACGACCAGGCTGGCGCTCGAACCACACATCCCACGTGGTCTGGCTTTTACCGCCATTCAGACTATCCCCTTCGGTTTGCAACGCTGAGCAGGCGCTGCCCCACCAGAAGTTATCGGGAAAACGGTATCGCATTATCGTGCTCCTTGATCGCGTAATTCGCTCCAGAATACGCCGTTTCGGCGAACAGAAACCGATTACAGTACGCATTTTCGCGACCAAAAACGGAAATGGTGTGCTACATCTCCGGGCATTCCACCTTACCGAGAGCCTGCCAGTAGTTATGCTGATTGTTGCGCTCTATCGCGATCATCGCCTCCCGAATATGCTGCTGGTTCCCCTCGCCCGCCATGATTTTTTTCTCCCAGGCTTCATCGGTTAGTGCGCCTTTTGGCGTACACATTTTGCGCAAGTCCTTTAAAATCGTGGTTTTTTCATGCGCCGTCTGAAGCGAGCTAAACGGAGCGTCGGCATACGTGACGCCCGGTAACGCGACAAGTATGGCAATAAGCAGAAGCGTTTTTCGTTTCATAAACGGTATCCTTATCGGTTTGCACTTTTTCAAGAGTAAGTGTAGACCGCGTGGCGTTCACTCATCGGGGCGTGCTATCCGTTGGCGCTGAAGTCAGGCAAAAGTAGGAAAGCGGTTTCTCGCTGCCCCTTCACTTTCTTGCGTAGCAGAATAGTGTATGTTCTGAACACTCTTTTATTTCGTAAGCGGTAGTGTAATGAGACGTATTGAGATCGTACTGGGAGAGCTGGAACGGCTGACACGCGGGCTATGTCTTGCCGATCTGGCGCAGGAGACGGCGTTTACGGCGGAGGCGATAGGCTTCAATCTTGGGCTGGCGCGTAACTCCGTCAGCAAAGATCTCAATCAGTTATGGAATGACGGCCTGGCAATCAAAAGCCGTGGCCGCCCGGTCTATTTTCTGCATCGCCTGGCGCTGGAAACGTTGCTGGGACGTCGGCTGGAGGAGTCTGAACGCGAGGTGCGGTCGGTGGCGGATGTGCTGCCGCATGAAGAGCATTACACGCCCGACGATCCGTTTACCAGCCTGATTGGTTACGATCGCAGCCTGCGCGATGCGGTAGAAAAAGGCCGGGCGGCAGTGCTCTATCCGCACGGTTTACACGTTCTGCTTACCGGGCCGTCCGGCGTTGGTAAAACCTTTTTTGCGGAACTGATGCACCGTTTCGCCTGTGAACAGGCGAGCGGCGCTATCCCGCCGCTGGTCTACTTTAACTGCGCGGAATATGCTCATAACCCGGAACTACTCTCCTCGCATCTGTTTGGTCATCGGCAGGGGGCGTTTACTGGTGCAAATGAACATAAAACAGGCCTCGTGGAGCAGGCGGACGGCGGTTATCTACTGCTGGATGAGGTGCACCGTCTGTCTTATGAAGGGCAGGAAAAGCTGTTCTCTATTCTGGATAAAGGCGAGTACCGTCCGCTTGGCGTGAGCAGCCAGCCGCGATCCATTTCGGTACGCCTGATTTGCGCCACTACCGAGCCGGTCGGGTCGGCGCTGTTACGTACTTTCCAGCGGCGTATTCAGGTGTGTATTGATTTGCCGGGCATTCGCCAGCGCTCCGTTGAAGAACAGATCGAACTGATCGTGGGGTTCTTACAGCGGGAAAGCCGCAAAATAGAACGCACGGTCAGCATTGATAAACCGTTGCTGCTTTGGTTGCTGAATAAACCCCTGGAAGGCAATATCGGTCAGCTTAAAAGCGATATTCAGTTTCTTTGCGCTCAGGCGTGGGCATCGGGAATGACCGAGCATAACGACACGTTACAACTGGACAAACGGCTGGCGGAGATGTCGGTTAACCCGACGCCGGAACAGCGTCTATTGGTGGATACCCTGTTTGACGGTAAAGCGCGGCTAAATATAGACGCGCGCACGCTGCCCGCATTGAAGACGTCGCTGGCGACCGGGGCGGAAATTGAAGAGAGCGACCTCTTTTACAGCTTCCTGACGCGCGAATATGTTAATTTGCGCAACAGTAACGTCCCCCCGGCGGAGACGCTGGCGATCCTGAAAAATAAACTTAGCTCGATTTTTGAATATGGCCTCTACAGCCGCGATAGCGTGGCGCATCCGCCGCGCTACGGCGACCAGATTGAAGAGCGTGCGACGCTGCTAATCGGTTGCGTAGAACAGGTGTTGGGCTTTTCGCTGCCGGAAAATCTGGTTAACCCCCTGCGTAAACACTTCCTGGCGCTGATAGGCTACGTGCAGCGCGGCCTGATCCCGCAACTTTACTCCTCCAGCCTGATCCTGGATCGCTGCAAAGACGAATATGACAATGCCGCGCTGCTGTGTCGGAAAATCAACGAACTGCTGCATATTCAGTGTCCGGCGACGGAAGTGGTCTGGTTATGCCTGTTCCTGAAGGAGTGCCGCCATTATCGCCAGCGCATCGATGCCAGCCCCGACTGCGGGGTCATTTTGATCGCCCACGGCGCGACTACCGCCACGAGTCAGGCGCAATATGTCAACCGCGTGCTGGAGCGCGAGCTGTTCAGCGCCATCGACATGCCGTTTGAACAGTCGGTGCATGACACGCTGGAAACGCTGACCCAAATGATTCAGACCCGACAATATCGGCGGCTTATCCTGTTGGTGGACATCGGTTCATTGATCCATTTCGGCAGCACGATCAGTAAGTTATTTCAGATAGATGTCTTGCTCATGCCGAATATCACGCTAACCAGTCTGCTGGAAGTCGGGCTGGATTTAAGCTATGAAACCAGCGACTTACCACAGTTGACGGCGCTCTTGCAGAGTAAAAATATCCCCTGCCAGCTTTGTACGCCGCAGCAGGAAAATGGCGGCAAAGTGCTGGTCATCTCCTGTATTACCGGCATGGGAACGGCGGAAAAAATCAAAAAGGTCCTGGAGGAGAGCTTTGGCGAACTGATGTCGCAGGACACCAGGATGGTGATCCTTGATTATAACGAGGTACGTAGTCTGGAGCGCGTTCAGCAGGCATTGAATGCCAGCGAGCGGCTGGCGGGGATTGTCGGTACTTTTCAACCGGGGCTGCCGGATATTCCGTTTATTTCGCTGGAGGAGCTTTTCTCCGAACAAGGGCCGGAGCTGGTGTTGAGCCTGTTAACGCCCGATCTGTCCAACGCTGAACGCCGTCTGGAGATGGAGCGCAGCGCGATGCGCTTTATCAGCGCGCTAACGATGGAGAGTATCATCAACCATATTTCCGTGCTTAACCCGCAGCGTATTCTGAAAGAGATGGAGGGTGTTTTTAACCATCTGACGTCTTCGCTTTCCCTGAAACCAAGCCGCCAGGTGACACTGCGCTTCCTGATCCACTGCTGCTGTATGGTAGAGCGTATTGTGATTAACCGAAAACCGTTACAGATGGCGCTGGAAAGTCAGCCGAATCTGGACGCGCGCGCGTTTAGTGTCATCAAATCCGCTTTTCTGCCGATCGAAGACGCCTACGCCATCCGTTTATCAGATGCGGAATATTTTTATATCTACGAACTGCTCTATCGCTAATCCTTTTACTGGCGGGGCGTCGCGCCTCGCCAGGCCTTTCTTCTTCCTCGCGTGACACAAATTCTGGCACAACCTTTGCTCTTCTGATGATGCGTTATGCCGGATGGCGGCGTAAACGCCTTATCCAGCTTACCGGGCGCGTCCGGTAGGCCCGGTAAGCGCAGCGCCACCGGGCAATATATGCCGGTGTTCTCATGTAATTGCGCCAGGAGGCCATTTTGACTACCACACCATCGTTGCCCCACATTCTGCTGCTGACGCATGGCGGCTGGGGACAACCGCTTTGCAACAGCCTGCGTATGGTCACGGGCGAAATTAAAGGCGTGACGGAAATCGCGCTAATGCCTGTCGATACGCTGGGCGAGTTTTATCAACGCGTCGAGGCCGTGGTGAAAACGCTGCCGGAAGGCTCGCTGATCCTGACGGATTTTGTCGGCGGTACGACGTCCAACGTCGCGGCGCGGCTAAGCGCCGATTATCCGGTGGCGGTGATTGCCGGACTGAATGCGTCGCTACTGCTGGAGGCGCTGGACAGGCGTGAACAAGGGATGCTAACCGCCTGCGTGGACGAGTTAGTTGAGGTCGGGCGCAGTAGCTGCCTGGATGTGGTCGCCCATGTACGTCAGCTACAACAATCACTATAAGGAAAACATCATGGCCAATATCGTTTTATGTCGCATCGACAGCCGTCTTATTCATGGGCAGGTTGTCACGAAGTGGGTCGGACAATCTCAGGCGAACCGGATAGCCGTTGTGAGTGATGAACTGGACGCCGATCCGTTTATGAAAAATATCTACCTGATGGCCGCGCCGCCAAATATCAAAGTAGATTGCTTCGGCAACCAGAGTTTTGCCGCTGCATGGAAAGAAAATCAGCTTGGCGACGGTAACGTGCTGGTGCTTTTTCCCTCTCTGGCGGCGGTGCAGGACGCCATACAACTGGGCTTTGACGTCACCCGCATTCAGGTTGGTGGTCTCGGCGGCGGGCCAAACCGCAAGGCGGTTTTTCAGAATATTACGCTGGATGAAAAAGATGTCGGCATTCTTAACGACCTGAAAAACCGTGGCGTTCAGGTATTTTTCCAGACCATCCCGGAAGATAAGCCGCAGCCGCTCGACGATATCCTGAAAAAATTCTGACCCTCTGATAATGGGATAACATTATGGATACCTTACTTTTTGCAAGCCTGATGGGGTTGTATTACTGGTTTGCCCGTTTACGCCTCGGCTATACCTTCTCCGCGATGCTGTTACAACCGGTGGTGATCGCGGTATTTGTCGGGCTTTTGCTTGGCAACATGCAGACCGCGATGATCATCGGCGCCGGGATGCAGCTCGTTTATTTGGGCGTGACCTCAACGCCGGGCGGCAACGTGCCGTCGGACCCGGCGCTGGCGGCGTGTATCTCCATTCCTATCGCTGTGAAGGCCGGTATGGACCCAAACCTGGCGATCGCGCTGGCAATCCCGTTTGGCGTGATTGGCGTATTTCTCGATCAGCTCAGGCGCACGCTGAACGCCGCCTGGGTGCATATGGCGGATAAACATGCGGAAACGGCAAACATGGCGGGCATCATGCGTTGCGCCTTTCTTTACCCGGCGTTGTTGGGGCTGGTGCTGCGCTTCCCGGTGGTCTTTGCCGCCAACTACTTTGGTCAGGATGTGGTGGAAAGTTTTCTTAAACTGATGCCGCACTGGTTAACCCACTCCTTTGAAATCATGGGCGGTATTCTGCCGGCGCTGGGCTTTGCCATCACCATTATGGTGATCGGTAAAAAGAGCCTGTTGCCGTGGTTTATCGGCGGGTTCTTCGCGGTGTTGTATCTCAAGGTCGACATCATGGCGATGGCCATCTTCGGCACCTGTGTCGCTTTCCTGATTAAAGGCCTGGCGAAAAATGAAGGAGCAGCATGATGAGCAGTGACGTAATGCAACATGAACTGGTTGAGCGTGCGCGGGAAAGCGGGGCGCTGACCAAAGCGGACATCACCAAAGCCTGGTTTATCTACTGGCTGGGCGCCGAGGTTTCCAGCTCCTATGAGCGCTTACAAAGCCTGATTTTCTGCGCCTCGATGACACCAATCATCAAAAAACTCTACCCGCAAAAAGAGGAGCAGGTAGAAGCGCTGAAACGCCACCTTAACTTCTTTAACTCTGAACAGACCTTCGGCGCGGTGATTCAGGGCATCTCTATTGCCATGGAAGAACAAAAAACGTGCGGCGAACCGATTAACGACTCATCTATCACCGGCATTAAAACCGGCCTGATGGGGCCGCTTGCCGGGATGGGCGACTCGATTATCTGGGCGGCGGTGATGCCGCTGTTGATAGCGATCTTTATTCCATTCGCGGCAAATGGCAGCGCGATGGGCGGTATTATCCCGCTGATTCTCTACCCGGCGATCACCCTGGCGATCAGCTACGGCATGGTCCACAAGGGATATACGCTGGGGCGTGATTCGATTATCGGCCTGCTGCAAGGGGGGCGAATCAAAGAACTGATCTACGGGGCCAACGTGCTGGGTTTGATTATGATGGGCGCGCTTTCCGCCAGCTACGTCAAAATCACCACGCCGTTAAAAATTAGCGCTCTGAAAGGATCTGAAGTGGTGGTTCAGCAGATCCTCGACTCTATCGCGCCGGGCTTACTGCCACTGGCGGCGGTATTCGCCATCTATTTTTATCTGGTGAAAAAAGGGCCGCGCTATACCACCATTTTGCTGTCGATTGTCGCACTTAGCATAGTCTGTTCGCTGTTAGGAGTGCTGTAAATCATGACGCCGAATATCTATCAACAACTGGGGTTGAAAAAGGTTATTAACGCCTGCGGCAAAATGACAATTCTGGGCGTCTCAAGCGTTGCGCCGGAGGTTATGCAGGCCACCGCGCGCGCGGCTTCCGCTTTCGTCGAGATTGACGCGCTGGTGGAAAAAACCGGCGAGCTGGTATCGCGCTATACGGGTGCTGAAGACAGCTATATCACCTCGTGCGCCTCGGCGGGTATTGCCATTGCCGTCGCTGCCGCCATCACCCACGGCGATCGGGCGCGCGTCGCCCTGATGCCGGATAGTACCGGTATGGCCAATGAGGTAGTGATGCTGCGCGGGCATAATGTGGACTACGGCGCGCCAGTCACCAGCGCCATTCGTCTTGGCGGCGGACACATAGTGGAAGTAGGGTCGAGCAATCTGGCGGCCCGCTGGCAACTGGAAAGCGCCATTAGCGAAAAGACCGCCGCGCTACTGTATGTGAAATCACACCATTGCGTACAGAAAGGCATGTTGAGCATTGACGATTTTGTACAGGTGGCGCAGGCCAACCACCTGCCGTTGATTGTCGATGCCGCGGCGGAAGAGGATTTGCGCGGCTGGGTGGCGAGCGGCGCGGATATGGTTATCTACAGTGGCGCGAAAGCCTTTAATGCGCCAACCTCCGGCTTTATCACTGGTAAGAAAACGTGGATTGCCGCCTGCAAAGCGCAGCACCAGGGGATTGCCAGGGCGATGAAAATCGGCAAGGAAAACATGGTTGGGCTGGTGTATGCGCTGGAGAATTACCACCAGGGCCAGACGACCGTGACCGCGGCACAGTTACAGCCGGTCGCGGAAGCGATTTCCGCCATCCCTGGGCTTTATGCCGATATCGAACAGGATGAGGCCGGGCGTGCAATCTGGCGTATTCGTGTGCGGGTGAACGCGCCAGAATTGGGGTTGAACGCGCAGGACGTCGAAGCGCAGTTGCGCGGCGGCGAGATAGCGATTTACGCCCGCAAATATCAGCTTCATCAGGGGGTTTTTAGCCTCGATCCACGAACGGTAGCCGAAGGGGAAATGGCATTGATTGTGGCGCGACTCAGGGAGATTGCGGAACATGCAGCAGATTAATTTTTATCGTCAGCGGGTAGCGATTAACGTGCTGGCAAAGGATATCGCCAACGCGAAGGCTATCTATGAAGCCGCCGAAGGCCATGCGGTCATTGGCGTACTTTCCGCGCAGTTCTCTACGGTAGAAGAGGGCGTGCCGGAGGTGAAACGCTGGATGGCGGAGGTGCCGTCTATCTCGGTGGGACTGGGCGCAGGCGACCCGGCGCAGTACTACAAAGCGGCGATGATTGCCGCCCATGTTCACCCGGCCCATGTCAACCAGACCTTTACCGGCAGCGGCTTCGCGGCGGGCGCGCTGGCGGCGACAGGCGGCGAGCAAACACATATTAACGCCCTGGTTAGCCCGACGGGAACGCCTGGCGAGGTATTGATTTCTACCGGCGTCAGCAGCAGCCAGGGAACGCCAGCCCGCGTTTCCTGTGATGCGGCGGTACGCATGATGCAGGATATGGGCGCACATGCGGCGAAGTTTTTCCCGATGGGCGGCGAAAAGTCGTTACCGGAATTATATGCGCTGGCGACAACCGCCGCCCGCTACGGCATGACGCTCATCGAGCCGACCGGCGGTATCTCACTGGATAATTTCGGTATTATCCTGCAAACCTGCCTGGAAGCAGGCGTGCCGCGCGTCATGCCGCATGTTTACAGCTCAATTATCGATCCGCAAACCGGCAATACGCGCCCTGAAGACGTCATTCGGTTGATGGAGATAGTCAAAGCGCTGGTGTGAGGTTTATCGCCGAAGAGCGCTGCGTTTACCAGGTCTACAGATAGCGTGTATTTGTAGGCCCGGTTAGCGTTACGCTACCGGGCGATAATGCGTAGCAGGATGGGCAAAAATGTACGTATTGCAGCCGTCAGTTATTCCCTTTCTAGCCTCCTCGCAGGGTTAAATTTTCCTGAATGCTGTCTGTATTTTTGGCGAGTACAGTGGTGTCATCTTATTCCTCAGGTGACGGATCGCCATGAAAAAAAGCCCCACCTCCACGCCTCATGATGCGGTATTCAAAACGTTTTTACGCCATCCGGATACTGCGCGGGATTTTCTCAATATTCATCTTCCCCATTCGCTAAGGATACGTTGTGATCTGACGACGTTGAAACTGGCGCCGGACAGTTTTATCGAGAAAAATTTACGCGCGTTTTATTCCGACGTCCTTTGGTCGCTAAAAACATGTGAAGGCGACGGTTATATCTATGTCGTTATAGAGCATCAGAGTACGCCGGACGCGCATATGGCGTTCCGGTTAATGCGTTACGCGACTGCCGCGATGCAGCGCCATCTGGATGCTGGCCATAAAACGTTACCGCTGGTGATTCCCATGCTGTTTTACCATGGCGCGAAAAGCCCGTATCCCTTTTCGCTTTGCTGGCTGGATGAGTTTGACGATCCTGCACTGGCGCGTCAGCTTTATGCTACGGCATTTCCACTGGTAGACATTACAGTGGTACCGGATAACGAGATTATGCAGCATCGACGTATCGCGATGCTGGAGCTGGTACAAAAGCATATACGTCAGCGCGACCTGATGGGGTTGGTCGAGCGCTTAGCGGTACTTCTGATTACGGGAAACACTAATGACAGTCAGCTAAAAGCGCTGTTTAATTATTTGCTAATACAGCATGGCAGTACGCCTCGTTTTGGCAAGTTTATCCGTGAGGTGGCGCGTCGTGTTCCCCAACACAAGGAGAGATTAATGACGATCGTAGACAGAATACGTGAATCGGGGCGCAGAAAAGGTAAGCGTGAAGGCGTGCAACAAGGCATACATCAAGGTAAGCAGGAGGAGGCCTTGCGTATTGCGCATACGATGCTGGAACAGGGGATCGATCGGGAGATGGTGCTGATGATTACCGGGCTTTCTGACGAAGAGATTAAGGCAAAGCGCCATTAAACTTTTCCCTCTTCCGCCCGGTAAGCGTGATTATCAGCGGCGTTAAGCGGCCCGCGCGCGTCGACGGGAATCGAGGGAGATCAGAATTACTGATGAGAGAATGAGCAGCGTGCCCAGCCAGTCCGGCAAGGTAAAACTAATCCCCAATAGCAGCAGCGACAGTAGGGCGCTGCTTAACGGTTCCGCGCAGCTTAAAATGCTGGCTTTGGGGCCGCCAATCAGTTGCGCGCCTTTCAAATACAGGCTGAACGTCAGCGACGTACCGATCACCACCAGGTAGAAAAAAGCCAGAATCAGGCTGCCGCTCACCGCAAAGTGCGTTCCTTCTTTAGCGTAGAAGGGCAGCAGGATAAGGCCGCCAAAGGACATACTCCAGCCGACCACCGGTAGCGTGCCGTATTGGGCGATCAGCCTGGAAGGCCAGGTCGTATAAAAAGCGGCGGCAAACGCGGAGGCGATACCCCAGAACAGCGCGGCTGAAGAGATTGAAAGCGACGTTGGGTTGCCATGAGTCACTAGTAAAAAGGTGCCGATAAGCGATGTAAGAATGGCGGTTAGGACCAGAATGCCTGGTCGTGTTCTTCGCGCTAATGCAAACCACGCTACAATAATGGTCGGCGATAAAAATTGCAGTACCGTTGCGGTGGCGGCATTGGATTTTTCAATCGTGAGCAGAAATGTCAACTGAACGGTGAGCGCGCCCACCACTGAAAAAATCAGTAGACTCAGAGCATCTTTGCGGTTTTTAAAAATCGAAAAAATTTTATCGCCATGCATAAAGGAGAACATCACCAGGATCAGTCCGGCGAATAACAAACGTATCATCGTCAGGAACTGTGACGACATACGGCTTTGCTCCATAATGTACTGCGCGCAAACGCCTGAACTTCCCCACAATACGGCGGCAATCAGAACATTTAGCATTCCTTTTCTGGTGGAACCCATTTTTTCCTCGTCATGTTGTTTTATTTTTTTGCGTGCAGGCATCATAGCAGAGCTACTGCTGGTATTAAGCGGGAATTTATTGTTCAATGATCTCAGGCGAGCCTGCTATCGACATAATATTGTCATTTTTTTGTCATAAGAAAAAATATCAGACAAACTTAAACAAATCGTCACTAAATCCGCCTTTGCACTTTACGGAGCCTATTGACTGACTATAATGAGCGCAAATTCATGCAGGAGTAATATGTTGGACAGTCACTTTTACGTAAATCATCTGGCAAGTTAACGCACGCTATTCCTGCGCTGCTTGCCGAACCGGCGGGCAGCAATCTCCCCTTGTGATGATTGTCTCCCAAGAATGTTACAACACGCGCATTGTCGCGAGGTAATCGTCATGTTCATGTTTAAACACGCCTTATTTCCTCCGCCGTCAACACGACGCTAATTGCCTCAGGGCAGCTATTGGTCGTGTGCTAAATAAAGCACGTACTTATTCTTCCAGAAAAATGGAGGAACGTATGTTAATGTTTCCTTATATTTCAAATCTACTGGCCGCTATGTTGCTGGGCGCGCTGATTGGCGCGGAAAGACAGTGGCGTCAACGTATGGCGGGACTACGCACCAACGCGCTGGTGGCGACAGGCGCCGCCGTTTTTATTCTAAGCTCCATGACGACCTCGCCAGACAGCCCCGGGAGAATTGCGGCGCAAATTGTCTCTGGTATCGGCTTTCTGGGAGCAGGCGTCATCATGCGCGAAGGGATGAATGTGCGTGGACTGAACACTGCGGCAACGCTATGGTGTTCAGCGGGCATCGGTGTTTTATGCGGTTTAGGACAGTTCAAAAATGCGCTGGCGGCGACGATCATTATTCTTTGTGCCAATATTTTACTGCGTGAAGCGGCGCAGCGTATAAATAAACTTCCGGTATCATCTGAGGAAGAAAAGCGTTATATCCTGAAAGTGACCTGTAATAAAGAAAATGAGCGTGCGGTTCGCCAGTGGTTACTGAATATCGTAAAAGAGGCAGCGATCTGTTTACAGGGATTAGGTTCCGTCCCCGCACAAGAACAGGGCTATAAAGAAATTCATGCCGAGCTTATTGGTCATGCTGATTATCGTAAAACGCGAGATCTGATTATATCCAGAATAGGTGATAATGATGATATCACTGCGGTTCACTGGAGTGTTGATGGCTAATAGTAGTTTATTCAACTTTAACATTACGTCAGGCGTATAAGGAGGGAGTGATGGATATTCCCGAACCTATAAAATAAAACCCACTCAAAATAACGAGTGAACAATAACCTTTTTTATGCATAGAGAATTATCCCGGGGCATTCACCTTCAAACCGTGAATTTAGTATTCCCCGGGAGTGATATGCAGGAAACACTACACCTTAATTTTGGGGATTCATCATGACTGACATGAACATTGAAAACCGGAAACTCAATCACCCGGCGTCAGAAAATGATAAGCAACATAAAAAAGTATTTCCGATCGAAGCGGAAGCTTTTCATAGCCCGGAGCAGACGCTGGCGCGGCTGAATAGCCATCGTCAGGGACTCACTACGGAAGAGGCAGGCGAGCGGTTGAAAGTGTATGGACGCAATGAAGTGGCGCATGAGCAGGTTCCTCCGGTGCTAATACAACTTCTGCAGGCATTCAATAATCCGTTTATTTACGTTTTGATGGCACTGGCAGGAGTCAGTTTCGTCACTGATTACTGGCTTCCGTTACGCCATGGCGAAGAGACCGATCTCACCGGCGTGATGATTATTCTGACGATGGTTAGTTTGAGTGGGTTATTGCGTTTCTGGCAGGAGTTTCGCACGAACAAAGCGGCACAGGCGCTAAAAACGATGGTTCGTACCACCGCCACGGTATTGCGTCGTGGCCCGGGAAATATAGGCGCGGTACAGGAAGATATTCCCATTGAAGAGCTGGTGCCGGGCGATGTGGTTTTCCTGGCGGCGGGCGATCTGGTGCCCGCAGACGTCCGACTACTGGCGTCGCGCGATCTCTTTATCAGTCAGTCAATTCTTAGTGGTGAGTCATTACCCGTGGAAAAATATGATGTTATGGCCGATGTGGCAGGCAAAGACAGTGAGCAATTGCCTGACAAAGATAAAAGTCTGCTGGATCTGGGCAATATTTGTCTGATGGGAACCAATGTGACCAGCGGCAGAGCGCAAGCAGTCGTGGTAGCGACGGGAAGTCGTACCTGGTTCGGCTCGCTGGCGAAATCCATTGTGGGTACACGTACCCAGACGGCTTTCGATCGGGGCGTTAACAGCGTCAGCTGGCTGTTGATACGCTTTATGCTCATCATGGTGCCAGTGGTTCTGCTGATCAACGGTTTCAGTAAGGGAGACTGGGTAGAGGCTTCGCTGTTCGCGCTGGCGGTTGCAGTGGGGTTGACGCCGGAAATGTTGCCCATGATTGTCAGTTCCAACCTGGCAAAAGGCGCGATTGCGATGTCGCGGCGCAAAGTAATCGTAAAACGCCTGAATGCTATACAGAATTTCGGCGCGATGGATGTGTTGTGCACGGACAAAACTGGCACCTTAACTCAGGACAATATTTTTCTGGAACATCATCTGGATGTGAGCGGTGTAAAAAGCAGCCGGGTATTAATATTGGCCTGGCTGAATAGTAGTAGCCAGAGTGGCGCACGGAATGTGATGGATCGCGCCGTATTGCGTTTTGGCGAGGACCGTATCGCGCCATCGACAAAAGCGCGCTTCGTTAAACTCGATGAACTGCCATTCGACTTTGTACGTCGCCGGGTATCAGTACTGGTGGAGGATGTGCAAAATGGGGACAGATCTCTGATTTGCAAAGGCGCTGTCGAAGAGATGCTGATGGCGGCCACCCATCTTCGCGAAGGCGATCGTGTGGTGGAGCTGACGGAAACACGCCGCGAGCTGCTGCTGGCAAAAACCGAAGATTACAATGCGCAGGGATTCCGCGTACTGCTGATAGCGACACGTAAGCTGGAAGGGGACGGGAGCAACCCGACATTGAGTACGGAGGATGAGACCGCACTTACCATCGAAGGGATGCTCACGTTTCTCGATCCGCCGAAAGAGAGCGCTGGAAAAGCCATTTCCGCGTTGCGGGATAACGGCGTGGCGGTCAAGGTCCTCACCGGCGATAATCCGGTGGTGACGGCGCGTATTTGTCTGGAAGTGGGGATTGATACGCAGGATATCCTGACCGGAACTCAGGTTGAGGCAATGTCAGACGTCGAATTGGCATCTGAGGTGGAGAAACGCGCGGTATTCGCCCGGCTAACGCCGTTACAAAAAACGCGTATTTTACAAGCGCTACAGAAAAATGGTCATACCGTTGGTTTTCTTGGTGACGGGATTAACGACGCGCCCGCGCTTCGTGATGCAGATGTGGGTATCTCCGTCGACAGCGCCGCCGATATTGCTAAAGAATCATCAGATATTATTCTGCTGGAAAAAGATCTCATGGTGCTTGAGGAAGGCGTTATCAAAGGGCGAGAAACCTTTGGCAATATCATTAAATATCTGAATATGACCGCCAGCTCTAATTTCGGCAATGTTTTTTCGGTACTGGTCGCCAGCGCGTTTATTCCGTTTCTGCCGATGCTGGCGATTCATCTTTTGATCCAGAATTTGATGTACGACATTTCGCAGTTGTCGTTGCCGTGGGACAAAATGGATAAAGAGTTCCTGCGTAAGCCGCGTAAATGGGACGCAAAAAATATCGGTCGTTTTATGCTATGGATTGGTCCAACGTCTTCTATTTTCGATATCACAACCTTTGCGCTGATGTGGTACGTCTTTGCGGCTAATAATGTAGAGGCGCAGGCGCTCTTTCAGTCCGGCTGGTTTATTGAGGGTCTGCTTTCGCAGACGCTGGTCGTGCATATGCTAAGGACGCAGAAAATACCCTTTATCCAAAGTCGGGCGACGTTGCCGGTATTATTGACGACCGGCTTGATTATGGCGATAGGCATTTATATTCCATTCTCATCTTTAGGCGCGATGGTTGGGCTGGAGCCGCTGCCACTGAGCTACTTCCCGTGGTTGGTGGCGACATTATTGAGCTACTGTCTGGTGGCGCAAGGCATGAAGCGCTTTTATATCAAACGCTTTGGTCAATGGTTTTAATGATGTTTGAGGAGCGCCCAGATGAATCGCTCACCCGATAAAATCATCGCGCTGATATTTTTACTGATTAGCCTGTTGGTGTTGTTTTTAGCCCTCTGGCAAATCGTTTTATAGCGAGGTGACGCCATGCAAAAAAGAGGGTTGGACAAAATCTTTTTTCAGGTTGTCCTGATAGCAATCATCCTGATTTTACTGACTATCTGGATACGATAAGCTGTTCCTGACGGACCCTGCTTAAAATAAGAATCGAGACGACTGTTCTTTTATGGCGGGGCGCTACCTTCATGATATCTCACATCAGAAAGGTAATAACGGTAACGGATAGAAAGGAAATTATCTTATTATCCGGGCTATGAGTGGAACATCGTTGGGATACCAGCGCTGATCGCGCTCAATACTGCGGTGGTCGCGGCGATGATTAATGGCGTGTTTGATTAAGCGTGTCGTTGCCCACTACGTGGCGTTCGGTGGATAAACGTAAGCGCGCGCGATATCTAAAATAGCCCCATTAAATGGGGCTATTTTAACATCATCAAGGCGTTAGTTATACGCGTTGAGAATCCAGCCGTTCATTATTTTTTATTACATCCTGCGCTTTGGTATAACTTTCAATCAATAACTGATAGGCCGGGAATATTTTAGTATACACATCGGCCCATTCTGCGGCATCTTCCCGATGCCAGGTGTGTTGCAGCTCAGATGCTACCGCAGCGGTATCCATCGGGACTACGCCAGCCTGTACCACACGGGCCATTGTGATTTCCTGCGCCATTTTACTGTATGTACCGGACGCATCGATTACCGCAAATACCTTGTACCCTTCCGCGACGGCGCTGATGGCTGGAAACGCCATGCAGACACTGGTAATGGTACCGGCGATGATCAGCGTTTTACGGCCTGTCGCTTTTACCGCCTCTACAAAATCGGCATTATCCCAGGCATTAATTTCCCCTTTACGCGCGACATAATGCGCGTGGGGCGCATTCGCATGGATTTCCGGAATCAACGGACCATTTGGTCCCTGTGGTACGGATGCCGTAGTAATGACCGGCATGTTGCATAAGGTAGCGATTTTTGCCAGCGCCGCAGCGCGCGCGTAATTCCGGCATCGGCATGTCGCCGACGGTCTGAAACAGGCCACTTTGGTGGTCGATTAGCAGCATTACTGCATCGTTGGCATCAATGGCGGGACGTTGACCGTTAAAATTCGCGCGTGTAGACATAATTCATTCCTTGTTGTTACTTTTCACTGACAATCACTATCAGTGTTAAAGTCATTAATCGCCGGGGCGATTTCCATTTTTATGCTGATGCCAGTAATTCATTGCCGATCTTGAATTACCAGATTGAGTTTTTTCTGAAGGAAAATTCATCGGCATCACCTCCAGTCAATTTACTTTCACGCTAATCTGCCGTCACAACAATATTCATATTATGAATAAATGTTGCCAGTTTACATTTAAATGCGCGTTACTGTTTGAAAAAGTAGGCTGTGAAATTAATAATTGTTTCCGATAGATATTTTTAAGTTTAATTTGTATAAATTTGAAATGAATTGACTGGGTACTAATTTAATCGTATTTAAACAGTATAAAGTTTAACTTAAATATTAAGTAAAAGGCGTACTTATGTTAAGAGTGGCTACTATTTAGGATGAAGTTGGCTGAACGGTATTGCAGAAAATATATAGGCATGTAAGCTGAATAAGCGCAGCGCCATCCGGCATTAAACTGAACAGCCTCTAAGCAAGACTTACAGGTTCGAATAAATATTAATGAACCGCCGCCAGCGACTCCTGTATCGTTCAGTTTGATAAGCGGCTTTTGCTTGTCCTGCGTTAATCCGTTGGCCGACTTCAAATCTGTAGTAGCGGAGCTACTTTTTGGTCTCGTTTTTCCACTGTAGCAAAGCGGCGATATCCGATAATGAATAAACGTTCGGTTTTAGCACTCGGTAAGTCTGAGATAGAATGCGGGTTAGCCATAATCAACACCTTGATAACTGGTGATGTTTTTCTCTCTTAGGTACGTACATGTCAACCGCTAAATGCGATCCGAACCAGTCTAAAGCAGGGCGCCCACTTTTCAGATTCGTATTAGGGGTCAGTTTGGATATCGAAAATTATTGTACGTTAAGGTTGTTTTTTAACCACTTAGATGTGAGAAAACCGCTCTCTGAGCGGATTTTCGTATCTTGATGAGCGATGCTGAGATCTCCCCTCAAACGATCTTAAGAAGATCCTTCTGAATCTTTGATCGTGATAGTGTAGGTTTTGTCGAAATCGACTGATTTTGAAAGCATTCCGCCACCTAAGCCGCCATGTACTCGTACTTTAACTATACCTGCTTTTGTTGGTATCCCTCTAATCTGAATACAATTATTGAGTTCTTTATCATCACAATACTGTAAATGGAGGCCAAAATTATCAGGGTGAATATTTCCTGCAATTACCTGCTTGCCATCAATATTATAAGATAGAACTCTTCCGCCAAATATATTTATTTGGCTATAATAAGGAGCTCCTACAGTTGCTTCATTAAGGGTATCCCCTTCTGGTTTAAAATCTGCCTTCATGGTACATGCAGATAACAGAAGCAAAGAAAAAGCAAAAAATATCTTTCTCATTTACTTTAATGGTTTAAAAACCATCCCTCCAAAAAATCTGTTAATGAAAAATTGCAAATCTTTTTTTGGTTTCATCCAGTTAATTACCTTTCCCCAAGAGAATAAATTTAATGCTATGTCTCCATTAGCTTCTTGTGTGACCGGACCATCCCATACAATCCAGTGCGTAGGTAACGTTGTTTTGTTTGTACTATATTCAAGAAGCCCATCGTTTATTAATGTTACGACTTTATAACCTTGCTCTATATATTTATTTAAATCTCTGATCCCCTGGATGCCTGCCTGAGTGATCCCTACATTACTATAGACCATTTCATAACCGGCCTTTTCAAACCATTCCGTCAGTGTTTGCCACATTGTGATGCCTGCAACTGGAGAATCAAGAGCATCAAAGTTCAGTACGGTATTCTCTGAATCCCTGAGTCCAGCTAGTGTCATCCAGTCAGTACCGGCTATCTTCGGCCTGCCGTCATCAAAGTAAAATGTACCTGTTGGGTGTAGGCAACCTTCACTAGGCGAGATGATTAAGTCACCTATTTTAGTTTTCCCGTACCGCCAAAGTTCACGGGCAGCTTGCGCATACACATCAGGGCGATCCTTTTGCAGACAGTAAAAAAATGCAGCAGGTCCACATACACTTGTTGCTATTTGATTAGGGAAATCAAATCCGTTAAATCTTTCATCTATCTGACGTTCTATTAAATTTTTATCAAAAGGGTCTCTGGGATTGCCAATGGGGTATTCTTTTGCAATAAATGGACGTTCCGGGATGGTGATTTTAATCTGCTTTGTTTCGCCCCCCTGACTCTCAGGTTTCATTGTCCCTTTTGACTCAAAATAACAGGGATTTTCCCGCTTCACCGAAGACCAGGCTTTGCCTGACGCAAATTCTTCCAGCGTGTACATCTTAGTGAACGGAGCAGGCGTTACACAGTGCGTATGCAACATGGTTTTTCGATAAAGTTTCATTTCCATAATATAAATTGTCGAGAGTGACTCGTTTATATTTCCGGTCATGTGACTCTGTGTTTCATAATTCCCCAGAAACGGCTGTTGCTTCACATCCACCAGGGGGGATTTATTCCTGCTGGAGTCCATGCGATAAATACACAGGTCATACAGCAAAGAATCAGCCGGGACATTAGAGTTAATACGGGTACTGAGATGGTAAACAGCCATAATTATTCCATTAATATATGCAGGTTAATATTTTCAGCGGATTCAGCATAATGCCACGCTGTCATCCCCTGGTTATCTGTATTCCCCGTTTCCGTATGCCCGTCCGGGAACATCAGAACATACCGGCAATCCACCATCAGTCGGCCATCATCATCGGCACACTGAAAACGAAGGGTGTTACGTGACGAAGGTTGTTGCCCGGACTGGCTCTGTGCACCGATAATTTTTGCCGTTGACGGATTTCCCGCAGCAATAACGAAGTTCGTTCCGGTCGCACACCCACAGCTTACTGGTGAACCATCGACGGCAACAGCCCGCCCCTGTGGGTTTGTCTGCCGGAGATCGCCTGAAGCAATCACACCTGGCTGCCCGCATTTCGGGCATGGCGACGTTTTATCATCCACGTAAAGCTTTCGCCTTCCGTTAACTGACCAGCCCTGACTTCCGGCATAGCAGACTGCTCCTGTTGACGTTTTATCGCCATCAAGTCCGGAGTTTTTACCGTGTACACCGCTCCATCTGTTGTCAGACATACATATTTTCCTCAGTCCGTAAGAATATGCAGGCTGATATCGTTTGCCGATTCAGCATAATGCCATCCGGTATCTGGGTTAAAGGCTCACGCCGCTACAAAAATTTTGATGATTACCTCATACCACGAAAGCGACCTGGAAATCAGGGAGCATTACACCGATACAGCGGGTTTCACCGATCATGTCTTTGCCCTGATGCATCTGCTGGGATTTGCGTTCTGTCCACGAATTCGGGATCTCCACGACAAGAAGCTATTTATCAAAGGGAAAGCGGACCAATATCCGGCGCTTCAGTCACTGATATCAACAACCAGCCTGAATCTGAAAGAAATTGAAATTCACTGGCGTGAAGTGCTACGTCTGGCGACCTCGATAAAGCAGGGAACCGTGACGGCATCCCTTATGCTGAAAAAGCTTGCCAGCTACCCTAAGCAAAACGGACTTGCCAAAGCACTGAGAGAAATTGGCCGTATTGAACGAACGCTGTTTATGCTCGACTGGTTCCGCGATCCGGCACTTCGTCGGCGGGTACAGGCGGGACTGAATAAAGGAGAAGCCCGTAACGCGCTGGCGCGTGCGGTATTCCTACACCGGCTGGGTGAAATCAGGGACCGAAAACCGGAAAATCAGAGCTACCGCGCCAGTGGACTGACGCTGCTGACGGCAGCTATCTCGCTGTGGAATACCGTCTATATGGAAAGAGCGGTCGAGGCCTTGAAGCGTAAGGGGCTGAAGATCAACGAGCAGCTGCTGTCGCATTTGTCCCCGCTAGGCTGGGAACACATCAATCTGACAGGCGATTATATCTGGAAGAGTAACCGGATACCGGCTTCCGGTAAGTTTCGTCGGCTGAGGCCAGCTAAAGTAGAAAGGTCAAAAAATAACCTTAACGTACAATAATTTTCGATATCCAAACTGACCCCTATTACGCCTGAGCTAAAAGCA
Source organism: Salmonella enterica subsp. houtenae serovar Houten (assembly GCA_900478215.1). NCBI lineage: Bacteria > Pseudomonadati > Pseudomonadota > Gammaproteobacteria > Enterobacterales > Enterobacteriaceae > Salmonella > Salmonella enterica. The sequence continues at coordinate 80,318 of LS483478.1, forward strand.
TAATTTGAAGCTGCTGCGAAGGCCGAAAGGACGAGTCTGGGGAATTGGCTCAAAACTCTGGGCAGGAAGGAGTTGGAAAGATTAGGTATGGAGCCATCGGATAAATAAGTTAGCTTTTACTGATAATAGCGCTAAGAAAAAGGTATTACTCGTACAGTTTCATCACGCAACTAGCGCAGAGTTCTATTGGATAAGCGGTAATTAATAACCTTTTGTTTCTCTTTTTTCTCTTCACCTTTCCTCTTCTTATTATTTATACAAGAGTTAGCTTTAATAATAAGAAAACATTTTGTTCAGAAATATATGATGAATGGCGGGCATAAGAGAAGGATTTTGGCGGAAGATCACAGGAGTCGAACCTGCCCGGGACCGCTGGCGGCCCCAACTGGATTTGAAGTCCAGCCGCCTCACCGGAGACGACGATCTTCCGCGCCTCGATTGCTACATGGAGGCGCGCGCATTATAGCTACTTCCTGGCGTTTCCACATCCCCTCCCGCGCTTTTTTAACTTCCCTTTCATCCTGCCATGACCGGTTTCATATAAATCCCCATAAAATCCATTAGTTACATTTCATCACACTTTTTGGCGCTACTCTGATCACAGAAAACAAGAATCGTAATTTGATAACCAAATATCGGAATATTCGCGCTTGAAAGGAAGGTTTACAAGAACTGTAACCGGTATCAGTGAGCGTTGTAAGCGTTAAGGATGCGTAATGGAAAATGAGATTCTCTCCATTAAGGAGAAGGTTGGTTATGGTATGGGCGACGCCGCCAGCCATATCATCTTTGATAATGTCATGTTATATATGATGTTTTTTTATACCGATATTTTTGGTATCCCCGCAGGTTTTGTCGGCACCATGTTTTTACTGGCGCGTGCGCTGGATGCTATCTCAGATCCCTGTATGGGGTTGCTGGCCGACCGTACCCGCTCTCGTTGGGGTAAGTTCCGGCCCTGGGTGCTGTTTGGCGCACTGCCATTTGGCATCGTCTGTGTGCTGGCCTACAGCACGCCGGATCTCAGTCTGAACGGTAAAATGATTTATGCCGCCATCACCTATACGCTCCTGACCCTGCTGTATACCGTGGTCAACATCCCTTATTGCGCCCTGGGCGGCGTAATCACCAATGACCCGACACAGCGTATCTCCCTGCAATCCTGGCGCTTTGTGCTGGCAACGGCGGGCGGAATGCTCTCTACCGTACTGATGATGCCGCTGGTGAAACTGATTGGCGGCGAGGATAAGGCGCTGGGCTTCCAGGGGGGCATTGCGGTGCTCTCGGTGGTGGCGTTCCTGATGCTGGCGTTCTGCTTTTTCACCACCAAAGAGCGCGTGGAAGCGCCCGCGACGCAGACCTCCATGCGTGAAGACCTGCGTGACATCTGGCACAACGACCAGTGGCGCATCGTTGGCCTGCTCACCATCCTGAATATTCTGGCGGTCTGCGTGCGCGGCGGGGCGATGATGTATTACGTCACCTGGATTTTAGGGAAGCCGGAAGTGTTTGTCGCCTTCCTCACTACTTACTGCGTAGGCAACCTGATTGGCTCGGCGCTGGCAAAACCGCTTACCGACTGGAAATGCAAAGTGAGCGTTTTCTGGTGGACCAACGCCTTGCTCGCAATCATCAGCGTGGCGATGTTCTTCGTGCCGATGCACGCCACTCTCATGATGTTTATTTTCATCTTCGTGATTGGCGTGTTGCACCAGTTGGTAACGCCTATCCAGTGGGTAATGATGTCTGACACTGTCGACTACGGCGAATGGTGCAACGGCAAACGCCTGACGGGAATCAGCTTTGCCGGCACGCTGTTTGTGCTCAAGTTGGGCCTTGCCCTGGGAGGGGCGCTGATTGGCTGGATGCTGGCCGGAGGCGGCTACGACGCGGCGGCGAAAACGCAAAACAGTGTTACGATCAACATCATCATCGCTCTGTTCACTCTCGTCCCGGCCATTTGTTATCTACTGAGCGCCGCGATTGCCCAACGCTACTACACCCTGAAAAGCCCATTCCTGAAAACCATTCTGGAACAACTGGCGCAGGGCGTACACCGCAACGAACAACAATTTACGCGTAAAGAAATTCAGAACTAAAGGAACAGATCATGAAAATTAGCGACGGAAACTGGCTGATCCAGCCTGGCCTTACTCTCGTTCATCCGATTCAGGTGTTCGACGTGGAACAGCAGGGTAATGAGATGGTGGTCTATGCCGCGCCGCGCGACGTGCGCGAACGGACCTGGCAACTGGATACCCCGTTGTTTACCCTGCGCTTTTTCTCGCCGCAGGAAGGAGTGATAGGTGTACGGATGGAACACTTCCAGGGCGCTTTGGATAATGGCCCGCATTATCCGCTCAATGTTTTGCAGGATATTAAGGTGGAGATGCAGAACAACGCCGAATTTGCCGAACTCAAGAGCGGCAGCCTGAGCGTGCGCGTCACCAAAGGCGAGTTCTGGTCACTGGATTTTCTGCGCAACGGTGTACGTATCACCGGCAGTCAACTGAAAAATAACGGTTATGTACAGGACGCCAACAGCGGTCGCAACTATATGTTCGAACGTCTCGATTTGGGGGTAGGAGAAACCGTCTACGGGCTGGGAGAACGCTTTACCGCGCTGGTACGTAACGGTCAAACGGTCGAAACCTGGAACCGCGACGGCGGCACCAGTACTGAACAATCCTATAAGAATATCCCATTTTATCTGACCAATCGTGGCTATGGCGTGCTGGTAAATCATCCGCAGTGCGTGTCGTTTGAAATCGGCTCTGAGAAAGTCTCCAAAGCGCAGTTCAGCGTCGAGGGAGAATATCTGGAATACTTCGTCATCGACGGCCCGACGCCAAAAGAGGTGCTTAACCGCTACACCCGCTTCACTGGTCGTCCGGCATTGCCGCCAGCCTGGTCGTTTGGTCTGTGGCTGACCACCTCGTTTACCACCAACTATGATGAAGCGACGGTGAATAGCTTTATTGACGGCATGGCTGTGCGCAATTTGCCGCTGCATGTCTTTCACTTCGATTGTTTCTGGATGAAAGCCTTCCAGTGGTGTGATTTTGAGTGGGATCCGGCGACCTTTCCCGATCCAGAAGGCATGATCCGCCGACTAAAGGCGAAGGGGCTTAAGGTCTGCGTGTGGATAAACCCCTATATTGGGCAAAAGTCTCCCGTCTTCCAGGAGTTGAAAGAAAAGGGGTATTTGCTTAAACGTCCGGATGGTTCTCTTTGGCAGTGGGACAAATGGCAGCCCGGTTTGGCGATTTATGACTTTACCAATCCGGAAACCTGTCAGTGGTATGCCAACAAGCTGAAAGGGCTGGTGGATATCGGTGTGGACTGCTTCAAGACTGACTTTGGCGAGCGTATCCCGACGGACGTGAAGTGGTTCGATGGCGCCGACCCGCAGAAAATGCATAACCACTACGCCTATATCTACAATGAACTGGTGTGGAACGTGCTGAAAGAAACGGTAGGCGTTGAAGAGGCGGTGCTGTTTGCCCGTTCCGCCTCGGTGGGCGCGCAACAGTTCCCGGTGCACTGGGGCGGCGACTGTTACGCCAACTACGAATCGATGGCGGAAAGCCTGCGCGGCGGGCTATCTATCGGCCTGTCTGGTTTTGGTTTCTGGAGCCATGATATCGGCGGGTTTGAGAACACCGCGCCGGCGCATGTTTATAAACGCTGGTGTGCGTTCGGGCTGCTCTCCAGCCACAGTCGCCTGCATGGCAGCAAATCTTACCGTGTGCCGTGGGCCTATGACGAGGAGTCCTGCGACGTGGTGCGCTACTTCACCGAGCAGAAATGCCGGATGATGCCGTATCTGTACCGACAGGCGGCGCGCGCTAACGCGCAGGGAACGCCGATGATGCGCGCGATGATGCTGGAGTTCCCGGACGATCCGGCGTGTGACTACCTTGATCGCCAGTACATGCTGGGAGATGCGGTAATGGTAGCGCCAGTGTTTAGCGAGGCGGGCGATGTGGAGTTCTACCTGCCAGAAGGCCGCTGGACGCACCTGTGGCGTAACGATGAAGTGCAGGGCAGCCGCTGGCATAAACAGCAGCATGACTTTCTGAGCCTGCCGGTATACGTGCGTGACAACACGCTGCTGGCGCTGGGCAACAATAGCCAGAAACCTGATTACGCCTGGCATGAGGGTACGGCCTTCCAGCTCTTTCATCTGGAAGACGGATGCGAAGCGGTGTGTGAAGTGCCAGCGGCGGATGGTTCGACAATCTTTACGCTGCGGGCGAAACGTAGCGGCGACACCATTACGGTGAGCGGCGAAGGTGAAGCGCGCAACTGGACGTTGTGCCTGCGTAATATTGCGCAGATTCGCGGTATCAAAGGCGGGTCACAGGCGAAGAGTGAACTGGGTGTAGTGGTCACGCCGCAGGGGAATGAAGTGGTGATTACACTTTAAATATGAATTTGTAGGCCCGGTAAGCGTCAGCGCTGCCGGGCAATCCACTATTACAGCGCTGGCTCCGTTGACGTAACTTCCCCGCCGGACACCACGCCTGCTTGCATCGTCTGCGTTAACTGCTGCTTTTGTGCGTTTACCGCGTGTAATTGCCCGTTTACCGTAGGCTTTAACGGCGTATCAGCCTGAATATTGCCGTTGGCAGTGAGCTGAATATTGCCATCACCGGAAATCGGTAATGCCGGCCAGCCCCACTGCTGCAATACATCTATCGGTACGCCGCGTCCGTTCAGGCTGATTTGCGTCTGACGCTGCGGAAGTTGCGATATGTTGACAGTGGCTTCCAGTATCCCTTTTCCGGTAAAAGCGCTCAGATCGCTGATGTTGACCGTGCTGGCATTGGCCGTCAACGACAGCGACGGGCGGCGCACGTCCACGCGGTTAAAGGTTGCCGCTGCGGCGTTTAGGGTCGCATTGCCGCTCCAGACGCCCCATTGATGGTGTTGTACCAGCCCCAGGTTCGCGCCGTAGCCGTCCAGGGCGGTGATTTGCCACGGGAAGGTCGGGTCGATATCGATCACCAGATTGCGGCTGGCGCTGAATTTTTTCAGCGTCAGGCTGTTCAACCAGTCGGGTAAAGGCTTCATCCATAACTGCTTCCAGTTTTCCGGCAGCGTATATTCCAGCCCGGCGATAGCAGTATCGTCCAGCATAAGCGCTTTGCCCTCGCGTAACCAGGCGCCGGAAGTTCTGACCATCCCGCCTTCCCAACGGGTGGTGAACTGGCGTAGCGCAATGCCCTGGGATGAAAATTCAGCGTTCAGAATCGGATCGAGAAAGTGCAGTGAGCCGTAAATAAACTCGCTCGCGTTCATCGATAACTTACCTTCCTGACTTTGCCAGTCTTCTTTGCGCAGCGTCAGATTGCGCAAACTCAGGTCAAGATCGGTGACAGCCCAGTCTGGTCCTTGCAGGCTGGCGTCTGTCACTTCAAGACGACCAATCTGCAAGGATGGAATCGTGGTAAGCGGCGTGAAGAACTCGCTCAGGGATTTATCACTTTGTAGCCGAATATCATTCAGTCGCAGATTTTCAACGACCCAACTACCGTCAGCATTACGTCGGGCGACGCCGGTTAATGCCCCACGGGCCATATCGGCGCCGACGGTGTTTAACATCACCTGATTATGGTCGATACTGCCTTCAATAAGCACATTAGAGGCAGGAACGTCGTTTAACGTCAACGAACCGGCGCTCAGTTGAATCTGGGCTTTATTGCCTAATACCTGACCAGCTTCAGGTCGCCAGGGCATAATGCCGCCGTTAACGCGCTGGGCGCTCAACCGCCATTCGCTGCCGGGACTATTGAGCGCCATATTGCGTAGTTGTAGGCGGTCGGCCTCAAACGGGAAAGGCGCGGTTTGCACTGAAATATTCAGTGTGCCGTCCTCTAATAGAATGGTATCGACATGCAGCGGCGCGGTTAACTGGCGAATGCTCAGACCGATATCGACGGTTTTCGCGACCAGAGTAGCAGGCTGACCATCGCGTCCAAAGGTCACATTCTCCAGTAAAAGATGGGATGGCGCGGAAAAACGATGATCCATCACGTCGAATGTGAGGCGATAACCGCTGTTCTCTGATACCCAGTTGCTGATGTGATCCGCGCCCCAGCGCGTTTGCAGCAGGAAATAAAAGCCGAAAATCACCACTAAACAGGCGATCAGCACGTAGAGAAGCAACCTCTCAATCAATTTCATGGTCTTCCATCCCGTGAAATGCACATAGGGGATTTATGCACGATTTGCGTGCAATCCTCAAGACAGGAATGATGAAAGAGCATTACAGCGGCGGCGAATCGAGTCGCCGCCGTACGGTGTTTACGGTTTTTCCGGCGGGAGAATCAGGTTCAGAACGATAGCCGTGATACCGCCAGCGGCAATCCCGGATGAGAGCAGATTTTTCACCCATTCTGGCGCGAACTGCAGGATCTGCGGCTGTTGGGAGACGCCAAGGCCGACGGCCAGCGACAGGGCAATAATCAAAATCGCACGGCGGTTCAGCGGTTCACGGGAGACTATACGCACCCCGGAGGCGGCAATGGTGCCAAACATCACTAACGTGGCGCCGCCGAGCACCGGTTCCGGAATATGCTGCACAAAACCGCTTACCGCCGGGAACAGGCCGAGCACAATCAGCATTAGCGCGACGACAAATCCCACATAGCGACTGGCGACGCCGGTTAGCTGAATCACGCCGTTGTTCTGACCGAAACAGGAGTTCGGGAACGTATTAAATACCGCCGAAACAAATGAGTTCAGGCCGTTAGCCAGCACGCCGCCCTTTAGTCGCTTCATGTACAGCGGCCCGGACACTGGCTGTTCGGAGACATCAGACGTAGCGGTGATGTCGCCGATGGTCTCCAGCGAGGTAATCATAAAGACCAGCATCAACGGTAGTAGCAGGTTCCAGTCAATGCCCAGACCATAATACAGCGGGGTCGGCACCATCAGGACGTCCTGCGAGACCGGAGCGTTATTTTCAGGCAACATGCCCATAAACCAGGCCAAAAGATAGCCTGCCGCCATGGCAATAACCAAAGAAGCCACGCGCAGGTAGGGATTACGTTGACGATTGAGCAGGATGATAATGGCCAGGACGACGCCGGCCAGCAACAGGTTTTTCGGTGCGCCAAAGGTGTTGTCGCTCATGGCGGCATAGCCTCCGCCGATGGAGGTTAGACCCACCTGAATCAGTGACAGGCCAATAATCATCACCACTACGCCAGAGACTAACGGCGTGATAATCCGGCGCGCCAGATGTAGAATGCGAGAAAGCACCATCTCGGTGCAGCTTGCCAGCATCAGCGTGCCGAACAGCGCCGCCATCATCGTCGGCACGTCCGCGCCGCCGGTTTTCAGCGCGGTACCGCCCATAATCAGCGGAGCGACAAAGTTAAAACTGGTTCCCTGGATGGATAACAGCCCCGATCCTACCGGCCCCCATGCTTTGATTTGAATAATAGAGGCTACGCCGGAGGCGAACAGCGACATGCTGATGATGTGTTGCGTATCCTGCGCCGGCAAACCCAACGCCTGGCAGATTAATAGCGCTGGCGTGATTACCGCGACAAACATGGCCAGGAGATGCTGACAAGCGGCAAAAAGGGTTTGAGGAATCGGCGGGCGATCTTCAAGGCGGTAAATCAATTCGCTGTTTTGCGTCGGCGCAACCGGTTGCGCCTCTGTCGGCTCGATGGCGTTAACGGACATCAGGGACATTCTCGTGGTGGAAAAGCGGTGATTTTATCCGACCGAGGGGTAAAAGCAAACGATTGCTGACGAATATTCTTAATATTTAAAAAAGATAAATGCACCTTTTTATATAACTTTTTGCCTTTTTCTGCTTAAAATCCATGCCGACAACTCACAAAGAGCTAAAAAACTGACTCAGGAAATGATTTGTGCGCACATGTCAAAGCGCACTACAGGAGCTTTAAATGTTTGAACTCGATACCTTATCGACCCTTGTCGCCGCCACGCTGGTGCTGCTACTGGGTCGCAAGCTGGTCCAGTCTGTCTCCTTACTGAAGAAATATACGATTCCGGAACCGGTGGCGGGGGGGTTATTGGTCGCTATTGCTCTACTGGTGCTGAAAAAAAGCGTCGGTTGGGAGGTCAACTTTGATATGACCCTGCGCGATCCGCTGATGCTGGCGTTTTTCGCGACGATCGGTCTTAACGCTAACCTTGCCAGCCTGCGCAAGGGGGGACGCGTCGTTGGCGTCTTCCTGATCGTCGTGGTCGGATTATTGCTGATGCAGAATGCCATTGGTATCGGCATGGCGAGTCTGCTGGGGCTGGACCCGTTAATGGGGTTGATTGCCGGATCGATTACGCTGTCCGGCGGGCACGGTACCGGCGCGGCGTGGAGTAAGCTGTTTATTGAACGCTATGGTTTTGCCAATGCCACTGAAGTGGCGATGGCATGTGCAACCTTTGGTTTGGTGCTGGGCGGGTTGATTGGCGGTCCGGTAGCGCGTTATCTGGTAAAACACTCCACGACGCCGGATGGAATGCCTGACGATCAGGCCGTGCCGACGGCCTTTGAAAAGCCGGACGTGGGCCGTATGATCACCTCTCTGGTACTAATCGAAACCATCGCCCTGATTGCTATCTGTCTGACCGTGGGCAAAATCGTAGCGCAGCTACTGGCGGGAACGGTACTTGAACTGCCGGTCTTCGTTTGCGTGCTGTTTGTTGGGGTGATCCTCAGCAATGGTCTGGCGCTGGCGGGCTTTTATCGCGTATTTGAACGCGCGGTTTCGGTGCTGGGGAACGTGAGTTTGTCACTGTTCCTGGCAATGGCGCTGATGAGCCTGAAGCTGTGGGAACTGGCGTCGCTGGCGCTGCCGATGCTGGCAATTCTGGTGGTACAGACCATCTTCATGGCGCTGTACGCGATCTTCGTCACCTGGCGCATGATGGGGAAAAACTACGATGCGGCGGTGCTGGCGGCGGGACACTGCGGTTTTGGCCTGGGCGCAACGCCGACCGCCATTGCCAATATGCAGGCGATTACCGACCGTTTTGGCCCTTCGCATATGGCTTTTCTGGTGGTACCGATGGTCGGCGCGTTTTTTATCGATATTGTCAATGCGCTGGTGATTAAGCTGTATCTGCTGTTACCGATTTTCGCGCAATAATGGTTTGTACGGCGGCATTAAGGCCGCCGTGCTCATTAGGCGTTAGAATAGCGTTCAGTTTCCGGCATCCAGCGCTCAATCAGCGCCGCTGCCTGCTGTGGATAATGTTCATGAATATGACGGGCAATGCGCTGAACCTCGGGAATAATGGCCTGATCGCGCAGTAAATCCGCTACCTTAAATTCGGCGTTCCCCGTCTGGCGGGTGCCCAGTAATTCCCCCGGGCCGCGTATTTCCAAATCTTTTTGCGCAATCACAAAGCCGTCATTGCTGTCGCGCAATACCTGCAAACGCTTCTGCGCCGTTTTCGACAACGGCGATTTATAGAGCAGCACACAGTGCGACGCGACCGCGCCACGACCAACACGCCCTCTAAGCTGGTGTAACTGCGCCAGTCCCAGCCGCTCCGGGTTTTCAATAATCATCAGGCTGGCGTTAGAAACATCGACCCCCACCTCAATCACCGTAGTAGCCACAAGCAGATGCAGTTCGCCCTGCTTAAAGGCGGCCATCACCGCTTGTTTCTCTGCCGGTTTCATCCGCCCGTGCACCAGGCCAATATTCAACTCCGGCAGCGCCAGCTTGAGTTCCTCCCAGGTGGCCTCCGCCGCCTGCGCTTCCAGCAGGTCGGACTCTTCAATTAGCGTACATACCCAGTAGGCCTGTCGGCCTTCGGTCGTGCAGGCGTTGCGCACACGATCAATGATTTCATGGCGACGGGTATCCGGAATAGCAACGGTAGTGACAGGGGTACGGCCTGGCGGTAGCTCGTCAATCACCGAGGTATCGAGATCGGCATAGGCGGTCATTGCCAGGGTGCGCGGGATGGGCGTTGCGGTCATAATCAACTGATGCGGATGAAAGCCCTGCTGCTGGCCTTTTTCCCACAATGCCAGACGCTGATGGACGCCAAAGCGGTGCTGCTCATCGATAATAACCAGCGCCAGTCCATTAAACTGCACCTGCTCCTGAAAAATGGCGTGCGTGCCCACCACCATTTGCACCTGTCCGCTGGCTATAGCGTCTTGCTGCGCCACGCGTGCTTTGCCTTTCTGCTTACCGGCCAGCCAGCCGACCTCTACGCCGAGCGGCGCAAACCAGTTACGGAAGTTATTCGCATGTTGCTCCGCCAGCAGTTCGGTCGGCGCCATTAACGCGACCTGCTTACCATGGGCAATAGCGCGCAAGGCGGCAAGCGCCGCAACCAACGTTTTACCGGAACCCACGTCGCCCTGAACCAGACGCATCATTGGCACATCGAGCGCCATATCACGCTCGATCTCTGCCACCACCCGCGCCTGCGCGCCGGTGGGTTTAAACGGCAACGACGTCAGCAGTTTCTGCTTTAAGGTATCGTTTGTACTTAGCGGCTGAGCGTGATAGCGCTGCGCGCCTGCGCGAAGCGCCAGCATACTGAGATTGTGCGCCAGTAACTCTTCAAGAATGAGCCGTCGCTGCGCCGGATGTTTGCCGGTTTCTAAATCGGCGAGCTGGAGCGTTGGCGGCGGTCGATGCAAGGTACGTAGCGCTTCGGGCAGGCTCATCATACCCTGCGCCAGTTCCGGTGGTAGTAGTTCGGCAATGGCGCAGGTGTCGAGCAACTCCAGCGCTTGATCGGTAAGCTTGCGCAGTGTCGCTTGCTTTACGCCTTCGGTGGTCGGATAGACGGGGGTGAGCGTTTCCTGAAGTTCCGGCGTGCTGAGATCGCCCTGCAGGCGATATTCCGGGTGGATCATCTCTGCGCCATACTTGCCGCGCTTCGCTTCCCCGTAGGCCAGCACGCGTCGTCCCGTCGCCAGGCTGTTTTTCATCGCCGCGTTAAAATTGAAAAAACGCATAGTAAGAATGCCGGAACCGTCGCTAATCTGGCAGGTCATCATTCGACGACCGCCGAAAGTGACGTTACAGTTCAGCACTTCACCTTCAACGGTGGCGTAGATGCCAGGCAGCAGTTCGCCAATAGGGTAGAGATGGGTGCGGTCTTCGTAACGCAGGGGAAGGTGTAAAAGCAAATCCTGGACGGTATGCAGGCCGATTTTGGCCAGTTTGCTGCTTTGCGCTGCGCCGACGCCTGTCAGGGAATTGAGCGGAACAGCGTCTAACAAGCGGCCTGACATGGTGATTACCCTGCCGCCTGCATCGTCGCCCACCAGTCAGCGTCGGCGTCGATTTCGCCCTGCTGATTGACGCGAGGATAAGGCAGACCTTTACGTTTAGCGACTTTCGCCAGCACCGGATAACCGCCCTCAAACAGCAGGCGCTGCTGTTCATCTTCCGGCAACATGCTGTTTTCGCGCAGATACATGCCTGCGTTTTGCCGCTGACGCTGGGCTTCATAAAGAATGAGCGCGGAGGCGACGGAAACGTTTAGCGACTGTACCATGCCGATCATGGGAATGATGATATCCCGATCCGCCAGGTCTAATGCTTCCTGAGTAATACCGGTTTTCTCCTGACCCATCAGAATACAGGTCGGGCGTGTGTAATCAATTTCGCGAAAGTCCACGGCCTTGTCAGAAAGATGTGTCGCCAGAACCTGCATTCCCCGCCCTTTCAAATACGCTACCGCATCGCCAATGGTACGGTGAGTTTTCACCTGCACCCAACTGTTGCTGCCCGCCGCCGCTGAAGCCATGGTGCGCATCCGGCTACCTGGCCAGACAGCATGGACTTCATGGACGCCAACGGCATCTGCAGTACGAATGATTGCAGAAACGTTATGAGGTTTGTGGACTTGCTCCATGCAGACCGTCAGATCAGGCTGACGTCTGGCGAGCATCTCGCATATTCGCGCATAACGTTGTGCATTCATGATACTAGTTTCGGTTACGGGTGACTTTAATGACGTCTGGCATCACGCGGATTTTGCGCATGATATTCGCCAGATGTACGCGATCGCGCGCGGTAAGGCGAATAAAGGTACTATAGACGCGACCATCTTTTTCTTCAGTATTCAGGCTTTGAATATTGGAGGTAGTAGTATTAATCGCCGCCGTCAGGTTAGCCAGCGCGCCCTGATGGTTAAACATTTCCACCTTGATTTCGGTAATGAATTCCTGCTCCGTCTCTTTGTCCCATTCGACCGCCATAAATTTCTCTGGCTCTTTCTGGTATCCACGGATATTACGGCAGGATTCATGGTGGATCACCAGCCCTTTACCTGGGCTGACGTGAGCGATGATCGGGTCGCCTGGGATTGGACGACAACACTTCGCAAAGGTGATCAGCACGCCATCCGCGCCTTTAATCGGCAGGTGGCCGTGATTCGATTGCGCAACGGTCGGCACCACGGCTTCGCCTTGCTGAAGATTCTTCGCGACCACTACGCTCATCGCGTTACCGAGACCGATTTCCGCCAGCAGATCGTCAAGCGTTGCCAGCTTCATACGATCCAGTTCGCGCTGAATATTTTCCTGCGGAATTTCCGCCAGCTTACGACTACCGCCTAAAGCATGGTTAAGCAGACGGCGCCCCAGGCTTACGGAATCATCACGTTTGAGGTTTTTCAGCAACTGACGAATTTTAGCGCGCGCTTTAGAGCTGACGACAAAGTTCAGCCACGCGGCGTTGGGACGCGCGCCCGGCGCGGTAATAATTTCCACCGTCTGGCCGCTGCTAAGCGGCTGCGATAGCGGATAGGGCTGGCGGTCGACACGCGCGCCGACGCAGGCGTGGCCGATGTCAGTATGTACGGCGTAGGCAAAATCCACTGGCGTCGCGCCAGCGGGCAGTTCGACAATGCGTCCTTCCGGGGTGAAAACGTAGATCTCATCCGGGAAGAGGTCGGATTTTACGCTTTCGATAAATTCAAACGAACTACCGGCGCTCTGTTGTAGCTCCAGCAGGCTCTGCATCCAGCGCTGGGCGCGGATCTGCGCCGTGGTACTGGTTTCGCCGTGCTCTTTATACGCCCAGTGCGCCGCGACCCCCATTTCCGCCATCTGATCCATGTCTTCGGTACGGATCTGGACTTCAACAGGAACGCCGTGCGGGCCGATCATCGAGGTGTGCAAAGACTGATAACCATTCGCTTTTGGAATGGCGATATAGTCTTTAACACGTCCCGGGCGCGGCTTATAGAGGCTGTGCATCTGGCCGAGCACGCGATAGCAAGTATCGGAGTCATGGACGATCACGCGAAACGCGTAGATATCCATGATCGAGTGAAAACGCTGCTCTTTGAGCACCATTTTGCAGTAGATTGAGTAAAGATGCTTTTCGCGACCGCTAACGCGACACGGAATTCCCGCCTCTTGCAAACGTCCTTCGATTTCAGAGAGGATTTTTTGGATCATCTCTTTACGGTTGCCGCGCGCAGCTTTTACCACTTCTTTGATGACGCGGTAACGATTGGGATACAGCGCTTCAAAACCCAGCTCTTCCAGCTCGGTTTTAATGTGATGAATACCTAAACGGTGCGCCAGCGGGCTGTAGATTTCGAGGGTTTCACGGGCAATACGACGACGTTTATCCGGGCGTAACGAGCCCAGCGTACGCATGTTATGGGTACGGTCAGCAAGCTTAATGAGGATGACGCGGATATCCTGCACCATCGCCATAATCATTTTGCGAAAGTTTTCGGCCTGCGCCTCTTTCTTATCGCGGAACTTGAGCTTATCAAGTTTCGACACCCCCTCTACCAGCTCGGCAACGCTTTTACCGAAAAGCTGTTCCATGTCCTGATAGGTGGCGGGGGTATCTTCAATCACGTCATGCAGCAGAGCGGCCATCAGCGTTTCGTAGTCGAGTTTCATCTCGGCCAGAATACAGGCCACCGCTACCGGGTGCGTGATATAGGGTTCACCGCTTGAACGTGTCTGGCCCTCGTGAGCGTCACGTGCAACGAGATACGCCTGCCGAAGACGCTTAATCTGGTCTTCCGGCAGGTAGGTTTGAATCAGTTGATTCAGGCTTTCAAACAGATACAAGGGCGACCCGCTTTGTGATTAACGACGACCTTCAGCAATAGCGGTAACGGCTTGTAATTCAGCGGCTTCCTGCTCTTGCTGTTCCTGGCGTTCGCGGACGTCGAGGATCTGGTTGTTAATCAGACCTTCTTCGATTTCGCGTAGCGCGATAACGGTAGTTTTATCGTTTTCTTCCGGTACCAGCGGATCCTTTCCGCCTACCTGCATCTGACGAGCGCGACGCGCGGCGACCAGTACCAGGTCAAAACGGTTACCAATTTTCTCTACAGCGTCCTGAACAGTTACGCGTGCCATACTTAAAATGCTCCACAGGTGAAGAAATGACTGGGCATGATACTGAAAGTGGGTTCAGTCTGCCAACAATTTGCTGATTAAAGCGTCATGACGCTGCTTTTGGCGGCTCATACGCAGACGTTCAGCGCGAATGATGGTTTTCAAGTCGCTTAACGCGGTATCAAAGTCGTCATTCACAATAAGATAATCATATTCGGCGTAATGGCTCATTTCTGCAACCGCTTGCGCCATTCGTTTGGCAATGACTTCTTCGCTATCTTGCCCGCGACCGCGTAAACGGCGATCCAGTTCGATCTTTGACGGTGGCAAAATAAAAATGCTGCGTGCTTGCGGCATCTTTTCGCGAATTTGCTGGGCGCCCTGCCAGTCGATATCCAGAAAAACATCGACGCCGGTTGCCAGCACTTGCTCAATGGTTTCGCGCGAAGTGCCATAATAATTGCCAAACACTTCCGCATGCTCCAGAAACGCCTCCCTGCCAATCATGGTCTTAAACTCATCATGATTTACAAAGAAATAGTGCTCACCGTGCACTTCACCCGGACGCGGCGCGCGCGTGGTATGTGAAACGGAAACCTGGGTGTCATACAACGGTTGGGTTTTTAATAAAGCCTGAATCAGGCTGGATTTACCCGCGCCACTGGGGGCAGAAACAATATAAAGCGTACCTTGAGCCATGAGTATCTTACGTATGTGATTATCGAAATAGAGCCTTGATACGGGCTTATTATACACATCGCCGTTATGCGACGTAGTCTTTGTCACACTTTTTGCGCCAGATTATTGCATTTTGCGTCCCTTTTTCCGCTTTTATCGCGTTGTTGCAGCAATCCACTAAAAAATCTGGAAAGCGGCTCGGATGATGCATTTTTACCTGTCGGTTTTTATTCCCTAAAGCGCTATACCTGGCGGGCAATGTGCACAGGAGGTCGTGATGAGATTATGGAAAAGCGTGGCGTGGGGAATTTTATTGTGGCATTCGCAGAGTGGGGCGCTTTGCCCGGCCTGGCCGCCAGCAAGGGCCACTGAAGAGATCGACCGTTTGCAGCAACAGCTCGCTGACTGGAATGACATCTACTGGAAACAAGGTGTCAGCGCGGTTGACGATAGTGTGTACGACCAGCTCAGCGCAAGACTGGTTCAGTGGCAACGCTGTGTTGGTCAGGATGTTTTATCTACTCCGGTTTCACCGCCGTTAAAGGGTACAACAACGCACCCTGTTGCGCATACGGGCGTACGTAAACTCGCGGACCGGCAGGCGGTAGCGCAGTGGATGCGCGGGCGCAGCGAGCTTTGGGTACAACCAAAAGTGGATGGCGTAGCGGTAACGCTGGTTTATCAGAACGGTAAACTGACCAGGGCTATCAGCCGGGGTAACGGACTACAAGGCGAGGACTGGACGCCAAAAATTCGCCGGATCCCCTCTATACCGCAGACAGCACAGGGCGCGCTTGCCAACGCGGTATTGCAGGGCGAAATTTTTCTACAGCGCGAGGGACATATCCAGCAACGGATGGGCGGGATGAATGCGCGCTCGAAAGTTGCAGGAATGTTAATGCGCCAGGATAACGCCTCTGCGCTACATTCGTTGGGTATTTTTATTTGGGCGTGGCCGGATGGTCCGGCAAATATGCCCGAAAGATTAAGCCAACTTGCTAAGGCTGGATTCAGTCTGACGCAGAAATACTCCCTGGCGGTAAAAAATGCCAGCGAGGTCGAGCGGGCGCGCCAGTCATGGCTGACGTCAGCGTTACCCTTTGTGACGGATGGCGTAGTGATACGCATGGCTAAAGAACCCGCGTCACAACACTGGCGACCTGGGCAGGGCGACTGGCTGGCAGCATGGAAATATCCGCCAGTAGCGCAGGTCGCGCAAGTGAGCGCTATTCAGTTTTCGGTGGGGAAAAGCGGCAAAATAGCCGTAGTAGCGTCGCTTGTCCCCATTATATTGGATGATAAGCGGGTTCAGCGGGTCAATATTGGTTCTGTGAAACGTTGGGAAGCGTGGGATATAGCCCCGGGCGATCAGATCCTGGTGAGTCTGGCCGGGCAAGGCATTCCCCGGCTTGATGAGGTCGTCTGGCGGAGTCGTGAGCGGAGTAAGCCTGTGCCGCCTGGTAGCCATTTCAACTCGCTGACCTGTTTTTATGCGTCGGCAAGGTGTCAGGAACAGTTTATCTCCAGGCTGGTATGGCTGGGGTCACGGTCGGCGTTAGGTCTGGAAGGAATGGGCGAAGCCAGTTGGCGGGCTTTGCATCAGACGCATCACTTTGAACATATCTTCTCCTGGCTTGCCCTGACGTCAGCGCAAATAGCCAACACGCCAGGCTTTGCTAAAGGAAAAAGCGAGCAGATATGGCGGCAATTTAACCTGGCGCGCCGGCAGTCGTTTACCCGCTGGATCATGGCGATGGATATCCCCTTAACGCAGTCCGCCTTACAGTCCAGCGGCGATCGTTCATGGGAACAGTTATTAATGCGAACAGATCAACACTGGCGACAGTTGCCAGCGACGGGCGAGCGTCGTGCCGGGAGAGTTATCGACTGGCGGGATAATCCGCAGATCAAAGCGCTGAGCAGATGGCTGGCTGCTCAGCATATTCCTGGATTTGGGTCTTAGTGCCCTTCATGGCGGTAATAAAATACCGGCAGGCCAAGTTTAAGACGTAGCGCTAATAATCTTGCTGTAAAGCCAAACAGTAGCGTAGAGATAACGACGACATCCGGATTCATAACGTAGTGTTGCAACGCAATGTAGAGCACCGCCGAAGCGAACGAAATGCCGGCATATAGCTCTTTTTGAAACACCAGTGGAATGCGTTTACAGAACATATCGCGGAGTACGCCGCCAAAGACGCCAGTAGTGACGGCGGCCACCACGGCGATAATTGGCCCTTCGCCCATATCAAGGGCTATCTGAGCGCCAATAATGGAAAAAACTACCAGCCCCAGCGCGTCAAGGACCAGGAAAAGCTTGCGTAGATAGGGCATGACGGGGGCAACAATTGTGGTCAATACAGCGGCAGTCGCTACAATAATGACATATTCGGGATGTTTCACCCAACCTAGCGGATAGTGACCGAGCAGAATGTCGCGAACCGAGCCTCCGCCAATGGCGGTAGCGGTAGCAATAATAATTACGCCGAATGTATCCATGCGACGACGACCCGCAGCGAGTGCGCCCGTCATGGCCTCGGCAGTGATGCCAATTAAATAAAGAACGTGCAACAGCATGATTTCCCCCTAATTTACTGGGGGCGAAGATTAACGATTTGTGCGCTGTATCACGATTGAGATTTTCTAAGGCATTACGCGATTAATAAATTTTAGTAATGATTTTAAATTTATGATTAATAATGATTTATTATAAATATCAATGGATTGAATATCATTTTTGTGGTTTGTTTTATGCGCGGTTTTTCTGTTTTGACTTAGATAAATTACCTGAACGGCGACCTGGACGCGCCGCCGGTCCGTCATTTCATTATGGCTGCTGTGCGGTAAGCTGTGCGATGAAGCGCTGACGCGAGCGTTCCACATACTGTTGCAAACCATTGGAATCAAAGAATGCCTGTGTATCGCCGTTGCGGAGTTGCTGTCGTTTCTCCAGTAGCCCGAAGCGGTCACCTTTGTTGGCAATAAAGATATCAACATGCTGGGCGGCCAGTGTTTTAAAGCTACGCTGAATATCAGTAACCAGGTCAGGATAATTTTTGTTGTTAATCAGCAGATAGTCGGGCGTGGCGAGACTATCTGCGTAAATTAGCGTCTTGCCGTTGCGGAGCGTTACGCGCCAGGAGGTTGAGCCGGGTAGATGTCCAGGTGTGAATAGCGCTGTCACGGTTATCCCTCCGAGGAGGATGCTTTCCTGGTGATGGATAATTTTATCGGTGGTGACGGGGGGGAAGGGGAGCGCATCGCCAAGCGCAAAATCCTGTCGTCCCCCTCTTGCCATCTGATCGGCGTTGGGTTGGCTGGCGACCAATTGTGCGCCGCTCCATGCTTTCAAACGTGCCATGCCCCCCGCTTGATCCAGCCGCGCATGGCTGTTCAGCAGATAGCGCACGTCGGTGAGGCGGAATCCTGCCGCTTCAATATTCGCTTTAATTTGCGGTGCGCTTTCATCCATCCCCGCATCGATAAGAATATGCCCTGCCGGGGTGGTCAGCAGAATAGAAGAGAGATTTTCTGTGCCGACATACCACACGCCTTCTGTGATTTGAAACGGCTCCATAGGCTTAGCCCACGCTTTAAACAGTGACAACGGAGGCGCGGGTGATAACGGTTGTGATGGATCTAATGCCGCCATTGCAGGAAGTGCTGATGTTGAAAATATACATACAAAGAATAATACATAGCGATTCATAATGTTCTCCTGATTGAAGCGCCCGCAGTATACCTGGCAGTAATTTAGCCAGGTTCAATAAGAGAGACGTTTAATGAACTTGCTGCAAATGGATATGAACCTGTTAAAAGTACTGTATGTGCTGCTGGAGACGGGTTCTACGGGAAAAACGGCGCAAAAGCTGGCTTTATCATCTTCTGCGGTAAGTCATGCGCTAATGAGATTGCGCGATGCGCTAAACGATCCGTTGTTTCGGCGGGAAGGGAACCGCCAGATCCCTACGCCTTATGCGCAGGCGCTGCGTGACAAATTGGCGCCGATGTTTGTTTCGCTTAATGAGGAGCTGTTTGGTGATAAAGAGAACGGCTCCCGTTGTTTCCGGGTGGTACTTCCTCCCGCATTGAACGCGCTGCTTACGCCCGTTCTCGCAGAGAAAGGTCATCTTCATCAGGCGGTGATCGAGTGCCTTCCTTTTGCCCGACGACCCTGGCGTGATGAATTGTTGGATAGCTCGGTTGATTTGGTGCTGGCAATTGGCGACCATCAAAAGCAGGTCAGCGCTCTGCATTACGAACGGGTGGGGACTACGCGTTTGATCGCGGTTTATGGCGCGCCATTGCGTTCACGTCTGGAGAATGCCGCAGCGTTGAATTTTGCTGATCTACAGCATTATCAGCACATTTACTGTTTGCCGTGGACAAAAGAGAACAACGAACTGGACAGGCAGCAGGCTCGTGCCGGGTTTGAACGTCCGCTGGCGTTTGTTTGTCATGATTACAGTCAACTTGCGCCTGCTGTCCAGTCGGCGCCGCTGATGGCTATTGTACCGCGCCCCTGGTATGAAAATTTATCCGATAAGCGCGGTCTTTTTGTCCTGCCGCTTGCCGGAGAGCAGGCGGAAGGCGCTATTTTTATGCAGTATCGGGCTTCGACGGTAGAGTGGAAGCGACGCCTTATTGAAGCCATTCGCCGGAAATTAAAAACGTACTACCGATAAACGTGAGAGCCCGCATAAGGCGGGCGCTGTGATATATTGAGCGCCAGAATTACTCGATATTCTGGATCTGCTCGCGCATTTGCTCGATCAACACTTTTAATTCAATAGCGGAGTTAGTTACCTCAGCGTTGATGGATTTGGACGCCAGGGTATTCGACTCACGGTTAAATTCTTGCATCATGAAGTCCAGACGGCGGCCTACCGCCTCTTTTTTCTTCAGAATGTTGTAAGTCTCTTTGACGTGCGCCTCCAGGCGATCCAGCTCTTCCGCCACATCAATGCGTTGCGCCATCATCACCAGTTCTTGTTCCAGACGGTTGTTTTCAAGCTGTACCTGCGCGTCTTCCAGCCTGGCGACCAGGCGTTCACGCTGCCACTGCAAGATTTCCGGCATATGCGCGCGAACTTTCGCTACTTCGGCGCTGACGCCTTCCAGTCGTTGTTCAATCAGCGCCTTCAGCGCCTGGCCTTCCGTTTCACGCGCCACGATAAAGTCGTCCAGCGTACCGTCCAGCGCGGCTAAAATTTCTGCGGCAATCGCGTCAAGATCCTGTTCCTGAGCCGCCATGACACCTGGCCAGCGCAAAATATCAACCGGATTGATTTCCCCTTCATCGCTCTGCATTTTGACCCAGTTTGCTGCGCTAACTAATTGTTTCGCGAGCTTTTCATTCAGAATAAGTTCGCCTTGCGCGCTGGCATCGGGTTCAAAACGCAGCATACATTCGACTTTGCCGCGCGTCAGGCGTGTACGAATGCGTTCGCGCACGACGGGTTCAAGACTACGGAACTGTTCCGGCAGACGAAAGTAAGTTTCCAGATAACGCTGATTTACCGAGCGCATTTCCCAGGTCGCGCTACCCCATTCACCCTTGATTTCACGCCGGGCGTAGGCGGTCATACTGCGGATCATAGATGTTCCCGTTTTTAAAGGAGAGATGAGGGGATTATAGCTATCCAGGCCTTGTCAGGATAGGAATAACCATCGGAAGTCCGTATAATGCGCAGCCACATTCGTTTTAAGCCGGAGATCTCAATATGCGTCCAGCAGGCCGTAGCGCTAATCAGGTGCGTCCCGTAACCCTGACCCGTAACTATACAAAACACGCTGAAGGCTCGGTACTGGTCGAATTTGGAGATACCAAAGTGTTGTGCACCGCCTCCATTGAAGAAGGCGTCCCACGTTTTCTGAAAGGTCAAGGCCAGGGGTGGATCACCGCAGAGTATGGCATGTTGCCTCGTGCTACCCATACCCGTAACGCGCGCGAAGCGGCAAAGGGTAAGCAGGGCGGTCGTACTATGGAAATTCAGCGTTTGATCGCGCGTGCGTTGCGTGCGGCGGTCGATCTGAAAACGCTCGGCGAATTTACCATTACGCTGGACTGCGATGTAATCCAGGCCGATGGCGGTACGCGTACAGCGTCTATTACCGGTGCCTGCGTGGCGTTGGCGGATGCGCTGAATAAGTTGGTTGCAAACGGCAAGCTGAAAACTAATCCGATGAAAGGCATGGTGGCGGCGGTTTCCGTAGGCATCGTTAACGGCGAAGCGATCTGTGATCTGGAATATGTTGAAGATTCCGCCGCAGAAACCGATATGAACGTCGTGATGACTGAAGACGGCCGCATCATTGAAGTACAGGGCACCGCGGAAGGCGAGCCGTTCAGCCATGATGAACTTCTCACTTTGTTGGCGCTGGCCCGAGGGGGAATTGAATCCATTGTGGCGGCGCAGAAGGCGGCGTTAGAAAATTGATTTTAAGGCGACTGAAAAGTCGCCTTTTTTTTGTCCGTAAATTTCGTAAATGATGAAAGTAAGAAAAGGAGCGAATCCATGAAACCGTATCAGCGCCAGTTTATTGAGTTTGCGCTTAACAAGCAGGTACTAAAGTTTGGCGAGTTTACGCTGAAATCCGGGCGTAAAAGCCCCTATTTCTTCAATGCCGGGCTGTTTAATACCGGGCGCGACCTGGCGTTGTTAGGCCGTTTTTATGCCGAAGCTCTGGTTGATTCTGGTATTGAATTTGATCTGCTGTTTGGCCCCGCATACAAAGGTATTCCGATCGCGACGACGACGGCGGTTGCGCTGGCGGAACATCACGATAAAGACCTGCCGTACTGCTTTAACCGTAAAGAGGCAAAAGATCATGGCGAAGGCGGGAGTCTGGTGGGCAGCGCGCTACAGGGCCGCGTGATGCTGGTGGATGACGTGATTACCGCAGGTACGGCGATTCGCGAGTCTATGGAGATTATTCAGGCTCACGGGGCTACGCTGGCTGGCGTACTGATTTCGCTGGATCGTCAGGAACGTGGCCGCGGCGAGATTTCCGCGATTCAGGAGGTGGAGCGTGACTATGGCTGTAAGGTTATCTCCATCATTACGCTGAAAGACCTGATTGCCTATCTGGAAGAAAAACCTGATATGGCTGAGCACCTGGCTGCTGTGCGAGCATACCGGGAAGAATTTGGGGTGTAAGCGAATTGCCCGGTGGCACTACACTGCGCTTACCGGGCCTATGTTTCTGTCGCCTGGATAAGGCGTGAGCCGCTATCCGACCAGCGTTACTGTAACTGAGCGGCAATGAGCGGCCAGCGGGCGTCGAAATCGTCCGTTGGACGGTATTTAAATTCGCTACGCACGAACCGCGAAAGCATACCTTCGCAGAAGGCTAACAGCTGGCTTGCCAGCAGATTTTCATCCGTCGTGTAGCCTTCGCCTTCACGCATTCTTTTTTCTCGTAACACCTGGCGGAGCTGCGCTTCGATGCGTTCAAAAAGCTGGTTAATGCGCCCCTGCAGGCGATCCTGTTCAAACATCAGCGCGTGCCCGGTAAGAATGCGCGTCAGGCCAGGGTTGCGTTCGCCAAACCCCAGAATCAGCAGCACAATCAGTCGCAAACGCGTGCTGGTATCTTTTTCATCTTTTAAAATCAGATTGATACGGGTAATCAGACTATCTTCGATAAACTCAATCAGGCTATCGAACATGCGAGTCTTGCTGGGAAAATGGCGGTATAGCGCCGCTTCGGAAACGCCGACCGAGGCCGCCAGTTTTGCCGTCGTGATGCGTTGGCTTCCATCGCTGGATTCAAGCATCAGCGCCAGTGACTGAAGTATTTCTTCGCGACGATTCCTTTTCGCAGTTTGTTTTTCTGCCATGTTACAAAATACCCCTGAAAATAAGCACTTGCCAGGCGAGCACCCACGCTATAACCGCAAACTCAACGCTTGCGGCAGTATTATGACGTTATTGGGATGCGTAAAAATTTACTTACGGCCAGAATGACCGAAGCCGCCTTCGCCACGTTCGGTGGCGTCAAATGCTTCCACCAGATTAAATTCGGCCTGAATGACCGGAACAAACACCATTTGCGCGATACGTTCGCCCGGTTCAATGGTAAAACTGTCCTGACCACGGTTCCAGATCGAAACCATCAGTTGCCCCTGATAATCGGAATCAATCAGTCCGACCAGGTTGCCCAGCACGATACCATGTTTATGGCCCAGGCCCGAACGCGGCAACATGACTGCCGCCAGTGATGGATCGGCGATATGAATGGCCAGTCCGGTAGGCACCAACGTCGTTGCGCCAGGCGCCAGTTCTACGGCGTCGTCGAGACAGGCGCGCAGGTCAAGCCCGGCAGAACCAGAAGTAGCATAAGTCGGTAGCGGAAACTGCTGACCAACACGCGGGTCCAGAATCTTAACGTCGATTTTTTTCATCATAACGGGTCACGATCTCGTCGAGTAATAATTGGCCCAGGAGTGCTTTTCGCTCAAGCGGTAAGACTTTATCTCCATCCTGCCAGAAAAGGTGTAAAGCGTTGTTGTCGCTATTAAATCCCTGATTTGAAAGTGAAACATCATTTGCACAAATCAGGTCAAGGTTCTTACGGATACGTTTTTGCCGGGCGTATTCTTCCACATTATTCGTTTCCGCGGCAAACCCAACAACGTAGGGTCGATTGTCACTGAGTGCGGCCACCCCGGCGATAATGTCCGGGTTTTTGACCATTTTTATTATTAATTCATCACCTTGCGCCGCCTGCTTTTTGATTTTTTCGCTGGCGATAGTCTCTGCGCGATAGTCAGCCACGGCAGCGCAGCTAATGAAAATATGCTGTTGTTGAACGGCGGCCTGAACAGCGGCTTCCATGTCCAGCGCAGTTATGACATCAACCCGTTTTACAAAAGGCGGCGTCGGTAACGAAACGGGACCGGAGACCAGCGTGACATTCGCGCCGCGACGCGCTGCGGCCGCCGCAATAGCGAAGCCCATTTTACCGGAGCTGTGGTTGGAAATATAACGCACCGGGTCGAGCGGTTCGCGTGTCGGACCTGCCGTAATCATGATATTCAGATGTTGCAGATCGTTGACGGCAGCGAAATGCGCGGTGGCCTTATCAACGATAACTAATGGGTCCAGCATTCGGCCAGGGCCTACATCGCCGCACGCCTGACTGCCGCTATCCGGCCCCCAAATGAACAGGCCGCGAGAGGCGAGCACCTCCAGATTATGTTGCGTGGCGGCAGCGCGGTACATCTGTTGGTTCATGGCCGGAAGAACGGCTACCGGGGCTGGCGTCGCCAGGCAGATGGTAGAGACTAAATCATTAGCCATACCCGATGCTACACGGGCGATCAGATCGGCGGTCGCGGGGGCAAGAATAACCAGGTCGGCCCATTTTCCCAACTCGATATGCCCCATCGCGGCTTCGGCGGCAGGGTCAAGCAGACTGTCGGATACGGCATAACCCGACACTGCCTGTAAGCTCAGGGGGGTAATAAAGGCTTTTGCCGCCTCGGTCATTGCCACGCGCACGTCAGCGCCGCGCTCACGTAAACGGCGCACCAGCTCCGGCGTTTTATACGCAGCGATACCGCCGCTAACGCCGAGAACAATTTTTTTACCGGCCAGGCTCATCATGTCTTTCCTGTTGGGTGACTTTGAAAGGTGGCTATTTTATCACAATCTCTACGGCGTCGTGTCTTTGCCTGCGCTCCACTTTGCGAGGCGCTACGCAAGAACAAAATCGGGGCGTCGATCTCTCCCAAAGGCTGTGCCACTATGCCGCTTCCTTAAAAAAGGAGGTGCGCGTATGGATACGTCGGACGGATTATTGCCGCGTGAAAAAATGCTCAGATCCGGCATTGCTTCCCTCAGCGACGTGGAGCTGCTGGCGCTTTTTTTACGTACCGGCACGCCGGGAAAAGATGTTATGACGTTGGCAAAAGAGATGTTGCAGCGCTTTGGGTCGCTGTATGGTCTGCTGTCGGCGGACTTTGCGCAGTTTCGCAGCGTAAACGGCATCGGCCTGGCGAAATTCGCGCAGTTGAAAGGCATTGCTGAGCTGGCAAGGCGCTATTACAGCGTGCGCATGAATGAGGAAAGTGCGTTGCTGAGTCCGGAAATGACGCGGGAATTTCTGCAAAGCCAACTGACGGGCGAAGAGCGTGAGATCTTTCTGGTGATCTTCCTCGATGCCCAGCATCGGGTGCTTCAGCACAGCCGCCTGTTTTCCGGCACGCTTAACCACGTAGAGGTGCATCCGCGTGAGATTGTCCGGGAAGCGATTAAACTCAATGCTTCAGCGGTCATTCTGGCGCATAATCACCCTTCAGGCTGCGCAGAGCCAAGTAAAGCGGATAAACTTATCACCGAGCGCGTGATAAAGTGTTGTCAGTTTATGGATATCCGGGTGCTCGATCACCTGATCATTGGGCGCGGAGAGTACGTTTCTTTTGCCAAACGCGGCTGGATTTAAGATTCTTTGCGCGATCCATCGGGATCTTTGTCTGTTCGGGACTTGAGCATATCGCCGGGTCAGCGTATACTACGCCACCTTTGAGAATCTCGGGTTTGGCATTTGGGCCTGGCAATCGAGAGTTCAATAGAACTGCGCGATGACCAGGCTGTAAAGCCTGACGAGGCGCCGATACCCCATACGAAGCTCGAGCTAATTTGATTTTTGGAGAATAGACATGTCCCGAGTCTGCCAAGTTACTGGCAAGCGTCCGGTGACCGGTAACAACCGTTCCCACGCACTGAACGCGACTAAACGCCGTTTCCTGCCTAACCTGCACTCTCACCGTTTCTGGGTTGAGAGCGAGAAGCGTTTTGTCACCCTGCGTGTATCTGCTAAAGGTATGCGTATCATCGATAAAAAAGGCATCGAAACAGTTCTGTCTGAACTGCGTGCCCGTGGCGAAAAGTACTAAGTACTAAGAGGAAATAAATCATGGCTAAAGGTATTCGTGAGAAGATCAAGCTGGTTTCTTCTGCTGGTACTGGTCACTTCTATACCACTACGAAGAACAAACGTACTAAACCGGAAAAACTGGAACTGAAAAAATTCGATCCAGTTGTCCGTCAGCACGTGATCTACAAAGAAGCGAAAATCAAATAATTCTCGCTTTGATGTAACAAAAACCTCGCTTCGGCGGGGTTTTTTGTTTTCTGGCCGTCCCCATATTAATAAAACCTGCCACACCGCCGGAGACACTATGCCTGAATTACCCGAAGTTGAAACCAGCCGCCGGGGTATTGAACCCCATTTAGTTGGCGCCACTATCCTGCACGCCCATATCCGTAACGGGCGTCTGCGCTGGCCAGTGTCAGACGAAATTTATCGCCTGAGCGATACGCCTATCCTTAGCGTTCGGCGTCGGGCCAAGTATCTACTGCTGGAGTTGCCTGACGGCTGGATAATCATTCACCTGGGGATGTCGGGAAGTTTGCGGATACTGTCGGAAGCGCTGCCGGCGGAAAAGCACGACCATGTCGATTTGGTGATGAGCAATGGCAAAATTCTACGTTATACCGATCCTCGCCGCTTTGGCGCCTGGTTATGGACCAAAGAGCTGGAAGGGCATAATGTACTGGCGCATCTGGGACCGGAGCCGCTAAGCGACGAGTTTAACGGCGAATATTTGCAGCAGAAATGCGCGAAGAAGAAGACGGCGATTAAACCCTGGCTGATGGATAACAAGCTGGTGGTCGGCGTGGGGAATATCTACGCCAGCGAGTCGCTGTTTGCCGCTGGTATTCACCCTGACCGCCTGGCGTCGTCACTCTCGACAGAGGAGTGCGACCTGCTGGCGCGGGTGATTAAAGCCGTTTTGCTGCGCTCTATCGAACAAGGCGGGACAACGCTGAAGGATTTTCTGCAAAGCGATGGAAAACCGGGCTATTTTGCGCAGGAGTTGCAGGTGTACGGGCGTAAAGGCGAGCCGTGTCGGGTATGTGGTACGCCGATAGTCGCAACGAAACACGCACAGCGTGCGACGTTCTATTGCCGTCATTGTCAGAAGTAAAACGCCAGGCCCGGCAAGGAAACTTATTTCAACTTATCCATTAGCGCCTGATGCACATTGTCCGGCAGAAAGTGGGTCACATCGCCCTGATGGCGCGCCACTTCTTTGACCAGTGACGATGAAATAAACGACCACTCTTTGGACGGCATCAGGAAAACGCTTTCCAGTTGCGGCATCAGATGGCGATTCATATGCGCCAACTGCATTTCATATTCAAAATCCGCCACCGCGCGCAGACCGCGAATCAGGATATTCGCCTGTCTGTCGCGGGCGAAATTGGCCATTAGATCGCTAAAGCCCGCCACCTCTACGTTACCCAGGTGTGCGGTCGCTTTTTGCGCCAGCGCCACACGTTCGTCCAGAGTGAACATGGGTTTCTTACCGGGGCTGGCGGCGATGGCCAGAATGACATGGTCGAACATCTGCGTCGCGCGCGTCACAATATCGAGATGACCGTTAGTAATCGGATCAAACGTGCCTGGATAAATCGCCCGTTTTTGCATGACAGCCCTCAATGCGTTTTCGGTGGCAGATAAGGTTCCAGCAGTTGCAGCAGACGCTGGAGCGCGCCCTGATTTTGATACAGCACTTCAACTGCGTGACGTCCGTAGAAATTACGATAATCAGCGTCGGTCAGTAAAGAGGAAACTTCTTTTGCCAGCGTAGCCGCATCGGTAATCGTGATAAGTCCGCTCGCCTGCTCCAGACGGGCGCAAATATCCTTAAAGTTAAAGGTATGTGGGCCCATGAGTACCGGAATCGCATGAGCGGCAGCCTCCAGCGGGTTATGACCGCCGCGTTCAACCAGCGAACCACCGACAAAGGCGAGATCGGCAATCCCATAGAGCAACATTAACTCGCCCATGGTATCGCCTACCACGATCTGGGTACTGGCGGACGGCACTTCGCCCGAAGAGCGAGTGATGTAGCTTAACCCTGCCTGACGCACAAGATTGATAGCATCCGGGAAACGCTCCGGATGGCGGGGCACCAGAATCAGTAATAAATTCGGGAATTGATGTAATAACGCCTGGTGAGCGGCAATAACGATACTCTCTTCGCCGTCGTGGGTGCTGGTAGCAATCCAGACCGGACGGTGCGGTGCCCACTGGCGGCGTAGCGTAACGGCTTTAGCCGCTAGCTGCGGCGTAACTGAAATATCAAATTTCAGACTGCCGGTGACCGTGACTTGATTGTTTTTCGCGCCCAATGCCACAAAGCGTTCGCCATCTTCTTCGTTTTGCGCGGCAATCAGGGTGATACGGCGCAGGAGCGTACGGACAAACTTGCCAAGCTTCGTATAACCCGCAGCGGAGCGGGCGGAAAGCCGCGCATTAGCGATAACCAGCGGAATATGACGTTTGTGTAGCGCAGCAATCAGATTTGGCCAGAGCTCAGTCTCCATGATCAATACCAACTTAGGATCAATCTTATTGAGGAAACGATTGAGCGCATCGGGTAAATCATAAGGTAAGTAAACGTGCTGAACATCGTTGCCAAAGGCAGACTGGACGCGCTCCGAGCCGGTCGGCGTCATGGTCGTTACGGTAATAGGCAGATCGGGATAGCGATGACGTAGAGCGCGGACCAATGGGATGGCCGCCAGAGTTTCGCCCACCGAGACGGAATGCAGCATGATTCCGCCTGGTTTCAACGGACGGCGGTAGAATCCGTAGCGTTCACCCCAGCGCTTACGATAGGCCGGCGCTTTACGTCCACGCACCCAAAGCCGTATCCAGATCAGAGGCTGAATAAGGTAGAGAAGAGTGGTGTAAAGCAATTCGAGCATAGTAAATAGCTGACTTATGGATGTGCTGGGGATTCTATGTATTTAGCCTGGGCTTTACCATTACTTTTCCCATTTTTGCGCCAAATTGGCTCAGAAGCGAGGGCTCCAGACGCTGAACCCCATTATTTTTGCATTTTTACGCAATCCATTGAAATTTGCCGCCCTTGTCGCCCCAGACAATGGGAATGACCATTCAAAAGAGAGGGGTAAATTAATATCTCTTTGAATTTATAATTAAAAAAATGAGTGTGTATAAAATTTATTCGTATCGGATTGCTGCGAAAGAAGTGTTACACTAACGCATCTAAAATGAGTGCGGTATTAGCCATCGGGTTGCTGTGAAGCCTGGGGCGGTAGCGTGCTTTTTTCTGCTTATTTATCCGGTCAATTTCAACCAAAGAGTCGCTTGTGGAAAAGCCATTTCGAAGAATTCTGATTATAAAAATGCGTTTTCATGGAGACATGTTACTTACCACCCCAGTCATCAGTACGCTGAAGCAGAATTATCCCGATGCAAAAATCGATGTGCTTCTTTATCAGAACACCATACCGATATTGTCGGAAAATCCGGAGATTAATGCACTCTACGGCATCAGTAACAAAGGCGCAGGAACAAAAGAGAAGATTAAAAACGCGCTATCGCTAATCAAAAAATTGCGTGCTAACTCGTATGATCTGGTCGTCAATCTCACCGATCAGTGGAGCGTGGCGCTTATTGTGCGTTTTTTAAACGCAAAAATAAAAATCTCGCAGGATTTCGGTAATCGTCAGTCTGCTTTATGGAAAAAGAGCTTTACGCATTTAGTGCCTTATGCGGGAGAGCATGCTGTCGAGCGCACATTATCCGCGCTAAAGCCGTTAGCGCTAAAACAGTATGTCACGGAAACCACCATGAGCTATCGCCCGGAACATTGGGAAAACATGCGACAACAGCTCAAACAACTTGGCGTAACCCGGCAATATGTTGTTATTCAGCCTACGGCACGGCAGCTATTTAAGTGCTGGGATAACGATAAATTCTCTCAGGTTATTGATGCCGTGCAGCGCCGCGGTTATCAGGTTGTACTGACGTCAGGTCCGGCCGCAGATGAGATGGCCTGCGTGGATGATATTGCACGCGGCTGTGAGACAAAACCGGTTACTGGTCTGGCGGGTAAAACTCGCTTTCCTGAATTGGGCGCGTTGATTGACCATGCGGATCTATTTATCGGCGTTGATTCGGCCCCCGGTCATATCGCCGCAGCAGTCAAAACGCCGGTCATTTGCCTTTTCGGCGCGACGGATCATGTGTTCTGGCGTCCCTGGACCGACGACATAATTCAGTTTTGGGCAGGAAATTATCAGCCGATGCCTGAACGGCATGAGCTTGATCGTAATAAAAAATACCTTTCCGTTATTCCGGCTGAAGATGTTGTCGCCGCGACGGAAAAAATGCTGCCGCATGAGGCACGCCCAGTAGATTTGGACAGCCTGCTATGAGAGTTGCCTTTTGCTTATATAAATATTTTCCTTTTGGCGGTCTGCAGCGTGATTTTATGCGTATTGCCCAAACCGTGGCGGCGCGAGGTCATCAGGTTCGTATTTATACTCAGACATGGGAAGGGGAATGCCCGGATAACTTTGAGTTAATCCGCGTGCCGGTTAAATCCCGGACGAACCACGGTCGTAACGCAGAATATTATGCCTGGGTGCAACACCATTTACGCGACTACCCTGTCGATCGGGTTGTGGGATTCAATAAGATGCCGGGCCTTGATGTGTATTATGCCGCGGACGTGTGTTACGCCGAAAAAGTCGCACAGGAAAAAGGATTTTTCTATCGCCTGACATCACGCTATCGGCATTATGCTGCTTTTGAACGCGCCACGTTTGAACACGGCAAGCAGACGCAACTATTAATGCTGACGAATAAGCAGATTGCTGACTTCCAAAAACATTATCAGACTGAAGCGGAGCGTTTCCATATTCTTCCTCCGGGGATTTACCCGGACAGAAAATATAGCCAACAGATCCCGAACAGTCGTCAAATTTATCGTCAGAAAAATGGTATCTCAGAACAGCAAAAATTACTGTTGCAAGTAGGGTCTGACTTTACCCGTAAAGGTGTAGATCGCTCTATTGAAGCGCTGGCATCGCTACCCGAATCTTTACGGCAAAATACGGTGCTCTATGTTGTCGGGCAGGATAAGCCGAAGAAGTTTGCAGCACTGGCTGAAAGAAGCGGCGTCGGCACGAATGTGCATTTTTTCTCCGGACGTAGTGATATCGCGGAATTAATGGCGGCAGCCGACCTTTTACTGCATCCAGCCTATCAGGAAGCTGCCGGTATTGTTTTGTTGGAAGCCATTACTGCTGGTTTGCCGGTGTTGACAACCGCGGTGTGCGGTTATGCACATTATATTGTGGATGCAAACTGTGGCGAAGCGATGACTGAACCTTTCCGTCAGGATGCGCTAAATGAGATTTTACTCAAAGCGCTGACACAGCCTTCCTTACGCAGCGCCTGGGCTGAAAATGCGCGGTATTATGCTGATACTCAAGATTTATACAGTTTACCGGAGAAGGCCGCAGATATTATTACAGGTGATTTAGATGGTTGAGCTGAAAGCGCCGTTAACCACACTATGGCGCGGTAAAGATGCTTTTGAGGAAGTGAAAACGTTACAGGGCGAAGTGTTCAGAGAGCTGGAGACGCGTCGAACATTGCGGTTTGAGCTGGACGGCAAAAGCTACTTCCTGAAGTGGCATAAAGGCACCTCTCTGAAAGAAATTGTGAAGAACCTGATTTCGTTACGTATGCCTGTTCTGGGCGCTGACAGAGAATGGCACGCCATTCACCGCCTGCGTGAGCTGGGCGTAGATACGATGCACGGCGTTGGTTTTGGTGAAAAAGGCGTAAACCCACTAACCAGAACATCATTTATTATCACCGAAGATTTAACGCCCACGATTAGCCTTGAAGACTACTGTGCTGACTGGGCTGTTAATCCACCGGATGCGCAAGTGAAGCGAATAATTATTAAACGTGTTGCGACCATGGTACGTAAAATGCACGCCGGAGGAATTAACCATCGCGACTGTTATATTTGCCACTTTCTTCTGCATTTGCCTTTCACTGGTTGTGAAGAGGATTTAAAAATTTCCGTAATCGACCTGCATCGCGCGCAGATACGTCAGCGCGTTCCCCTTCGCTGGCGTGATAAAGATCTAATTGGGCTTTATTTCTCTTCAATGAATATTGGCCTGACTCAGCGAGATATATTCCGGTTTATGCGTGAGTATTTCTCTCTTCCCCTGCGAGAGATTTTGCAAAAAGAATCGGGGTTGATTCATCAGGCGGATATTAAAGCCGCTCGAATCAAAGAAAGAACAATAAGAAAACATCTTTAATATAAATGCTGTATTGATAAATAGCATAGAGGCTGTATGTTCCTTTTCATATGCATGACTAATTTACACTTGCTCATTGCGCGGTCAATTATAGAAAAAGAGCAGTTGAAAAGTGTCGATGTTTTATTTATTGGCGATGTGGATAACGTAAAAAATCAGTACTATTTGAAAAAAATCCAACCGTTATGTCGGCACTCAAGCCTGGTCTCTCAGGTTTCAAAGTTTTCGGCATTTAAAACGATTCATAGAACACGGTATGCTAAAAAAATCATGGAATCTTATGCCAGAGAATATCATACCGTTTTCTTTGCGAATTTTCATGTTCCGCTTATACACCATATTTTATCGTGCATCGCTTTTTCTGAGATCAAAACCTTTGATGACGGTACAAATAATATTAACCAGAAAGGCATAATGTATAAAAATAAGAATGTAAGCGCAACATCTAAGTTAATAAGAAAGCTGATGGGGCGTAAATATCATAAAGATGAAATATTAAAATTAGACGCAAAACATTATACTCTATTCCCTAACAGAACCAACATAATTAAAAATACCGAGGGAATTATATTGGTACACCACAATGCTCTTCCTGACACGAATAATGACTTTAAAAAAGTATTATTGGGCACTGTATATACTGATGCGTTAAAAAATAAAGAAGATGAGAGTGTTTTCCTTCAGCATCTTCAGATGTTTATTAAGAAAGAAGCGGTTGATATATATATTCCTCACCCTCGATATGACTCTCATCAGTTTAATGGTGTATTGAATGTTAACACTGAAATGATAGCCGAGGACATTATTTTAGAATATCTGGAGCAAGGGATGGCATTAGAGATATATGGATTTAATAGCACAGTTCAGTATAACCTAAATAATATCTCAGCTATCAAAAACTATAAAATAACCAGCCCTTTTCTAAAAGATAGCTTTAATCATGGACTGGGCTTCGATTTTAACCAGGTCTCAGTATAAATATAATGTTGATTGGGTTTATTCTTACAATATTTTAAAAGTGAAGGAAACCGAATAACATGAATGGCAGCAAATGGTGACTTCATTGAAAATAGCGTTTATTGGCGAAGCGGTATCTGGTTTTGGAGGGATGGAAACTGTTATTAGTAACGTTATCCATACGTTTGAAAATAACTCTCCGAAAATCAACTGTGAAATGTTTTTCTTTTGTCGTAATGACAAAATGGATAAAGCATGGTTAAAAGAGATTAAATATGCGCAATCATTCTCAAATATAAAATTAAGTTTTCTTCGTCGAGCTAAGCATGTTTATAATTTTAGTCAGTGGCTGAAAGAAACCTCACCGAATATTGTGATATGCATTGATGTTATCTCATGTCTTTATGCCAATAAAGCACGAAAAAAAAGCGGTAAACAGTTTACTATTTTCTCATGGCCGCATTTTTCGCTCGACCATAAAAAACATGCAGAATGTATAACGTACGCGGATTATCATCTGGCCATCAGTAGTGGTATTAAAGAACAGATGATGGCACGGGGTATCTCAGCGCAAGATATTAGTGTCGTTTATAATCCAGTCTCTATTAAAAAAATCATTGTGCCGCCGCCTGAACGCGATAAGCCCGCTGTATTTCTCTATGTAGGCCGTCTTAAATTTGAAGGGCAGAAAAGAATTAAAGATTTATTTGATGGCTTAGCTCGTACGACAGGGGAATGGCAGTTACATATTATTGGTGACGGCTCAGATTTTGAAAAGTGCCAGGCCTATAGCCGGGAGCTTGGCATTGAGCAGCATGTGATCTGGTATGGTTGGCAAAGCGCGCCGTGGCAAGTTGTACAAAAAAAAGTAAAAAATGTCACCGCATTACTACTTACCTCTGCATTTGAGGGCTTTCCTATGACCCTGTTGGAAGCAATGTCATATGGAATTCCGTGTATTAGTTCTGATTGTATGTCTGGTCCGCGCGATATGATTAAACCCGGTTTGAATGGTGAGCTTTATACTCCAGGGGCTATAGATGATTTTGTAGGACATCTTAATCGAGTTATTTCCGGTGAAGTAAAATATCAGCACGATATTATTCCTGGTACGATTGAGAGATTTTACGATGTGCTATATTTTAAAAATTTTAATAATGCGATATTCTCGAAATTACAAAAGTGATCACTATGAGCAGAAAATATTTTGAAGAAGAAGTCATTCAACAGACTTTAGATTATAACTATGCACAACATAGTGATGCTAATAAGTTTAATATAGCTTATGGGATTGATAAAAACTTTCTTTTTGGCTGTGGTGTCTCTATTGCATCGGTTCTCCTTGCTAACCCAGAGAAGGCGTTAGCTTTCCATGTTTTTACCGACTCCTTTGGCCCTGAAGATCGGCAGCGATTTGATGCATTAGCAAAACAGTACGCTACGCAGATCGTTGTCTATTTAATTGATTGTGAAAGATTAAAATCGTTACCCAGTACCAAAAACTGGACTTATGCAACCTACTTTAGGTTCATTATCGCCGACTATTTTTCAGATAAAACAGATAGAGTGCTTTATCTGGATGCAGATATTGCATGTAAGGGAAGTATTCAGGAACTTGTTGATCTTAATTTCGCTGAAAATGAGATTGCGGCGGTCGTTGCTGAGGGCGAGTTGGAGTGGTGGACTAAGCGCTCGGTTAGCCTGGCGACGCCCGGGCTGGCTTCTGGCTATTTTAATGCCGGTTTTATCTTAATTAATATACCTCTTTGGACCGCAGAAAATATCTCTAAGAAAGCGATTGAAATGCTAAAAGATCCGGAGGTAGTACAGCGCATAACGCACCTTGATCAGGATGTATTAAATATATTGTTAGTGAATAAAGCGCGTTTTGTTGATAAAAAATTTAATACGCAATTTAGTCTTAACTATGAATTAAAAGATTCAGTTATTAATCCAGTTGATGCTGATACTGTATTTATTCATTATATTGGACCAACGAAGCCCTGGCATAGTTGGGGGACTTATCCTGTGTCACAATATTTTTTACAGGCTAAGAGCAACTCACCATGGTCTCATTGTGCACTTTTAAATCCAGTCACTAGCCATCAATTACGTTATGCGGCGAAGCATATGTTTAATCAGAAGCATTATACTTCGGGTATAAATTATTATATAGCCTACTTTAAACGTAAACTTCTTGAATAAAAACCATAGGTGATGTAATGGATTCATTTCCTGAGATAGAAATAGCTGAATATAAAGTTTTTGATGAAAGTAATAATAATGATGATAACGTATTAAATATTTCTTATGGCGTTGACGAGAACTATCTTGATGGTGTTGGAGTATCAATTGCTTCAGTAGTATTAAACAATAACATCCCGCTTGCTTTTCACATTATTTGTGACTCATATTCCCCCTGTTTTCTTAAGAATATAGAGCGTTTAGCCGTACAGCATCATATTAAGATTTCACTTTATCTTATTAAAGTCGAAAGTCTTGAGATATTGCCTCAAACTAAAGTATGGTCTAGAGCAATGTATTTTCGTTTATTCGCTTTCGATTATCTCAGCAGGAAGATAAACACATTACTTTATTTGGATGCCGATGTTGTATGCAAAGGTTCTTTACAAGACCTTCTTCAACTTGATCTGACAGAGAAGATTGCTGCGGTCGTTAAAGATGTAGATTCAATCCAAAATAAAGTAAATGAGAGATTAAGAGCTTTTAATTTACAAGGTAATTATTTTAACTCTGGTGTGGTTTTTGTTAACCTTAATTCATGGAAAAAGAATGCGTTAACAGAAAAGGCATTTTTATTGCTGGCGGGTAAAGAGGCTGATGCTTTTAAATATCCCGACCAGGATGTTTTAAATATTCTTTTACAGGATAACGTCATTTTCTTGCCGCGACCGTATAATACTATTTATACTATTAAAAGTGAGTTAGAAGACAGGACACATAAGAAATATAGCAATATAATTAATGATAATACTATTTTAATTCATTATACGGGGGCTACCAAACCCTGGCATGCCTGGGCAAATTATCCTTCAGTTATCTATTATAAAAATGCACGACTGAACTCCCCGTGGAAAGATTTTCCCGCAAAAGATGCGCGTACCATAGTTGAATTTAAGAAGCGATATAAACATCTTTTCGTACAGGGTCATTACTTCAAAGGCCTTCTGGCTGGAAGCGCATATCTTTATCGTAAACTTTTCCACAAATAATTCCCTTCCCTAAATCTCCATTATGATTATTGAAAAAAAGGTTAAAAACTATACGGTCTTTGTCAAAAAAGACGGTGAAAAATACATTGAGATATACAAAGATTTTCTATCTTATAATCATCAGGTTACTAAAGTCTTCCGTAATATAGAAGATACAAAAGTTGTATTGATTAATACAGACTATGGAAAATATATTCTCAAAGTATTTAGTCCAAAAGTAAAAAATACTGAACGCTTTTTCAAATCGTTGGTAAAAGGAGATTACTACGAAAAGCTTTTTCGTCAGACAGAGCGTGTGCGGCGTGAAGGGTTTTCAGCGCTTAATGATTTTTACCTGCTGGCGGAAATTAAAACATTACGCTACGTAAAAACATACGTGATGCTGATTGAATATATCGAAGGCATTGAGCTTGTTGATATGCCAGAAATTTCTGATGAAGTGAGAGAGAAAATTAAACGGTCAATATTTTTTTTGCACCAGCATAATATGGTTTCGGGTGATCCCCATAAAGGTAACTTTATCCTGCAAGGCGGTAAGATCAGAATTATCGATTTGTCCGGAAAAAGACCTTCGAGACAGCGGCGAGCAAAGGATCGTATTGATTTAGAACGACATTATGGTATCAAAAATGACGTGAAGGATATTGGCTTTTACTTATTGATTTATAAGAAAAAACTTCGGAATTTCCTTCGCCGTATTAAAGGTAAGGAAAAACGCTGATCAATACAGCACGTTTAGTTTAATTTAAGGGACAGGCTGGCTTTTATTTATTGTAACATTATGACATACTGAAGGGAATTTGAGATGTAATATTAGAAAGTAATTATAACATCTATTTATAGGTTGCATGATAAACATATGAGTTTTTTATGGGCAGCGTTAACTTTATAACTCACGCCGATGTTCTGCAACTTATTGCGAAAAGAACGGCTGAAGATTGTATTATTTTCCTTTCTGGTCCTACATCCAGAAAGACGCCGTTATCCTTGTTACGAGTGAAAGATGTTATTGCAGTCAATGGTTCTGCCCAGTATTTGCTTGACAATAATGTCAAGCCATTTTTGTACCTCCTGACGGATGTTCGGTTTCTCCATCGTCGGCGCAAAGATTTTTATAATTTTAGTGGCAATAGTCAATTTACTATTGTCAACCTTGATGTATACGAGCAGGCGGCAGAAGAAGATCAAAAATATATTGAAGAAAATTGTTTAATTATTCGCCCTTTTTATCGTAGGGAAAAAGGGGGAGTTTTAAAGAAAATTAAATTTAATTTCCTCAAGCGGGTTTATAAAGCATTACTTATTTCAGTTCCTCTCTCAAAAAGAGGAAGACTAACAGGGTTTTGCAAAGATATCAGTATCGGTTATTGTTCTTGTCATACTATCGCCTATACCGCTATTCAGGTTGCCTATTCCCTTAAGTACAGTCGTATTATCTGTTCTGGACTTGACCTGACGGGAAGTTGTCCACGTTTCTATGACGAATCTTCCAGCCCTATGCCATCTGAGCTTAGTAAAGATCTGTTTAAAATACTGCCATTTTTTACTTTTATGAGAAAAAATGTTAGTGATTTAAATATCTTTAATTTATCAGACGATACTGCAATCCATTACGATATTATTCCATATATCAATGCTTCACAACTCGAGGATGAGATATATTACGATAAAATTGTCTAAATGCTAAAAATCATTATATTACGCTGTTTTCAGCACGTTTTTCTTTTTCTATAAGACTAACTGTTCTGAATTAAAGCTACCATGATTAAAAAATTATATTTCCTATTACACCTATATTTTTAATTCCTCCATGTGGTGTAGCTGCGATAGAAACCTGGATTTACCTGGTGATAAAAGGTTATCAATACCAAACTGTATTGCTTGTATAAAGAATGCTGGCTATCCTGAATATAACAAAGTAAACGTCAAGTGTGATATTCATTACATTGGGTTTAGTAAAATTTATAAACGCAGAGGCATATTGCATGGTGGCTGTAGAAGCGATGGCGGCTGGAAAATTGGTCCTTGCCAGTAAAAAAGGGGAATTTGCGAGTTTGTGCTAGATGGTATAATCGGTTATCACCTCGCAGAAAATGTGAAGGCCCTGCTGTTTTCAAAATACAGTTGGGAAAATGTGGCGCAGCGTTTCGAAGAACAAATGAAAAGCGGGTTTGATAAGTGATTTAATACTGATGATGGAAAGCGCGCTGATACCGTGCTAAGTATCAGCGCATTTTTTTATTTATTTCTTAGCGCCAGCAGGAAACCGGTAATGATACCAATTTGATCGATATCGACCTGTTCAAAATTTCCACGAATGATATAAAAACCAACGAAAGATAAGAATAACAGGAGATGAGCATTGTATGGACTTATCTCTACTTTTTTAAAGGTAGAGCTTGCCGTTTCCCTGATAACAGCGCCATATAAATAGGCCAGGCTCGCCAGACCCAATATACCAGCGCTAAACCAGATATACAAAATTGTATTATGCGGACCGATAGATTCTTTAAAAGTCCACGTTGGATAATCGACAACGCGTTTGTTATAAATACTATCATAAACTTCATTACTATAGCCGTAGCCCTTAATCGGGTTTTCCTGAATCAGTATCCATGCGGTGCCCTGGGTTCCGTTAGTATAACGATATGAGCTATCTGTCTGCTGTAATTTATACAG
Source organism: Salmonella enterica subsp. houtenae serovar Houten (assembly GCA_900478215.1). Taxonomy (NCBI): domain Bacteria; kingdom Pseudomonadati; phylum Pseudomonadota; class Gammaproteobacteria; order Enterobacterales; family Enterobacteriaceae; genus Salmonella; species Salmonella enterica. The sequence continues at coordinate 119,377 of LS483478.1, forward strand.
TAGCCGCTCCTGATCCGGTTTATGATTTTGCTGAGTAATAACCAAAGCCCCGGCAATAACCAGTATTGCAGCGCCAATTCCCATTAGTTTCCACTGGCGGTTTAAAATCGCCCACAAAACGCCTACCACTAAAACTGCCAGCCATGCTCCCCGCGATAGAGTACCTAACATTAAGAACAGATAGACGGCGCTCAGCGCAAAGAAAGCGAGTTTGAGCGACGTTTTTCTGAATAGCCAGATATTCAATAATGCCGGGAAAAAAAACACCATTGAATCAGATATATGTCGATGGTCATAATTTGTAAACGGCATTACGCCCCTGGCGTAGTCCTGAATATAAAGGACTATTTCTACCAGCGAACGTAATCCTAAACCCGTTAGAAAGGAGAAAAGTACGATCTTTCCGACCGTTTCTTTCGTTTCATCTTTTAATAATACAGGAATTAATAAGGTATATAATAAAAAACCTTCCAGTACCGTATTCTCAAACTCTTTGAAACTTTCTTTCATATCTGGTGATATGAGTATGGAATAAACAAGAATTAATGATAATGCGGCTACGCTATAAAATACGCTATTTTTGAACAGATGAGAAAAACTTTTCGGTGAGTGTGAGACCTGATAAATCGCAGTGATAATCATAAGTATGGCTATCAAATGCTTATAGCGCGTAATACCATCCAGAAAATACGTGGCAACAAAAAGAAAAACCAACGTTTTATTCCAGGTTGGCTTCCATTTCTCTTTATTAAACGTTAATGATGTGGTTAACATCTTTTCTCCACAATAGGTTTGGGATGAGACAAGGTCTCTTTAATGAATCTTTCCAAATACGCTTGTGGCATCTAAATTCGCCAGGTTTTGTTCTGGTGAGCAACATGCCATTTGGTTCTTCCCATAACCTCCAATCAACCCAGGGTCCGTTGGGCCATATAGCGTAATATTCGGTCTGTCGAGCGCGGCGGTGAGGTGGCTCAGGCCAGTATCAACCGATACGACAAATTTTGCGCCAGCCAGCACCCTGGCGACCTCCTCCAGGCTCATGCGTGGTAACACATCCACATACTTAAATCCTTCGGCCAGTCGTTTAGCACGGGCCTCCTCATGAGGCGCGCCCCAGGGAAGTTTTATCCGTAATCCGGTGTTGCCCACCAGGCCGATAAGCTCACGCCAGTTTGCTTCCGGCCAGTGCTTATCATCGCGGGTCGTGGCATGTAAAAACACCGCATACGGATCGCTGACTATCTGCTGGTCATGCAGAAAATGTCTTGCGATGGCGTAATCGCCCTGCGATTGCGGTTTAGCATATCCCAGACTTTTGGCGAACAGCTCGCGTGTCCGTTCAACAGCATGTTGTTGCTTTGCGATATGGTGTTTACGGTTATAAAACAGACTGGCTAGCGGCTCGCGGGCGGTACTCCAGTCCATACCGTGCTTTATCCCGTGCGCCAGACGTGTCACCAGCGCAGCGCTTTTCACCAGCCCCTGCGCATCAATAACAGCGTCGTATTGGTATGCGCATACCGCCCGACGAAAGGCTGTGCGTTCCGCTTTGATGGGCGCGGAGAACCAGGCTTTGCGCCAGCGACGAATAGCGACGGGAATCACGCGATCGACAGCACTGTGCCAGGACGGAATTTGCGCAAATCCTTCTTCGACAACCCAATCAAATTGAATCCCCGGAATCGCTTGTTGCGCGTCGGTAAGCGCAGGCAGAGTATGTAATACATCGCCCATCGATGATGTTTTAACGATCAATACCCGCATTAAACGTCCTCTTCCGACAACAGCGGATGAAGCTCTTCCAGAACCCGCTGCGGCGTGATATCGATCAGGCTCTGGTGATAGCCTTGCGCCGTATCGCCTTTACGAACTTTGTGATAACCCGTCATCAGACAAATCACCCGGGCTTTATGAGACAGCGGCGGCGTGAAATCCGGGCTACTCGGGCCATACAACGCGACCAGCGGGCGGTCGAGCGCCGCCGCGACGTGCATCAGCCCGGAATCGTTAGTGACGATGGCTTTACAGGCGGCTATCAGAATGACGGCCTGTTCCAGCTGGGTTTCCCCCGCCAGGTTGCGACACCATGCCTGCTGCTCGCTATTCAGCGCCGCCAGGATCTCATTTCCGGCTTCATGGTCTTTTGCCGAGCCAAACAGCACGACCTGATACCCTTCGTTAATGAGTTGCTTTGCCAGTTCGGCGTAGTGATAGTGCGGCCAACGTTTTGCCGGGCCAAATTCCGCGCCAGGGCAAAAGCCGATCAGAGGACGTTCAGAAGATAGCGAAAAGTCGCTGCATATCAGCGACTTTTCACCTTCGCTAACCTGAAGCTGCGGCCAGAGTAGCGGCTGCGGCAGATCTTTCGCCGTGCGCATCACGCCCTTGTCATAGGCCAGCGCCACGTAGCGCTCCACCATCAGCGGCCAGGCGTCTTTATCAAGCACACGCGCATCGTTCAGCAGGCCATAGCGCATTTCGCCGCGCCAGCCGGTACGATGCGGAATATTGGCAAAGAAAGGAACCAACGCCGATTTAAACGAATTTGGCAGCACCAGGGCGCGATCGTAACGCTTCTCTCGCAGGCTATGGCCCAATCTGCGGCGCTCGCCGATTTCCAACGCGCCGTGGCCCAACGGCATAGGTATCGCCTCGTTAACTTCCGGCATACGCGATAACAACGGACGGCACCAGGCTGGCGCCATCACATCGATTATCGCCTGGGGATAGCGCGCCTTGAGCGTGCGATAGAGACTTTGCGACATCATCATGTCGCCCACCCAGGACGGGCCAATGACCAAAATTTTCATACTTACGCGTCGCGGTTCAGCCAGGCCATATACTCCGTAACGCCTTCGGCGACGGTCTTAAAGGGTTTGTCGTAGCCCGCGTTGCGCAGATTGGTTAAATCCGCCTGCGTAAACGCCTGATAGCGACCTTTCAGCTTATCCGGGAACGGAATGTACTCAATGCTGCCTTTTTTATGATATGCCAGCGTTGCGTCGGCGACGGCCTGGAAAGATTCCGCGCGGCCTGTGCCCAGGTTAAAGATACCGGATTTGCCGCTCTCCAGGAACCACAGGTTAACGGCGGCAACATCGCCCACGTAGACGAAGTCACGCTTGAAGTTTTCGCTGCCTTCAAACAGTTTCGGGCTTTCGCCGTTGTTTAACTGCGTATTCAGATGAAATGCCACGCTTGCCATGCTGCCTTTATGGCCTTCACGCGGACCATAGACGTTGAAATAGCGGAAACCGACAATCTGCGAGTTCGCCTCTGGCAGGATCTGACGCACGTATTCATCAAACAAGAATTTAGAGTAGCCGTAAACGTTAAGCGGTTTTTCGTATTCGCGCGATTCGATGAAATCAGATGTGCGGCCGCCATAGGTGGCGGCAGAAGAGGCGTAGAGGAACGGGATTTCGCGCTCAAGGCAATAGTGCAGCAGCTCTTTGGAGTATTGATAGTTATTATCCATCATATACTTGCCGTCCCACTCGGTGGTGGAAGAGCAGGCGCCTTCATGGAAAACAGCTTCGATATCGCCGAGCTCTTCTCCGGACATAATCTGGATCAGGAAATCTTCCTTATCCATATAGTCAGCGATGTTCAAATCCACCAGGTTCACAAACTTGGTGCCGTCTTTCAGGTTATCCACCACCAGAATATCGGTGATACCTTTATCATTCAGGGCCTTAACGATATTGCTGCCGATAAAGCCCGCGCCGCCGGTAACGATGATCATAACTGTAACCTTTGAATTATGGTGTCAGAGACTGTCTCAGACATGAATGCTCTTATCATATCACTATTCATCCATTCACTGATAACTCGTGAGGATACGCGTGATTTATGCTGCATTTTAAAGAAGTGATGACGCGTCATCTCGTATCAACGTATAGCTTTGGGTAATATGTGCTGAAATTTGCCCTGTCTGGAGAATCGCAATGCGTGGGGATTTTTATAAACAGTTAACCAACGATCTGGAAACCGCCCGGGCGGAAGGATTGTTTAAAGAAGAGCGCATTATAACGTCTGCGCAGCAGGCGGATATCACCGTGGCGGATGGAAGCCACGTCATTAACTTTTGCGCCAATAACTATCTCGGGCTGGCGAATCATCCTGAGCTGATTAACGCCGCCAAAATGGGTATGGATAGCCACGGTTTCGGTATGGCGTCCGTGCGTTTTATCTGCGGCACTCAGGACAGCCACAAAGCGCTGGAGCAGAAGCTGGCAAGCTTCCTCGGTATGGAAGATGCGATTCTGTACTCCTCCTGTTTTGACGCTAACGGCGGCTTGTTTGAGACGTTGCTGGGCGCGGAAGACGCCATTATCTCCGACGCGCTGAACCACGCGTCTATCATTGACGGCGTGCGTTTGTGTAAAGCGAAGCGCTACCGCTACGCCAACAATGATATGGCTGAGCTGGAAGCGCGGCTGAAAGAGGCGCGGGAATCGGGCGCGCGCCATGTCCTGATCGCCACCGACGGCGTGTTCTCAATGGATGGCGTCATCGCCAATCTGAAAGGCGTCTGTGATCTGGCCGATAAATACGATGCGTTGGTGATGGTTGATGATTCTCACGCGGTAGGCTTTGTCGGCGAAAACGGTCGCGGTTCCCATGAGTACTGCGACGTCATGGGCCGCGTAGATATTATTACCGGTACGCTGGGCAAAGCGTTAGGCGGCGCATCCGGCGGCTATACCGCGGCGCGTAAAGAGGTCGTTGAGTGGCTGCGTCAGCGTTCCCGCCCATATCTGTTCTCCAATTCACTGGCGCCGGCGATCGTGGCGGCTTCTATTAAAGTGTTAGAGATGGTGGAAGCGGGCGCAGAACTGCGCGATCGCTTGTGGGCGAACGCGCGACAGTTCCGTGAACAGATGTCTGCCGCGGGATTTACGCTGGCAGGCGCGGATCACGCCATCATCCCGGTAATGCTGGGAGATGCGGTTGTCGCGCAGAAATTTGCCCGCGAACTGCAAAAAGAGGGCATTTACGTTACCGGTTTCTTCTATCCGGTCGTACCAAAAGGTCAGGCGCGTATTCGTACCCAAATGTCTGCGGCGCATACGCCTGAGCAAATTACGCGTGCGGTAGATGCGTTCACGCGTATTGGTAAACAACTGGGCGTGATTGCCTGAGGATGTAAGATGAAAGCGTTATCCAAACTGAAAGCGGAAGAGGGCATCTGGATGACTGACGTTCCGGAACCGGAAGTCGGCCATAACGATTTGCTAATTAAAATCCGTAAAACAGCCATCTGCGGCACTGACGTTCACATCTATAATTGGGATGAATGGTCGCAAAAAACCATCCCGGTTCCGATGGTCGTGGGGCATGAATATGTCGGCGAAGTGGTCGGCATCGGTCAGGAAGTGAAAGGATTTAAAATCGGCGATCGCGTCTCCGGCGAAGGTCACATCACCTGCGGTCATTGCCGCAACTGCCGCGGCGGTCGCACTCACCTGTGCCGCAACACCACCGGCGTGGGCGTCAACCGTCCCGGCTGCTTTGCGGAATACCTGGTCATCCCGGCGTTTAACGCGTTTAAAATCCCGGATAACATTTCTGATGATTTAGCCTCTATTTTCGACCCGTTTGGTAATGCGGTGCATACGGCGTTGTCTTTTGATCTGGTGGGCGAAGATGTTCTGGTATCGGGGGCGGGGCCAATCGGCGTAATGGCCGCCGCGGTAGCGAAACATGTCGGCGCGCGTCATGTGGTGATTACTGACGTCAATGAATACCGTCTGGAGCTGGCGCGTAAAATGGGCGTCACCCGCGCGGTCAACGTCGCGAAACAGAGCCTGACCGACGTCATGGCGGAGCTGGGAATGACCGAAGGGTTCGATGTGGGGCTGGAGATGTCCGGCGCGCCGCCAGCGTTTCGTACCATGCTGGACACCATGAATCACGGCGGCCGTATTGCGATGCTGGGCATTCCGCCGTCAGATATGTCTATCGACTGGACAAAAGTCATTTTTAAAGGGTTGTTCATTAAAGGTATTTATGGCCGTGAGATGTTCGAAACGTGGTACAAAATGGCGGCGCTGATCCAGTCCGGTCTGGATCTGTCACCGATTATCACCCATCGTTTCTCTATCGATGATTTCCAGAAAGGTTTTGACGCCATGCGTTCAGGCCAGTCAGGAAAAGTCATTCTGAGCTGGGATTAATATGCGTAGAGACCCGATGATATTTATCGGGTCTGGGATACATTTCATCGTAAAAGGTTGGTGTCATTCACCAACCTTTTTTGTTAGGGAAAATCTGGAAAGCCGTAAAGAATTGTCATGGTCATCAAGCATTCGTAATTGCGCTTTAATCTTATTTTACTCGCTAACGTAACGCTCTACTCTGAGTTTTGTGCCTGCTTTTTTACTGGGGAAATAAATGATGACGGCTTAATAGTTTCTTAATGGAGCCCCGGTATAAAGGTAGGGTAAATTGAGGTTTTTCTGGTAATCGTTATGAAAAATAGTAAAACCAAAGTGAGCGTCATTATCCCGTTATATAATGCGGGCGCTGATTTTAATGCTTGCATGGCGTCGTTAATCGCGCAAACGTGGACAACGCTGGAAATTATTATTGTGAATGATGGATCGACGGATCAATCCGTTGAAATAGCAAAATATTACGCGGAACATTACCCGCATGTTCGGTTGCTTCATCAGGCTAATTCTGGCGCATCTGTTGCTCGTAACCTCGGCTTGCAAACGGCGACCGGCGATTACATCGCCTTTGTTGATGCGGATGATCTGGTCTACCCGAAGATGTATGAAACGCTGATGACCATGGCGCTTAACGACGATCTGGACGTTGCGCAGTGTAATGCGGACTGGTGTGTACGTAAAACCGGGCACGCCTGGCAATCTATTCCGACCGATCGTCTGCGTTCCACCGGCATATTAAGCGGGCCGGATTGGTTACGTATGGCGCTGGCCTCGCGGCGCTGGACGCATGTTGTCTGGATGGGCGTTTATCGACGCGCGCTGATTATCGATAACAATATTACTTTTGTTCCCGGGCTGCATCATCAGGATATATTATGGTCGACGGAAGTGATGTTTAACGCCACGCGCGTACGTTATACCGAACAATCATTATATAAATATTTCTTGCATGATAATTCGGTAAGCCGTTTGCAAAGACAAGGTAATAAAAATCTTAATTATCAGCGGCATTATATTAAAATTACGCGCTTATTAGAAAAGCTCAATCGTGATTATGCCCGTTGTATTCCGATTTACCCGGAGTTTCGCCAGCAAATTACCTGGGAAGCGTTACGCGTTTGTCATGCGGTGCGTAAAGAATCCGATATTGTGACCCGCCAGCGTATGATTGCCGAAATTTTTACTTCGGGCATGTATAGACGGATGATTGCTAACGTCCGCAGCGCGAAAGCGGCTTACCAGACGCTGCTCTGGTCTTTCCGGCTGTGGCAATGGCGCGACAAAACCTTGTCGCACCATCGTATTGCCCGTAAGGCGCTCAATCTGTCTTAGCGCTCACGTTTTTAGGCGCGGCGATTTTCCCCCAACCTTGCCACTGATGCTGAAACCAGGCAACCACGGAACTTTGCGTAATGCTCTCGCCGATGACGCTGAAAAAGCGCGTAGCGTAGACCGGTTGCAGCGGTTTTTTCGGCTTACACAGCTTCACGCCGCGAAAGGGATTGCGCGGCGCGTCAATTTTCTGCGGCGTCAAATCAGGTCGAGACGTATCTACCTGCGGTTCGTTGAGCAGGTTGCTTGGGCGTACCAGGGTGATATCCGCCGGCAGACGATAAACCATCTGTTGCAGCACGCGAACCGTTGCCGGATGCGGATGACCAATCGCGATAGCGGAACCGTTGCGACGGGCCAGTTCGATAGCGCGAGTAAACTGACGGCGGATATCCGCCTCGTTTTGGCTATCGTCGAGGAACACTTTACGCTTGATCACTTTCACACCCGTACCGGATGCCGCGCGCATCGCCTGGCTATTGCCAATCGTCATGCTGTCGAGAAAATAGAGATTGTAATGTTCCAGCGCCTGCATCACTTTTTGCATACCGAACAGGCTGGAAGTCATTGCGCTGCCCATGTGGTTATTCAGCCCGACGGCATACGGCACGTTGTTTACCGCCTCGCGGATAATGCGCTCGATCTCATCGCTGCTCATGTCTGGTCGCAGCGTATCCTTCTCCAGCGGCTGTTTGCTTAGCGGCGCCATCGGCAGATGGATTAACACCTCATGCCCGCTATTGTGCGCTTTAGTCGCCATTTCGCGCGCGTGCGGCGCGTTGGGCAGTACGGCGACGGAGATGTTTGGCGGCAGCGCCAGAACCTGATTTTCTGTGTGCGGGCGATAGCCAAAATCATCAATCACGATGGCGAGCTTGCCGGCGAAAACGGGATGTGCAAACGCCAGCAAAGTGGCCAGCGTGAGAATGGTGCGACGAAACTGAGGCAAAACTTATCTTCCCAACCACGGCTGTGGATTGACGGCCTGACCCTGGCGACGAATTTCGAAATAAAGCGAGGGTCTGCCCTGACCGCCGCTACTGCCCACAAGGGCGATAGGTTGTCCGGCGCGCACCTGCGCGCCTACGCTGACCAGCGCGCTCTGGTTATAGCCGTAAAGACTCATATCGCCTTTACCATGCTCCACGACCACGACCAGGCCATAGCCTTGCAGCCAGTCCGCCAGAATCACCCTGCCGTCGGCGATGGCTTTGACCTCGGTGCCTTCCGACGCGCCGATCACCATCCCCTTCCAACGTAGCTCACCCTGCAGCCGTTCGCCATAGCGATGCAATATCGGGCCGCGTACTGGCCAGTATGCCTGACCGCGAGGCGCGCCCAGGCCGCCGGTGCGGGACATTAGCGAACGCTCGCTTTCAGTCGGTTTATAGGTGCTGCCTTTACGCGAGGCTTCCTGCTGCTTGTCGCGTACCGCCTGCGCTTCGCGGGCTTCACGCTCCGCTCGCGCTTTGGCCGCCGCTTCCGCCCGCGCAATACTGTTGCGCAGGCGTGATTCGTTGGCGCGCAGTTCACTTAACTGTTGCTGGCCTTGCTGAATAGACGACTCCAGTCCGGCAAGCGTTTTCTTACGTTCATTACGCGCCTGCTCCAGCTTTGCCTGCTGAGCGCGCTGTTCATACAGCAACGTTTGTTGCTGGCTTTGCTTCTCTTCCAGCTCGGCTTTTTGCGTGGCGACCTGTTCGCGAGTCTGTTTCAGTTCGGCGATAGTCTCCTGACGCGCCTGGTTCAGATAGCCAAAGTAGGCCTGCAGGCGCTGCCCGCGCTGGCTCTCTTCTCCGCTAAGAATAAGCTGAATGCCGGTGTGTTCGCCCTGGCGGAAAGCGGCGTCCAACTGCGCGGCGAGATTACGCTCCTGGCTGGCTTTTTGCTGCTCCAGTTTGGCAATTGAGGCGTTCATCTCATCAATTTGCGCGTTTAACTGATCCAGAGTGCTTTGCGTTTCGCGCAGCTTACGCGCTGCGGCCGAGATGGCCTCTTCCTGGACTTTAAGTTGTGCCAGAAGGCTGGCGCGTTGCTGCTGCTGCTGGCGTACGGCGCGTTCTTTCGCGGCGATATCGGCCTGAATAGATTTGAGCTGGTCACGGTCATCCGCGTGGGCGGAAAAGGCGCACAACAATACGCCAGCGCTAAGTACGCTGGCGTAGAACAAAGGCCTGACTGAAAACGTTCTTCGTTTCACGGCCTGTTGAATGGTGTTAATCGCCTTTCCCCTCATGGGGAGGGATTATTCCACGATGAACAGCGGCTTACCAGTCATCTCTTGCGGGATTTCCATCCCCATCAGCGACAGCATGGTCGGCGCAATGTCTGAAAGTTTGCCGCCTTCGACCGCCTTCACGTTTTTCTCGCCGACATAAATCAGCGGCACCGGCAGGTTGGTGTGGGCGGTATGCGCCTGACCAGTCGCCGGATCGCGCATCTGCTCCGCGTTGCCGTGGTCCGCGGTAATCAACAGTTGGCCACCCACGGACTCAACCGCTTTCGTCACCTGTTCAATGCAGTTATCCAACGCTTCCACCGCTTTGATGGCGGCTTCCATCACGCCGGTATGACCGACCATATCGCCGTTTGGATAGTTACAAATGATGGTGTCGTACTTACCGCTTTCGATCGCCGCGACCAATTTTTCAGTCAATTCTGCAGAGCTCATTTCCGGTTGCAGGTCATAAGTGGCCACTTTCGGCGAGTTGATCAGGATGCGCTCTTCGCCAGCAAACGGTTCTTCTACGCCGCCATTAAAGAAAAAGGTTACGTGCGCATATTTTTCCGTTTCGGAAATACGCAGTTGGGTTTTATCGTTTTTCGCCATCCACTCGCCGAACGTGTTCGCCAGAGAAGCTGGCGGGTAAGCTACGACGGTTTTGATATCGGCGGCGTATTCGGTCAGCATCACGAAGTTCAGATTAACCACTTTCTTACGTGCAAAGCCGTCGAAATCAGCGTTAACGAAAGCGCGGGTAATTTCGCGCGCGCGGTCAGCGCGGAAGTTCATGAAAATCAGCGTGTCGCCGTTTTCCATCGCCGCATCAGCCTGGCCCTCGGCGCGGATAACGGTCGCTTTGACAAACTCATCGTTTTCATCACGAGCGTAAGCGGCCTGCAGGCCAGCCACAGCGGTATCCGCCTGGAATTCGCCCTGGGCCAGAGTCATCAGATCATACGCTTTTTCCACGCGATCCCAACGGTTGTCGCGGTCCATAGCGTAGTAACGACCGACGATAGACGCAACGCGGCCTTTGCCCAGCGCGGCGAATTTGTCTTCGAATTTTTTCAACGAGGCTTCAGCGCTGCGCGGCGGCGTGTCGCGACCATCGAGGAAGGCGTGCAGATAGATTTTTTCTGCGCCGCGCTCTGCGGCCAGCTCCACCATCGCCATAATGTGATCTTCGTGGCTGTGGACGCCGCCCGCGGACAGCAGACCCATAATATGCACCGCTTTACCGGCGTTTTTCGCCTGGTCTACCGCATTGGTCAGGACCGGGTTAGCGAAGAAAGTACGTTCTTTAATTTCAACGTCCAGACGCGTCAGGTCCTGATAAACGATGCGGCCTGCGCCCAGGTTAACATGGCCCACTTCGGAGTTGCCCATCTGGCGGTCAGGCAGGCCCACTTCCAGACCGGATGCATCGATCAGGGTGTGCGGACGTTTTGCCCACAGAGCATCCATCACCGGAGTTTTGGCGTTTAAGATGGCGTTATCCTGCTGTTCTTCACGGTAGCCGTAGCCATCCAGAATCACCAGTACCATAGGTTTTTTAGAAACCGACATTGCGACAACCTCATACTCAATAGACAAAATAATTGCGTAATTTTACTACAGCTGAATCGATAAAATAGCCTCAGAAGATCAAAGAAAGGGATCGCGTTGGCGTGAGAAGGCAAGTAATGGCGCGATTTTTTTTCGTAGCGCCCCGCAAAAATGCATTCCAGTGCACGCTCTGGCTGTATTTGCGCCACTGCGCAGGTATACTCCTTTCCTGGTTTTTTAATCACTACGTCGGGAGTTGTTACCCCCCATGCAAGAAATTATGCAATTTGTTGGCCGTCATCCCATACTGAGTATCGCCTGGATTGCGTTACTGGTGGCGGTTTTATTTACCACGTTCAAAGGTCTGACTTCAAAAGTTAAGGTGATTACACGCGGCGAAGCCACGCGCCTTATCAATAAAGAGGACGCCGTTGTTGTGGATTTACGTCAACGTGACGATTTCCGTAAAGGCCATATCGCTGGCGCGACCAATTTGCTGCCGAGCGAAATCAAAGCCAACAATGTTGGCGAACTGGAAAAGCACAAAGACAAGCCGATTATCGTGGTCGACGGTTCTGGTATGCAGTGCCAGGAGTCCGCTAACGCGCTGACAAAAGCCGGCTTTGAAAAGGTCTTTGTGTTGAAAGAAGGCGTAGCAGGCTGGAGCGGCGAGAATCTGCCTCTGGTGCGCGGTAAGTAATTACCCATCGTTTTCATGACGCAAGGGGAATGACTTGCCCTTGCTTCGATATGAGATCCATCGGGTAAAAAAACAGGAGCGAAGTCATGGCCAATATTGAAATCTATACCAAAGCAACCTGCCCGTTTTGCCATCGTGCAAAAGCGCTGTTAGACAGCAAGGGCGTGAGTTTCCAGGAAATTGCGATTGACGGCGACGCCGTGAAGCGTGAAGAGATGATCAAACGTAGTGGCCGAACGACGGTTCCGCAAATTTTTATTGATGCACAGCACATTGGCGGTTGTGACGACTTGTATGCGCTGGATGCGCGTGGTGGACTGGATCCGCTGTTGCGTTAAGGCGTACTCAAGTATTTAAGGACAACACTAAAGGGTTTTACACATGTCAGAACAAAATAACACTGAAATGGCTTTCCAGATCCAACGCATCTATACCAAGGATGTTTCTTTCGAAGCGCCAAACGCACCGCATGTTTTCCAGAAAGATTGGCAGCCAGAGGTTAAACTGGATCTTGATACGGCATCTTCCCAACTGGCGGATGACGTTTATGAAGTTGTGCTGCGTGTTACCGTAACGGCTTCCCTGGGGGAAGAAACCGCGTTCCTGTGCGAAGTTCAGCAGGCCGGTATTTTCTCCATCAGCGGTATTGAAGGTACTCAGATGGCGCATTGCCTGGGCGCATACTGCCCGAACATTCTGTTCCCGTATGCCCGTGAATGCATCACCAGCCTGGTTTCACGCGGTACGTTCCCGCAACTGAACCTTGCGCCGGTCAATTTTGATGCGCTGTTCATGAACTATTTGCAGCAGCAGGCTGGCGAAGGTACTGAAGAACATCAGGATGCCTGATGAACCAAAGTAATGCGTCAATGACAGTCATCGGTGCCGGCTCGTACGGCACCGCTCTTGCCATCACTCTGGCGAGAAACGGCCACCAGGTTGTCCTGTGGGGCCACGACCCAAAACATATCGCGACCCTGGAGCACGATCGCTGCAATGTCGCGTTCCTTCCCGATGTGCCTTTTCCCGATACGTTACACCTGGAAAGCGATTTAGCAACCGCGCTGGCGGCCAGTCGTAACATTCTGGTGGTGGTGCCAAGCCATGTTTTCAGTGACGTGCTGCGGCAGATTAAACCGCTGATGCGTCCGGATGCGCGTCTGGTATGGGCGACCAAAGGCCTGGAAGCGGAGACGGGACGCCTGTTGCAGGATGTCGCTCGTGAGGCGTTAGGCGATCAAATCCCGCTGGCGGTGATTTCCGGCCCGACGTTCGCTAAAGAGCTGGCGGCGGGTTTGCCGACGGCAATCTCTCTGGCCTCAACCGATGAGACCTTTGCCGACGATCTCCAGCAACTGTTGCACTGCGGAAAAAGTTTTCGCGTCTATATCAATGCGGATTTTATCGGCGTGCAGCTTGGCGGCGCGGTGAAAAACGTGATTGCGATTGGCGCGGGGATGTCTGACGGCATCGGCTTCGGCGCGAACGCCCGCACGGCGCTAATCACGCGTGGGCTGACAGAAATGTCGCGGCTTGGCGCAGCGCTTGGCGCCGATCCCGCCACCTTTATGGGGATGGCGGGCTTAGGCGATCTGGTGCTGACCTGTACCGACAACCAGTCGCGCAACCGCCGCTTTGGCATGATGCTTGGTCAGGGCATGGACGTTAAAGGCGCGCAGGATAAGATTGGCCAGGTGGTCGAAGGCTATCGCAATACGAAAGAAGTTCGTGAATTGGCGCACCGTTTTGGTGTTGAAATGCCAATAACCGAGGAAATTTATCAAGTATTGTATTGCGGAAAAAACGCGCGCGAGGCAGCATTAACGTTATTAGGTCGCGCCCGCAAGGAAGAGCTGAGTCGCCACTAGCCGTAAGGAACTGTTTGCATAAACGACCCAACCCGCACAGAACGGGTTGGTCGTTTTCTGTCCGCCTGGAGTAAGCCATGCCGTGTGAAGAACTGGAAATCGTCTGGAACAATATTAAAGCTGAAGCCCGCGCTTTAGCTGACTGTGAGCCTATGTTGGCCAGTTTTTATCACGCCACGCTACTCAAGCATGAAAATCTGGGCAGTGCGCTGAGCTATATGCTGGCAAATAAACTGGCTTCGCCCATTATGCCCGCTATCGCTATCCGTGAAGTGGTTGAAGAAGCCTACGCCGCTGACCCGGAAATGATCGCGTCGGCAGCCTGCGATATTCAGGCAGTGCGCACTCGCGATCCGGCGGTGGATAAGTATTCTACGCCGCTGTTATATCTGAAAGGCTTTCATGCGTTGCAGGCCTATCGCATCGGCCACTGGCTGTGGAATAAAGGTCGCCGCGCGCTGGCTATCTTCCTGCAAAATCAGGTTTCGGTCTCGTTTCAGGTGGATATTCATCCGGCAGCGAAAATTGGCCGCGGGATTATGCTCGATCATGCCACCGGTATTGTGGTGGGGGAGACGGCGGTTATTGAGGATGATGTGTCGATCCTGCAATCCGTCACCCTGGGCGGTACCGGGAAAACCAGCGGCGATCGCCATCCTAAAATCCGCGAAGGCGTGATGATTGGCGCGGGCGCGAAAATTCTTGGCAATATCGAGGTGGGGCGCGGCGCGAAAATTGGCGCAGGTTCCGTCGTTTTACAGCCTGTCCCGCCGCACACCACCGCCGCAGGCGTTCCGGCGCGTATTGTCGGCAAGCCGGGCAGCGATAAGCCGTCGATGGACATGGACCAGCATTTCAACGGGATACACCATACGTTTGAGTATGGCGACGGCATCTGATTTCGAGCTATCTTACTTGCCATATTGAACCTGGGCTATGCTCGTCATCCTCTCGTATTGCGTGTACGCGCAGGTAGACAAGCGCAGTCTGTGTCCAATCTGGCTGCGCCGATAACGCTCGAAACGAATATTATCAATATTAATGTAGGCCGGATAAGGCGTCAGCCGCCATCCGGCATTAAATATATTACGACCGCAATACCGCGCCGGAGTATCCTAACTGGCGCCAGGCTTCATACACCACTACCGACACCGCATTTGACAAGTTCATGCTGCGGCTGTCCGGCATCATCGGAATACGAATTTTTTGTTCAGCGGGAAGGGCATCAAGAATGCTTGCCGGCAGGCCGCGCGTTTCCGGGCCAAACATCAAATAATCGCCATCCTGATAGCTTACGGCGCTATGAGCGGGCGTGCCTTTGGTGGTTAAGGCAAACAGGCGCTGCGGATTTTCGGCGGCGATAAAGGCGGCATAATCGTGATGGCGCTGAACCGCGGCGAATTCATGATAGTCCAGCCCTGCGCGGCGTAGGCGCTTATCATCCCAGGTAAACCCCATTGGTTCGATGATGTGCAGACGAAAGCCGGTATTGGCGCAAAGACGGATAATGTTGCCGGTATTCGGCGGGATTTCTGGTTCGAAGAGTACGATGTTAAGCATGATGCCCCCTTAAATGCCGGGGGCAGAATAGCAGAAATTTACCGGGCTCTCACGCGCCAGGCGTTCAGGCGGTATCGCCTTTGCTCATTGGCGCCAGCGCGGCGGGCAAACTTTTCCCCAGTTCTTGTACCAGTGAATCGCCACTGATTTCGCTAATGGATTTCGCGCCGGTCAGGGTCATGGCGACTTTCATCTCTTTCTCAATCAGGTCCAGCAGGTTGGCGACACCCGCTTTTCCTGCCGTCGCCAGCGCGTAGAGATAGGCCCGACCCAGCAGTACGGTATCGGCCCCCAACGCAATCATACGCACGACATCCAGCCCGTTACGAATCCCGCTATCCGCCAGAATGGCGATATCGCCTTTCACCGCATCGGCAATGGCGGGCAGGGCGCGGGCGGAAGAGAGCACGCCATCGAGCTGGCGGCCGCCGTGATTCGACACCACGATACCGTCAGCGCCGAAACGTACCGCATCGCGGGCATCTTCTGGATCGAGGATCCCTTTGATCACCATTGGGCCGTCCCAGAATTCGCGTATCCACTCCAGATCTTTCCAGGAGATGGAGGGATCGAAGTTATTTGCCAGCCAGCCGATATAGTCCTCAAGGCCGGTCGGTTTGCCCAGATAGGCGGAAATATTGCCTAAATCATGCGGGCGACCGTTCAGGCCGACATCCCACGCCCATTTAGGGTGCATGACTGCCTGCCAGTAACGGCGCATGGCCGCGTTTGGGCCGCTCATCCCGGAGTGGGCGTCACGGTAGCGCGCGCCCGGCGTCGGCATATCCACGGTAAAGACCAGCGTGGAGCAGCCCGCCGCTTTCGCGCGTTCAAGCGCGTTGCGCATAAAACCACGATCGCGTAATACGTAGAGCTGGAACCACATGGGGCGTTTAAGCGTGGGGGCAACCTCTTCTATCGGACAGACGGAGACAGTAGAAAGGGTGAAGGGAATACCCTTCGCGTCCGCGGCGGCGGCGGCCTGTACTTCGCCGCGACGGGCGTACATGCCGCACAGACCTACCGGCGCTAATGCCACCGGCATCGACAACGTTTCGTTAAACAGAGTCGTTTCCAGGCTTAAATCGGACATATTTTTCAGCACGCGCTGGCGCAGAGCGACTTGCGACAGGTCTTCCACATTGCGGCGCAGGGTATATTCCGCATACGCGCCGCCGTCGATGTAGTGGAAGAGGAAAGGAGGCAACGTGCGCTGGGCTGCGGCGCGATAATCGCTGGCTGCTGAAATAATCATGATTTATTCTCCCTGGTCATCTCATTATGGTCGCCGGGCAGGCGGGTAATACGCGCCTGGCGGGCCTGGTCTTCATCAAATCGTTTAATCGTGGTGTGGACAAAACTGAGGTGCGCCATCATCGCTTTACGCGCGCCGTCGGCATCACCGCCCAGAATGGCGTCCATCACCGCCTGGTGTTGTTCCGTCAACTTTGAGAATACGGGCGGAACGAGATACATACGCTGGCGACTCTGTTTGACGGAGGATTGCAGTACGTCGAAGAAACCGCGCATGGTTTGCAACAGCACCACATTGTGCGAGGCTTCCGCGATCGCCAGATGAAATCGCACGTCGGCCTGGGAGGCGAGATCCGGGTCTTCGCTGAGCGTCGCATCCAGGCAGAGTCTGATTTTCTCTTTGTCGGCGGCGGTGGCGCGCATGGCGGCGTGCCAGGCCGTGCTGGCTTCTATGGCGTGGCGGGCTTCCAGAATGTCGAAACTGTAGTCCGGATCGTTCGCCATCAGCGTTTTCAGCGGTTGTACAATATTCTGTTCAGACCAGGCTTCATGCTGCCAGCGGACAAACGTCCCGCCGCCGCGGCGGCTCACCAGCACGCCTTCGCTGACCAGCTTCGCCAGCGCTTCGCGTAAAGAGTTGCGTGATACGCCAAGCTGTATAGCCAACTGGCGCTCGGCGGGCAATTTCATGCCCGCTTCCAGGTTTTGTTCTTCAATCAGCGCCCGCACGCGAGAGGCAATCTCATCTGACAGGCGTTTTGGCATCACAATCACGGAATCATCCAGGTTAAAACATAGGCCTGAAGCGTAGTGATCACGCCCACCATACAGGTGAAGATCAGGCTGTGTTTGACGGTAAAACGGAACAGATCGGACTCTTTTCCTACTAATCCCACCGCTGCGCAGGCGATGGCGATAGACTGCGGCGAGATCATCTTCCCGGTGACGCCTCCAGTGGTATTCGCCGCCACCATCAGCACATCAGAGACGCCGATTTGCTGCGCCGCGGTAGCCTGTAGAGAGGCAAACAGCGCGTTAGATGAAGTATCCGAGCCGGTCAGGAAGACGCCCAGCCAGCCGAGAAACGGCGAGAAGAATGTGAAGGCGCTGCCGGTGTGCGCCAGCGCTAACGCCAGCGTTGAAGAGAGCCCGGAATAGTTCGAGATAAACGCGAACGCCAGCACCATGCCGATGGAGTAAATCGGCAACGCCAGCTCTTTCAGCGTGCTGCCAAAGGTCTGGATTGCGGCTGAGGGTTTCATTTTCAGCCAGACGATAGACAACAGCGCGGCAAACAGGATCGCAGTGCCGGTGGCGGAGAACCAGTCGAACTTATACACCGCAGCGTAAGCGGTGGCTTCGTGTACGACTGGCGGCATACGGGCGACCAGTTTATCGAGATACGGTACCGGAACGTTAATTACCCAGTCATACAGCGCGCCGCCGGGGGCAAACAGCGCTTTGAACGGCGGTACGCTCCAGAGAGTGACCGTGGCAGTCAGGAACAGGAAGGGCGACCAGGCGCGAACAATTTGCCCCTTCGTATAGTGGGTGCGCGCCAGCGTCTGATCGACCTGCGACGCGCCCATATCGCCGAAGCGGAAGATGCGTACCGGCTGCCAACGTTTGAGGAACAGCGTCAGGCACACTAAAGACACCAGCGAAGAGATAATGTCCGGCAGTTCCGGCCCGATAAAGTTGGAGCTGAGATACTGGGCGATAGCAAATGAACCGCCAGAGACCATCACCGCAGGCCAGGTTTCTTTCACGCCGCGCCAGCCGTCCATAATCGCCATAATCCAGAACAGGACGATAATAGTCAGGAACGGCAACTGGCGGCCCACCATCTGACCGATTTCAAAGCTGTCCAGGCCGGTGACCTGTCCGGCAACCAGAATCGGGATCCCCATCGCGCCAAAGGCGACCGGCGCGGTATTTACAATCAGGCACAGCCCTGCCGCATACAGCGGATTAAAGCCTAACCCCACCAGCAGCGCGGCGGTTATCGCCACCGGCGCGCCGAAACCCGCCGCGCCTTCAAGGAACGCGCCGAAGCAGAAGCCGACAATCAGCATTTGCAGACGTTGATCGGGCGTAATCGACAGAATGGACGAGCGGATAATGTCAAACTGCCCGGTCTTTACCGAAATTTTATAGACGAAGACCGCGGCGATAATGATCCAGGCAATCGGCCATAGCCCGTAGAAGAAGCCATACACGACCGATGCCAGCGCGTGATCTACCGGCATTTTATAGAACAGCAGCGCGACGGCGAGCGCGATAACCACCGTCCACGAAGCGGCAACATAGCCTTTTAGCTTGAGCTTAATCAGGGCGAAAAAGAAGAACAGGATCGGGAGCGATGCGATCAGGCTGGAAAGCCAGATATTGCCCGCCGGGTCATAGTTTTGTTGCCAGAGATTCATTGCAGGTCTCCTGAGAACCACACGCATAATGGGATGAATCTTTGCTCATCTCGTTGGGGTCACATTATGTGTAAAAGTGGTCCTGCCAATATTGTTGTGTATGGATAATGACAACGAATAGTTAATCAAATGTTATTTATTGGCAACGGTATTGTAGAGTTAATTTAATGAAATGTGAACCTGTGGTCGGATTCAGCGGGAATTGGTAGGACCAATAATTCAGTCAGTAAGAAGGAAGAACCGGGTAAGCGAAAGCGCCGCCCGGTCAACGTTTAGAATTCTGTTTTACTAAAGCCTGTCATCTCTTTGAGCCCCATTTCCCGGCCCAGCGCCGTCATCGGGTGCACCACGATCAGGCCGCGTACGCTTTTTTTGAGTTTGCCCATATCGGCCTGCTCTTTTTTAGTGATAGCGCGGCGAAACGGCAGGTTCATCAGCTTCTGCGCTTCTTTACTCAGTTTCTGGCCGTGTACCTCGCGCAGACGGATAATTTCTGCTTCCAGCGTCTCTTTTTCTTTTTCCAGCTCCGCGTATTTATCGGCGGATTCAACCAGCGAGAGGCTTGCCTGCTGGTGGCGAATAGCGTCAAGACGATCGCTCAGACGTTTAATTTCGTTTTTTTCGACTTCTTTCATGGGATAGCTTCTGATAGAAATGGGATAGATACCCTATAGTATGCGCGCAGTGGGTGATTCTTCACAACTCATGGCATAAAGATAATCAATTATGGCAAGTATTACACCGCTAATTATTTAGTTATCTCTTTGAGAATAAAATCCTTTTTTTCGAAAGAAAAGATGAAGCGCCTTTTTGCCGGTAAGAAAAGCGATTAAGCACATTTTCCTCAATGACAACGCTAAATCGATCCTAAACTCAAATAAGCGGCCGCGGGAGTCAGACGCGGGTTACACATGGAGGATCTATCATGGCAAAAATAGGTGAGAACGTACCACTTCTTATTGATAAAGCCGTCGATTTTATGGCGTCCAGCCAGGCGTTCCGTGAGTACTTGAATAAAATGCCGCCGCGTAATTATGTTCCTTCCGAAGTACCGTTGGAGAGCGCGCCCATTTATTTGCAGCGTCTGGAATATTACCGACGGCTGTACCGACCAAAAGAAGAAGAAGGTTAACGGCGGGATTTACTTTTGAAAGGCCTTTTTTAAGCTGATTTTAGAAATCAGCTCGGTCAGGGAGAGGACCATCGTCGAACGCACCGCCTGCTGGTAGCGCTGAATTTGCATGGCGTATAGCGCCGCGTCGGACGTATCAAAATGCGGCGGCGGCGGCAGCGCCATGACGCAGTGCAGTTCGCCAAACGGCCCGAGGATCTCATCGTCGGTAAAGGCGTACTCATTGCCGTCGTGATTCAGCTCTTCGCGCAGCGCCATTAACAGCTCCGCATCTTCATATTCGGTGCGGTTGAGTACGCCCAGGCCATAGATAAGTTTCAGACGTACCGAAAGATCGCCCAGCGGCCCGTCGCCGTCCAGCAGCGGTTCCACAGCGTATTTCACGGCATAGTCGTCTTTGCGAAACACCTGGAGCACCAGGATATTCACCGCCTCAGTCAATAACTCGACGGCGGTAATCAGGAAGCTCCGTACGGTTTTGCCAGCATTCAGACGCTCAAGCACACGATTTTCAAAGGCCTGGGTTTGTTCCATTATTGCCTGCATATCTGACAATCTGTTATTCGGGCGCAGGCTAACCTGCGCCGGGTTCTGCATCATTTGGTCGCGTTATAGGCGTTAACCGCTTCCGCTACCACATCACTCTTGGCATCCAGCCCGGAAATTTGCGCCAGCGCGGCCTGCGGGCCTTTTTCGGTAATCAGAGCCGCCAGCTCCTGCGCCTGCGGATCTTCATCGCTACGGAAATGCATCGCCGCCGCGATCCCTTTCACCAGATTCACATGCGGCAGACCATATTCCAGGGTGCCAAGCAGCGGTTTGATCAGACGGTCGCCCGCGCTGAGTTTGCGTAGCGGCTGACGGCCTACGCGTTCGACGTCATCTTTCAGATACGGGTTTTCAAAACGACCGAGGATTTTCTGAATGTATGCCGCATGTTTGTCGGCATCAAAACCGTAGCGTTTGATTAGCACCGCGCCGCTTTCTTCCATCGCGCCTTTAACCACCGCGCGAATACTCTCGTCGAGAATGGCGTCGCGAATGGTCTGATGACCGGCTAATTTGCCGAGGTACGCGGTTATAGCATGACCGGTGTTCAGCGTGAAGAGTTTACGTTCGACAAAGGCCATCAGGTTATCCGTTAACTCCATCCCCGGAATGGTCGGCAACGCGCCTTTGAACTGGGTTTTGTCGACGATCCATTCGCTGAAGGTTTCTACCGTCACTTCCAGCGGGTCATGAGTGGCGGAAGCGGAAGGCGGCACGATGCGGTCAACGGCGGAATCCACAAAACCGACGTGCTGTTCAACCCAGGCTTTATCACCGTCCTCCAGCGCGTTCATCACATGACCTTTGAGCTGCGTGGTGCCGCGCACCATATTTTCGCAGGCAATGATATTCAGCGGGGCATCCACCCCCTGCGCCTTACGTTTTACCAGCCCTTTAGCGATAGCTGGAGCGATACGCTCCAGCACCACCGGGCCGACAGCGGTCGTCACCAGGTCGACGCTGGCAATCAGCGCTACCACCTCATCGCCGATGCTACTTACCGCGTTAACGCCGGAGACCGTATCCACCTGCTCATTTTCACCCACGACATGAACCTGATAGCTATGACGGGCATTCAGGGCGTCAAGCACCACCTGATTTACATCCGCAAACGTCAGTTGTATCCCCGCGTCAGCCAGCAATTTGCCGATAAAGCCACGACCGATATTACCTGCGCCAAAATGTAATGCTTTCATAGTATTAACCTTCATTAATGTTTTTACCCGAGAGGGCTGGGGTGAGGCTTTCCCCTCAACCTAACCCTCTCCCTTGCGGGAGAGGAAACCGTCGGCCCGGTAAGCATAGCGCCACCGGGCAAACAGCACTTACTTACGACCTGCCAGCAGTTCCAGCACTTCATCGACGCTGGTGGTGTGCGCCAGACGTTCAATAACGGACTCGTCATCCAGAGCGTTAGTCAGGCTGGTAATCACCTGAATGTGCTCATTATTACGAGCGGCGATGCCGATGACCAGACGCGCGATGTCATCTTCTTCCTCGCCGAAGCGCACGCCTTCCGGATATTGGCAGAACACCACGCCGGTTTTCAGTACGCGATCTTTCGCTTCCACCGTACCGTGCGGCACTGCGATAGACTCGCCCAGATAGGTCGGGGTGAGCTTTTCTCGTTCCAGCATTGCGTCGACATATTCCGGCTGTACGTAGCCGCCTTTCACCAACTGCTCGCCAGCGAAGCGAATCGCCTCTTCTTTCGTGGCCGCTTTACGTCCGAGGAAAATATTCTCCGCGCCCAGCTTGAACAGGTTGTTATCGCCCTCCTCAAAGCTATCTTTCAGATGGTCGCGTACCTTTTCTTCATTAGTATTGTGGCGCTGTGCGGCAACCAGACGTTCGGTCAGGCTGGTGTACAGGCCGCTATCCAGGAAATTGGTCAGCGAAATATGCTGTGCCTGCGGTACCTGACGCATCGCGCGCTCGGTAAGGTCGCGGTGAGTAATGACCAGATCCACATCCGGCGGCAGATTGTTAATGGCGCTGTTAGTGACGGAGATCTGGCTCAGACCCGCATCCTGTACTTTCTTACGTAGTACCCCTGCGCCCATCGCGCTGGAACCCATACCGGCATCGCAGGCGACAATGATTTTACGTACATGGCTAAGGTCGCTGGTGACATCGCCAGCCGCCAGCGGAGAGGCGCCTTTGGACTGTGCTTTCATGTCATGCATACGACGGGTGGCCGCTTCAATGTCATCTTCTTCTTTCACTTTGCTGGTTTTCAGCAGAATTGCAGAAACCACGAAGGAGACCGCCATTGCCGCCACGATGGCTGCGATGTTAGCAAAGTAAGCGCCTTTTGGCGTCATCGCCAGTACCGCCAGAATGGAACCCGGAGACGCCGGAGAGACCAGACCGCCGTTCAGGATGGTCAGGGTGAATACGCCGGTCATACCACCGAGAATCACCGCCAGAATCAGGCGTGGATTCATCAGCACGTACGGGAAGTAGATCTCATGGATACCGCCCAGGAAGTGGATAATTGCCGCGCCGCCCGCAGACTGTTTAGCGCTGCCGCGACCGAAGAACATGTACGCCAGCAGGACGCCCATCCCCGGACCCGGGTTAGCTTCAATCAGGAAGAAGATGGATTTACCCATCTCGTGGGACTGCTGGATACCCAGCGGTGAGAAGATGCCGTGGTTAATGGCGTTATTGAGGAACAGGATTTTCGCCGGTTCAACAAAAATGGACGCCAGCGGCAGCATATCGTGCGCCACCATGAAGTTAACGCCCGCCGCCAGAATTTTGGACAGGACTTCAACCGCCGGACCAATACCGAGGAACGCCAACATGGCGAGGATCATACCGATAATGCCAGCGGAGAAGTTGTTCACCAGCATCTCAAAACCGGATTTGATCTTACCGTCTACCCAACTGTCGAATTTCTTAATGCAGTAGCCGCCCAACGGACCGGCGATCATCGAGCCGAGGAACATCGGCATATCCGCGCCGACAATAACGCCCATGGTAGTGATAGCGCCCACCACGCCGCCGCGCTCGCCGCCAACCAGACGACCGCCGGTATAACCGATTAGCAGCGGCAGCAGGTAGGTGATCATCGGACCAACCAGTTTCGCCAGCGTTTCGTTAGGCAACCACCCTGTCGGAATAAATAATGCGGTGATAATACCCCACGCGATAAACGCGCCGATATTAGGCATCACCATATTGCTGAGGAATCGACCAAAGCTTTGCACTTTGATCTTAATATCGGATGACATAAAAACACCCCTTCTTATGTTGCTGTCGCGCAGGCTAAAAGCCCGAGGTTTGTTAATGTAGCGGCAGAGGTAGCCGGACCCTGTAGTGTAGATACTGCGCAATCTGGCACTGAATCGTTCAACTGTCCAGACAGGGACAATTAACGTGATTTAGATCACATAAATATAGGGGGTAGAGAGGTAATTGGTGTGATATTGATCACAAAATTACTGTGTAAAAAAACAACGAATCTAATTTTTAGACCTTAAAAGGCAATTTTATGTGAGATGTTTCACATTTTTGTTTTGGTGTTTTGTTGAATTTTTGTGATCCTCTTCACAAGAAATTTTAATCCCGGGTAAGTCAATACGATCCGGTAAACACGTTATGTCATTCAGCAACTTCCTTTTGCGTCTCTTTTCGTCTTATTTGAGCCATACTATGATTTTTACTGGTTGGCAAAAAAGGACACGGCATGAAACTCATTGGTAGCTACACCAGCCCTTTTGTGCGCAAAATCTCTGTTCTGCTGCTGGAAAAGGGCATTACCTTCGAATTTGTTAATGAACTGCCCTACGAGGCGGATAACGGCGTGGCGCAATACAACCCTCTGGGTAAGGTGCCAGCGCTGGTGACGGAGAAAGGGGAATGCTGGTTCGATTCGCCGATCATCGCGGAATATATTGAGCTGCTGGATATCGCGCCAGCCATGCTCCCGCGTGACCCCATGGCAGCGCTTAACGTTCGCCAGCTTGAAGCGTTGGCTGACGGCATTATGGATGCCGCGTTGGTTTCTGTGCGCGAACAGGCGCGTCCGGCGGCGCAGCAATCGGAAACGGAACTGCTACGCCAGCGGGAAAAAATCAACCGCAGCCTGGATAGGCTCGAAAGTTATCTGACCGATGGGACGCTAAAAACGGATACAGTCAATCTGGCGACTATTGCGATTGCCTGTGCGGTTGGCTATCTCAATTTCCGCCGGGTCGCGCCGGGCTGGTGCGTTGACCGCCCCCACCTGGTCAAACTGGTCGAAACGCTTTTTCAGCGCGAAAGTTTTGCCCGCACCGAAGCGCCGAAGGCTTGACGCGCATTATGTCCGCCTGAGCAAACTCACGTTACAATCCCCTCATGTCGATATCCCTCTCCAGCCAGGAGAGGGCCACCAACAGTCAGGCATTTTCATGACAAGCGAAACGCGTACACTTTACAGCCAGCTCCCTGCTATCGATCGTTTATTGCACGATAGCGCCTTTCTTTCTCTGCGCGGTCGGTATGGCCATACCCAAGTGGTTGAGTTGCTCAGGCGAATGCTTGACGACGCGCGCGACGTCATACGGAATACGCAGACGCTTCCCGACTGGTGCGCAGACTGGGCGCAAGAGGCGAAAATCCGGCTGGAAAATGCGGCGCAAAGCGCGCTGCGCCCGGTGATTAACCTGACGGGAACGGTGCTGCACACCAATCTTGGCCGCGCATGGCAGGCGCAAGAAGCGATTGAGGCGGTAACGCAGGCGATGTGCGCGCCGGTGACGCTGGAATATGATCTGGACGGCGCCGGACGAGGGCATCGTGACCGGGCGCTGGCGACGCTGTTATGCCGTATCACCGGGGCGGAGGACGCCTGCATCGTCAATAACAATGCGGCGGCGGTATTGCTGATGCTGGCGGCGACCGCCAGCGGCAAAGAGGTGGTAGTTTCGCGTGGCGAACTGGTCGAAATCGGCGGCGCGTTTCGTATTCCGGATGTCATGCGCCAGGCGGGCTGTACTCTGCATGAAGTGGGCACCACGAACCGGACGCACGCGAAAGATTACCGTCAGGCGGTAAATGAAAATACCGGTCTGTTGATGAAGGTACATACCAGTAATTACAGCATTGAGGGCTTTACCAAAACGGTAGAGGAAGCGGAACTGGCGGAAATCGGGCGAGAGCTGGATATTCCGGTGGTGGCGGATCTGGGCAGCGGTTCGCTGGTGGATTTAAGTCAATATGGCTTACCCAAAGAGCCGATGCCGCAGCAGCTAATTGCCGCAGGCGTCAGCCTGGTAAGCTTCTCCGGCGATAAGCTGTTGGGCGGGCCGCAGGCCGGGATCATCGTCGGCAAAAAAGCGATGATTGCCCAACTGCAAAGCCATCCGCTGAAACGCGCCCTGCGCGCGGATAAAATGACGCTGGCGGCGCTGGAGGCAACGTTACGTCTGTATCTGCACCCGGAAGCGTTGGCGGAGAAATTACCCACGCTGCGTCTGTTAACCCGCAGTGAAGCGTCGATTCGCGAACAAGCGCAGCGGTTACAGGCACGGCTGGCGGCACGTTACGGCGATGAATTTGCGCTGGAGGTTAAGCCCTGTTTGTCGCAAATCGGCAGTGGTTCATTACCGGTAGACCGCCTCCCCAGCGCCGCCATGACCTTTACCCCGCACGATGGACGCGGTAGTCGGCTGGAGGCGCTGGCGGCCCACTGGCGCACGCTGCCTGTACCGGTCATTGGCCGAATTTATGATGGCTGTTTATGGCTGGATATGCGCTGTCTTGAAGACGAAAGCCGGTTTATGGAGATGATGCTGAAATGATTATTGCAACTGCCGGACACGTAGATCACGGTAAAACGACGTTGCTCCAGGCGATTACCGGGGTCAATGCCGATCGCCTGCCGGAAGAGAAAAAACGCGGGATGACTATTGATCTGGGTTACGCCTATTGGCCGCAGCCGGAGGGTCATGTGCTGGGCTTTATCGATGTGCCTGGACATGAAAAATTTCTCTCCAATATGCTGGCGGGCGTAGGCGGTATCGATCACGCTTTGCTGGTGGTC
Source organism: Salmonella enterica subsp. houtenae serovar Houten (assembly GCA_900478215.1). Lineage (NCBI taxonomy): Bacteria > Pseudomonadati > Pseudomonadota > Gammaproteobacteria > Enterobacterales > Enterobacteriaceae > Salmonella > Salmonella enterica. The sequence continues at coordinate 146,180 of LS483478.1, forward strand.
GCCTGTGATGACGGCGTCATGGCGCAAACGCGCGAGCATTTACAGATCCTGCAACTGACGGGCAATCCACAGCTCACCGTCGCGCTGACCAAAGCCGATCGCGTGGACGAGGCGCGTATCAGTGAAGTCCGTGAAGAGGTACTGGCGGCGCTCGACAACTATGGTTTTGCCGATGCCGTTTTATTTGTCACCGCCGCCAATGAAGGACGCGGTATTGCAGAACTTCGCGCTCATTTACAGCAGCTTCCTGCACGTTTGCACGCCGCGCAGCATCGCTTCCGTCTGGCTATTGACCGTGCGTTTACGGTGAAAGGGGCGGGACTGGTGGTGACCGGAACGGCGCTGAGCGGCGAGGTAAATGTTGGCGATACGCTATGGTTGACCGGCGTTAATACGCCGATGCGCGTACGAAGTCTACACGCGCAAAATCAACCCACCGACCATGCGTATGCCGGGCAACGTATTGCGCTCAATATTGCGGGCGATGCGGAGAAGGAGCAGCTTAACCGCGGCGACTGGCTGCTTTCCGATGCGCCGGCGGGGGAGGCTTTTTCCCGGGTGATCGTTTCTCTGGCGCTTCATGCGCCGCTTTCCCAATGGCAACCGCTACATATTCACCATGCCGCCAGCCATGTGACCGGTCGCGTCTCTTTGCTGGAAGGCGCGCTGGCAGAGCTGATCTTTGATACGCCGTTGTGGCTGGCCGATAATGACAGACTGGTGCTGCGTGATATTTCCGCGCGCGCCACCCTTGCCGGCGCGCGCGTGGTGACGCTTAACGCGCCGCGTCGCGGTAAACGTAAGCCAGATTATTTGCAGTGGCTTTCAACGCTTGCCGCCGCGCAGGACGATAGCGCGGCGCTAGCCATTCATCTGGAACGGGGCGCCGTCAACCTGCCGGATTTCGGTTGGGCGCGTCAGCTTAATCCTCTCGGTATGCGTCAGCTTATTGAGCAACATGGTTTTATCCAGGCCGGAGACAATCTGTTAAACGCGCTCATCGCCGCCCGCTGGCAGCGTAAAATTCTCGATACGCTGGCGACCTACCACGAACAGCACCGCGATGAACCGGGGCCGGGACGCGAACGTTTACGCCGCATGGCCCTGCCGATGGAGGATGAAGCGCTGGTCCTGATGCTGATCGAGCGGATGCGCGACGACGGCCTGATTCATAGCCATCACGGTTGGCTGCATCTGCCGGATCATAAAGCGGGATTTAGCGATGAGCAGCAGGTCGTCTGGCAAAAAGTCGAACCGCTATTTGGCGATGAGCCCTGGTGGGTACGCGATCTGGCGAAAGAGGCCGGAACGGAGGAACAAGTGATGCGGCTGGTGCTGCGGCAGGCGGCGCAGCAAGGCATCATTACCGCGATCGTAAAAGATCGGTACTATCGTAACGATCGGATTGTCGCTTTCGCCAATATGATCCGCGAGCTGGATCAAGAGAGAGGATCAACCTGTGCGGCGGATTTTCGCGACAGGCTGAATGTAGGGCGGAAACTGGCCATTCAGATCCTTGAATATTTTGACCGGATTGGATTTACACGGCGTCGTGGGAATGATCATTTATTACGTGATGCGTTATTATTTCCGCAAAAAGAATGAAATGATTAATTTAAATAAGAAATGAATCAATACAATTATTAAGTTGATTTATATAAAGCACATCAGGTAATGAACCTAATGTGCTTTATATTTTTCTGGCTTCTTAAAATAACAATCATGATCATATTATTGGGATAGTTTATTCCGTATTCTTTGCGCCTTATTCAGGTAATTAAGGACAGTATAATGGCAGCTTCAACATTTTTTATTCCTTCCGTGAATGTAATTGGGGCCAATTCATTAAATGACGCAATGAATACGATGGTGGAATATGGCTTTCGCCGTACATTAATTGTCACGGATGTCATGCTAAAAAAATTAGGGATGGCGGACGATATTCAAAAAGCGCTACAGGGCCGTGATATTTTTAGCGTGATTTATGATGGTACGCAGCCTAACCCTACCACCGGCAATGTGGCGGCCGGGTTGAAGCTTCTGAAAGAAAATGGCTGCGACAGCGTTATCTCGCTGGGTGGCGGTTCTCCACATGACTGCGCGAAAGGTATCGCACTGGTGGCGGCTAACGGCGGCGATATTCGCGACTATGAAGGCGTTGACCGCTCCGCGAAACCGCAGTTGCCGATGATTGCGATTAACACGACCGCCGGCACCGCGTCTGAAATGACCCGTTTTTGCATCATCACCGACGAAGAGCGTCATATTAAAATGGCTATCGTCGATAAACACGTTACGCCGCGGCTCTCTGTTAACGACTCCTCTTTAATGGCTGGAATGCCAAAGTCTCTGACGGCGGCGACCGGTATGGATGCGTTAACTCATGCGATTGAAGCTTATGTTTCCGTTGCGGCAACGCCTATTACCGATGCCTGTGCGCTGAAAGCGATGACGATGATTGCGGAAAATTTGATCGTTGCGGTTGAAGAGGGGGGCAATGTCCAGGCGCGTGAAGCGATGGCTTATGCGCAGTTCCTGGCGGGAATGGCGTTTAACAATGCGTCGCTGGGCTACGTTCATGCTATGGCGCACCAGCTTGGCGGTTTCTACAACCTACCGCACGGCGTATGTAACGCGGTTCTGCTGCCGCATGTGCAGGTATTCAACAGCCAGGTAGCGGCGGCTCGTCTGCGTGACTGCGCAGCGGCGATGGGCGTCGATATATCCGGCATGAGCGAGGCGGAAGGCGCGCAGGCGTGTGTGGCGGCCATTCGCCAACTGTCGCAGAAAGTCAACATTCCGGCAGGACTGCGTGAGCTAAACGTGAAGGAAGAAGATATCCCGGTTCTGGCGACCAATGCTCTTAAAGATGCCTGTGGTCTGACGAACCCGATTCAGGCGACGCACGACGAGATTGTGGAAATTTATCGCGCGGCGATGTAACCGCCTTTGCCCGGTGGCGCGGACGCTTACCGGGCCTACATAGACGATGCAGGCCGGATAAGGCGTAACGCTTTAGCTTCGGTCGAGCTTTTTCTGCGCCAGCCAGACGGCGCCCAGCCTGCCCGCCTGATTTCCCAGTTGGCAGGGCTGAATCGGCACCTGGAGCGCCTCCCACATTTCAAACGTTTCAAGATGCCGCGTCAGGAGCGGGTAGAGCTTTTCCTGTTCGCTTATTCCTCCGCCGATCAGCACCACGCCAGGATCAAACATAGAGATCACGCTGTAAACGCCGCGTGACAGATAACGCGCCCAGTCATTGACCGCCTCACGCAGATGAACATCGGTCGCCATTCGTTCGAAGATCACATCCGCAGGCGGCATCTCTTCGGCAGGTAGCGCCAGCGCCTGGCGGCACGACTCCATTAATCCGCTGGTTGACGCGATTTTATGCATACTTTCGCCATTGTTCCCGACTGGCATGACGCCGAATTCACCGGCGTGGAAATGTGCGCCGCGGTACAGTTCCCGTCCGACGATAATACCGCCGCCAATGCCGGTTCCAATGGTAATGCAGACCAGATTTTCATAATGCTGCCCGGCGCCTCGCCACATTTCGCCCAGCGCCGCGCAATTCGCATCATTCTCCACGACCAGCGGTAGATCGGTCAGCTCGCTGAACAACTCCATCAGGTTGACATCATCCAGGTATGCCAGCGCGCCCGCTTTTGCCGCATGACCGTTATGGGGATTAATATGGCCAGGGAAACTGACCCCGATTGCCGCAATGTCATAGTCCTGTTGGCAACGCGCCACCACATCCTGCCATTTGCGGGTAAACGTGGAGGCGTCCTCTGGCGTATCGAATTGATGATGGGTTAATTCTTCGCCGTCACTGTTAATCACGCCATATTTGACGTGAGTTCCTCCCACATCAATACCGATATATTGCTGCATAGTGTTCTCCGTACGTTAAACAGGCACCTGTTTAGTATGGCTAAAACCAGACGGAGAAACGTAAAGGAAAGTAATTCGTGATTGCTGTCGTAAAGCGGGAAACCATTGGCGAAAAATTCACCAGTACCGTCTACCCTTGTGGAGTACCTTTACAATAAGGAGTTGGTCATGACGAACAATCCCCCTTCAACACGTATTCAGCCAGGTGAATACGGGTACCCACTGAAGTTAAAAGCCCGCTATGACAATTTTATTGGCGGTGACTGGGTCGCGCCCGCCGACGGCGAATATTATCAAAACCTGACGCCAGTGACCGGCCAGCCGCTATGCGAAGTCGCTTCCTCCGGTAAAAAAGATATCGATTTGGCGCTCGACGCCGCGCATAAGGCGAAAGATAAGTGGGCGCATACGTCAGTACAAGACCGTGCCGCTATCTTGTTTAAGATCGCCGAGCGGATGGAGCAAAACCTCGAACTGTTGGCGACCGCGGAAACCTGGGATAACGGTAAACCAATTCGTGAAACCAGCGCCGCCGACGTGCCGCTGGCGATCGATCATTTCCGTTATTTCGCCTCTTGTATACGTGCGCAGGAGGGGGGGATCAGCGAAGTTGATAGCGAAACCGTGGCCTACCATTTTCACGAGCCGCTTGGCGTCGTGGGGCAGATAATCCCATGGAACTTTCCGTTGTTAATGGCAAGCTGGAAAATGGCGCCAGCGCTGGCGGCGGGTAACTGCGTGGTGCTTAAACCGGCACGCCTGACGCCGCTTTCCGTTCTGCTGTTAATGGAAGTCATTGGCGATCTGTTACCGCCGGGCGTCGTTAACGTAGTGAACGGCGCGGGCGGCGAGATTGGCGAATATCTGGCGACCTCGAAACGTATCGCGAAGGTGGCGTTTACCGGTTCGACGGAAGTGGGTCAACAGATCATGCAGTACGCCACGCAAAATATTATTCCGGTGACGCTGGAGTTAGGAGGTAAATCGCCAAATATCTTCTTTGCTGACGTGATGGATGAGGAAGATGCGTTTTTTGATAAAGCGCTGGAGGGGTTTGCCCTGTTTGCCTTTAACCAGGGCGAGGTGTGTACCTGTCCAAGTCGTGCGCTGGTTCAGGAATCCATCTATGAGCGCTTTATGGAGCGCGCTATTCGCCGGGTGGAGAGCATCCGCAGCGGGAACCCGCTGGATAGCGGTACGCAAATGGGGGCGCAGGTCTCTCACGGCCAGCTTGAGACGATCCTCAACTATATCGATATCGGTAAAAAAGAGGGGGCCGATATTCTGACTGGTGGACGACGCAAGGAACTGGATGGCGAACTGAAAGAGGGCTATTACCTTGAGCCCACTATCCTGTTTGGTAAGAATAATATGCGTGTCTTTCAGGAGGAGATCTTTGGCCCGGTGCTGGCGGTAACCACCTTTAAAACCATGGAGGAGGCGCTGGAAATCGCTAACGATACGCAGTATGGCCTCGGCGCAGGCGTCTGGAGCCGTAATGGATCGCTGGCGTATAAAATGGGGCGCGGGATTCAGGCCGGGCGCGTATGGACGAACTGCTATCACGCCTATCCGGCACATGCGGCGTTCGGCGGATATAAACAGTCCGGGATTGGCCGTGAGACTCACAAAATGATGCTTGAGCATTATCAGCAGACCAAATGTCTGCTAGTAAGCTACTCCGATAAGCCGTTGGGACTGTTTTAATGATGTTCCCCTGCCGGGCAGTAGCGCCCGGCAGATATTCGATACAATAACGCCATCCGGCACAGTATTATAGCTCGTTAACCCAGATGCGCATTTCGCCTTCGCCGCGGTTCGCCCAGCTAAACCAGGGAATAAATGTCAGCGTATGCGGCTGCGCTGTGCCTGGCGCGGCATCGAAATGCCACAACGCTTGCGGCGGCGTTTCTGTCGTACCCCGCCTTACGCCTTCCGCCTGAATCAACATCTGATTAGCGAACAGCCCTTTGCCTTCAAATGCGTTGAATTTACTCTCTTTCGGTAGCCAGAGATTATGCAATGCTTCGCCATTATCGGCCTGCTCAAGACAATAGATTAGCGGCCCACGTTGAACTGCGACCTTGCCGGCAGTGTGGCGTACCAGCGGGTTGCCATACACTCGACGAACCGGCATTGGCAAGGTTAGCGCGATAGTATCGCCCTCTTGCCAGTCACGGTGGATATGTAGATAGCCTTTGCGAATATCCTGCTCCACTGGCTGACCATTGACCTCTACCTGCGGTTGTGGGCACCACTCCGGCAGTCGCAGCGCAAGGGTATGGCGTAGCGGCTGCGATGATTCAACGGTAATCGTAATTTGCTCATGCCAGGGATAATTTCCGCTGATGCGCAGTTTCAACGCGCCATTTTCCAGCGGTATTTCCACACTATTGCCCACATACATATTGATGTAGAGGGCCTCGTTACGCGGCGTATAGAGATAATGGCCAAGAGAGGTCAAGACGCGGGCGATATTCGGCGGACAGCAGGCACAGCCAAACCAGCGCTGGCGAACAGGCTTCACGTGGTCGTAGATGTGATTGAACGTTAAAGTTTTCGGATGCACTTCCAGCGGGTTGACGTAGAAGAAATGCTTGCCGTCAAGCGCCATACCGCCGAGTACTGTGTTATACAGCGCGCGTTCCATCACGTCGGCATAGCGGCTATCGGCTTCCATTTCCAGCATTCGGCGGGCAAACATCATCAGACCGATAGACGCGCAACTCTCGGCATATACGGTGTCGTTGGGCAGGTCATAATCACTGCTAAACGCTTCGCCGCTACTTTGCGAGCCGATCCCGCCAGTGATATAGAGCTGACGCTGCGCCATATTATTCCACAGGCGCAGGCAGGTCTGGCGTTTGTCTTCGTCCTGACTTAGCCGCGCCAGGTGCGCTACGCCAGCCATGAGATAGACAAAACGGACGGCGTGTCCCGTGGCCGTTTGCTGGGCGGATAACGGCAGATGCGCCTGACTGTAAGCTTTGTCTTTCACCATCCAGGCCGGGCCGTAGGTGTGCCAGTAAGCGGTTTTTCCTCGCTTTTCGTACTCTTCATCATAGTAGTGCGGCTGCGTGCCGCGCTGCTCAACAAAATAGTCCGCCAGCGCCATATAGCGTGGCTGTTGAGTGATTTCATAGAGGCGCATCAGCGCCAGTTCAATTTCCGGATGGCCGGGATAGCCGTGAAGCTGATTTTCCCCGGGGCCAAAAACGCTATCGATATGATCCGCCAGACGGCACACAACCTCTAACAGGCGGCGTTTACCCGTAGCCTGAAAGAAGGCGACGCCCGCTTCAATCATATGTCCGGCGCAATAGAGTTCATGGCATTCCGCCAGGTTGTTCCAACGCTCCTGCGGCGCTTTGACCGTAAAATATGTGTTAAGATACCCGTCGGCGCACTGGGCGGCGGCAACCAGCGCAATAGCGTCGTCTGCCGTTTTTTCCAGTTCAGGGTCGGGCTTCTGACACAGCGACCAGGCTACCGCTTCCAACCATTTGGCGACGTCGCTGTCCTGAAAAACCATGCCGTAAAACTCCCCGGACTGGCGTTTTGCGGCGATGCGGAAATTCTCTATCGCGTGGCTGGGATCTGCTTCGGGAATACGGTCATTGAGTGCATCCCATTGATAAGGAATAACAACGTCGCGGACTAATCGCTGATATTGTCCGAGAAACGGATCGCTGACCGTAAGTTTATGCAGGTCGACTTCCGGTACGTTCATGGCGTTCTCCTTAAAGCTGTACATGACGCTGACGCAGATCGGTAGCGATGCGCGACATCATAGGGTTATTGAGTTTGCAGATGCGGATAGCCAGCGCCAGCAGTAGGTGGAACAGCGCAGGTAGCAGGGTTTCCATTGCCGTAATACCGTTTAACGAGGCAGGCGTTTGGTTGCTCGCGCCAGGCTGATAGGCGACAAAAATAAACAGCAGGCTGATGATTCCGGCGCTGGAGGCCCAGGCCAACTTGATGAAAAACAGGTTAAACGCGAAGTTCATACCGGACGAGCGTACGCTGGTTTTCCACTCGCCGTAATCATCGGCAAAGGCCATCAATGAAAAGTGCAGCGGCAATGTAAAGCCCAGAATAATGCCGTTGCCGAGAATTACCGCTAACCATAAGACCTGATAAGCCGGGCCGACAGGTAGAAACCACATCGCAATAGCTAGCGTTGCCAGTACCAGGTTAGTACGGTAATACAGTTTCACGGTATCTATACGCCGCGTTAGTGGGCTGACAATTACTGAACCGAGGATTGACGCGAAGGTGACCATCGTGAAAAACAGCGAGGTATACGCCGTACCGCCTTCCAGTACGTAAGTAATAAAATACATGTATCCGCCGCCGCGAATGTTAAAGACGTTAATCAACAGAAAGGACATCACCAGCATCAGTAGCAGTTGGTCATTTTTACGCAACCCGGCAAGATGTTCACGCAGAGTGAATTTCCCCATCATTGCCAGCGGGACGCGCTCGCGAACCCAAAAAAAACAGCACAGGAACATGATGACCGCGATGGCGCAGAGCACGCCGACGCCCCATTGATAGCCCTGCGCAGCATTACCCCGGCCCAAAAAATCCACCATCCAGGGCAATCCGACCGAGACGACAAAACCGGCGCCGCCGCACAGAACAAAGCGCCAGGACTGGCAGGCGATGACTTCCTCATGGCGGGTGGTCATCGTATTGATTAGCGCGCAATAGGGTACGTTGATAGCGGTATAACCAACTGAAAGTATTAGATAAGTTCCGAATGCCCAGGTGATTTTTACGCCCATACCGGCGTCCGGAACGGTAAAGGTCAGTATGCCGATAATGCCGATGGGAATCGCCATCCATAGCTGCCACGGGCGAAAACGTCCCCAGCGGCTTTGCGTACGGTCGGCAATGATGCCCATCACAGGGTCGGAAATTGCGTCGAATACGCGTAGGGCGATGAATAATGTGCCGACCAATGCAGGCGTCAGGCCGAAGACATCGGTATAAAAAAAGGTGAGAAAGTTCATTATTAGGCAGGTGATGACGGTGCCGCCTGCATCGCCAAGACCATAGCCTATTTTTTCGCGTACGGATAATGTCTGCCCGGCTTTATCCTGCGCGATATTAGCCGTTGTCATCGATGTGGAAGTCATGGAAATTCCTCATTCAGGAGAGAGGGTTTTTGGGGTAACTGTCATGACCTGATTCATTCTGCCTGGAATATGCACCGTAACAAGGCGATAAATGAGTAAAAAAAGAGGTCGATTCCGACCTGTTCCGTAAAGTGTGAGCCAGGTCCGGTAGATTTTAATTTTTTGGTTAACAATCAATAAATAAGCTAATTTTAAGCGATAAATAAGCGGGAAATTCCATAACTATGCTTGAATTATCCATGACGCTTCCGATTTACGTTCAGAACGGGGGATTATTTATTTCCCGGGGTGAGGGGCGTCATCCGGCCCGTAGGCTGGATTCCTGGGAGATTATTTTTGTTGAAAAAGGAACATTGAAGATTCAGGAAGAAGCGCAGCTTTTTTGCATCAATACCGGGGAAAGTTTGTTGCTTTGGCCGCATCGTCGTCATATTGGCGTAGACGATTTTCCTGCCGATCTCAAATTTTACTGGTTGCATTTTGAGGTTAAAATGGCGGGTAACGATCCGCGCGCCTTAACGCAAATCTCAATACCACAGCACGTCAGAGTGGCGGATCCGCAGGCTCTGATGGCGCTGTTTCGCCAGTTTATGATTGAGCAGGAGAAATTCCAGCGTAGCCCGGCATTGGAACTGATCGTTTTGCTGATTTTACAGCAGCTGACCTGCGATACTCCTCGGTATGATGACCACAATGAAGCTGGGGCGTCGTTGGCGTGGAAAGCGCAGCAACTGATTCGCACCCGTTATCATTTGCCGCTTTCAACAGCTCTACTGGCGAAAGCACTGCATTGTAATGCAGATTATCTTGGGCGTGTTTACCGTCGCATATTCCATCTTACGTTAACCGACGCAATTCATCGGCAGCGCGTGCGGGAGGCGGAGAAACGGCTTATCAGCGATGCGCGTTCGCTTAAAGAAGTCGCGGAATTATGCGGATTTAACGACGTGGGTTATTTTCGCAAAATTTTCCATAAGTACACTGGCTTGACTCCCGCCGCCTGGAAGCGGCGGTACTGTAAAGAACACATTAATTCGGCCTGATTACTGCCCATAATAGGCAGTCGCGCCGTGTTTGCGCAGATAATGTTTATCGAGCAATTCCGGTTGCATATCAGGAAGCTGCGGGGCTAACTGGCGCGAGAACAGCCCCATGTAAGCGCACTCCTCAAGCACCACGGCGTTATGTACCGCCTCGGCCGCGTCTTTACCCCAGGTAAATGGGCCGTGGGAATGAACCAATACCGCCGGAATTTGCACCGGGTCCAGGCCGCGCTCTTCAAAGGTTTTAATAATCACTTCCCCAGTCTGATACTCGTAGTCGCCGTTAATTTCCTCGTGGGTCATCAGATGCGTGCAGGGGATTGCGCCGTAAAAATAGTCGGCATGTGTGGTGCCCCAGGCAGGCAGATCCAGACCGGCCTGCGCCCAAATCGTCGCATGGCGGGAATGGGTATGTACGATCCCGCCGATTTGCGGGAAGCGGCGATAGAGCGCCAGATGCGTCGGCGTATCGGACGACGGTTTTTTGCTGCCTTCGATGACTTTACCGCTGGCGATTTCCACGACCACCATATCGTCGGCGGTCATCACGTCATATTCGACGCCGGAAGGTTTGATCACCATAAGCTTGCGCGTTTCGTCTATCGCACTGACGTTGCCCCAGGTAAATGTCACCAGGTGATGTGTCGGAAGCGCCAGATTTGCCGCCAGCACCTCCGCCTTGAGTTGTTCTAACATGTGAATCCTCCTTCCTGCATACGCGCTTCTATCCAGCGCCGCGCCTGGATAATCTCCAGCACCGGCTCTTTTGCTTTCTCTGTCCACATCTCAATCAGAAATGCGCCGCGATAGTTCAGTTCATGCAGCGTTTTGAAGATGCCGACAAAATCCACACACCCTTCGCCAAACGGCACGTCGCGAAACTGTCCGGGGCTTTGCGCAGTGACCGGCTGTGTGTCTTTCAAATGGATAGCGGCGATACGATCGATGCCCAGCTTCAGCTCGGCGGTCACGTCGTTTCCCCAGGCGCTGAGATTGCCGACGTCCGGGTAGACGGTGAACCACGGCGAGGCGAGCATCTCGTCCCACTTTTTCCACTTGCTGATGGAGTTCATAAAGGCGGTGTCCATGATCTCGACTGCCAGCATGACCTGCGCGGCGGCGGCCTGCTCTACTGCCCACGCCAGACCGTCGGCAAAACGCTGCTGGGTGCCTTCGTCATGCTCTTTGTAATAGACGTCATAACCCGCCAGTTGAATGGTGCGGATACCGAGATCGCGCGCCAGACGAATGGCTTTGGTCGTGATCTCCCGCGCCCGCTCGCGAATCGCTTCATCGCGGCTGCCAAACGGGAAACGGCGATGGGCAGACAGACACATCGACGGGATGGCGACGCCAGTTTCCAGCATCGCGGTCACCAGCGAGGCGCGCTGCGTTGCGCTCCAGTCCAGACGCGACAGGCGTTCGTCAGTCTCATCCACAGACATCTCGACAAAATCAAAACCGCAGCTTTTCGCCAGCACCAGTCGTTCCGGCCAACTGAGATCTTTCGCCAGAGCTTTCTCATAGATCCCTAACGGATGGCTACGCATGTGGCTTCCCCCAGATGGCGTTAATTTGCGTGTGGAATTCGGCGGCGACCTGCGCCGGATGGGACGCACCCGCCAGCGCGCGCCCGGCGATAAACGCTTTCACGCGGATGTCTTTGAATAACGGCAGATCGGCAGGCGTAATACCACCGGTAATCGACAGTTCCATACCGATATCCGACAGCGCCTTCATGCGCGCCAGATCCGCCTCGCCCCACTGCTGCCCGCTGGCCTGCGCGTCGCGTCCGCGATGGTAAATCGCCTGACGTACCCCGATGCGATACCAGTTACGGGCGTCATCCAGCGTCCAGTTGCCGAACAGTTCTATCTGAATTTCACCGCCGCAGGATTGCGCCACCGCGTGGCCCTTTTCGACGGTGGCGAGCGGCGCGGCGCAGATGATGGTCATCCAGTCGGCGCCTGCCCCAAAGGCCTGCTGCGCCAGAGTTTCACCGGCATCGGCCACCTTCCAGTCGGCGACGATGGTTTTATCCGGGCACTGGTCGCGCAGGGCCTTCACCGCGCCGAGTCCTTCGGTTAAACAGAGAATGGTGCCAGCCTCAATGATATCGACGTGGTCTCGTAATAGAGCAACATCACGCTGCGCTGTCTGAAGATTGGTATGGTCAAGCGCCAGTTGCAGTAATGGTCGGCGTATCATGCGTGCTCCTTAATACGGGCGTGATAGCCCTGTAGTGCTTCAATCAAATGTTGGTAATGGTTGTATTTACGCTGGTAACGCGCGTGGGCGGTCATGTCGGGCAGTAACGTGCGTACCGGGTGCTTCAGGGCGAGTTGGGCTTCGCTAAAGCTGCGATATACGCCGGTGCCGACGCGGGCGGCAAGCGCCGCGCCAAAGCAGCCGGTCTCTTCCACCTGCGGTAGTTCAATACGCAGACCGCTGACGTCCGCCAGCATCTGCATCCAGACGTCGGAGTGCGCCGGGCCGCCGGTGACGCGCAGAGTGCGGGCTTCGGTAAAGCGTTCACGCATACGGTTGAGATGGGTCATATGGCTGAAAACCACGCCTTCATACAGCGCCTGTAACAAATGAGCGCGGGTATGCAGCGCCTGCATACCGTAAAAACCGCTGGTCATTTCCAGCCCGGCATTACTGCCGTAGAGAAAGGGCAGAAAAAAGAGGTCGCTACCGCCTTTGGGCAGGCTGGCGACGGCTTGGTTGATCTCATCAAAAGAGAGGTCGCCCCACTGGACGGTAAACCATTCGAGATTGCCGGAAGACGTTGGGCTGGCTTCGTGAACGATGTATTGCCCGTCATTCACATAGCGACCGTAGACGTAGGGATGGGCCTCATGATCGCGCAGACCGCGAGCGATCCCGCTGGTGACCGCCCAGGTGCCCATGACGGCGTTGAGGGTAAATTCATCGTCAATACCGGCGCACAGCGCGGTGGATACCACATCAAACAGACCGCCGACCACAGGCGTCCCCGCGGCCAGGCCGGTAATAGCGGCAGCTTCCTTGCTGATCTTTCCGCCGGTTTCGGCGGACCCCACCACGGGGGGCAGGGCAGGGTCAATCTCACTGATACCCAACCATTGGGTCAGACGCGAGTCGTACCGGCCTGTCGTCATGTTGTAGAGATTGGATTCGGAAATGTTGCTCTCTTCGCAGCCCTTCACGCCGGTTAAACGCCAGCGCAGATAGTCATGGGCCATCATCACGCAGCCGATGTGCGCATAGCGTTGAGGTTCATGCTCTTTTACCCAGCGCAACAGCGTGGCCGGATGCCCGGTCCACAATGTCTGGCGGGTTACGGGATAGAGTTTTTGTGGGATGCCGTCCTGCTGCCAGCGTTCAACGATGTTCAGCGCCCGGCGGTCGGAGGAGAGTATCGCATTGCCCAGCGGCCTGTTCTGTTTATCAAGAAGAAACAGCCCCTTACCCTGGGCAGAGATGCCAATACCTTTAATTTGCCCGCCGGATACGCCCGTCTGTTTCAACAGTCCGGCAATGGTAGCGGCGCACTGTTGCCAGAGCTGATGCATATCGCGTTCGGCATAGCCGGGAAGTGGCGATAACGTTTGTAGCGATTGCCGATGAATGCCGCGCTCATGACCTTCGGCGTCATATAAACCCGCTTTCAGATACGTACCGCCGCAATCAATACCCAGCCAGAAGGTCTCTTTCCTGCTCATCTTTCATCTCTCATTTTGCCGGATGGCGCTACGCTTACCCGGCCTGCTGTAGGCCCGCAAGCGTAGCGCGCCGGACATTTTTCAGGCCGCGTGTTTGCGTGGGGTCATCGTTTTTGCTGGCGTTGCGCCCGCATCACATTTCGCGGGTAGAAGCAGGGCCATCAGTGCGGCTAAGGCGAGGGAGATCGCCAGGCAATAGACGCCAGCGTCTTTGCTGTAGAGGGTGATTAAGACACCTACCGCGTAAGGACCGCAGAAGCCGCCGAGGTTGCCGAGCGCGTTGATCACCCCGCGTGCGCCGCCTGCCATTTCCGCGCTGAACAGACGCGCCGGGATAGTCCAGAACACGCCCGCCGCCGATTGCAGGAAGAATCCGCAGCCAACCGGCGCCGCATACGCCAGCCAAATGTGGCTTTTCAAGGCTACCGACAGGAACATGCACAGGGCGAAGCCAATCAGCGGCAGGCAGACGAACAGTTTGCGTTTACCGGTACGGTCAGAGAGGGAGGAGAACAGAAACATCCCGGCAATCGCGCCGACGTAAGGCAGAATGGCGAGCATCCCGACCTGACCCATGCTGCTGTGAGTCAACTCTTTCAGAATGGTCGGCAACCACAGGGTATAACCGTAAATGCCGGTCTGATAGAAGAAGTTCAGCGCGATAAGCTGCCACATTGTTTTGTCGGAAAGCACCGCGCCGAGAGAGGCGTTTTTAACTTCGGTGCCAGCAATCGCTTTTTGCTCGGCGGCTAGCGTCTCAACCAGGTAATTTTTCTCGGCAGTCGAGATCCAGCGCGCTTCCTGCGGGCGGTCATAAACGGTGTAGGACCATAGCACCAGGACCACAACAGAGAGCAGGCCTTCAATAATGAACAGCCAGCGCCAGTCAAGAACGGTAATGATCCAGCCGGAGAGCGGGGCGGTGACGATCCCGGCAATCGGCACAAACATAATCACAATCGCGTTGGCGCGACCACGTTCGGCATCAGGGAACCAGTTGCTGATCATCGTCAGCACGACGGGCAACATACCGCCTTCCGCCACGCCCAGTAAAAAGCGCAGGATAAGCAGTTGGTACTGGTTAGTAATTATGCCCGTCAGGACGGAGATTATCGCCCATGCGACCAGCGACCAGCCGATAAATTTCTTACCGCTGCCGTGGACGGCAATTTTGCCGCCGGGAACCTGTAAAAACAGATAACCGATAAAGAATATACCGCCTGCCAGCCCCGCCATGGTGGCGGAAATACCCAGTTCGGCATCCATTCCTCCCGGCATCGCAAAGGCGATATTAACGCGGTCCATATAAGAAATAATACAGGCGATTAGGATCGGTGGAATAATGCGTAGCCAGCGCTGACGCGGTATATTTTTTTGTGTAGAGCGAGAGGTCATGTTCATCTTTATATTCTCGTAGAGTAAGTATTCTGGCGATGAAAAGTTTTATTATTAATGCCAGATGGCGCTGCGCTTACCCGAGCTACAGCGTTATCTGTAGGTTGGATAAGGCGTTTATGCCGCCATCTGACAACGTCTTATTGTTTTGTTTTATTTAGTGCCGCGATGCCGTCGCGTAATATCGCTACGCGGTGGCTGACATCGGCACTGGCATTAATTTCCAGTAATTTAATGCCCGCAAAATGTAAGGGCGTTTCTTCCACGCAGGCCAATAATTCATGCGCATGTTCCGCTGTCATCAGACTTTGCGGGCAGAAAGGGGCGAACGGCGCGTGTAAGTCTTGCCATTCACCGTACTCTCCATCCAGCGTTGTGCCGGAAAACATCAGCGCGCCGAGTTTTCCGGCCTGTTTGACCTGTTGCGTATGGGCTAGCGGCAGGGTGATATCCCGCCCTTCAATGGCCGAACGCGCCCAGTTAACGCACACGCTGATGTCGTAGTCGGCAAGGGTCTCCAGCACGTTCTCTAAAGGTAAAAAGCCCTTGCGCGGCGCGGGGCCGGTCATCGCATCACAATGTTCCAGCACCAGCGCGCAGGACCAGTCCCAGTGAGCAATCTCTTTGAGCGAGCGGGCAAAAGCCTCGGTAGCCTGGGCGACGTTTGGGTTATTCGCCATCGGTGCGGCATGAAGCTCCAGCGCCATCACTTTGCCGGGGGTTTTCGCATTGAGTTTATTTATCTTCTGATAAAGATGACGGTAGTATTCCACGCAGGCTTTACGCTGTTCCTCGTCACTGGACGCTAATCCAAAACCGCCGTTTTCGCTGCGGCGGCGCATAGTTTCCATGATTGCCGTCACGACAAGGCGCCAGCTTCCTGGCGTATGGCGCAATAACCACTCGTCGCCGAGCGGATGAAGATGTTCAAGGCAAGGTTGCTCCAGTCCGCGAATATGCGGCGTATCGGAGAGTTGTCGCCAGAATTCCGTCTCTTCCTCTTCACTCTTCTGGTGAAATGAGGGTGCACAAGGGTACGCACCGATAATATAACCGGTATTATTTTTCATTTTGTGCTCCAGTAAACTCTATTTTATAAAACGTCTATGGCGACTTTTACGACTATTTTCCGTATCGGTGTAGCAACGCTTTTATTACAACATGGACGATGAACATCCTGCGGGAAAAACAGGGCGTAACTTCCCGGTATCATTTCAATGAATGATTCATGTTCACTGTCGTGATAAAAAATAATATCGCGCTGTTCTAATAATGATTCGCTGATTTGATTATTACCGGTATCAATGGCAACCCCAATTTTCTCTTCACCCCAGGCCAAAAACTGAATATCCAGATAGCGGCGATGTACTTCCGGTCGATTTTCGGCGGCGTCGCGCGTGGTTAAATCGATAATCTGCGCAAAAATGTTTTTACCGTCGATCTCCACCACGCCCGGCGTCTGGGTGCGAAAGTCCGTATTACGCAGGAAATCGAGCGCCTGCTCTATGGTCGACGGTAGCCGGCACGGATTAGGCTGCGCGATATGTCCAAAGATCATGATGTGGCTCCTTACAGCGCCTGAATTTTGGCCCAGACGCTGTCATCAACGGTGATGCCGTGACGGCGGTTTTCATCGAGCAGTTTGGTAAATTCGTGGCCAGGCAGCCGAATAGCGACGTTGTCGTCGGCGCGTTCGGCGGTAGTAATAAAATCCATGATTCGTTGTAGTTTGGCGTCACGCGTAGCGCCATCGATCAGCTTATCGACTTCAATAGCGATGAAAATCTGCGATACGCCGTATTCGTCGCTGTTTTCCTGCGTCACTTCGGCAACGGAAGAGCCGTTGGAAAGTAGCGTGGCAATCATATCCAGCACGATCGACAGGCCAGAGCCTTTCCAGTAACCCATCGGCAGGATACGGCGATTTTTCTCGATCACGCCCGGTTCTTTGGTCAACTGACCATTATCGTCGAAACCGCCGTCCACTGGCAGTTCGCGGCCCGCCAGACGGTTAACTTCTAACATCCCGTAAGAGAACATGGACATTGACATATCCACCATCGTGATCGGCGTGGAAGGGATCGCGACGATCAGCGGGTTAGTGCCGATACGACACTCTTTCGCGCCCCACGGCGGCATGACGGCAATCGAGTTGGTCCAGCAGATGCCGATGTAGCCTTTTTCCGCCGCCTGCCAGCCGTAGCTGCCGCCGCGCATCCAGTGGTTGGCATTGCGTAGCGCCACCAGACCGATGCCGTGGTCGGAGGCCAGTTCAATGGCCCGATCCATCATCTTTTTCGCCGTCAGGTTGCCAATAGCGCGCTGTGCGTCCCACTGCTCAATGGCCCCCAGGCTGGTCACGCGCTGTGGCTTTGCCTCAGGAATGATGTCGCCATTGTCCAGTTGCTGAATGAAGCGGGGAAAGCGGTTCACGCCGTGTGAATAAACGCCGGACTCGGTGGTGCGAGCGAACATTTCCGCGCAGGCGTCAGCAGTATCCGTTGCCACGCCGCGTGAAAGCAGTACCCGGTTAAACGCCGCTTTCGACTGCTCAAAAGTCACTTTCATTCCTGTATCTCCTGATAATCTGTGATCGCTTTTTTATCGTTAAATTTCAATATGCGAAATCTTATTTCAAATATAACGATCAAAAATTCACAGATCAACGGGCAGGGCTATTTTTTAAATTTTTCAAAATCAATAAGTTGTATTTTTTCAGTGCAGATCGTGAACTGAAACACACTTTGCGTTACCATCAGATCCCGACAGCAAGGGGGAGCGGGAGCAATGGCTAAAAAAGAAAGCGAAATGACGCACGACAAAGAGAGACCAGCCGGAAGTCAAAGCCTGTTTCGAGGATTAATGCTGATTGAGATCCTCAGTAACTACCCGAATGGGTGTCCACTGGCGCATCTTTCGGAACTGGCGGGGCTAAACAAAAGCACCGTCCATCGGTTGTTGCAGGGGCTACAATCATGCGGATACGTCACGCCTGCGCCCGCCGCCGGAAGCTACCGTTTGACCACCAAATTTATCGCTGTCGGGCAGAAGGCGCTGTCATCTCTGAACATCATCCATGTTGCTGCGCCGCATCTTGAAGCGCTAAATATCGCGACCGGCGAGACCATTAACTTTTCCAGCCGTGAAGACGATCACGCGATTTTGATTTATAAACTGGAGCCGACCACCGGTATGCTGCGTACCCGCGCCTATATTGGCCAGCATATGCCGCTCTACTGCTCGGCGATGGGGAAAATTTATATGGCGTTTGGTCAGCCGGATTATGTGGCGTCTTACTGGGAAAGCCATAAAGATCAGATCCAGCCGCTGACTCGCAACACCATTACCGGTTTACCAGCGATGTACGATGAGCTGGCGCAAATTCGTGAAACCAGCATGGCGATGGACCGCGAAGAAAATGAGCTGGGCGTCTCCTGTATTGCCGTGCCAGTGTTTGATATTCACCATCGAGTGCCTTACGCCATTTCTATTTCGCTGTCGACGTCACGGCTAAAACAGATCGGCGAGAAAAATCTGCTCAAACCGTTGCGTGAAACCGCACAGGCTATCTCTAATGAGCTGGGATTTACCGTTCGCGAATAAGACAGCTCGCCAGGTTTTATCAGGCATCTGACAAAATTTGTCCGTTTGCGTAGTGGGATCAAAGCGGCGGGGAATTGCTCTCTGGCATTCTGACGTTTTAACGCAGGGGGAGAATAATGAACCGGTTTATTATGGCGGATGCGTCGGCGTGTATCGGGTGTCGTACCTGCGAGGTCGCCTGCGTGGTGTCGCATCAGGAACAGCAGAATAGCGCGGCGGTGACGACGGCGGACTTTGTGCCGCGTATCCGGGTGATAAAAGAGGATAGCTTCACCACGGCCACGGTCTGCCATCAGTGTGAGGACGCGCCGTGCGCGAATGTCTGTCCGGTACAGGCGATTCGCCGCGATCGGGGGCATATCTTCGTGACGCCATCGCGCTGCATTGGTTGTAAAAGCTGTATGCTGGCTTGCCCGTTTGGCGCGATGACCGTGGTGGCGTCCGCGTCAGGCGCGCAGGCGATTAAATGCGATCTTTGCTGGCATCGGGAAGCGGGGCCGGCATGCGTGGAAGCCTGCCCGACCCAGGCGTTACAGTGCGTTGACGCAACACACGTGCAGCGCCAGCGCCTCTATTCTCAACCTTTCTGAACGTCGTTCCGGCCTGCATGATGGCCGGAATAGCCGTCAGCCTTCACGCCAGGCACGTTCTATCTCTTCTGCCAGAATTTTTACGCCCGCCTCGATTTTGTCCGGTTCAGGCACGTAGTTCATCCGCATACACTGGTGTGTGTGGGGCCAGGGTTTGTCCAGCCCGGGAAAGAAATAGTGGCCCGGCACCATTAGCACGCCGCGCGCTTTCAAGCGCTGATAGAGTAACTCGGTGGTAATCGGCAGATCCTTAAACCATAGCCACAAAAATATTGCGCCTTCCGGTTTATGAATCAGGCAGCGTTCTTCGGTTAAATAGCGACGAATGATCGCGATCGTCTGTTGAACGCGCTGATAGTAGAAAGGTTTGATAACCGTTTCCGACAGCCGCAGCAGATCGTTACGCTTAATCATTTCGCACATCATCGCCGGACCCATGCCGCCGGGCGCAAGGCTGATAATGCCGTTCATGTTGGCAATGGCGGTAATCGTCTTCTCATTGGCGATGATAATCCCGCAGCGGGAGCCGGGCAGCCCCAGCTTCGAGAGGCTCATGCATAAGATAATATTTGGGTTCCACAGCGGGCGCGCCTCGCTAAAGATAATGCCCGGAAACGGCACGCCGTAAGCGTTATCAATCACCAGTGGGATGTTGTGCTGATTCGCCAGTCTGTCCAGCTTCATCAGCTCTTCATCGGTGATAACGTTACCGGTCGGGTTGGTCGGGCGCGAGACGCAAATCATTCCTGTCTCTTCGCCGATGTGCAGATGCTCAAAATCGACGTGATACTTAAACTGGCCTTCCGGCAGCAGTTCAATATTCGGGCGCGCCGAAACGAAGAGATCGTCTTCCAGACCGGAATCCGCATAGCCGATGTATTCCGGCGCGAGCGGGAAGAGTACCTTTTTCGTACTGCCGTCGGCGTGACGTCCGGCGAAGAGATTAAACAAGTAGAAAAACGCGCTCTGACTGCCATTTGTCAGCGCAATATTCTGTGGTTCGATATCCCATCCCAGCGCTTCACGTAGCAGTGCGGCCAGTGCAGTCAGTAGCGCTGTTTTTCCCTGGGGACCGTCATAATTACAAAGCGCATCAGCGGCTTTGCCGCTTTCTACCATCTCTGCCAGTAGCGTCTGGAAATAATCCTGCATGGCAGGGATGTGCGCCGGGTTACCGCCGCCAAGCATAATGGCGCCTGGCGTGCGTAAACCGTCGTTGAGATCCTCCATCAGGCGGGTAATGCCTGAATGGCGGGTAAATTTATCGCCGAAAAGTGAAAATATCATAACGGGTGATCTATCGAACAGTCTGTCAAAGTGGATCACCATAACGCTACAAATGGCGGGGCGCAAATGGGAGGGAGGCGGTGGTATTGATGTTTTATGCTACAGATTTTTACCAGGTTGGTTTTTTATTTTGAAGGGGCTACCGGTACGCGAGGGGACCGGTAGCGTCACGATTAGCGGCGACCTGCCCAGACGACCATCACAGTATCGTCGCCGTACTGGCGTACAAAACCGTATCCGTGTTTTAGCGTCAGCGTGGTTTGTTGGCCTGCGCCGATGGCGGGATGTCTGGTGCGGAACTGGCTAATACGCTGCCAGTGCGCGACGGCTGCGGCTGACTTTCCGCTCACGTCCTGCCAGTTCATATCTGAACGGGTGCCTTGCAGCGGGTCGGAGCCGCTGGGGCCGAAGGGACGAGCGGATTCATCGCCGTAAAAGATTTGCACCGCGCCCGGCGAAAGCAGCAGCAGTTCCGCCGTCTTATCACCGCCCTCACGGAAAAGGCGCGTATCATGCGAGGAGAGGTAACTTAATACGTTGAAATCCTGCATTTTATCCGCCATCTGCTGCCAGACTGGCCCCATTTCCGCCAGGCAATCGACCGCTTTCGCCGCCTGCTCCTGATAATCAAAATTGATCATCGCGTCGAAACCATAGCGATAATAATCACTTTTCATGACGCCGTGGCCCCATGCTTCGCCAGTCATCCAGAACGGACTATCATCCAGCGTTTTGTCCGGATTGGCCTGCTTCCATTCACGTAACGCCGCGCTGGCCTGGGTTTTTAGCTGTTGCCAGGCAGGAAGCTCAACGTGTCTGGCGGTATCGACCCGGAATCCGTCAATGCCGTAATCATGTACCCACTGGCTTAACCCGTGGGTCAGATAATCCCGTGGCGTATAGCCCTCAATGAACTTTGCTTTAGTGTCAGGTTTGTTGGCATAGAACGCGGGTAGGCCGGAAGGCGTGGTAGATTCCGTTTTTATATCCGGCAGGAAGGCCAGCGACAGGGTTAAATCGTCAAATCCCGGACTGTCGTAGTCGCCAATATCGGTACGAATCCACTTTTTTCCCCACCATTTTTCCCAGGCGGCACTGTCGCTGAAGTTGATGTAGTCGTTAAAACTGTGCCAGCTTTGTCCGGCGGCAGGGCGCCAGTTTGTCCAGCGATCGCCGAGGATTTTTTGCCGTTCCGCGCCGGATAAATAGAGCGCGCCGAACTGATACTCCTGCATATCCGCCAGCGTGGCGTAACCGGCATGATTCATTACTACGTCAAATAAAATACGAATGCCGCGCTGGTGCGCGCCGTCGACCAGCGCGCGGAGATCGGCTTCGCTGCCCATATTGGCATCCAGCGTCGTCCAGTCCTGAGTGTAATAGCCGTGATAGGCGTAATGAGGAAAATCGCCTTTTGTTCCGCCGCCGACCCAGCCGTGGATCTGTTCAAACGGCGCGCTTATCCACAAGGCGTTCACGCCTAATTGCTGTAGATAGTCCAGTTTACTCGTCAACCCGCGTAAATCGCCGCCGTGGAAAGTGCCAATCTCTTGCATACCATCCTTATGGCGACCATAGCTGTGGTCGTTGGTTGGATCGCCATTGCGAAAGCGATCCGTAAGCACAAAATAAACGGTGGCGTTGCGCCAATTAAAAGGCGCTGACGCGTGGGTTTCCGCTCGTTCCAGTAATAAAAGCCCGTGGCTGTCGGCAGGCCGCAGCGTGATTTGCCCGTGTTGGACAGTATCGGTTTGACCACTGTAATAATCGCGCACTACCGTCCCTTCCGGAAAGGTTTGGCTAACATCCAGCGTGAGCGGCGAACCATCCCAGACGGGACACTGGCGGGCAAGTTGCGCTGTGCGTTCAGGTTCAGTTTTTATCGATAACAACAGGGTTGGCGTACCGGAGCGGGTATCTACCGTCAGCGTATAGTCGCCATCTTTAAACAGACGCCATTGCGGCGGCGCGCCTTCGCAGGGTGTTAACGACAACATCTGGTTGAGTTTTATGGCGCCGGCGGGCTGCCAGCACTGCTGGTCAATATGGAGCGTTAACGTGCGCATACCTTTTGTTAATGCAGCATGGCTGGTAAAGCGTCCGGTTTCCTGCGTCGAGAATGTCGGAAAACCGGGCGAGGTCCATGATGAGGCGATCGCGATACCGGGTATCAGCGTCAGAGCGAAAGCGGCAAGTTTCATCACGCTATCCTTTGTGGGCAATATTCATCAGTTTGCCTGGTTTTTAGGCGAATGAACTCCTCCCCAACAGAGAGTCGCGCAGGAGGAGGCGCGAGGATGAGCGACGAGGCGCAAAAAAACGCGTTTATTTGCGATAAGCGCCACATTTTATTGGCATTATTGCTGTCTGTTATCGTTAATGCGTGACATAGTTTCGGATTAAGATTATTCCCTGAGATGCTTTTTAAGCCTATTTTTGCTAGAATTTAGGGTTCGTACCTTAACTTCGTGAAAAATAAAAGGTGTTGGAATGTATCAATCCGACCAGGAGACCTAATGATATTGACTCCCATGCGACGATATGGGGCAATGATTCTTATGTTACTCACCATCGCATTTTCGGGTGAGGTGCTGGCAAAGACGCACGCAACGCAAACGAGTCAAAAGTCCCACGTAACCGAGACAAGTTATAAACAGGTTAGCAGTAAACAAGAGTATTCTCGCAATAGTGCAAAGAGCAGTTCACTTCCTGATTTGCGAAAATACCCTTCCGGAACCCCCAGAAAAAAAGCGTTTCTCCGGACCGTTATGCCTTACATCACCAGCCAAAATGCCGCGATTACCGCGGACCGTAACTGGCTGATCTCAAAACAGTACCAGAACCGCTGGTCGCCGTCTGAACGCGCGCGTATGAAAGATATCGCGAAGCGCTATAAAGTGAGCTGGTCCGGCAATACGCGTCGTATTCCGTGGAATACGTTGCTGGAACGCGTCGACATTATTCCAACCAGTATGGTGGCGACGATGGCGGCGGCGGAAAGCGGCTGGGGAACCTCTAAACTGGCGCGTAGCAACAATAACCTGTTCGGCATGAAGTGCACGAAAGGGCGTTGTACCAATGCGCCGGGTAAGGTGAAAGGTTATTCGCAATTCGCGTCGGTTAAGGAGTCGGTGAGCGCATATGTCACCAACCTGAACACGCATCCGGCTTATTCTTCTTTCCGCAAGTCACGCGCTCAACTGCGTAAGGCGGATCAGGAAGTCACCGCCACGGCGATGATTCATAAGCTGAAGGGCTATTCTACCCAGGGGTCGCGCTATAACAACTACTTGTTCGCGATGTACCAGGACAACCAGCGCCTGATCGCCGCGCATATGTAATGCTGTGTGCCGGATGGCGCTACGCTATCCGGCTTACAAGGCGTCTGTAGGCTGGATAAACTACAACAACACTTCACTATGCTGGTCGCGATACTCCTTAGGCGTAGTGTCGTACTCCTTTTTAAACACCGAATAGAAATATTGCAGCGACGGGTAGCCGCACATTTGCGAAATTTCGTTTATCGCCAACGTAGTGGAAACCAACAAACTACGCGCTTTTTCCAGCTTTTCGGCGTGGATCACTGCATGTATCGTCTCGCCAACCTCTTCCTTAAAACGTTTTTCCAGGTTTGAACGTGAAATCCCAACCGCGTCCAGCACCTGTTCGACTTTAATACCCTTACAGGCATGGTTACGAATAAAGTGCATCGCCTGGATAACCGCCGGATCGGTCAGGGAGCGGTAGTCTGTCGAGCGGCGCGCAATGACGCGCACCGGCGGCACCAGAATGCGCTGTAAAGGCATCTCTTCACGCGCCAGCAAACGGTGCAGCAGTTTCGCCGCCTGATAACCCATTTGCCGCGCCCCCTGCGCGACGGAGGAAAGCGCGACGCGCGACAGATAACGGGTTAACTCTTCGTTATCAATGCCGATAACGCAAAGTTTTTCCGGCACCGGAATATGCAGGTGTTCGCAGACCTGCAATACGTGACGGGCGCGGGCATCCGTCACAGCAATGATGCCAGTTTGCGGCGGCAGCGTCTGAAGCCAGTCAGCGAGGCGATTTTGCGCGTGCTGCCAGTTTTCCGGCGCGGTTTCCAGCCCCTGATAGACGACGCCGCGGTATTTTTCCTCGGCGACCAGTTGGCGAAAGGCGTATTCCCGTTCCGCCGCCCAATGTTTGCGGCTGGAGGCGGGCAAACCGTAAAACGCGAAGCGGTTGACGCCTTTTTCTTTTAAATGCAGGAAAGCGCTTTCAACGAGCGCATGGTTATCGGTGGCGATGTAATGAACAGCGGGATAATTTTCAGCAAGATGGTAAGAACCGCCGACCCCGACAATTGGTACGTCGACATCGGCCAATAATTGCGCGATATCGTCATCATCGTAATCGGCAATAACGCCGTCGCCTAACCACTCTTTAATGTTATCGATACGGGCACGGAAATCTTCCTCAATAAATATATCCCATTCGGATTGTGAGGCTTGTAAATATTCACCCACCCCCTCCACTACCTGACGGTCATAGGCTTTATTCGCGTTAAATAACAGAGTGATGCGGTGACGTTTATCAAACATGAGGATATATCCTGCAAAAGTGAACCTGGACTCGTGGATACTATCAAAACGGCTGACATAACGGCCTGGCGAATGATGGCAAATTATTTTGCGCCTGAAGCGTTATGCGAAATTCATCACAGCAAACGGCGGATGACAATTGTCATTTCTTATCTATGTATTACGGTTTTTTGTTTATTTGCCAGGATTCGATCGCGATCGCTTTTTTCTTCTGCGGTTTTCAGCGTTTTTTTGAGAGCCAGAGCACATTTGGGTATTCTCTTAATAGCGGTGTGAAATAACGTAATTGAGCAATAAATCAGGAAATTCCAGTATGACGCTATGTTGTTTACTTGCCGTATTATCTGATTATGGAGCTCACTATGCAGGCTTATTTTGACCAACTCGATCGCGTTCGCTATGAAGGCCCTCAATCGACTAACCCGCTGGCATTTCGTCATTACAACCCTGATGAGCTGGTTTTAGGCAAACGTATGGAAGATCACCTGCGTTTCGCGGCCTGTTACTGGCATACCTTCTGCTGGAACGGCGCGGATATGTTTGGCGTGGGAGCATTTAACCGTCCGTGGCAGCAACCGGGCGAAGCGCTGGAACTGGCGAAACGCAAAGCGGACGTGGCGTTTGAGTTTTTCCACAAACTGAATGTGCCTTTTTATTGTTTCCATGACGTGGATGTGTCGCCGGAAGGCGCGTCGTTGAAAGAGTATAAAAACAACATCGCGCAGATGGTGGATGTGCTGGCGGCGAAACAGGAGCAGAGCGGCGTAAAACTGCTGTGGGGAACGGCGAACTGCTTTACCAACCCGCGCTATGGCGCAGGCGCCGCCACTAACCCGGACCCGGAGGTCTTTAGCTGGGCAGCGACGCAAGTGGTTACGGCAATGAACGCCACGCATAAACTGGGGGGCGAAAATTACGTACTGTGGGGCGGACGCGAAGGCTATGAAACGTTGCTGAATACCGATCTGCGCCAGGAACGCGAACAGATTGGCCGCTTTATGCAAATGGTGGTCGAGCACAAACATAAAATCGGTTTCCAGGGCACCCTGCTGATTGAACCGAAACCGCAGGAACCGACAAAACATCAGTACGATTATGATGTTGCAACGGTCTATGGCTTCCTCAAACAGTTCGGTCTGGAAAAAGAAGTCAAAGTGAACATTGAGGCGAACCACGCGACGCTGGCGGGCCACTCGTTCCACCATGAGATCGCGACCGCTATCGCGCTGGGTATTTTTGGCTCCGTTGATGCCAACCGCGGCGATGCGCAACTGGGTTGGGATACCGATCAGTTCCCCATTAGCGTTGAAGAGAACGCGCTGGTGATGTACGAAATTCTGAAAGCGGGCGGCTTCACGACCGGCGGTCTTAATTTCGACGCCAAAGTCCGTCGCCAGAGCACCGATAAATACGATCTGTTCTACGGGCATATCGGGGCGATGGATACGATGGCGTTGTCGCTGAAAATCGCCGCGCGTATGGTTAAAGACGGCGAGTTGGATAAACGCGTGGCGAAGCGCTACGCCGGCTGGAATGGTGAACTGGGGCAGCAAATCCTGAAAGGACAACTCTCCTTAGGCGAACTGGCGCAGTACGCGGAGCAGCACAATCTGGCGCCGGTACATCAAAGCGGTCATCAGGAGTTGTTAGAAAATCTGGTTAACCGTTATCTATTTGATAAATAAATATACCTGCCGGACGACTCCGCGTGAGTCCGGCCAGTGGTGGTGGTTAGCCCGGTAAGCGTAGCGCTGCCGGGCGCTTTCGGTAAAGGAACCCACATTATGTATATCGGGATCGATCTTGGTACATCGGGTGTAAAGGCCATCCTGTTGAATGAGCAGGGCGATGTGCTGGCTACGCATACTGAAAAACTGACCGTATCGCGTCCGCATCCCTTATGGTCGGAACAGGAGCCAGAGCAGTGGTGGCAGGCGACGGATCGCGCGGTTAAAGGTTTAGGCCGGCAACAGTCGTTAAGTGGTGTCCGGGCGTTAGGGATTGCAGGACAAATGCATGGCGCGACGTTGCTGGATAGCCGGCAGCAGGTTTTGCGTCCGGCGATTTTATGGAATGACGGACGCTGTAGCGAAGAGTGCGCCTGGCTGGAAAAACAGGCGCCGCAGTCGCGTGCGATAACCGGTAATCTGATGATGCCCGGCTTTACCGCGCCCAAATTAGTCTGGGTGCAGCGCCACGAGCCGGATATTTTCCGCCAGATAGACAAAGTCCTGTTGCCGAAAGATTTTCTGCGGCTGCGAATGACGGGCGTCTTTGCCAGCGATATGTCGGATGCGGCGGGAACGATGTGGCTGGACGTGAAAAAGCGCGACTGGAGCGACGTTATGCTCAACGCCTGTCATTTAACCCGACAGCAGATGCCCGCGTTATTTGAAGGTAGTGAAATTACCGGAACGTTGCTGCCGGAGGTAGCCAGCGCATGGGGAATGCCAACAGTACCCGTGGTGGCGGGCGGCGGCGACAATGCGGCTGGCGCGGTCGGCGTAGGAATGATTGATGCCGGACAGGCGATGCTCTCGCTCGGAACATCGGGCGTCTATTTTGCCGTCAGCGACGGCTTTCTGAGTAAACCGGAAAGCGCAGTACACAGTTTTTGCCATGCGCTGCCGGAACGCTGGCATTTAATGTCTGTGATGCTGAGCGCCGCCTCTTGTCTGGACTGGTCGGCTAAACTTACCGGGCTGGCGAACGTCCCGGCGCTGATTGCCGCCGCGCAGCAAGCGGATGAGCATACCGATCCGGTCTGGTTTTTGCCGTATCTTTCCGGCGAGCGCACGCCGCACAATAATCCGCAGGCAAAAGGCGTTTTCTTTGGTTTAACCCATCAGCACGGCCCGGCGGAACTGGCGCGCGCGGTTCTGGAAGGCGTGGGGTATGCCCTGGCGGACGGCATGGACGTGGTTCATGCCTGTGGCGTCAAACCCGCCAGCGTGACGCTTATCGGCGGCGGGGCGCGCAGCGAATACTGGCGTCAGATGCTATCTGATATTAGCGGGCTGCAGCTTGATTATCGTACTGGCGGCGATGTGGGGCCGGCGCTGGGGGCGGCGCGCCTGGCGCAAATTGCGGTGAATAAACAGACGCCGTTCGCCGATGTGTTGCCGCCGTTGCCGCTGGAGCAGTCGCATTATCCTGATGTGCAACGTTATGCGATTTATCAACAACGTCGTGAAATTTTCCACCGACTCTACCAGCAACTGCTGCCGTTGATGTCATAGGTCAGAATGCCTTTTGGTTTTGGCTGAAAGGCATTTGTCATACGTATTGATTTTATTGAATTATATCGAAGTAAGTATGTGTGTTTTCTGATTTTTATATTATTGCTGAGCAGGTGCCTTTTTCATCGCTATTTCTTCGCTTAATGTGTTTCACTCAACCACAAGGAGAGTGATATGGACGATAACGTTACGCGTGGAAAACGGGCATTCAGTTTGGGAATGTTGGCCGTCGGCGCAGTGGTATATTTGGTGGGACTGTGGCCAGCCTGCCATACATTAAGCGAAAAGGGATATTTTTTTGCGGCAATGGTCATGTGTGGTTTCCCAATATTGATTCGCCAGGAACACACGGGTAATGACCGCCTGCTTTCCCGCTGCAAATATTTACTGTTGCTTGGCATTGGTATGGTTGCGGTCGGCATATTTAATCTGGAGCTTGCGGGCGCGTTGAAAATGCTTTGTCTGGTGGCGCTAGGATTAAGTATGTATGGAACCGATCTTTACGCTTCCTACAGTGATGATGAATGATGGCCGGAGCCATCATTGTCGTTTAGCTAACCCATTTCCGTTTATCAATGCGTTGTAACAGCATAGAAAGCAGCAGGCTTCCTGCCACCGTCGCGGCAAAAATCCACACGATATCCAACGGCGGCCAACGTTTTAACTCCAGTCCATTGGTGCGTAACGCATGAATAATCAGCGCGTGGAAACCATAAATACCCAATGAATAGCGGGAGATAAGCCCCAGCCCGGGTAACGTCCGCGCATTCAGCTTATTTTTAACCACAGTGAACAATGAGGCAGAGCAAATAAATACCATAGGACCGCAATACAGATACCAGGTATCGGCAAAATTTCCACGCCAGCGCAATTCATGCAGTGTGCCGCGAGAAATAATAAATACCGCGATGATGAACAGGGCGGCGCAGATAAGGGTTAGCGATTGCTTTTGCGTCTCCATCATTCCAATGGCGCGGCCCAGCATACCGTAGAGAATGTAATAGAACGTGTCGCCGCTGATATACAGGTTGACGGGCAACCATTCAACGCCGCCGATTTTCTGCGGTACAGTATTAGGGTTAGCAATAATACCAATGATTACCATCAGCGTCAGGAGCATTTTGCCGCTCACATTCTTTACCTGGATTAATGGCGATACCAGGTAGATCACCGCAATCGCAAAGAAAAACCACAGGTGATAAAACACGGGTTTTTGCAGCACATTTTTTAGCGAGAGCCCGACGTTGATCGAAGTAAAAAGTGAAATGTAAGCCAGAGCGACAACGCTGTAAAAGATAAGACAGAGGGTGATACGTAAAAAATGCCGCGGCTGCGCGCTGCGCTCGCCAAAAAAAAGATAGCCTGAAATCATAAAAAACAGGGGAACGCTAACTCGCGAAGCCGAATTCAGGATATTCGCAATATCCCAGTTTAACGGGCTGACGCTGTGAGCATTGGTGATATACCACGTTGTGGTATGGATCATCACCACCATTAAACAGGCGATCCCGCGCAGGTTATCAATCCAGTGAATTTTAGGCTGCATCAGTTCCTCAGGTTCTGTTCCAATAGGGTTCCAGTGCGGCGGCCACTGGAAAAATCCGACTTTTTACGCTACATCTTGTGATGGCGTAAAGAGATTCGCACAATGCGTCTGTTACCCACAAACCTTAATAATAATAAGACTGACCAGCAAACCAGACGGTAATAAAAATGATAATGAAGTATTTCTTTCCTGTGATGATAGCCATCGCGCTGGTGGGATGCACCGCGACACAACCACCGACGCAGAAAGCCCAGCAAAGTAAAATTAGCCCGGTTCGTACGCTGGATATGGAAACATTGTGTAAAGATCAGGCGGCGCGGCGTTACAATACTGGCGCACAGGAAATTGATGTTACCGGCTTCGAACAGTTTCAGGGGAGCTATGAGATGCGCGGTAATACCTTCCGTAAAGAGAGTTTTGTCTGCTCTTTTGATGCAGATGGGCAGTTTTTACATCTTTCTATGCGGTAAAAGCCGGGCCTGGTGAAGTGTGATGCCGCGAAATCAGGCAATTTTCGCGAAACAAACCTGTTTCATACTGTATATCTCGCATCCAGCGGGTATACTGGCTCCTTCCTTTAAATCCACACGTATCCAGCACGAAATAATATGCAAAAGTTTGATACCAGGACCTTCCAGGGCTTGATCCTGACCTTACAGGATTACTGGGCTCGCCAGGGCTGCACCATTGTTCAACCATTGGACATGGAAGTCGGCGCGGGAACCTCTCACCCAATGACCTGCCTGCGCGCGTTGGGGCCAGAGCCGATGGCGACTGCTTATGTGCAGCCTTCTCGTCGTCCGACCGACGGTCGCTATGGCGAAAACCCGAACCGTTTACAGCACTACTATCAGTTTCAGGTGGTGATTAAGCCCTCCCCGGACAACATTCAGGAATTGTACCTTGGATCTCTGAAAGAGCTGGGTATGGATCCAACTATCCACGATATTCGCTTCGTGGAAGATAACTGGGAAAACCCGACGCTGGGCGCCTGGGGGCTCGGCTGGGAAGTGTGGCTGAACGGTATGGAAGTCACGCAGTTCACCTATTTCCAGCAGGTTGGCGGTCTGGAATGTAAACCGGTGACCGGTGAAATCACCTACGGTCTGGAACGTCTGGCGATGTACATTCAGGGCGTAGACAGCGTGTACGACCTGGTCTGGAGCGACGGCCCATTGGGTAAAACCACTTACGGCGACGTGTTCCATCAGAACGAAGTGGAGCAGTCCACCTATAACTTTGAATATGCCGATGTAGATTTCTTATTCACCTGCTTTGAGCAGTATGAAAAAGAAGCCCAGCAACTGCTGGCGCTGGAAAATCCGCTGCCGCTACCGGCCTACGAGCGTATTCTGAAAGCCGCCCATAGCTTTAACCTGCTGGATGCGCGTAAAGCCATCTCCGTCACCGAACGTCAGCGTTACATTTTGCGTATTCGCACCCTGACCAAAGCAGTGGCGGAAGCTTATTATGCTTCCCGTGAAGCCCTCGGCTTCCCGATGTGCAACAAAGAGAAATAAGAGGCGGCCATGTCTGAGAAAACTTTTCTGGTGGAAATCGGCACTGAAGAGCTGCCGCCAAAAGCCCTGCGCAGCCTGGCGGAGTCCTTTGCTGCGAATTTTACTGCGGAGCTGGATAACGCTGGTCTCGCGCACGGTAACGTTGAATGGTTTGCCGCCCCGCGTCGTCTGGCGCTGAAAGTGGCGCACCTTGCTGAATCTCAGCCCGATCGCGAAGTCGAAAAACGTGGTCCGGCGATTGCTCAGGCGTTCGACGCCGAAGGCAAACCGAGCAAAGCGGCAGAAGGCTGGGCGCGCGGCTGCGGGATTACCGTTGACCAGGCCGAGCGTTTGAAGACCGACAAAGGCGAATGGCTGCTGTATCGCGCCCACGTGAAGGGCGAAAGTACCGAAGTGTTGGTGCCAAACATGGTTGCTACCGCTCTGGCGAAACTGCCCATTCCAAAGCTGATGCGCTGGGGCGCGTCTGACGTGCACTTCGTGCGTCCGGTGCATACTGTAACCCTACTGTTGGGCGATAACGTCATTCCGGCGACCATTCTGGGGATTCAGTCCGATCGCGTGATTCGCGGTCATCGCTTTATGGGTGAGCCGGAGTTCACCATCGACAATGCCGATCAGTACCCGCAAATTCTGCTGGAGCGCGGTAAAGTCATTGCCGATTATGAACAGCGTAAAGCCAAAATCAAAGCGGATGCAGAAGAGGCGGCACGCAAGATTGGCGGCAATGCTGACCTGAGCGAAAGCCTGCTGGAAGAGGTCGCCTCGCTGGTGGAATGGCCGGTAGTATTGACGGCGAAATTCGAAGAGAAATTCCTCGCCGTGCCTGCCGAAGCGCTGGTGTACACCATGAAGGGCGACCAGAAGTATTTCCCGGTTTATGACAACGCGGGCAAGCTGCTGCCGAATTTTATCTTCGTCGCCAACATCGAGTCGAAAGATCCGCAGCAAATCATCGCGGGTAACGAGAAGGTGGTGCGTCCGCGTCTGGCGGATGCTGAATTCTTCTTCAATACCGACCGTAAAAAACGTCTGGAAGACCATCTGCCGCGTCTGCAAACCGTGCTGTTCCAGCAACAACTGGGCACGCTGCGCGATAAGACCGACCGTATTCAGGCGCTGGCGGGCTGGATTGCCGGTCAGATTGGCGCTGACGTCAACCACGCCACTCGTGCGGGCCTGCTCTCCAAGTGCGACCTGATGACCAATATGGTCTTCGAGTTCACCGATACGCAGGGCGTGATGGGGATGCACTACGCGCGCCATGATGGCGAAGCGGAAGATGTTGCCGTGGCGCTGAACGAACAGTATCAGCCGCGTTTTGCCGGTGATGACCTGCCGTCTAACCCGGTAGCCTGCGCGGTGGCGATTGCCGATAAGATGGATACCCTGGCGGGTATCTTCGGTATTGGTCAGCATCCGAAAGGCGACAAAGACCCGTTTGCACTGCGCCGCGCCGCGCTGGGCGTGCTACGCATCATCGTTGAGAAGAACCTCGCTCTTGATCTGCAAACGCTGACCGAAGAGGCGGTGCGTCTGTATGGCGACAAGCTGACCAACGCCAACGTCGTCGATGACGTTATCGACTTTATGCTGGGTCGCTTCCGCGCCTGGTATCAGGATGAAGGTTATACGGTTGATACCATCCAGGCGGTACTGGCGCGTCGTCCGACTCGTCCGGCAGATTTTGATGCCCGCATGAAGGCGGTGTCTCACTTCCGTACCCTGGACGCAGCCTCCGCGCTGGCGGCGGCGAATAAGCGTGTCTCCAACATCCTGGCGAAGTCTGACGAAACGTTGAATGACATCGTTCACGCTTCCGTACTGAAAGAAGCGGCGGAAATCGAGTTGGCCAGACATCTGGTTGTACTGCGTGATAAGCTTCAGCCGTACTTTGCCGATGGCCGTTATCAGGAAGCGTTGATTGAGCTGGCCGCTCTGCGCGCGCCAGTGGATGAATTCTTCGAAAATGTAATGGTTAACGCGGAAGAGAAAGATGTCCGTATCAACCGTCTGACGCTGTTGTCGAAACTACGCGAACTGTTCCTGCAGGTAGCGGATATTTCGTTACTGCAATAAGCGTTCAGTTAATAAATAAAAACCTGCTTTCGGGCAGGTTTTTTTATAGGTTTCACCAGTTAAAGCAACTGTAATTCTGTCAGGCAGGTCTGGCTGTCATCTTTGGTGGCAATGGCATGTGATGCCGTTTTGCCGTTGTAGCTTACTTCGAGCGTCCCCTCCATATTGCGCGGTAGCCAGACACCGATAAATCCGTTTCGATAGCTTTGCATCTCTTTTTGTACGATGACAGCGCCTTTACTATCTGTCACTTTTACAGTGAACGGTTTATTCGGCATTTCTCCCTGACAGCCGGAAAGGCTGTGGTTAAAGCAGGGGTGTGTCCGCCACTCATAGGGCGCAAAAGAGAGATAGAATTTGTTGCCTAACGGCAGCGTATAAATCTGCTCTCCGTCAGATAATTTGAGCTCGGTACTGGTAATCGACGCAGAGTAAGGCAAAGGACGGCTCTGCGGCGTCTGATCAATAGTATCCACCATCTGCTCAACCGTTTTTCCTGCCAGCCCGTGTTGCGCCAGAAAAGCGGATTCTGAGGATGTCGCAAGCGCGGAGCCGCTGACGCATAAACCCAAAAGTAATAACCATGATGATTTCGACATAACTTCAATTCCTTGTGAACAATATCCTTGCCTACTATAGGGGTTCCCCTAAGGGAAAGGTCAAAGGGACGCAGGGTAAAGTAATGCAAAGTTATGCAGGGGGAGAGAGGGAAATTGGCATAAAAAAATCCCCGCCATCAGGCAGGGATCTTCAATTTTGAGCTTTTTAAGCTTACAGGCTGGTTACGTTGCCAGCTGCCGGGCCTTTAGCGCCGCTTTCGATGGTGAAGGAAACTTTCTGACCTTCATCCAGAGATTTGTAACCATCGTTCTGAATGGCGGAGAAGTGTACGAACACGTCTTTAGAACCGTCATCAGGAGTAATAAAGCCGAAGCCTTTATCAGCGTTGAACCATTTTACGATACCAGTCATTTTACCGGACATAGTGTATTACCTTTTAAAAAATAAGTGTGCCTTTCGGCGTTATGGCGTGCTCTACAGATTTTTTAAGCGTTAAGGAAATGCGCACTACGAGGGGTATCTAATGGATAACTCTTGAAGGGGACTTGCCTTACTAAACTGCTTTAATGGTCTGTACGTCAAACCGTTGAGCACATTAACTCATGTAATGCCGGGCGATGCAACTTTTATTTTACTTTATTTCTCCAGACCAGGAATCGGACGGGGGAAACGGCCCTTACGCAGGACCGTTAAAACAGAAAGTGGTAAAAATTACTCCATCAATTGCTTACTTAAGCGTGGGTTTGCCTGTATCAGGCGCATCAATTTGAGCTCTGCTGGCGTGGGTTTTTCGCGTTTCGATTCCCATTCCTGAACCATGGCAACCGTTACGCCCAGCGCTCTGGCGAATTCATCTGTTTTTAGTCCCGTTCCTCGCCGTAACTGTTCAAATTCGGTAAAAGGATTGGGTTTTTGCGTCAGGGTGATCTTTCGCGTTTCATCTTTAAAAACAATTTGTTCCAGGCTGCTCAGCAGCTCAAACATCGGATCTTTATATTCCATTGAGAACTCCTGTAAATCACACAGCGGGATCGTGAAGTGCACGAAGCCTCTTAAGAATAGTCGGGAAACTTGCGGGTGGGGGCGACGCGCCGTCAAGAAGCGCTATCGAGTCGTTTCGATGACTTACGCTACGCGACTTTTAGGACGCTAACAATTTGATCCAGGAAGATATATCCGTCTTTCAGAAAATAATTGTAAAGATTAAAAAAATATTACATTACCCGCTGGAAAGCTTTCTTGCCGCGTTTTTTATCGAAGTGTCAGGTTAAAAATTAACAATAAAATAACAAATTAAGTACTGATGCAGATAAACATAATTTTCCGCTACAAGATCGTGTGGAAAGGGTATCCTGCAAGCCTGACCTGGACTATCCTTGTAAGCCGTCAGGCACGCAGGTGTCGTTATGCGCATTTTTGGGTGAAAGGAGTATTAACAATGGCGACAGGTAAGTCCTGCTCTCGCTGGTTTGCGCCTGTTGTGGCGTTATTAATGGTGTTTAGCCTGAGCGGGTGTTTTGATAAAGAAGGCGATCAGCGCAAAGCGTTTGTCGATTTCCTGCAGAATACAGCAATGCGTAGCGGTGAGCGTTTACCAACGCTGACGGCCGATCAGAAAAAACAGTTTGGTCCGTTCGTGTCTGATTACGCGATACTGTATGGCTACTCGCAGCAGGTCAATCAGGCGATGGATTCCGGTCTGCGTCCGGTGGTCGATAGCGTTAACGCCATCCGCGTTCCGCAGGATTATATGACGCAACGCGAGCCGCTGCGGCAGGCAAATGGTTCGTTAGGCGTACTGGCGCAACAGTTGCAGAATGCAAAACTGCAGGCAGATGCCGCGCATGGCGCGTTAAAGCAGGCCGACGACCTGAAGCCGGTGTTTGATCAGGTCTACAAAAAAGTGGTCACCGTGCCGGCAGATGCTTTGCAGCCGCTGATCCCGGCGGCGCAGATCTTTACGCAGCAGTTGGTACAAGTGGGCGATTATATTGCGCAACAGGGCGAGCAGGTGAGCTTTGTCGCGAACGGCATTCAGTTCCCGACCTCACAGCAGGCCAGCCAATATAATGCGCTGATTGGTCCGTTGGCCTCGCAGCATCAGGCGTTTAATCAGGCCTGGACAGCGGCGGTAAACGCGACTCAGTAATGACAGTCTGCCCGATAAG
The DNA here is from genome assembly GCA_900478215.1 of Salmonella enterica subsp. houtenae serovar Houten. Classification (NCBI taxonomy): domain Bacteria; kingdom Pseudomonadati; phylum Pseudomonadota; class Gammaproteobacteria; order Enterobacterales; family Enterobacteriaceae; genus Salmonella; species Salmonella enterica. The sequence goes on from LS483478.1 coordinate 182,536, forward strand.
CGCAAGCCAGCGCTTATCGGGCCTGCAGCGTTATCCCGCCGCTTGCGGATTGACGCAGTTCTTCTCAATTTTTCCCAGCAGCGCATCAATCAAATTATCCACCGCGCAGGCCATCATGTTGTAGCGAGTCTCATGTGTTGCCGAGCCGATATGCGGTACCGCGACGACGTTAGACATGCTCAGCAGGGGCGAATCCACGGATAGCGGTTCATGTTCAAAGACATCCAGACCTGCCGCATATAGTTCACCGTTTTGCAGCGCGGCAATCAGCGCGTTTTCATCGACCACCGGGCCGCGTCCGGCATTAATAAAAATGGCGGACGATTTCATGCTGGCAAACTGTTTTGCGCCAAACAGATGTCGCGTTTCTGCCGTTAGCGGCAGGATCACGCAGACAAAATCGGCCTCCTGCAACAACGTATCCAGGTCGCAGTAGCGGGCGTTAAACCGATCTTCCGCCTCCTGATGTCGCCGACGGGCGTTATAGAGAATCGGCATGGTAAACCCAAAGTGCGCCCGCTGCGCCAGCGCCATCCCGATACGCCCCATGCCCACGATACCGAGCGTTTTGTGATGAACATCGACGCCAAACCACGCCGGACTAATGTTGTCCGTCCACTTACCCGCTTTCACCCGTTCTGCGACGTCCACCACGCGGCGGGCAGTGGCCAGCATCAGCGCCATCATCGTATCGGCAACCGTTTCCGTTAAAACGGCAGGCGTGTGCATCAGGACTATTTTACGGGCAGTAAGGGCGTCCACATCGACATTATCGTATCCCACCGAGATGGTCGACGCCGCGCGTAGCGCCGGCATCTTCTCCAGCAGCGCGCGGTTAACGGTTTCGCTGGCGCCCAGAAGACCTCGCGCGCTGGCAAACGCCTGCGCGTGTCGTGCTACTGTTTCCGGGTGTAAATTCGGTACCTGGGTGACGGTAAAATGCCTCTCCAGGCGATGCAGTAAATCATCAGGCAGGGTTTTGTAGAGAATGATGGACGGCTTCATGCGACTCTCCGTAATCAAAAGGTAAGCGCGGCGTGCGCCAACCGGAACAGGCCCATTATTAACCCGCTTAGCCATGATCGACCAGCCGATTTCCACTCTGCTGGCTGCCGTGTTGTGGTGAATGATTACCGACTAATGCGACGTGTATCCGGTCTGGTGAGGGAGTAATGCAGGCCAGGTAAAGCGTACCGCCTTACCCGGCACGGTAGTTTACTGCAATGGGCTCAAGGTAATTTCGACGCGGCGGTTTTGCGCCTTACCTTCTGCCGTACTGTTGCTGGCGATCGGATTCGCCGGGCCCATTCCGCTGGTACGGATGCGGCTGGCGTTGACGCCCTGGGTGATCAGCGAGCTGGCGACGGAGTCAGCACGCTGCTGCGACAGACGCATATTCAGATCGTGGCTGCCGGTACTGTCGGTATAGCCCACCACATTGACGGCGGTCTTGGGATACTCTTTCAGCACCATCGCTACGCCGGTCAGCGTGTTAGCGCCTGCCGGTTTCAGCGTCGCACTACTGCTGTCGAAGGTGACGTTATTCGGCATATTCAGAATGATATTATCGCCGCTTCGCGTCACGCTAACGCCAGTACCCCGCATTTTGTCGCGCAGTTTCGCTTCCTGTACGTCCATGTAGTAACCGACGCCGCCGCCCAGCGCCGCGCCCGCCGCCGCGCCAATCAGCGCGCCTTTACCGCGATCTTTTTTAGAGGAGGAAAGCGCGCCGATGCCTGCGCCGACCAGCGATCCGATACCCGCGCCAATGCCGGATTTACCTGCTTCGCGTTCGCCGGTGTAAGGGTTTGTTGTGCAGCCAGATACCGCCAGGGCGCCGCTCACGATGGCAGCAATCACAAATACACGTTTTTTCATTTTAAATCCTTATCACTTTTTTATTTTTACCACAGCGACCGTGGCGGTTGATTATGACGTCTCTACATGAAGAAAATTCCAGGGAAAACTCTGAAATTTGTAAGTAACATTGATCGGCAAAATAAATAATCCTAATAATTCAGGAGCGAACCTTGACTCACGCACCATCGCGCCATTCAATATTGACCGCCGCACACTGGGGGCCACTCCGCGTTGAAACCGACGGAGAACGTATTTTTGCCTCGTATGGCGAACTCCCGACGGCACACCAGAACTCCCTGCAAACCGTTGTGCATGACCAGGTACACAGTAAAACGCGGGTTCGCTTTCCGATGGTGCGTAAAGGGTTTCTGGCTTCGCCCGATAAGCCGCAAGGCGTACGCGGGCAGGATGAGTTTGTTCGCGTAAGTTGGGATGACGCGCTGGATCTGATCCACGCTCAGCACAAACGTATTCGCGAAAGTTATGGACCGTCGTCCATCTTCGCCGGTTCCTACGGTTGGCGCTCGAACGGCGTATTGCATAAAGCGGCCACGCTATTACAGCGTTATATGGCGCTGGCAGGGGGATATACCGGCCATCTTGGCGATTATTCCACCGGCGCGGCGCAGGCTATCATGCCTTATGTGGTGGGCGGCAACGAGGTTTACCAGCAGCAGACTAGTTGGCCGGTGGTGCTGGAACACAGCGATGTCGTGGTGCTCTGGAGCGCGAATCCGCTTAATACTCTGAAAATTGCCTGGAACGCCTCGGATGAACAGGGTCTCGATTATTTTGCGGCATTACGAAAAAGCGGTAAACGCCTGATCTGCATCGACCCAATGCGTTCGGAAAGCGTCGATTTTTTTGGCGATAAGATGGAGTGGATCGCCCCGCATATGGGTACCGATGTGGCGCTAATGTTAGGGATCGCCCATACGCTGGTGGAAAATGGTTGGCAGGATGAGACGTTTCTTGCTCGCTGCACGACGGGTTATGAGCGCTTCGCCGACTATCTTTTGGGCGGGACCGACGGTATGGCCAAAACAGCGGAATGGGCGGCGGAAATTTGCGGCGTTTCTGCGGTGAAAATCCGTGAACTGGCGGAAATATTTCATCATAACACCACCATGCTGATGGCCGGCTGGGGAATGCAGCGTCAGCAGTTTGGCGAGCAAAAACACTGGATGGTCGTAACGCTTGCCGCGATGCTGGGACAAATTGGTACGCCAGGCGGCGGGTTTGGTTTTTCTTATCACTTTGCTAACGGCGGCAACCCGACGCGCCGCGCCGCTGTGTTAGCGTCGATGCAGGGGAGCATCCCGGGCGGCGTTGATGCGGTAGATAAAATACCGGTGGCGCGTATTGTCGATGCGCTGGAAAACCCCGGTGGGTTTTACCAGCACAATGGTATGGATTGCCGCTTCCCGGATATACGTTTTATCTGGTGGGCGGGCGGCGCGAACTTCACCCATCATCAGGACACTAATCGTCTGATTCGCGCGTGGCAAAAACCGGAGCTGGTCGTCATCTCTGAATGTTTCTGGACGGCCGCGGCGAAACATGCGGATATTGTTCTGCCCGCAACCACCAGCTATGAACGTAACGATCTGACCATGACTGGCGACTATAGCCATCAGCATTTGGCGCCGATGAAGCAGGTAGTGCCGCCTCAGTGGGAGGCGCGGAATGATTTTGATGTTTTTGCCGAACTGAGTGAACGATGGGAATCCGGCGGTTACGCACGGTTCACCGAAGGAAAAAGTGAGCTGGCGTGGCTGGAGACCTTCTACAATATTGCCGCCCAGCGTGGCGCCAGCCAGGGGGTGACTTTGCCGCCATTTACCGAATTCTGGCAGGCTAACCGTTTACTGGAAATGCCGGAAAATCCCGTCAACGCGCAGTTTGTGCGCTTTGCGGATTTCCGCCGCGATCCTGATAATCATCCGCTAAAAACGGCCAGCGGTAAAATCGAAATCTATTCTGCGCACATTGCCAGCTATGGTTACGCGGATTGTCCCGGCCATCCGATGTGGCTTGTGCCGGATGAGTGGCACGGTAACGCCGACGCGGGACAGGTTCAGCTACTTTCCGCACATCCGGCGCACCGCCTGCATAGCCAGCTTAACTACAGTTCGTTACGGGAACGCTATGCGGTCGCGGGACGCGAACCGGTGACGATTCATCCGCAGGATGCGACAGGGCGCGGAATCGTTGATGGCGATACGGTACGCGTCTGGAATCATCGCGGACAGATTCTGGCGGGCGCGGTCGTTACCGAAGGGATTCGGCCCGGCGTCATCTGTATTCACGAAGGCGCATGGCCAGACCCTGAACCTACCGCAAGCGGTATATGTAAAAACGGCGCGGTAAACGTCCTGACAAAAGATCTTCCCAGCTCCCGACTGGGGAACGGTTGTGCGGGCAACACCGCGCTGGTCTGGTTTGAGAAATATACCGGCCCGGCGTTACCGCTTACAGCGTTTGATCCGCCTGCCAACTCATAATCCAGGTGGGATGGCAAGTATCCTCTTGCCAGGCGCTATCTTCAATACGGAAACCGAGCGCATGGTAGAAGTTTACGGCTGATTGGTTTTTCTGATAAACCTCCAGGCTCAGCAGCGGAAAACGTTGCTGCACATACTCCAGCAGAGCTTTACCAATACCGTGTCTTAACGCGTCGGGGGCGACAAACAGCGCCCCGACAAAACGGGCTTCCAGCATGCTGACGAAGCCTTTCAGTAATCCATTTTCCTCCCATACCCAGGTTTGCGCGGCGGGTAAATAGACGTCGCGTACAATCGCTTCGCTCTCGTGCCAGTAACGTTCTTCAATAAAGGGATGGGCATAAATGGTACTTTTCATCCACAGCGCCAGAATAGACGCCATGTCTTCACTTTGGGATTGGCGAATCATGTTTTTCTCCCGGATGGCGAAAACAGCCGGTAATATGGTCGTTGACCAGTCCGCACGCCTGCATAAAGGAGTAACAGATAGTCGTACCGACAAACTTGAAACCGCGCTTTTTCAATGCCTTAGCAAGCGCATCGGACGCTGGTGTTGAAGTAGGGATCTCATCCAGGCTGGTCGCCTGGGTAATCTGCGGCTGGCCATCAACGAATGACCAGACAAAATCGGCGAAAGGTTCGCCGTTTTGCTCCATCGCGAGATACGCGCGGGCGTTGCCGATGATGGCCTGAATTTTCCCGCGATGCCGTATGATGCCCGTATTCTGTAGCAGGCGTTCAACGTCCTCCTCCTGCATAGCAGCCACGCGAACGGGATCAAACTGATGAAAACAGGCGCGATAGTTCTCTCGTTTTTTAAGCACGGTGATCCAGGATAAACCGGCCTGTTGACCTTCAAGGCAGATCATTTCCAACAACTTTCTGCCATCCTTTTCCGGTATGCCCCACTCGTTGTCATGATAGGCGATATAAAGGGGCTCCTGACTGACCCAGCCGCAACGCTGCATAGACTTCCTCGTTAGTGTGGTTATCGCGAAAATTTCCTTCAACCCGCCTTGACGGGCTCGCTAAAAGGACAATAGTTAATACAGGGTTGCTGCCCGACATCCTTCATTCAATGACAATAATATCGCCGAATTCGGCTCTACTCTGGAGTCGCGTTGATGATTGTAAAAAAACGCCGTGGTCGCCGGACATTGCGTCGTCTGGCGGGCCTTATGGCCTGCTCGTTTTTTATCAATACAGCATATGCCTGGCAACAAGAATATATCGCTGAAGCGGTTCCGGGGCATACGACGGAACGCTATACCTGGGACAGCGATCACCAACCGAGTTACAACGACATTCTGGCCGAACGCATTCAGTTTACGCAAAACACGGTTGGGCCGGTACTTAGCCTGGCGGATGACACCCCGCTTGATGCGACCAGCGGTATCAGTATGGGCTGGAACTTTCCGCTTTCCCGGCGCGTGACCACCGGGCCGGTAGCGGCGCTGCATTACGACGGTTCGAATGCTTCAATGTATAACGAATATGGTGATAGCGCGACGACATTAACGCTCACCGATCCGTTATGGCATGCCAGCGTCAGTACGTTAGGCTGGCGGGTAAACTCGCAGTTCGGCGATGTCCATCCCTGGGCGCAAATCAGCTATAACCAGCAGTTTGGGGAAAATATCTGGAAGGCGCAGTCCGGATTGAGCCGTATGACCGCAGTAAACCAGGAGGGAAACTGGCTGGATGTGACCGTAGGCGCGGATATGTTACTTAACCGGCACCTGGCGGCGTATGCAGCGTTTTCCCAGGCGGAAAATAGCGCTACGGATAGTGATTATTTGTATACCCTGGGAGTGAGCGCCCGCTTTTAACGAGATAAACCGCCGCCTGGACTTATTAGAAGTTCAGCTAATACCCTGTCTATATATTTACAAAAATATATAGGTCAATCACATTCTCTATAGACACTTTTTGCGCTTCCTGTGGTCTACTTAGCCGCGCTTGTAGACTTTCTCACATCTGCGTTAGCCGCATATTTACCTGTTTGATTAAAGAATCGTTGTACAGGTCGTTTTTATCCCGATTTCCAGGGCTTGTTTGCATGAGATACATTAAATCGATGACGCAGCAGAAACTGAGTTTCTTGCTCGCGCTCTATATCGGTCTGTTTATGAATTGCGCTGTGTTTTACCGCCGTTTTGGTAGCTATGCGCAAGAGTTTACCATTTGGAAAGGACTCTCTGCGGTTGTCGAACTTGGCGCCACGGTGCTGGTGACGTTCTTCTTACTGCGCCTTCTTTCGCTGTTTGGCCGACGAGTCTGGCGCGTACTGGCCACGCTGGTGGTGCTGTTTTCCGCTGGCGCCAGTTATTACATGACCTTCCTGAACGTGGTGATTGGCTACGGCATTATTGCGTCTGTTATGACCACCGACATCGACCTCTCGAAAGAGGTCGTGGGTCTGCACTTCGTATTATGGCTGATTGTCGTGAGCGCGCTTCCGCTAATCTTCATCTGGAGTAACCGTTGTCGCTATACGTTGTTGCGTCAGTTGCGTACGCCGGGGCAGCGTTTTCGCAGCGCCGCTGCGGTGGCGCTTGCAGGCGTGATGGTGTGGGCGCCTATCCGCTTGCTGGATGTACAGCAGAAAAAAGTTGAGCGGGCGACAGGAGTCGATTTACCCAGCTATGGCGGCGTGGTGGCGAACTCCTACTTGCCCTCAAACTGGTTATCTGCGCTAGGGCTGTATGCGTGGGCGCAGGTGGATGAGTCGTCGGACAATAATTCATTAATAAACCCGGCAAAGAAATTTACCTATGTTGCGCCAAAAGATAATGATGATACCTACGTTGTTTTTATTATCGGTGAAACCACCCGCTGGGATCATATGGGGATTTTCGGCTACGAGCGTAATACCACGCCGAAGCTGGCGCAGGAAAAAAATCTGGCGGCGTTTCGCGGGTATTCCTGCGATACCGCGACGAAGCTTTCGTTACGCTGCATGTTTGTAAGGGAAGGCGGCGCTGATAATAACCCGCAGCGTACGCTAAAAGAGCAGAATGTTTTTGCCGTACTCAAACAGCTCGGGTTCAGCTCCGATCTGTACGCCATGCAGAGCGAGATGTGGTTCTATAGCAATACTATGGCGGACAATATCTCCTACCGCGAGCAGATCGGCGCGGAGCCGCGTAATCGTGGGAAAACGGTTGATGACATGCTGTTGATTGATGAGATGCAGACCTCGCTTGCCCAGAATCCAGAGGGTAAGCACCTGATTATCCTGCATACCAAAGGGTCGCATTTTAACTATACGCAACGTTATCCGCGTAGCTATGCTCAGTGGAAGCCTGAGTGTGTTGGGGTGGATAGCGGTTGCACGAAAGCGCAGATGATCAACTCTTATGACAACTCCGTGACCTATGTTGATCATTTTATTACCAGCGTGTTCGATCAGCTACGTAATAAAAAAGCGATTGTGTTCTACGCGGCTGACCATGGCGAGTCGATTAACGAGCGTGAACATTTGCACGGTACGCCGCGTAACATGGCGCCGCCGGAGCAATTCCGCGTTCCGATGTTGGTATGGATGTCGGATAAATACCTTGCCAATCCACAGTATGCGCAGATGTTCGCTCACCTGAAACAACAGGCGGAGATCAAAGTGCCGCGGCGTCATGTGGAACTGTACGACACGATAATGGGCTGCCTGGGATACACGTCGCCGAATGGCGGCATTAACCAGAATAACAACTGGTGCCATATTCCCGATGCGCAGAACGTCGCCATGAAGTAAGGCGTCTGCCGACTTTCTCGCCGATTGAATCGTATTTTGCGACTAAGGGATTGACGGGCGTGCGCCTGAGCAGTAAGATGCGCCCGCATTCGGTGATTGGCGCAGCCTGGTAGCGCACTTCGTTCGGGACGAAGGGGTCGGAGGTTCGAATCCTCTATCACCGACCAAATTTGAAAACCCTGCTCAATGAGCAGGGTTTTTTGCATCTGGAGCCAGCGAGGATGAGAACCTCCGGGGGCGGGAGGTTCGACCCGAGCGAAGCGAGAGAACGTTGCGCGAGCAACGGCCCGCAGGGCGAGCCACGTAGTGGTGAGTCATCCTCTATCACCGACCAAATTTGAAAACCCTGCTCAATGAGCAGGGTTTTTTGCGTCTGGAGCCAGCGAGGATGAGAACCTCCGGAGGCGGGAGGTTCGACCCGAGCGAAGCGAGAGAACGTTGCGCGAGCAACGGCCCGCAGGGCGAGCCATTCTCTCATTGCTGACATATTCCACTGCTTTTGCCGCCGTTTGCGTAAATCGTTTTTTGCGTTACCGCCTGCCGTACGTAGCATTTTGCGCTGTACGCTTTAACGTACATGGTATTAATCGCTCATATATGCGCCATTTTTTTAAAATTTTTGCGTTTACGGCATAAAAGTTAAACACTAACTGTTTCTAAATATTAAGGTAATTATTCTGACGTTACCGGCGTAGCACAAATTTCCCTGCTGAAAATACCCTTCTGAACTTTTTTTAATCTTTGTTTGTTAATTCTCACCGTTGTTGTAAAAGCTGGTTACCTGTATTGACGTTTTGACATTCTGTTGACAGATTGTAGGGAATGAGGGGCATTTTATGGAGAATCCGCACTGCAACTCAGTCGTTTATGCGAACGGAAGCCCCACCTCTCACTACTGACCTGACCAGGTAAAAAACAAAAAAGGCCGGGCGGTAAAAGCCGCTGCAAAGGGCAAAACAACATACATCACAATTGGAGCAAAAGAATGAGTATTTCCTTGAAGAAGTCAGGGATGCTGAAGCTTGGTCTGAGCCTCGTGGCAATGACCGTTGCAGCAAGCGTACAGGCTAAAACTCTGGTTTATTGTTCAGAAGGATCTCCCGAAGGGTTCAACCCGCAGTTATTTACTTCCGGCACCACTTATGACGCCAGCTCTGTGCCCATCTACAACCGTCTGGTGGAATTCAAAATCGGCACTACGGAAGTGATCCCGGCTCTTGCTGAGAAGTGGGATATCAGCGAAGACGGTAAAACCTATACGTTCCACCTGCGTAAAGGGGTGAAATGGCAATCCAGCAAGGATTTCAAACCCACGCGCGAGATGAATGCCGATGATGTCGTGTTCTCTTTCGACCGACAGAAAAACGCGCAGAACCCGTATCATAAAGTGTCTGGCGGCAGCTATGAGTACTTTGAAGGTATGGGGCTGCCGGATCTGATTAGCGAAGTGAAGAAAGTAGACGACCACACCGTGCAGTTTGTGCTGACGCGTCCGGAAGCGCCGTTCCTCGCCGATTTAGCGATGGACTTCGCCTCTATTCTTTCTAAAGAATATGCTGACAATATGCTGAAAGCCGGTACGCCGGAAAAAGTGGATCTGAACCCGGTGGGCACTGGCCCGTTCCAACTGGTGCAGTATCAGAAAGACTCCCGCATCCTTTACAAAGCCTTTGACGGCTACTGGGGCACCAAGCCGAAAATCGATCGCCTGGTTTTCTCTATTACGCCTGACGCTTCTGTGCGTTACGCTAAACTGCAGAAAAATGAATGCCAGGTGATGCCGTATCCGAACCCGGCTGACATCGCCCGTATGAAGCAGGATAAAAACATCAACCTGATGGAGCAGGCGGGTCTGAACGTTGGCTATCTCTCTTATAACGTGCAGAAAAAACCGCTGGATAACGTCAAAGTTCGCCAGGCGTTGACGTATGCAGTGAATAAAGAGGCGATCATCGAAGCCGTGTATCAGGGGGCGGGCGTTGCCGCGAAAAACCTGATCCCGCCGACAATGTGGGGCTATAACGACGATGTTAAAGACTACGCCTACGATCCGGAAAAAGCGAAGGCTCTGCTGAAAGAAGCCGGTCTGGAAAAAGGCTTTGCCATCGATCTGTGGGCAATGCCGGTACAGCGTCCCTATAACCCGAACGCGCGCCGTATGGCGGAAATGATTCAGGCGGACTGGGCGAAGATTGGCGTTCAGGCCAAAATCGTTACCTATGAATGGGGCGAATATCTCAAGCGCGCTAAAGATGGCGAACATCAGACGGTGATGATGGGCTGGACCGGCGATAACGGCGATCCGGATAACTTCTTCGCCACTCTGTTCAGTTGTGATGCCGCGCAGCAAGGCTCTAACTATTCAAAATGGTGCTACAAGCCGTTTGAAGATCTGATTCAGCCAGCGCGTGCGACCGATGACCACAACAAGCGTATTGAACTCTATAAACAGGCCCAGGTTGTGATGCATGACCAGGCGCCGGCGCTGATCATCGCTCACTCCACGGTTTATGAGCCAGTACGTAAAGAAGTTAAAGGCTATGTGGTTGATCCGCTGGGCAAACATCACTTCGAAAACGTCTCTGTCGAATAATTAAAAGAGCGCTACGCCCCGGATTTTCCAGGCCGGATAAGCGTAGCGCCATTCGCCCCTCGGCTGTTTTTGAGCGGGATAAGATTTGTGAGCAATACAGACTCACGGTTCCAGGCCGTGCGTCATGAGAGAGAATCCGGGTTATGTTGCAGTTCATTCTCCGACGTTTGGGACTCGTCATCCCAACGTTTATCGGTATTACCCTTCTCACCTTTGCCTTTGTCCATATGATCCCGGGCGATCCGGTGATGATCATGGCGGGTGAGCGAGGTATCTCCCCTGAGCGTCATGCTCAACTGCTGGCTGAACTCGGTCTTGATAAACCGATGTGGCAGCAGTACCTCCATTATATCTGGGGGGTTATGCATGGCGATTTAGGTATTTCGCTGAAAAGCCGCATCCCCGTATGGGATGAGTTTGTGCCCCGCTTTAAAGCGACGCTGGAACTTGGCGTCTGCGCCATGATTTTCGCCACTGCGGTGGGAATTCCGGTTGGCGTACTGGCTGCCGTCAAACGCGGCTCTATTTTCGACCATACTGCCGTTGGCCTGGCGCTGACCGGTTACTCTATGCCGATCTTCTGGTGGGGCATGATGCTGATTATGCTGGTCTCCGTCCACTGGAACCTGACGCCGGTTTCCGGGCGCGTGAGCGATATGGTGTTTCTTGATGACACCAATCCATTGACTGGCTTTATGCTGATCGACACCGCTATCTGGGGCGAAGAGGGTAACTTTATTGATGCGCTGGCGCATATGATCCTGCCTGCGATGGTGCTCGGCACAATCCCGCTGGCCGTCATTGTGCGTATGACCCGTTCCTCGATGCTGGAAGTGTTGGGGGAGGATTACATCCGTACCGCGCGCGCCAAAGGGTTGACCAGAATGCGGGTTATTATCATCCATGCTCTGCGTAACGCCATGCTGCCGGTTGTCACCGTGATTGGCCTGCAGGTCGGGACGCTGTTGGCAGGCGCGATTCTGACAGAAACTATCTTCTCGTGGCCCGGTCTGGGGCGCTGGCTGATCGATGCGCTACAACGCCGCGATTATCCGGTAGTTCAGGGCGGCGTGTTACTGGTAGCGACGATGATTATTCTCGTCAACCTGCTGGTAGATCTGCTGTACGGCGTGGTGAACCCGCGTATTCGGCATAAGAAGTAAGGGGCCATCATGTCACAGGTTACTGAAAATAATGTTATTGCCGCACCGGCGCCGATGACCCCGTTGCAGGAGTTCTGGCACTATTTCAAACGCAATAAAGGCGCAGTTGTCGGGCTGGCGTATGTTGTCATCGTGATCCTGATTGCGGTGTTCGCCAACTTTATTGCGCCGCACAACCCGGCAGAGCAGTTCCGCGATGCGCTGCTGGCGCCGCCGGTCTGGCAGGATGGCGGCAGTTGGGCGCATATTCTGGGAACGGATGATGTTGGTCGCGATGTCCTGTCGCGCCTGATGTATGGCGCGCGTTTGTCACTGCTGGTCGGCTGTCTGGTGGTCGTCCTGTCGCTGGTAATGGGGATTGTTCTCGGCCTGGTCGCGGGTTACTTCGGCGGTCTGGTCGATAACATCATCATGCGTGTTGTCGATATCATGCTGGCCCTGCCGAGCCTGCTGCTGGCGCTGGTGCTGGTGGCAATCTTCGGCCCCTCCATCGGCAACGCTGCGCTGGCGTTGACGTTTGTAGCGCTGCCGCACTATGTTCGTTTGACCCGCGCAGCGGTTCTGGTAGAGGTGAACCGCGATTATGTTACCGCCTCCCGCGTGGCGGGCGCAGGCGCGATGCGTCAGATGTTCGTCAATATTTTCCCGAACTGCCTTGCGCCGCTGATCGTTCAGGCGTCGCTCGGTTTTTCTAACGCTATTCTCGATATGGCCGCCCTCGGCTTTCTTGGCATGGGCGCGCAGCCGCCAACGCCGGAGTGGGGCACCATGCTCTCTGACGTGCTGCAGTTCGCGCAAAGCGCCTGGTGGGTCGTGACCTTCCCGGGGCTGGCGATTCTGCTGACGGTGCTGGCATTTAACCTGATGGGTGACGGTCTGCGTGACGCGCTCGATCCCAAACTGAAGCAGTAAGAGGTTCGAGATGGCGTTATTAAATGTAGATCAATTATCGGTACACTTCGGCGACGAAGGGACACCGTTCAAAGCCGTCGACCGCATCAGCTATAGCGTGAAGCAGGGCGAAGTGGTCGGCATTGTCGGCGAGTCCGGCTCCGGCAAATCCGTTAGCTCGCTGGCGATTATGGGGCTTATCGATTACCCAGGCCGCGTGATGGCGGCAAACCTGCTCTTTAACGGACAGGATCTGAAGCGCATTTCCGAGAGGGAGCGTCGCAACCTGGTGGGCGCCGAAGTGGCGATGATTTTCCAGGACCCGATGACCAGCCTCAACCCCTGCTATACCGTTGGTTTCCAGATTATGGAAGCCATCAAGGTACACCAGGGCGGGAACAAGAAAACCCGTCGTCAGCGGGCGATTGACCTGTTGAACCAGGTGGGCATTCCCGATCCGGCCTCGCGTCTGGATGTCTATCCGCATCAGCTTTCCGGCGGTATGAGCCAGCGCGTGATGATTGCGATGGCGATTGCTTGTCGACCAAAGCTGTTGATTGCTGATGAACCCACCACGGCGCTGGATGTGACCATTCAGGCGCAAATCATTGAACTGCTGCTGGAGTTGCAGCAAAAAGAGAACATGGCTCTGGTGCTGATTACCCATGACCTGGCGCTGGTGGCGGAAGCGGCGCACAAAATTATCGTCATGTACGCCGGTCAGGTAGTCGAGACCGGCGATGCGCAGGATATTTTTCGTGCGCCGCGTCATCCTTACACGCAGGCGCTGCTACGCGCATTGCCGGAGTTTGCGCAGGATAAAGCGCGTCTGGCCTCGCTGCCGGGCGTAGTGCCGGGGAAATACGATCGTCCGACCGGTTGTCTGCTCAATCCACGCTGCCCCTATGCGACGGACACATGTCGCGTTGAAGAACCTGCACTGAATCTGCTTGATGGCGGTCGTCAGTCGAAATGTCACTACCCACTTGATGATGCCGGGAGGCCCACACTATGAGTACGCATGAGGCCACCTGGCAACAGCCGCTGTTGCGGGCTATCGACCTGAAAAAACATTATCCGGTGAAGAAGGGGATTTTTTCTCCGGAACGGCTGGTAAAAGCTCTGGATGGGGTGTCGTTTAACCTCGAACGCGGCAAAACATTGGCCGTAGTGGGGGAATCCGGCTGTGGGAAGTCCACACTGGGCCGTTTGCTAACGATGATTGAAACGCCAACCGGCGGCGAGCTGTACTATCAGGGGCAGGATCTGCTCAAGCATGACCCACATGCGCAGAAACTGCGGCGGCAGAAAATCCAGATCGTGTTCCAGAATCCGTACGGTTCGCTCAACCCGCGCAAGAAGGTGGGGCAAATTCTGGAAGAGCCGTTGCTGATCAATACCAGCCTGAGTAAAGCGCAGCGCCGAGAAAAAGCGCTGGCGATGATGGCGAAGGTGGGGCTGAAAACCGAGCACTACGACCGTTATCCGCATATGTTCTCCGGCGGTCAGCGTCAGCGTATTGCTATCGCGCGTGGCCTGATGCTTGACCCGGATGTAGTGATTGCCGACGAACCGGTCTCCGCGCTCGACGTGTCGGTGCGCGCGCAGGTGCTGAATCTGATGATGGATTTACAACAGGATATGGGATTGTCTTATGTCTTTATCTCGCATGACCTGTCGGTGGTGGAACACATCGCCGATGAAGTGATGGTAATGTACTTAGGCCGCTGCGTGGAGAAAGGGACCAAAGAGCAAATTTTTAACAATCCACGTCATCCATATACCCAGGCGTTGCTCTCCGCCACGCCGCGGCTGAATCCGGACGATCGCCGTGAGCGCATTAAGCTGACCGGCGAGTTGCCGAGCCCGCTGAATCCGCCGCCGGGCTGCGCCTTCAACGCCCGCTGCCGCCGTCGCTTCGGACCCTGCACGCAGTTACAGCCGCAGCTCAAAGAGTACGACGGCCAGTTAGTGGCCTGCTTTGCCGTCGATCAGGATGAAAACCCGCAGAAACCGCTGAGTTGATTGCATTTTATACCGGATGGCGCTGCGCTTTATCAAGTCTACACCGTATCTGTAGGCCTGATAAGCGTAGCGTCACCGGGCATTGCTCTCCGGTACGGCTTATTCAATCAATTTTAATAACGGCGACAGGCACAACAATATACCATATAACAGAATAAGCCAGGTTTTCAGACCGCGTAATTTTTCCAGTTGCGTTACTTTATAAATGAGAAAAAAGGGAATGATACACGCGACAATACCATAAAGCGGGCTGCCCAACTGGAAAAAGACCAGTACCGAGACGCGAAACGAAACCCAAATAACCAGAGTAGCCACGATAAAGACACAGATTCCAGACGTCAGTAGCAGTGGGTTGACGTTTTTGACATCCATAATGCGACTCAATACATTCAGTACAATACCTTTAAGCGCTTCGTGAAAACCTAAATAAATACCAAAGAATGCGGTAAGTACGGCAAAAATATTGAGAATGGTAGAGGTAATGTGGATTATCTGTCCAGGAATCACCTGAGCTGCCAGCGCCAGGGCGGAAATATTCTGTTCGAACGCGGACACCGCTTCTTCATGGCTAATCGAAAAGGTAAACGAGAACGAGAAAAAGAGAATAATGGCAATCAGCGTAATATAGCTAATGCGGTGCGTGCGAATCGCCATCCGGGTAGCCAGCACACGGTCAGGCTCGCGCTTACGATAGGCGATGTTCATTGGGTTTAGCACCTGAATGAAGACCGCAGAAAAGAAGCAGAATGGGATAGTGAGCAGTACGTCGCGAAAGAAAACCGATGCGGCGGGAAAGGCGGAAATATTATCAAGGTTCCAGTGCGGGATCATCGCAAAACCGAATATCAGAATGATCCCGACTTTCACCACCACCATCGGGCCGGAAATTTTAAATAATAGCTTTTCTCCGCCGGAGGCAATCGCGACCAGCACGGCGAAAATCGCGACCTTATAGATAATAGACTGCGAAAGATCGGCCTCAGTAAGGCCAAAGGTTTTTATATAGGAGGCGCTATCAAACACAACCGACAGGGAGTAAATAAACACCCCGTGGATAATCATAAGAAAGTAGATTACACCGAGAAAAACGCCCCAGTTTTTGCCCAGGTAGTGACTGATAATATCGGTATAATCGTCACAGGTTTCGCTTTCAGACAACGTTTTTAGATAAATATCCTGCACAATATAGGTAGCGGGATAGGCGATGATAAAAGCGGTAATAAATACCCAGATCCCCTTGAGACCGATTTGCACAGGCATTAATACGGTACCGGCGCCGATCGCCATACCGATACACAAGAGCACCCAGCCAAAATCATATTTTGTAAACGGTAATCTCGTTGAAAGCGGTGTGGTCGTTGCTTTACTGTTATTTAATTGTAATGTGTCGTGCTGCATAGAGCCCCCTGCCCAAAATATACGCAGCTCTCTCATAACGAATGCTGCATATAACCAGGCTATAGTGCCTTGATACCCGATGCGGCAAACCGGTGACAGCGGTTTGCCGCGCAATCGTCAGAATGCTGCTTTTCTGCTGGCGCGTTCAAGGTCATGAATAATATTGTCGGGATCTTCAGGTCCCGCTGAAAGACGGATAAGTTCGTCGGTAATACCTGCTTTTAGCCGTTCCTCTGGCGCAACAGGCGAATGTGTCATAGACGCAGGATGCTGAATGAGGGTTTCGGTATCACCGGGACTGGCCGCGAGGAGGCATAATTTACAGAATTGAGCGGCTGACTGCCAGCCTCAGGAATGCTGAATATATTCTGGCAAATAAAAGTCGTCGTCTGCGAAGCGTCACGCAGATTACATTTTGGTGCAGTGCCGGGGCGGGCGTTTTACCGTAATATCAGCAGCAAGCCGGGTGTACCCGGTGAGGCGCAATGTTGCGGGGGCTTGATCCCCGGCGGCATAGGTTGCTGGATAGAGAAAACCCCCGCACGTTGTTCGGTAAAACCTGGCAACAAAACGGGGGCTAACTTGAACCCAAACACTTTAAGGATAGCCGCGAACGGTTGCCATTGCAACAAGGCGGCTATATGACGCTTACGCAGTTGGGCGTTGCCTTCTGGCACGATCTGGCGGCGCCGATCATTGCTGGCATTATCGCCAGTTTGATCGTCAACTGGCTACGTGACAGGAAGTAACGCGTTTTGAGCGTCTGTCCGCCGTAATGGCAACATGCGCCCGAACCCGGCCGCAGGGGAAACCTTGCGGCCTTTTTCGGTTTACTGCGGGTAAGGCACCCAGTCGCCGCCATTCAGACGAACGTAGGGTTTACCCTGATACTGAATCACCACCGCATTGGCGTTTTCTGAAACCGGCGCGGTTTGCGGCAGATTGCTGGTCAGCTTGTTCCAGTTCACACTGTCTTCGGTAAAGAGCTTACCGTCCACGGCGCGTACGACCAGTTCGGAAATCGCCAGGTAGCTGCTCGGCTGGTTAATATCAATCGGCGCGCCCTCATGCGGGGCTTTCATGCCAAAAAATTTCACCCCCGCCGGGACGTTGGTGATGGCGGGGCTGGGAATATCTCGCAGGCCTGAGATCTGCATTCTGTCGCCCTTCAGCGCGCCGCCGTGCTCCGGTACGATGACCACCATCACCTTACGTCCGGATTTCTCCAGCTCGGTAAAGAAGGCGTCCAGTTCATCGAACAGCTTCTGCGCGCGGATTTTATAATCCGCCGTTTTGCTGACGCCGGGGAAGTGGTTGCCATCGTGTAACGGCAGCAGGTTAAAGAAGGTCGCGGAACGGGAGTTGGCTTCACGTTCTTCCCCTGTCAACCAGCGGTTCAGGACCGCCAGATCGTCATAGACCGGCGAGCCGTCGAATGACAGCAGGGCGGTTGGCAGGCCGGACTGGTTCATCAGTTCGCTCTGCATACCGCCGTTTTCGCGAACTTCTTTCAGGAAGCCGCCAAATTCGCCGTTATGATCCATCATCAGATGCTGAGTAAAGCCCAGTTTCGCCAGATTATCAAACAGATAACATTCGTTATCGGCTGGTTGATAAAGCCGGGTATGCGATGGTTGACCACAACTGGCGCGCAGCAGACGAATGGCCGCCGGGCCGCTGTAAGACGTACCGGAATTAAAATGTTTAAACAAGATATCAAAGTGCGACCATAACGGATGTGACATCAAGCCTGCTGCTTCGACATCCGACCAGGAGAGCGAACAAATATTGATGACCAATAGGTCGAACGGCTGCGCGTCAGGCGGAAGCTGCGTCGGGAACGTCGTTTTCCGCTTTTCTTCCGCAGTATAGAAGGTGTTCAGCCAGGCGTTCAGATTCGCGCTCGTCGGCGGCGCGGTTTGCGCAGGCATATCGCCGATGACCGGCTTATCGCCCGCTGTCGCGACGGTAGCGGCCGCGTTACCGCCGGTCGTCGTTACCGTATCGGTTGGCTGGCCTGCCGGCCACAGCGTAAAAACCGGGCCGGTTAATGTCAGGACGTTCAGCCATACCATGATGGCGACTACAAACACCGTGACCCGAATCCACTGTGATAAAAATAGCCAGGCGACCAGCAGTACGAAGACGGCGCCGATCATTTGCCAGTTAATAAAACGGGCGATCAGATCGAGCAAATAACCGGAGCTGAATTCCGCCACCTGCGTCCCCTGGCTCATAATGCTTTGCGGGCCGGGCAACCAGGTATCGTGCCAGAACAGCGCGAAGCCGACGGGAATGGCAATCCAGTGGCGCAACCGGTGAAGACGATATTTTGGTATTGGCATCAGCAGAAACGCCATGAATACCAGATTCAGTAAAGGATGAAAATTCAGGTAGCCTGCCCACAGCAGGCCAAACTTGACCAGAAAATAGAAGTTCCAGCCGGAAAGACCGCGCCAGTATTGCCAGAGCGGAGAAGGCATTGAAGGAGTTTGAGTATGTTGAGTCATTTTTTGTCTGCCTTGACTTTCATCGCGCGGCGCAGAATTCCGGCTGGTTTTACATAACGAGGTTTGGCAAATAACAGCCGGGTCGTGTCACTGATACGGCGTAGCGAATGACGCGCCAGATAGCCCAGCGGAAAGAAAATCAGCGCGCAAAAAAGAATAATTTGCACGATATCGCTGATGGTCATCATGATGCACGCTCCGCGGTGTCGTCGAGCAATCGCAGGGGTTCAGGGATACGACGCCAGATGCGGCCATCGTGCTCGGCATTTATGACCGGGTCGGCGCGTTTTGCCAGCGGTAGCGGCGTTCCCCACAGCTCCGGCGACAATAAGCGCATCTGCACCAGCTCGGCGCTGATCTGTTTATCTTCGAACCAGACCATACGATTAGAGAAAATATCGCCCGTGGGCAAAGGGAAAATATGGTTTAACGCGGTATCCAGATCGTTGACCCGGCAGAATGATAAAAACAGCACCAGACGGTTGCCGCCGATGGTCATAATATCGCCGGTTCGGTTTGGCCGACATAATGTCAACGCCTGCTCAACCCGAATGCCCGGCACCGGCCGCAGCGCGACCAGAACGCCTTTCCCGTCGGCGGGGAGCAGAGTGTTGCTCATCATCGTATGGACGGCATCGCAGAAGGCATCCCACGGTTGAAAACCGCGCAGTTTCAACGGCTGCGTCATCGACAATAGTGTGGTGATGTCTTCTGGTACGTAACGGCTGAACTGCTGACCCTGCACGCTTTCAATAAGCGTCAGACAGCGTGAAAGCGGGGCGTTCCAGGGAATGATCATATTAGCGCCGCAGCCCAGCAGCAGGCGCTCATCGGTGGCGCGCAAACTGGCGATATTTTCGCGCACGACAATTTTCAGCGCGCTTCCCCGCTGGCGCCGCAAAGTATGAATGCGACGAGCAAGCGGCTCAATTTGGTTGTTCTGTGTGAGAGAAAAAATAATTGTCGCGGCCTGCGCCGTGCGCGCGTCGTTGAATAGCGCTTCGTTATTGTCGAAAAGCGTCCAGTGTTCCGAGAGCGGCGGCGCGCCTTCAAGGACGGCGACATGGCTAAGAATGCGTTTTTCGTCGCTACGCGGCTGAATGGCTGTCTCCTCCTGATGGGATAGCATCCAGCGTTCGTCCTGTTGACATAGCAGTAACTGCTGTCGGGCGCTGACGCCTTTTTCGTTACACCAGAAGGCAATATCGAACAAATGTTGGTCGCCCTGAAAACGTAAACTGGCGAGGCCGAAAAGTGAGCGATACTCGCCCATCAACAACGAGGACTGTTTATCACTATTATTACAAGGGTTAATAACCAACAATGAACAGTGATGAAAGCGAGTCCATTTATTCATTTTTTCCAGCCATTTATGCAGGCTTTCTGACGTTATATTTCGCCACGTGTTATTTGCACAAATAAGAATGAAAAAGTAATGCGTCGGGTTAACAGAACAAAGCAAATCGTGGGGCAAAGAGTATAGCCCTTTTTCTGAATCCGGCATGGTAAATAAGCGGATTTTCTCCGGTCCGTGAGATTCATCTAATTTGATTACTTTGCCAGGATCGCCTTCCATGCCGATGACGGCGACGTTTGCATTCTCCGTTTGTGACGCAATCGTTTGATTCACCAGGCTGATGGCATCTTGCTGGCGATCGGCGTTAACCCACCAGACGCCGCCGGTTGGCATATGGCGCAGTTCATCCCATAATGATGAGATGCCGAGAGAAAATACGGGGTCCACAGTGTCCCTCATGTCACTATTTTAACTGTTTATCAGTTTACTAGCGAAAGCACAGAAATAAACCTAACATTGAAATTAAAACGCATCAGATTTAGCATGTGAATCAATTTGTCCGGCAGGATGCCCTGTAAATCTGCGCTTTGCATTTTTACACATTATAAATGATGTCACGGAAAGACGAAAAATGCGCGTTCTCCCGTATTGACGACGGGGCGTAATGCTGCCAGTGAGAAATATTTAAAAGGGAGCAACCAGAATGTATAACAATGAACCTGGCGCTCAGTCCGATCCAACGTTGGGCTACACTTTTCAAAATGATTTTCTGGCATTAAGCCAGGCGTTTTCACTACCCGAAATAGATTATACCGATATTTCCCAACGCGAACAGTTGGCGGCGGCGATTAAAAGATGGCCGCTCCTGGCTGAATTTGCGCAACAACATTCATTAAGGAAGCCATGAATGGCGATTCTGGGATTGCAGGGCGTGCGCGGTGGGGTGGGAACCACATCTATCACCTCAGCACTCGCCTGGGCGTTACAAATCTTAGGGGAAAATGTCCTGGTGATTGACGCCAGCCCCGATAACCTGCTGCGCATGTCGTTTAACGTCGACTTCATCCATCAGGGCGGCTGGGCGCGATCGTTGCTGGACGGCGAAGACTGGCGCGATGCCGGGTTACGTTATACCTCGCAGCTTGATCTGCTGCCGTTTGGACAGCTCACCGCGAAAGAGCGGGAAAATCCACAGGCCTGGCAAGAGACGCTGGGAGAGATCGGATCTGCTATCCAGGCGCTGAAAACGAGCGGGCATTATAGCTGGATTTTACTGGACTTGCCCTATGGCGCGTCAACACTGACACGGCAACTGGTGAACCTCTGCGACCACACGCTGGCGGTCGCCCGGGTTGACGCTAACTGCCATATTCGCCTTCATCAGCAGGCGTTGCCTGCCGGAGCGCATATTCTGATCAATGATTTACGCATCGGCAGCCAGTTACAGGACGATCTGTACCAGGTCTGGCTGCAAAGCCAGCGTCGGTTGCTGCCTATTGTGATCCATCGCGATGAAGCGATGGCGGAGTGCATGGCGTCGAAACAACCGTTAGGCGAGTATCGCAGCGATTCGTTAGCCGCCGAAGAGGTGTTAACGCTGGCGAACTGGTGCCTGTTGCATGACGCAGGCGACAAAACGTCTGACGGGAGCCCGTTATGAGCGCCCTTTCCCGGTGGTTGCTTATCCCGCCGGTCAGCGCGCGTTTGAGTGAGCGCTATCAGGGTTACCGCCGGCACGGCGCGTCGCCGTTTAGCGCAGCGCTCGGCTGCCTGTGGACGATTCTGGCGTGGATCGTGTTTCCGCTTGAGCATCCGCGCTGGCAGCGTATTCGCGCCGGGCATAAAGCGCTTTATCCGCATATTAACGCCGCCCGCCCGCGCCCGCTGGACCCGGCCCGTTATCTCATTCAGACCCTCTGGCTGGTGATGGCCTCATCGACTAAAGAACGTCATGAACCGCGCTGGCGATCATTGGCGCGCTTGCAGGGCGTTCGTGGACGTTACCATCAATGGATGGATAGCTTACCGGAACGGGTGCGCCAAAAGACAACGCACCTGGAAAAGGAAAAAGAGCTGGGACATCTTAGCCACGGCGCCCGACGTTTTATTCTGGGCGTTATCGTAACCTTTTCACTGATACTGGCGCTGATCTGTATTACGCAGCCATTTAACCCGCTATCGCAATTTATCTTTCTGCTGTTGCTGTGGGGCGTTGCACTGTTGGTAAGACGTATGCCGGGACGTTTTTCCGCGCTGATGCTCATCGTGCTGTCGCTGACGGTCTCCTGTCGTTATATCTGGTGGCGCTATACCTCGACGCTAAACTGGGACGACCCGGTAAGTCTGGTGTGTGGACTGATTCTGCTGTTTGCGGAAACCTACGCCTGGATTGTGCTGGTGCTGGGGTACTTCCAGGTGGTGTGGCCGTTAAATCGTCAACCGGTGCCGTTGCCGAAAGAGATGTCGCAGTGGCCGACGGTAGATATTTTTGTGCCGACCTATAACGAAGACCTTAACGTGGTCAAAAATACCATTTACGCTTCGCTTGGCATTGACTGGCCGAAGGACAAGCTGAATATCTGGATCCTTGATGACGGCGGGCGCGAATCATTTCGTCAATTTGCCCGCCACGTTGGCGTGCATTACATTGCCCGCGACACGCATGAACACGCCAAAGCCGGCAACATCAACAATGCGCTAAAACACGCAAAAGGCGAGTTTGTGGCGATCTTCGACTGTGACCATGTGCCGACGCGCTCGTTTCTGCAAATGACGATGGGCTGGTTCCTGAAAGAGAAACAGCTGGCGATGATGCAAACGCCGCACCACTTTTTCTCCCCGGACCCGTTTGAGCGCAACCTGGGACGTTTTCGTAAAACGCCTAACGAAGGCACGCTGTTTTACGGGCTGGTGCAGGACGGTAACGATATGTGGGACGCCACTTTCTTTTGCGGGTCGTGCGCGGTGATTCGCCGTACGCCGCTGGATGAGATTGGCGGTATCGCCGTTGAGACGGTGACGGAAGATGCGCATACTTCGCTCCGACTGCACCGACGCGGTTATACCTCTGCGTATATGCGCATTCCGCAGGCGGCGGGGCTGGCGACGGAAAGCCTGTCGGCGCATATCGGGCAGCGTATTCGTTGGGCGCGGGGCATGGTACAAATTTTCCGCCTCGATAACCCTCTGTTTGGCAAAGGCTTAACACTGGCGCAGCGGCTGTGCTACCTCAACGCGATGTTCCATTTCTTGTCCGGCATTCCGCGCCTGATCTTTCTGACCGCGCCGCTGGCTTTTCTGCTGCTGCACGCCTATATCATTTATGCGCCTGCGCTGATGATTGCGCTATTCGTTTTACCGCACATGATCCACGCCAGCCTGACTAACTCGAAGATTCAGGGCAAGTATCGACACTCTTTCTGGAGCGAAATCTATGAAACGGTGCTGGCGTGGTATATCGCGCCGCCGACATTGGTCGCGTTGATCAATCCGCACAAGGGGAAATTTAACGTCACGGCGAAAGGTGGGCTGGTGGAGGAGAAGTACGTCGACTGGGTCATCTCGCGTCCGTATATCTTCCTTGTCTTGCTTAACCTGCTCGGCGTGGTGGTGGGCGTATGGCGATACTATTACGGGCCGGAAAATGAAGTGTTGACCGTCATCGTGAGCCTGGTGTGGGTCTTCTATAACCTGGTGATTCTTGGCGGCGCGGTTGCAGTTTCGGTAGAAAGTAAACAGGTCAGGCGCGCGCATCGGGTAGAGATTGCCATGCCGGGGGCCATCGCTCGCGAAGATGGGCATTTGTTCTCCTGTACCGTGCATGATTTCTCCGACGGCGGGTTAGGCATCAAGATCAACGGTCAGGCACAGGTACTGGAAGGGCAGAAAGTGAACCTGTTGCTTAAACGCGGGCAGCAGGAATATGTCTTTCCAACGCAGGTGGTGCGCGTAACGGGCAATGAGGTTGGGTTGCAACTGATGCCGCTCACCACCAAACAACATATTGATTTTGTGCAGTGTACCTTCGCTCGCGCCGATACGTGGGCGCTTTGGCAAGATAGCTTTCCGGAAGATAAGCCGCTGGAAAGCTTGCTGGATATTCTGAAGCTGGGCTTCCGTGGATATCGCCACCTCGCGGAGTTCGCGCCGCCTTCAGTAAACGTAATTTTCCGATCGTTGACGGCGTTTATTGCCTGGATTGTATCGTTTATTCCGCGTCGCCCGGAGCGGCAAGCGGCGATACAGCCGTCGGATCGGGTTATGGCTCAGGCTCAACAATGATGATAATGCGATGAAAAGAAAATTGTCCTGGATTTGTGCGGCGGTAATAGGATTAAGCGCGTTTCCTGCTTTCATGACGGCGGCGGCGCCAGCGACGCCGCCATTGATAAATGCTGAACCCACTGAGCCTGCGCAGTCACCCGCAAATCAGGCGCCAGTCGTGGCGCAAACCGCGCCTTCGCGCGAGGTCAAGCTGACCTTTGCGCAAATCGCGCCGCCGCCGGGCAGTATGGTGCTGCGTGGCGTTAACCCTAATGGCGGCATTGAATTTGGTATGCGCAGCGATGAAGTAGCATCAAACGCGGTGTTGAATCTGGAATATACGCCGTCACCGTCGCTCCTGCCGGTTCAGTCGCAGCTCAAGGTCTATCTCAATGACGAACTGATGGGCGTACTGCCAGTGACAAAAGAGCAGTTGGGGAAAAAGACGCTGGCGCAGGTGCCTATCAATCCGCTGTTTATCACCGACTTTAACCGGGTGCGGCTGGAGTTCGTCGGCCATTACCGCGATGTATGTGAAAACCCGGCCAGCAGCACTCTGTGGTTGGACATCGGGCGAAATAGCGTCCTGGATCTGACCTATAACATGTTGGCAGTGAATAACGATCTGTCCCACTTCCCGGTGCCGTTTTTCGATCCGCGGGATAACCGTCCGGTGACGTTGCCGATAGTGTTTGCTGACGTGCCGGAGCTGGCGCAGCAGCAGGCGGCTTCTATTGTCGCGTCCTGGTTTGGGTCGCGAGCGGGCTGGCGCGGTCAGAGCTTCCCGGTGTTGTATAACCACCTGCCGGATCGCAATGCGATCGTGTTTGCCACCAACGATCGACGCCCCGATTTCCTGCGCGATCATCCGGCAGTTAACGCACCGGTTATCGAGATGATGAACCATCCGGATAATCCATATGTGAAGTTACTGGTCGTGTTTGGTCGTGATGATAAGGATCTGTTGCAGGCGGCAAAAGGTATCGCGCAAGGGAATATTCTCTTTCGCGGTTCCAGCGTAGTGGTCAACGATGTAAAACCGTTGCTGGCGCGCAAACCGTACGATGCGCCGAACTGGGTGCGTACCGATCGCCCGGTCACCTTTGGCGAACTGAAAACCTATGAAGAGCAGCTCCAGTCGAGTGGGCTGGAGCCGGCGCCCATCAACGTTTCTTTGAATTTGCCGCCGGACCTCTATCTGCTGCGTAGCAACGGTATTGATATGGATCTCAACTACCGTTATACCTCGCCGCCGACCAAAGACAGTTCGCGGTTGGATATCAGCCTGAATAACCAGTTCCTGCAAGCTTTTAGCCTTAACAGCACACAGGAAACCAATCGGCTATTGTTACGTTTGCCGGTACTCCAGGGATTGCTGGATGGTAAAACGGACGTGTCGATTCCGGCGCTAAAACTGGGGGCGATGAACCAGCTACGTTTTGACTTCCAGTACATGAATCCGATGCCGGGCGGGTCGGTGGATAACTGTATCACCTTCCAGCCGGTACAAAATCATGTGGTAATAGGAGATGACTCCACGATCGATTTTTCAAAATATTACCACTTTATCGCGATGCCGGATTTACGCGCGTTCGCCAATGCCGGTTTCCCGTTCAGCCGGATGGCCGACCTGTCTGACACGTTAGCGGTGATGCCGAAGAATCCAACCGAAGCGCAAATGGAAACGCTGCTAAATACGGCCGGCACCATTGGCGGGCAAACCGGTTTCCCGGCCATTAATCTGACAATCACCGATAATAGCGCTCAAATCGCCGACAAAGACGCCGATCTGCTGATTATTGGCGGTATTCCGGACAAATTAAAAGACGATAAACGTATCGATCTGCTGGTGCAGGCGACACAAAGCTGGGTAAAAACCCCGATGCGGCAGACCGCTTTCCCGTCGATTATGCCGGATGAGGCCGATCGCGCGGCGGATGCGCAATCTACCGTCACCGCCAGCGGTCCGATG
The DNA here is from genome assembly GCA_900478215.1 of Salmonella enterica subsp. houtenae serovar Houten. Taxonomy (NCBI): domain Bacteria; kingdom Pseudomonadati; phylum Pseudomonadota; class Gammaproteobacteria; order Enterobacterales; family Enterobacteriaceae; genus Salmonella; species Salmonella enterica. The sequence continues at coordinate 208,763 of LS483478.1, forward strand.
GCGGCGGTGGTGGGCTTCCAGTCGCCATTTCATGACCAGCGTAGCGTGATTGCTCTGCTGGCCGACAGCCCGCGCGGCTACCAGTTACTGAACGACGCTATAAACGACAGCGGTAAACGCGCCGCGATGTTTGGTTCCGTGGCGGTGATCCGCGAATCCGGCGTTCACAGCCTGCGTGTTGGCGATATCTATTACGTCGGACATCTGCCGTGGTTTGAACGGCTGTGGTATGCGCTGGCGAATCACCCGGTGCTGTTGGCGGTGCTGGCGGCCATCAGCGTGGTGTTACTGGCCTGGGTATTGTGGCGTCTGCTACGTATTCTCAGTCGCCGTCGTCTCGACCCTGACCATGAGTAACGCATGATGACTATGCTGCGCGGATGGATAACGATTATTGTCATGCTGACGGCAATAAATGTACAGGCGGCCTGTCGCTGGCCTGCATGGGAACAGTTCAAGAAGGATTATATTAGCCAGCAGGGACGCGTTATCGATCCGGGCGATGCGCGAAAAATTACCACTTCCGAAGGGCAAAGCTACGCGCTGTTCTTTGCTCTGGCGGCGAACGATAGACCGGCATTTGCGCAACTGTTTACCTGGACGCAAAACAATCTGGCGCAGGGATCGCTGCGTGAACATCTGCCCGCCTGGCTGTGGGGACAAAAAGATGCCGCGACCTGGGAGGTTCTGGACAGCAACTCCGCGTCCGATGGCGATATCTGGATGGCATGGTCGCTGCTGGAAGCGGGTCGTTTGTGGAAAGAGACGCGCTATACCGAGGTCGGCACGGCGTTGTTAAAGCGTATTGCCCGCGAAGAGGTCGTAAATGTACCGGGGTTGGGGTCGATGTTGCTACCGGGCAAAATCGGCTTTGCCGAGGTGAATAGCTGGCGTTTTAACCCAAGCTATTTGCCGCCGCAGTTGGCGCAATACTTCAGCCGTTTTGGCGCGCCGTGGTCGACGCTACGGGAAACCAATTTGCGGCTGCTGTTGGAAACCGCGCCGAAAGGTTTTTCGCCGGACTGGGTGCGTTATGAAAAAAAGCACGGCTGGCAGTTGCAAGCGGAAAAGACGCTTATCAGTAGCTACGATGCGATTCGCGTCTATCTGTGGGCGGGAATGATGCATGACGGCGATCCGCAAAAAGCGCGTTTACTGGCGAAATTTAAACCGATGGCGACGTTAACGATGAAAAACGGCGTTCCGCCGGAGAAAGTTGATGTCGCCAGCGGGAACGCGCAAGGGACGGGGCCGGTCGGGTTTTCCGCCGCCTTACTGCCCTTCCTGCAAAATCGCGACGCCCAGGCCGTGCAGCGACAACGAGTCGCAGACCATTTTCCTGGCAGCGATGCCTATTACAACTATGTGCTGACTCTCTTTGGACAAGGCTGGGATCAGCACCGTTTTCGCTTCACCGTCAAAGGTGAATTATTACCTGACTGGGGCCAGGAATGCGTAAGTTCACATTAAGTCTCATGCGACGCCTTCTGCCGGATGGCGGTATAAATACCTTACCCGGCAGAAGGGGCGTTTCTCGGGCATGGTTGGGTTTATCGCTTGGCATAGCGCTAACTCCGCTTGCCAACGCAGCGACCTCCGCGCAGCAACAGTTGCTGGAGCAGGTTCGGTTGGGAGAGGCCACGCACCGTGAGGACTTAGTCCGTCAGTCGCTCTATCGCCTGGAGCTGATCGACCCGAATGATCCGCAGGTCATCGCCGCCCGTTTCCGTTATCTGCTTCGACAGGGAGATAGCGACGGGGCGCAGAAGCGACTTGACCGGCTGGCGCAACTGGCGCCGGAGTCGACGGCGTATCACTCTTCCCGCACCGCGATGCAGCTCGCCACGCCGCAAGGACGCCAGGCTTTGCAGGAGGCGCGTTTACTGGCGACGACCGGCCATACTGAACAAGCGATCGCCAGCTACGATAAGCTGTTTAAAGGTTATCCGCCGGAGGGCGAACTGGCGGTCGAATACTGGACGACCGTGGCGAAATTGCCTGCCCGCCGTCACGAAGCGATTAACCAGTTACAGAAAATCAATACCGTCAGTCCGGGTAATAACGCTCTGCAAAATGCGCTGGCGCAACTGTTGTTCGCCAGCGGGCGGCGCGAGGAGGGATTCGCGGTGCTAAAACAGATGGCGAAATCCAGTACGGGACGCGGCGCGGCCTCCGCCATCTGGTACCAGCAGATAAAAGATCTCCCGGTTAGCGACGCCAGCGTAAAAGCGTTGCAAGACTATCTGGCGCAGTTTAGCGAAGGCGATAGCGTATCTGCCGCCCGCGCCCAGCTTAGCGAGCAGCAAAAACAGTTAGCCGATCCGGCATTTCGCGCGCGCTCGCAGGGTATCGCGGCGGTTAATGCCGGAGAGGGCGGCAACGCCATTGCGCAATTGCAGCAGGCGGTGAGTGCCCGGCAGGACGACAGCGAGGCGGTCGGCGCGCTGGGGCAGGCATACTCACAGCGTGGCGATCGCGCCCGTGCCGTCGCGCAGTTTGAAAAGGCGCTGGCGATGGCGCCGCACAGCAGCAGCCGCGATAAGTGGGAGAGTCTGCTGAAGGTCAATCGCTACTGGCTGTTAATTCAGCAGGGCGACGCTGCCTTACAGGTTCATAATCTGGCCCAGGCGGCGCGTTTCTATCAGCAGGCGCGAGCGGTGGATAACACCGACAGCTACGCGGTGTTGGGGCTGGGAGATGTGGCGATGGCGCGCAAAGATAATGTCGCCGCCGAACGTTATTATCAGCAGACGCTGCGTATGGATAGCGGCAATACCAATGCCGTGCGCGGTCTGGCGAATCTCTATCGCCAGCAGTCGCCGCAAAAAGCCGCCGAATTTATCGCTTCTCTTTCCGCCAGCCAGCGGCGCAGTATTGATGATATCGAGCGCAGTCTGGAAAACGAACGTCTGACGCAGCAGGCGGAAACGCTGGAAAGCGAGGGCAAATGGGCGCAGGCCGCAGAACTGCACCGTCGTCGGCTGGCGTTAGAGCCGGGTAGCGTGTGGGTGACGTACCGACTGTCACGCGATCTATGGCAGGCCGGGCAGCACGCCCAGGCTGATGCGCAAATGCGCTCTCTGGCGCAGCAGAAGCCAAACGATCCGGAACAGGTCTATGCTTATGGGCTTTATCTTTCCGGTAGCGATCGGGACCGGGCGGCGCTGGCGCATCTCAATACCCTGCCGCCCAGCCAGTGGAACAGCAATATTCAGGAACTGGCGAACCGATTGCAAAGTAACCAGGCGCTGGAAAGCGCTAATCGCTTGCGCGATAGCGGTAAAGAACGCGAAGCGGAAGCGTTGTTACGTCAGCAGCCGCCCTCTACGCGCATTGCGTTAACGTTGGCGGACTGGGCGCAGCAGCGTGGCGATAATGCGGCGGCCCGCGCCGCTTATGACGCCGTTCTGGCGCGTGAACCGGGTAATGTCGATGCCATGCTGGGGCGGGTGGAAATCGACATCGCACAGGGCGATAACGCTGCGGCGCGCGCTCAACTGGCGGCGCTGCCTGCGGCGCAAATCACCTCTATTAACATGCAGCGCCGCGTCGCGCTGGCGCAGCTCCAGCTTGGCGATATCACGGCGGCGGCGCGGACCTTCAACCGCATTGCGCCGCAGGCAAAAGCACAGCCGCCATCAATGGAAAGCGCGATGGTGTTGCGTGACGCCGCCGATTTTCAGGCGCAAACGGGCAAGCCGCAGCGGGCGCTGGAGACCTACAAAGATGCAATGGTCGCCGCGGCGATTACGCCGGTTCGTCCACAGGATAACGATGCCTTTACCCGCCTGACGCGCAATGATGAAAAAGATGACTGGTTAAAACGCGGCGTGCGTAGCGATGCGGCGGAGTTGTACCGTCAGCAGGATCTCAATGTCACGTTGGCGCACGATTATTGGGGGTCGAGCGGGACTGGCGGCTACTCCGATCTGAAGGCGCATACGACGATGCTTCAGGTGGATGCGCCCTGGTCGGACGGACGGGCGTTCTTTCGTACTGATAAGGTTAATATGGATGTTGGCCGCTTCTCTATGGATGCGGATGGGAAATACGATAATAACTGGGGTACCTGTACGCTGGAGAAATGCAGTGGACATCGTAGCCAGGCCGATACGGGCGTGAGCGTGGCGGTCGGCTGGCAGAATGAGACCTGGCGCTGGGATATCGGCACCACGCCGATGGGCTTTAATGTCGTTGATGTGGTCGGCGGCGTCAGCTATAGCGACGATATCGGGCCGTTGGGTTATACCCTGAACGCGCATCGTCGCCCGATCTCCAGCTCGCTGCTGGCGTTTGGCGGGCAAAAGGACGCCACCAGCAATACTGGCACCAAATGGGGCGGCGTGCGGGCCAGCGGCGGCGGCGTCAGTCTCAGCTATGATAAAGGCGAAGCAAACGGTGTCTGGGCGTCGCTCAGCGGCGACCAGTTGAGCGGTAAAAATGTGGAAGATAACTGGCGTGTGCGCTGGATGACCGGTTATTACTATAAGGTGATTAACGAGAATAACCGCCGCGTTACCGTCGGGCTGAATAATATGATCTGGCATTACGACAAGGATTTGAGCGGTTACTCGCTCGGTCAGGGCGGTTATTATAGCCCGCAGGAATACCTGTCGTTTGCGGTGCCGGTGATGTGGCGGCAGCGTACGGAAAACTGGTCGTGGGAGTTAGGCGGCTCGGTATCCTGGTCGCACTCCCGTACCCGTACCATGCCGCGTTATCCGCTGATGAATTTGATCCCGGCGGATTATCAGGAGGATGCGCGTGACCAGACCAACGGCGGCGGCAGCAGCCAGGGATTTGGCTATACCGCGCGGGCGCTCATTGAACGGCGGGTCACTGCCAACTGGTTTGTTGGTACGGCTGTCGATATTCAGCAGGCGAAAGACTATACCCCCAGTCATCTGCTGCTGTATGTCCGTTATTCCGCGGCGGGCTGGCAGGGGGATATGGATTTACCGCCGCAGCCTCTGGTGCCTTACGCTGACTGGTAATCATTGCGTCAGGCCTGCGATTGATATGCGCCGTAGGCCTGATAAGCGCAGCGCCATCAGGCGTTATAATTGACTATTATTCAGAAACGTCCTTTTCAGATACAGCCTCTCTTAATGCCGCTGCAATCGGGTATACTCAGGCGGCAGTCCGGGATATCCAGGGAGAGTCAATTTGCGCGTCAGCCGCTCGTTAACAATTAAACAGATGGCAATGGTTGCGGCCGTTGTCATGGTGTTTGTTTTTGTCTTTTGTACGGTTCTGCTGTTCCATCTGGTACAGCAGAACCGCTACAACACGGCTACGCAACTGGAAAGCATCGCGCGATCTGTCCGGGAACCTCTTTCCTCCGCGATTTTAAAAGCGGATCTCCCCGGCGCGGAAACCATTCTGGAAAGTATTAAGCCTGCGGGTGTGGTAAGTCGCGCCGATGTGGTATTGCCGAACCAGTTTCAGGCGCTGCGTAAGCGCTTCATTCCTGAACGCCCCGTCCCGGTTATGGTGACACGTCTCTTCGAACTGCCGGTACAAATTTCTCTACCGGTTTATTCGCTGGAACGTCCCGCCAATCCGCAACCGCTGGCCTACCTTGTATTACAGGCGGATTCGTACCGGATGTACAAGTTCGTCATGAGCGCGCTCTCTACGTTAGTGACCATTTACTTACTTTTATCGCTAATCCTGACGGTGGCCATCGCCTGGTGCGTAAACCGTCTGATCGTGCATCCGCTGCGCAAAATCGCCCGGGAGCTGAATGACATTCCGCAGCAAGAGCTGATCGGGCATCAGTTGGCGTTGCCGCGTCTGCATCAGGATGATGAAATTGGGATGCTGGTGCGCAGCTATAACCTCAACCAGCAGCGTATGCAACGTCAAAGTGAGGAGCAAACGGACAACGCGATGCGTTTTCCGGTTTCCGAGCTGCCTAATAAAGCTTTTTTAATGGGGCTGCTGGAACAGGTTGTCACCCGCCAACAGACCACCGCGCTTATCATCGTGACGTGCGAAACTTTGCGTGACACGGCAGGCGTGCTGCAGGAAACGCAGCGTGAGATTCTATTGCTTACGCTGGTTGAGAAGCTGAAGTCGGTGCTGGCGCCGCGCATGGTGCTTACGCAGGTCAGCGGGTATGACTTTGCCATTATCGCCCACGGCGTAAAAGAGCCGTGGCACGCTATCACATTAGGTCAGCAAATACTTACTATCATTAATGAGCGGCTTCCCATCCAACGTATTCAACTGCGCCCAAGCTGCAGTATTGGTATCGCGATGTATTATGGCGATCTGACCGCCGACGAGCTCTATGGTCGCGCCGTCTCCGCCGCATTTACCGCGCGCCGAAAAGGTAAAAATCAGATCCAGTTCTTTGACCCGGCGCAGATGGAGGCTGCTCAACAGCGTCTTACCGAAGAGAGCGATATCCTTACCGCGCTGGATAACCATCAATTCGCCATTTGGTTACAGCCGCAGGTCGAGATGCGCAGCGGCAACGTATTAAGCGCCGAAGCTTTGTTACGTATGCAGCAGCCGGACGGTAGCTGGGAATTACCGGAGGGGCTGATTGAGCGCATTGAATCCTGCGGCCTGATGGTCACGGTGGGTTATTGGGTGCTGGAAGAGTCCTGTCGCCAGCTTGCCGCCTGGCAGGAGCGCGGTGTGACATTGCCGCTCTCCGTCAATCTTTCCGCGTTACAGCTCATGCACCCAGGCATGGTGTCGGAGCTGCTGGAATTGTTAAACCGCTATCGTATTCAACCGGGTACGCTGATTCTTGAGGTCACGGAAAGCCGCCGTATCGACGATCCGCACGCAGCCGTCGCCATCTTACGTCCGTTACGTAATGCTGGCGTGCGTATCGCCCTGGATGATTTTGGCATGGGCTACGCGGGGCTGCGCCAGTTACAGCATATGAAATCGCTACCGGTCGATATCCTTAAAATTGATAAAATGTTTGTCGATGGGTTACCGGATGATCACAGTATGGTGACGGCGATTATCCTCATGGCCCGCAGTCTTCATTTACAATTGATTGCCGAGGGTGTGGAGAACGAGGCGCAGCGCGCATGGCTGGAACAGGCGGGAGTCGACGTGGCGCAAGGCTTCCTGTTTGCTCGGCCCGTTCCCGCGGATATCTTTGAAGAACGGTATCTACCGCACGTAAATCCTGATTACAAAAGTTAAAAAAGGTCTCGCTTGTGCGAGCCAGCTCAAACTTTTTAACATTTTTGTTTCAATTATGATCCTGACGCATTTCTGTCATGTTGTGTGGGTGTTATTTTAAGGCCGCAGGTTACTCATAACCTTACAAGACCTGTGGTTTTTACTTCAAGGACACCCTATGAAAACCTCTCTGTTCAAAAGTCTTTATTTTCAGGTCCTGACAGCAATCGCCATTGGTATTCTCCTTGGCCATTACTATCCTGAACTGGGCGCACAAATGAAACCGCTTGGCGACGCGTTCGTTAAGCTCATTAAGATGATTATCGCTCCTGTCATTTTCTGTACTGTCGTGACGGGCATCGCAGGCATGGAAAGCATGAAAGCGGTGGGCCGTACTGGCGCGGTAGCGCTGCTTTACTTTGAAATTGTCAGTACGATTGCGCTGATTATCGGTCTTATCATCGTCAACGTCGTGCAGCCTGGCGCCGGGATGAACGTCGATCCGGCAACGCTGGATGCGCAGGCCGTGGCCGTTTATGCCGCACAGGCCAAGGAGCAGGGCATTATCGCCTTTCTGATGGATGTCATACCGGGCAGCGTGATCGGCGCGTTTGCCAGCGGCAACATTCTGCAGGTCTTACTGTTTGCGGTATTGTTTGGTTTTGCGCTGCACCGTTTGGGCAGCAAAGGCCAGCTAATTTTCAATGTGATTGAGAGTTTTTCGCAGGTCATTTTCGGCATCATCAATATGATCATGCGCCTGGCGCCGATTGGCGCATTTGGCGCGATGGCCTTCACCATCGGTAAATACGGCGTCGGTTCTCTGGTGCAACTGGGACAGCTCATTATCTGCTTCTATATCACCTGTATTCTCTTCGTGGTGGTGGTGCTGGGGACGATTGCACGGGTAACGGGCTTTAGCATTTTTAAATTTATTCGCTATATCCGGGAAGAATTACTCATTGTGCTCGGCACCTCCTCTTCCGAGTCAGCGTTGCCACGTATGCTCGATAAGATGGAAAAACTGGGGTGCCGTAAGTCGGTGGTTGGACTGGTGATCCCGACGGGGTATTCGTTCAACCTCGATGGCACCTCTATCTACCTGACGATGGCGGCGGTGTTTATCGCCCAGGCGACCAACAGCCATATGGATATCTTCCACCAGATAACGTTACTGGTCGTGCTGCTGCTATCGTCAAAAGGCGCCGCGGGCGTGACCGGAAGCGGCTTTATCGTGCTGGCGGCCACTATCTCCGCCGTGGGCCATTTACCGGTTGCGGGACTGGCGTTAATCCTTGGTATCGACCGCTTTATGTCCGAAGCGCGCGCGCTGACCAACCTGGTGGGCAACGGCGTGGCGACGGTGGTAGTTGCCAAATGGGTGAAAGAGTTAGATCACCAAAAGCTGGACGATGTGCTTAATAATCGTGCGCCGGATGGCAAAACGCACGAAATTTCCTCCTAATCTCGCCACTTATGCCCGTAGTCCCTTCCAGGACTGCGGGTGTTTGCGCATAATTGACCCCTGCGCCCAAAGCATACAGCATGATGCTTAGGGATTATTTCACTTCTTCCGTGACATTTTTAGGTTCTTGCGGTCTAACACGAAGTGTTTTTACGTCATATTCAGGCATCCCTGCCGGGGCTGTCTTTTTATTACCAGGATTGTTGATCAGGGGTTCACATGCAGGGCACAAAAATTCGACTCTTAGCGGGCAGTCTGTTGATGTTGGCCTCTGCCGGCTATGTGCAGGCAGATGCGCTCCAGCCCGATCCGGCATGGCAACAGGGGACGCTGGCTAATGGGTTACAGTGGCAAGTGTTGGCTACGCCTCAGCGCCCCAGCGATCGTATTGAAGTTCGTCTACAGGTTAATACCGGTTCGCTCACCGAAAGTACGCAACAGAGCGGGTTCAGCCATGCGATTCCCCGTATCGCGCTGACGCAAAGCGGTGGTCTGGACGCCGCTCAGGCACGTTCATTATGGCAGCAAGGGTTTGATCCTAAACGTCCCATGCCGCCCGTTATTGTTTCTTATGATTCCACGCTCTATAACCTCAGTTTACCCAATAACCGTAACGATCTGCTGAAAGAAGCGCTGACCTATCTGGCTAACGTCTCCGGTAAATTAACCATTACGCCAGAGACGGTGAATCATGCGTTAAGCAGCGAAGATATGGTCGCGACGTGGCCGGCAGATACGAAAGAGGGCTGGTGGCGCTATCGGCTGAAAGGGTCGGCGTTATTGGGGCACGATCCCGCGGAACCGTTAAAGCAGCCGGTAGACGCAGCCAAAATTCAGGCTTTCTATGAAAAATGGTACACCCCGGATGCCATGACGCTGATTATTGTCGGCAACATTGATGCGCGCTCCGTCGCCGAGCAGATCAATAAAACGTTCGGTACGCTGAAAGGTAAACGCGAAGCGCCCGCTCCGGTGCCGACGCTTTCGCCGCTGCGGGCGGAATCAGTGAGCATCATGACCGATGCGGTGCGCCAGGATCGCCTCTCCATTATGTGGGATACGCCGTGGCAACCGATTCGCGAATCGGCGGCGCTGTTGCGCTACTGGCAGGCGGATCTGGCGCGCGAAGCGCTGTTCTGGCATATCCAGCAGGAGCTCACTAAAAATAACGCGAAAGATATTGGTCTGGGTTTTGACTGCCGGGTTCTGTTTCTGCGCGCCCAGTGCGCCATCAATATTGAATCACCTCATGATAAGCTCAATACCAATTTGAGTCTGGTAGCGAATGAACTGGCGAAAGTACGCGATAAGGGTTTGTCGGAAGAGGAGTTTACTGCTCTGGTGGCGCAGAAGAATCTCGAATTGCAAAAGCTGTTCGCGACCTACGCTCGTACCGATACCGATATTTTGATTGGGCAGCGTATGCGCTCGCTGCAAAATCAGGTGGTGGATATCGCGCCGGAGCAGTATCAGAAGTTACGCCAGAATTTCCTCAACGGCCTGACCGTCGATATGCTCAATCAGAATCTACGTCAGCAGCTATCGCAGGAGATGGCGTTAATTTTGCTGCAGCCGCAAGGCGAGCCGGAGTTTAATATGAAGGCGTTAAAGGCGACGTGGGATGACATCATGGCTCCGGCGCCAGCCGCCGCTGTTGAAATGGATGAGGCGCATCCGGCAGTGACGGATACGCCAGCGGCACAGTAATCTGTCGCCCGTAGGCCCGGTAAGCGAAGCGCCACCGGGCAGAATGATTTACTGCGGCATCGCATCGTGTGGAATAATCGCTCCACGGTACTGAATCACCGTGCTGGCCGTCAGGTGCCCGCGCTTCGCGGCATCTGTCGCGCTGCCGCCTGTCAAACGAACGGCCAGATAACCGGCGCTGAAGGAGTCGCCTGCGGCAGTGGTGTCTATCACTTTCTCTTTCGGGAGTTTGACCGCCGGAACGTCAATGAGCGCCTCGCCCTGAATCGAGACCAGGCAAGAGTCCGCCCCGCGTTTTACCACCACTTCCTGTACGCCTGCCGTATGGGTGCGGGCAATGACCTCTTCCACCGGTTGCTTACCCCATAGCGCGTCTTCATCGTCCAGCGTCAGGAAGGCGATATCGGTACATTCCAGCATCTTTTGATAGACTTGCTGCGTCTCTTCGCGGCTGGTCCATAAACGCGGGCGATAGTTATTATCAAAAATTACTTTCCCGCCGTTGGCACGACATTCACGTAATAAAGACAGCAGCTTATCACGGCTGGCCGGGCTTAAAATCGCGAGGCTGATGCCGCTCAGGTAGAGATAGTCGAAGGTTGCCAGCGACTTACAGATAGCCGCCGTCTGCTCGCTCTCCAGCCAGAATTTCGCCGCCGCTTCGTTACGCCAGTAGTAGAAGGTACGTTCGCCAGTGTCGTCGGTTTCAATGTAATAGAGACCGGGCAGACGATTTTCCATCCGCTGCGTTAGCGATGTATCCACATTTTCATGCTGCCACGCCTCCAGCATCTGTTGGCTGAAACTATCGGTGCCCAGCGCCGTCACATAGTGAACGGCCAGGGCGGCGGAATCGACCTGACGGGCAATATAAACGGAGGTATTCAACGTGTCGCCGCCGAAGCCGCGCTGGACATCAGCGCCTTTCTGCGACAGCTCAATCATGCATTCGCCAATCACGGCAATCTTTTTAGACATAGTCGTGAACCTGATCTGTAAAAATTAGCGTTAGTGTGCGCTGTGGAGGTTTAGTGGTCAATCATATTAAAACATCGTTCCATTATTTTTTGAGCAAGAACGTATTTCTACCAGGTTTTCATGATGGTTTTCATTTTGCCAGGGACCGAGGGTAAAGTTCTCTGCCTGAACGCCGATAACCTTTGACGAGTCCGGACAGTCACACTCCCATTAACAGGACAACTGAGATGATAAAGCAGGTTATCCAGCAGCTACGCGTTCCTGATGCAGGTATCGAGAACTTGCAGGAACGGCGCTATTGGCTGCAATGCGAGCGTGCCTATACTTACCAGCCGATATACCAGACGAATGGCCGTCTGATGGCGGTTGAACTTCTGACTGTCGTAACCCATCCTGATAACCCTTCCAGACGTATTGCCCCGGATCGTTACTTCGCGGAATTAGCGGTTCGACACCGCATTGACGTAGTGAAAGAACAACTTCATCAGCTTGAACAAAAAGCGGATTTTTTCACTCGCCATCACTTATTGGCATCAGTCAATGTCGACGGCCCTACGCTGATTGCCATGCGACGACAGCCGGATATTCTGGCAACGATGGCGCGCTTACCCTGGCTGCGTTTCGAGCTGGTGGAACATATTCGTTTGCCAAAAGATTCCTCTTTCGCCTCGATGTGTGAGTTCGGCCCGCTGTGGCTGGATGATTTTGGTACTGGTATGGCCAACTTTTCAGCGCTGAGCGAAGTGCGGTATGACTACATTAAAGTGGCGCGAGATCTGTTCGTCATGCTGCGTCAGACCCCGGAGGGGCGCAACCTGTTCATTCTGCTGCTGCAACTGATGAACCGCTACTGCCGCGGCGTTATTGTCGAGGGCGTGGAGACGCTGGAAGAGTGGCGTGATGTGCAGAGCTCGCCCGCCTTTGCCGCCCAGGGCTATTTTCTTTCCCGACCCGTGCCGCTGATATCGCTCGAAGAGGCGATTCTGACCCTGTAACGCCAGACTGTTCCCGTAATACATGGTATTACGCGGCGCGGTCATCCTCCCTTTTCGTCTGGCTGGACTATCTTTAGGACAGGCAAGGGAAGAAGTGAGGAAATAACACATGACTAAAGCAGGCAAAATAACCGCCGCCATCACAGGGACTTTCTTGTTGTTGATCGTCATAGTGATTGTGTTGATCGCAACATTTGACTGGAACCGCCTCAAACCGACCATCAACCAGAAAGTCTCTACCGAATTGAACCGGCCTTTCGCTATTCGCGGCGATTTAGGCGTGGTGTGGGAACGCCAAAAACAGGAGACCGGCTGGCGAAGCTGGGTACCGTGGCCGCATGTTCACGCGGAAGACGTCATTCTCGGCAATCCGCCGGATATTCCGGAAGTAACGATGGTACATCTGCCACGCGTTGAGGCGACGCTTGCCCCGCTGGCGCTCCTGACTAAAACCGTCTGGCTGCCGTGGATCAAACTGGTGAAACCCGACGCGCGTCTTATTCGCCTGTCCGAGAAAACCAATAACTGGACCTTTAACCTCGCGCAAGACAAGAATCCGGACCCCAACGCTAAACCTTCCGCATGGTCCTTCCGGCTGGATAATATTCTCTTCGACCAGGGGCGAATCGCGATCGATGATAAGGTCAGCAAAGCGGATATCACTATTCTGGTCGATCCATTAGGCAAACCGTTGCCGTTCAGCGAAGTGACGGGAACGAAAGGCAAAGAAGACAAATCCAGCGTGGGAGACTATGTCTTCGGCCTGAAGGCGCAGGGGCGTTATAACGGGGAACCGTTGACCGGTACGGGGAAAATAGGCGGTATGCTGGCGCTACGCAGCGACAGTACGCCGTTTCCGGTGCAGGCGGATTTCCGCTCTGGCAATACGCGGGTGGCTTTTAGCGGCGTGGTGAACGAACCGATGAAAATGGGCGGCGTCGATCTGCGGCTTAAATTCTCTGGCGATTCACTGGGTGATTTATACGATTTAACCGGCGTGCTGCTGCCGGATACGCCGCCGTTTGAGACCGATGGGCGATTGGTGGCGAAAATTGACGCCGAAAAGTCGTCGGTATTTGATTATCGCGGTTTTAACGGGCGTATCGGCGACAGTGATATCCACGGCTCCCTCACCTATACCACCGGTAAACCGCGCCCTAAACTGGAGGGTGATGTCGAATCGCGCCAGTTACGACTGGCCGATCTTGGGCCGCTGATTGGCGTGGATTCCGGGAAAGGCGCTGAGCAGTCGAAACGGTCTGAACAGCGCAAAGGCGAGAAGAGTGTTCAGCCGGCGGATAAAGTGTTGCCTTACGATCGCTTTGAAACCGACAAATGGGATGTCATGGACGCCGATGTCCGGTTTAAAGGCCGGCGTATTGAGCATGGCGGCAGTCTGCCGATTAGCGATCTTTCGACCCATATCATCCTCAAAAACGCCGACTTACGTCTACAGCCGCTGAAGTTTGGTCTGGCAGGCGGCAGTATTGTATCCAACATCCATCTGGAAGGGGATAAAAAGCCGATGCAGGGGCGGGCGGATATACAGGCGCGTCGACTGAAGCTTAAAGAACTGATGCCGGATGTGGAGCTGATGCAGAAAACGCTGGGCGAGCTGAACGGCGATGCGGATATTCGCGGGACGGGCAACTCGGTCGCCGCGCTGCTTGGCAACAGTAACGGTAATCTCAAATTATTGATGAATGACGGATTGATTAGCCGCAACCTGATGGAAATCGTGGGGCTGAACGTCGGCAACTATATTGTCGGGCAGATTTTTGGCGATGATGAAGTGCGGGTTAACTGCGCGGCGGCGAACCTCAATATTGCGAACGGCGTGGCGCGACCGCAAATTTTTGCTTTTGACACGGAAAATGCGCTGGTTAACGTGACCGGTACGGCGAGCTTCGCCTCTGAACAGCTCGATTTAACCATTGATCCGGAAAGTAAGGGAATTCGTATTATTACGCTGCGATCGCCGCTTTACGTGCGCGGGACATTTAAAAATCCGCAGGCGGGCGTCAAGCCCGGCCCGTTGATTGCGCGCGGCGCGGTTGCGGCAGCGCTGGCGACGTTGGTAACGCCCGCCGCCGCGCTACTGGCGCTAATTTCGCCCTCGGAAGGCGAAGCCAATCAGTGCCGGACGATTTTAACGCAGATGAAGCGGTAATGCCGCCGGATGGCGTTACGCCATCCGGCTACGTCCTATTACAGCGACTGATGACGCGTCTCATGCGTTAACAGCAGCGCAATTAGCGTGAGCGCCGCCATTGACGCCAGGTAAATTCCTACCGCCGCCAGGCCGTAGTGGCTTTGCAACCATGCGGCAATATACGGCGCGACGGAGGCGCCCAGAATCGATGACACATTGTAGGAAAACGACGCGCCGGTATAGCGCACTTCCGTCGGAAACAGCTCCGGCAGTAGCGCCCCCATTGGCCCGAAGGTCAGCCCCATCAGACTCAAACCTAACAGCAGGAACACGAATACCAGCGCTGGATTGCCTGAACCCAGCAGCGGGGTAAAGGCGAACAACGCGAAGAGAATGATGAGCGTGGTAATGATGACCATGCTTTTCCGACGACCAAATGCGTCCGCCAGCAGGCCGGCGACGGGCACCATCACGCCGAAACCAATCACCGCCATCATCAGCATCCATAGTATTTCATTGCGCGGCAAGCCAAGCCCCACCGGCACGGCGGCAGTGCTGTAAGTCATGGAATAGACGGTCATGATATAGAATAGCGTGTAGGTCGCCAGCATGATAAACGTGCCGAGAATGGTCACGCGGACATGTTTCGTCAGCAACGTGCCCAGCGGAATTTTCACCTGCTTTTTCGCTGCGGCTACTTTTGCAAATACCGGCGTTTCATGCAGCGACACGCGCACATACAGACCAATAATCACCAGCACCGCCGAGAAGATAAACGGCACGCGCCAGCCCCAGCTCATAAACTGCTCGTCGGTCAGCAGCCAGGAGAGCAACAGGAAGGTGCCATTGGCAAAAAAGAAGCCGATCGGTGCGCCCAACTGCGGGAAGGAGCCATATAGCGCGCGTTTACGCGGCGGCGCATTCTCCGTCGCTAATAACGCTGCGCCGCCCCATTCGCCGCCCAGCCCCAGTCCCTGGCCGAAACGCGCCAGCGCCAGCAGCAGCGGCGCGAAAATACCTATCGTCGCGTAGCCCGGCAACAGACCGATAATGACTGTTGAGATCCCCATCGTCAGCAGCGAAGCCACCAGGGTGACTTTGCGGCCTACGCGGTCGCCGAAATGACCGAATAGCGCAGATCCAATCGGACGCGCCACAAACGCGATAGCGAAAGTGGCGAGCGATTGTAGCGTTGCCGCGGTGGGATCGCCCTGGGGGAAGAAGATGTGGGGGAATACGATCACCGCTGCGGTGGCGTAAATATAAAAGTCGAAGAACTCAATCGCAGTGCCGATAAGTGAAGCAATAACGACTTTATTGCGTGAGTTTACCGGAACATGTTCCTGCTCATGGTCGAGTGTGGTGGTGGTTGCTTGCATACTATTTTCTTATTTTTGTCGAACGAATAGCCATATTACGCACAGCAAAAGTTATATTTCAATGTGTAACAAAAGCAAGAAATGGTCAAAAAAAGCGCAAAAAGGGGATAATGTTTAAGCCAGCCATTTTGCGTCTATGAAATGCTTCACATAATTTTAAACTTGGTGAATAAAACTGGTTTTAGGTTAAATAAAAGTTAATTATTGGATTTATATGCTAAAGCAATGGGGGAAAGCGGAAGGTCGTGCCTGATCCTATGGTCGGATGGTGACGCTGCGCGTCGCCATCCGATATTAGGCCGCAGATTAGTGTTGCGTTTTACCCGGCATTCGCGGGTCGTCCTTGTATTCGGCGGTGGCTATCCAGGCCGCGCAGAATAACGTCAGGCGGGCAAAAAAGTAGAAGAATGCCATCAGACCGAGTACGGAGCCAAACGCCGCGCCGGAAGGCGATTTCACCAGTGACGGCAGCGTATAAGTCATAATGATTTTAATCGCCTCAAAACCGATAGCGGCGATAAATGTCCCACGAACCAACGCTTTTTTACGTGGACGATGGCGAGGCAGTCGCCAGAAAATCCAGAAAAAAAGCAGATAGTTGGCAAAAATAGAGATTGCCAGGCCGATCAAATGCCAGGCCGGTTTTAACCATTCGATGCTGTCGAGATACAAGGCGGAGATGATCATCTGCTGGGCAGAACCGGCGATGGAGGTAATGGAAAGCGTAATGATTAACGCAACCAATAATCCAATCAGCGAGATAAAATCGCGCAGATATTTAAGCCAGATTTTCTCCTGATCCTGTGGCGTTCGCTCCCAAACGTCCCGTGACTGGGCACGAATCGCTTCCCGCAGGTTGCCCATCCAGTTAACGCCGGAATAGAGCGCGATACCCAGTCCGACCAGCCCTACCGTGGTACGCTGCTGAACCGCCGTATTAATCGTATTTTTAAGCGTGGACGCCAGCGTAGGATCGCTCACATTCATCAATATCTTGCTGAAAATATCTTCCAGTAGATTAGGGTGCGAGGCGAGGATAAAACCTGCCGCGGCAAAGGACACCATCATTATCGGGATCATCGACAGAAACGAAAAGTAGGTGATAGCCGCGCCAAACTGATTGCCCAGTCGATCGTTAAAACGTTCGGTCGCGCGAATGAGGTGGGCCACCATTGGTTGACGTTGAATTTTTTGCATCAGGGTGGTGACGGAATGCAACGCCTGATTTGCCTTTTCGTTTTTTTCCGGCGTGTCATGCGGCTGCGTTTCTATTTTTTGTATCGGGTCGTGCTCCAGTTCCTGAATAGGGCGTTTTACGTCATTTTCCTGCGTCATCAGGTCGGTAGTCCTTCATCATTAATAGAATATGTCAGTATAGCTTCTCCCCGGCGGATGCTGAAAATGCGGCTACTCTGCGGCCTCTTTAATGGTTTCAGTCAGCCATACCATAAACAGGTGTACCCGGCGGGAAAGATTACGGCGATGGGGATAATGCAGCGTCACCGACAGTGGAGCGGCGCGATATTGCGGCAAAATTTCAATGAGCGTTCCGGCGCGTAAAGCCTCACGTACAGCAATGCGCGGCGTCTGAATGATCCCTAATCCTGCCAGACAGGCCGTATGCCAGGTCTCCGTACTGTTTACAGTTAGCATTCCGCCGGTTTTTACCCACTGCATACCATGGGGGGTTTCGAAGGCAAAACCCGGTGAAGAGACTCCCGGCGTCAATGAATAATGCACCACCGCATGTGAGGCGAGGTCGTCAAGGTTTTCTGGATACCCAAAGCGCGCCAGGTATTGTGGGCTGGCGCAGTTCACCCTCGCCAGTTCGCCAAGTGGGCGCGTCACTATCCCTGGCGCGTGTAGCGGATCTGTGCGCACCACGCAGTCGAAATCTTCCCGTAGTAAATCGACCTGTCGATCGCTACTACAAAGTTCCAGCGCAATGCCGGGGTAATGATGCAAAAAAGTGGGCAGGCGCGGCATGATGAGGCTGTTTGCGAGACCTGGCGGTATATCGACCCGTATTTTGCCGCTGATGCTGGCGGGATCAGGCTGGAAAAGACCTTCCAGTTCATCCAGGTTACTCAACAGATCTTTTGCCCGCTCGTAGTAAACCATTCCGTCCTGAGTAAGCTGTACCCGCCGGGTGGTGCGGTGGAGCAGGCGGATGCCCAGTTGATGTTCCAGCGCTTGTATCTGCCGTGAGACGCTGCCCTTGGGGAGGCCGACATCTTCCGCCGCGCGGGAAAAACTTTCCCGCTCCGCCACGCGTACAAACAATTTCATTGCATATATTTTATCCATCATCAGGCTCTATTATTGTTTTTATTAAAACAGTGATGCTGAAACGACTTGTTTTATTGATTTTTTAGCATCTAATAAGCGCGTTCGCAATCATTGTCCGCGTGACGACTATGTCTGGTAACGTTGCATAGCGGTTTTCCCTCCTTCCAGTCAGACGTTGCAGCGTCAAAAGGCCGTCAAACGGGACGAGGACGGTAAAAAGCATCGATAGAAGCGAGGGTAGCAGGATAGAGTGTATAGGCCGTATTTTAATTGACCCGTCATCGCGGTTATCAGGGCTAACCGGCTATTTTTAACGCGGTGTGCTAATTTATATTTTGTAACATACAATATGAAAGACAGACATTTTATTTGCGGCGCGTCAGGCGTACTCTTTCTGTTAATTAATATTAAATTTAACGTTGTTTGTTCGTGTTGATGAGATATTCCTTAAACTAAAGCGCTAATTTTAGCGAATTCTGTAATCCCGACGCTGAAGCTGTAAATATTCATAACCTTTCTCTTCCTTAACCAATAGTCATCGGTAAAATGGCCTATGCTAAATGGCGAATTCTTATTTTACCCTATGGGTAATACCCTTCCTCTCCTTGAGACTATTATCTTACCCAGGTGGAGAAAAGTAATGCAGGTAATCATGTTTGACAGGCAGTCAATATTTATTCATGGAATGAAAATCAGTTTGCAGCAACGTATTCCAGGAATAAGTATCCAGAGTGTCGGTCAGGCAGAAAAACTCTGGCAAAAAATGGAAAGCGCGCCGGATGCGCTGGTCATGCTGGATGGCGGCCTGGATGCTGAATTCTGCCGTGAGGTGTTACAACGAACCGCGCGGCAATTCCCTGAAACGAAGATTATTATCACGGCGATAGAAGGCAGTCAAAAGTGGCTACATGAAATGATGCAATTTAACGTTCAGGCCGTGGTGCCGCGTGATTCTGATGCCGAAATCTTTGCCCTTGCGCTCAGTACCGTCGCTCGTGGGATGATGTTTTTACCGGGCGATTGGTTAAATTCAACGGAGTTGGAGTCCCGGGATATAAAAGCATTAAGCGCCCGCCAGCGGGAAATTTTAAAAATGCTTGCCGCAGGAGAGTCAAATAAACAAATTGGGCGAGCGTTAAATATTAGTACCGGGACAGTTAAAGCCCATCTTGAGTCGCTTTACCGGCGGTTGGATGTAAAAAATCGTACTCAGGCCGCCATGATGTTAAATGAATCGAATTAAGAACGTTACATTCATAATCTACTGACTCCTGGCTGTGAAATATCACCCGTATTGATTAATGATAAAAAATGCTGATGTCCGATGTTGAACATCAGCGCAATAAGCGTTTCGCGTTGAAACCGATCATTAAGTTCCGGCAGGTAAGTCTGTAGCAGTTTATCGCAATTATTGAGGTCATCCAGCAAGAATACCTCCGCCTGTTCAGGCGTAATGGACGTCAACGTCTCATCCGGCGCCAACATGTGTCCGTAACCAATCACCCAGTCACCCTGCCGATCGCGATACTTTTCCAGCGACAGACCCTGCCATTGTTTAATAAACGCGATGCAGGCGGAACTAAAGCGAGATGAAATGTGCGGCATGGCGTCTTTCTCATAAAAAGTGCGATTATAAGGTGTACAGCAAGCGTGGCTAGCGGTCAGAAGGCCAGGCGAAGGCAGGGAAAAGGTCTATGCCGTTCAGCGTAACGCCGCCTTGACAGAATGAAAAGCTGATGTTTTCGGTTAGCAACCGATCTTCTTATAAATTTGCAATGATTAAGATTAAGTCACTGAAATGTGGCTAAATCTGTTATATCTATGAAAAAACATAATTAAAAGAAAACTAAGATCTCGTCGCGGGATCGTCTTTTTAGGGAAGATAATGACGAATAGCGCTTCGCAGGCGACACGCGCGCCTTTTGAACATAGCCTGGGGATTATCCGCCAGGCATCAATGGAAATCCTGCTGCTGCTGGGTATTCATACCGCAGAGGGAAAAGAGCCCCGGTGGTTCATGGAACAGCTTGAGCAGGCGCGCCTTAACCTGGGCGGTTGGGGCGCAGTGGCGAAA
The DNA here is from genome assembly GCA_900478215.1 of Salmonella enterica subsp. houtenae serovar Houten. Lineage (NCBI taxonomy): Bacteria > Pseudomonadati > Pseudomonadota > Gammaproteobacteria > Enterobacterales > Enterobacteriaceae > Salmonella > Salmonella enterica. The sequence continues at coordinate 228,954 of LS483478.1, forward strand.
AAATTGCGGATAAACGACGCGCAGTTGAGCCAGTTTATGCTGCAACTGCGTCACCTTCAGCAGCATGTTCCCCAGTATGACAGCGGGCAAGAGGTTAGCGAAAATCAACTCCTTGCCGCGTTGCGTTTTGTCACCTCGCTGGAACATCTACGTCAGCAGCAGCCGCTACTGACGTATCAAACTGAGCTGGAAGAACCCGACCAGGAGGCGCATCTTGAGGCGCAGCGTCAGCTTCGGGCGATAGAACTGACGTTAAAAGCGCTTATTGCGCGCGCATGGCCGGATCGGGCGTCCCTGAATCACTACCTCAAGCAACATTTCGGCCCGGACCGTTTGCGCCAGTGGTTAAAACAGGGAGAAGATCAACATGCGCTGGAAGGCATGTTGTTCAGCGAACTGGCGCTCATGGTGGTCGATAAAAAACTGTTTGCCCGTCATTACGTCAGAATTTTTAATGACGCCTCAGCGTTGACGCTATTCGCCGAGTCGCGCACAACTCTGCGTATGTTTCTGGATGATTGCCGCCTCGCGCGAAACGAGGTGATCGCCAGGCAGCCGCTCACCTCAGCGCAGCTTATGCTGCTAAACGTTCAGTATCAGCACATCGTTCGGCCCATCCAGCGCGCCTATGCCGAAAAGCGTACCCGCGTGAATCCCGCTTCGTTTCTGCTGGCGGATGAGCGTGAATTGCGCCTGTTCTGGGAAACCGCGCGGCTTAAAGATCGGCAGGCCGGGGGGGATAAGCATGAGATCAGTGAGAGCATAGAGCCGCCGCGTAAACGGCCGCCGCGCACGCCTGAAGAACGTGACCAACTGATCTCCGGCGTTTTGTGGGGCGGGGTCGGCGTAATGACGCTGGCAATACTGGCGGGCGCATTCTGGCTGTTCAGTTCGCCCCCACCGGACACCGGGGCCGGGCAAACTCCCGCAATTGCGCAGGATGAACCGCCGCGCGAAGCGCCCTCCGCGCGTGAAACAATCACCCATATGGGCATTACCTGGGATACGTATAACATGCGGGCGGCGATAGAGCGCAATGATACGCGGGTGACAGCGCTGTTCCTACAGGGCGGAATGAACTGGCAGCTCGCGTGGACGGAGCAGGCGTTTGCGGCAGGACATACCGAGGTGCTGCAACTGTTGTTGCGTTATGCCGCGCTGATGGATGAGGTCAAACCCTGCCGACGATTTATCACAACGTTAAGTCATGCCATGTCGGGCGGGGCGCCGCTGACCGCGATGCATAAAACCTATTTGCAAACGTTTTGCACCGTTCCGGCTGTTGTGACGCGCCAGCAGCACGATACGGAGCAGGCCCGATTGCGCGCTCAGGCCCGACCCAGCGCAGACAATAAAAAATGGCTGAAAATTCAGTCAGCCATCTATGATGCGATTCACTGAGACCGGAGCAGGTTAAGGCTCTCCGTAAAGGCCAATCAGGCGGCGCACCACGCCATTGGTCCAGCCGAAGCCATCCTGTAGCGGATACTCGCCCCCGCCGCCTTCGCGGGGCGTACCGCCGGAAATATGGTATTTCTCGATCAGTTTATGGTGCTCCTGATAAAAATGGTTCACCGTTTTTAACCAGTTATGGGCGATTTCATCGCCCAGCATATCATCGCCATACAGTTTGAAGCCCTGGATCGCCATCCATTGCAGCGGCGCCCAGCCGTTCGGTTTATCCCACTGCTCGCCGGTTTCGTATTCGGTCGCCATAATCCCGCCGGGCGTTAACAGACGGCTGCGTACCACGTTTGCCAGACGGTCAGCCTGTTCATGGTTCGCCATACCGACATAGAGCGGCACGATACTGGCGGCGGAAAAGAGCGCCATCTCTTCACGTCGCCAGTCATAGTCCCGATAACAGCCGTTTTCATCATCCCACAGATAATGGTTCACGGCGGCGCGGCGATCGCTGGCTTTCTGGCGAAATAGCGCCTCGGTGTCACGTTCGCCTTTCAGTGCTGAAATATTGGCGATAGCGCTCTCCAGTTTATACAGAAAAGCGTTCAAATCGATAGGGATAAACTGGGTCGTGCGTATGCTGGCAAGCCGGCCCGCATCGCGTAGCCAGCGTGAAGAATAGTCCCAGCCGGACGCCGCCCCGGCGCGCAAATCCCGGTAGACTTCATTGGGCGGACGACCGGAATGTTTCGCGGTTTCGACATCTTCCAGCCAGGACTCGTCGCGCGGCGTGTCGCGATCGTCCCAGTAGCGGTTTAGCAGGGAACCGTCCGGCATCCGCACAACGTGGCGATAAGCCTGGTTGAGCGCCAGCGATTCGGCGCCATCCATCCAGAAGGCGTATTCCATTTTGAGATGGTCGAGATAACGCCGCGCGCCGCGCACGCCGTCTTCTTCGAACAGTTCAACCATCAGGGCGAAAACCGGCGGCTGGGAGCGGCTCAGGTAATAGGTCCGGTTGCCGTTGGGAATATGGCCATAGTTTTCAATCATCCAGGCGAAATTATCCGCCATACATTTAAGTAAGTCTTCGCGCCCGCTTTCCGCCAGACCCAGCATGGTAAAATAAGAGTCCCAATAATAGGTTTCGCTAAAACGGCCTCCCGGCACGATATAGGACTGCGGCAGCGCCAGCAGCGAAGACCACGGAATATGATCCTGCGGTTCGCGCGTCAGTATCGGCCAAAGCTGGTCAATATGTTCTTTGAGCGAGTTTTCGGGGTTAGAGACATACTCGCTGGATAAGGTTTCCGGCAGCCAGAAATGGTTTTCGACGAAGCGGCGTAAGTCAAAATCACGGTGGCGTCTGACCTTACGGTAGCGGATCAGGATATCAAGCGGGTCCATCTTCGGCGCGCAGTCCGGGAACGTTTTACTGTCTGGAAACAGTTTTGTTGACTGTACATGCTCGAACAGTTCGAGATACCGATCGGCAGGGGTCAAGGCGTCAGAGGCGGGAAGCCCCTCGATCATCTCCGGCTCCGGTTCCGCCTCGATCATTTCATCCAGCTTTAACTCGCACGGGTCTGTTTCATAAAGCAGATCGACATCAATAGTCAGATCTTCAGAAGGCGTGGGGTTTAATTTCTGGTTGAGCATAATGACAAGGACCTCCGGCTTGCGTCGTAAAAGATACGGGTGTTGCCCGGCTGTCTATTAAGCGTAGACATTCGCTTCGATACCTGGGTTGCAAAGTGTGCGGTAGATCACATTTTATAATTTACCTGCCAAGAAAAATACTTAATAACTTACTGAATATTATTGCGAAAAACCTATTTCCATGGCGCCTCCCTCAGACCTAAAATCAGAACATTCGTTTAGCAGCGGTATCACGATGTAACGGCATGGTGGGGATGAATGTGCGGATATTGCTGATGACGGCATTAACTCAGACGCATAATCCGAAACTGATCCAGAGTTATTTCAGTATGTATTAATCATGAAGGCCAGTACGCCCATCCTCTAAGATGGGCGTACAAGAAATTAACGCATGGTCACAAACTCTTCCGACGCCGTCGGGTGGATGGCGACGGTATTATCGAAGTCTTTCTTGGTCGCGCCCATCTTCAGCGCCACCGCGAAGCCCTGCAACATTTCATCCATGCCGAAGCCGATACCGTGGATACCCACAATTTTTTCTTCCGGCCCGACGCAGACCAGCTTCATACGGCACGGCTGGCGGTGCGTTGTTACCGCGGTATACATGGCGGTAAACGATGATTTATAGACTTTCACCTGCTCGTCGCCGTACTGCTCGCGCGCCTGCGGCTCGCTTAACCCGACGGTGCCGATAGGCGGATGGCTAAAGACCACGGTCGGGATGTTGCTGTAGTCCAGATGCTCGTCCGGCTTGTTGTTAAACAGGCGTTCGGAGAGACGGCGACCAGCGGCGACGGCGACTGGCGTTAACTCCACCGCGCCGGTGTTGTCGCCAACGGCGTAAATGCCTTCTACGTTCGTGTTCTGCAATTTATCAACGATGATGTAACCTTTTTCATTGGTTTTCACGCCCGCTGCCGCCAGATTAATATTATCGGTTGACGGTTCGCGGCCAACGGCCCAGATCAGGCAATCAACGGTTTCACTTCGACCATCTTCCAGTTCCAGAGTCAGACTGCCGTCGGCGTTTTTCACCACCGCTTTCGGCACGGCGTGAGTATGCAGTTGCGGGCCTTCGGCGTTCATCACCTCAACCAGAGTTTCGCTAATCATCGGGTCAAAACTGCGCAGCGGCGCATGTTTACGGACAAACAGATGCGTTTTTGCCCCCAGAGCGTTGATAACGCCAGCCAGTTCAACGGCGATATAACCTGCGCCTACAATCGCGACGCGCTCCGGCAAGGCTGGCAGCGCAAAGAAACCGTCGGAATCAATACCGTATTCCACGCCAGGAATTTCTGGATGGCTCGGACGGCCGCCGGTAGCGATCAAAATATGATCGGCAGTTATCGTTTCGCCGTTCACTTCAATGGTTTTGGCATCGACAAAGCGGGCAAAGCCTTTAATCACATCCACGTTATTTTTGCCCAGCACATTGTCGTATGATGTATGGATACGGTCAATATACGCGGTACGGCTGGCAATCAGCTTGCTCCAGTCGAACTGATTAATCGTGGCGTCAAAACCGTAGTCCGGGCCATACAGGTGAATCGCTTCACGAATTTGCGCGGCATGCCACATCACTTTCTTCGGCACGCAGCCCACATTGACGCAGGTGCCGCCCAGTTCTTTGGCTTCGATGAGCGCGCATTTCTGGCCGTACATAGCGGCGCGGTTAATCGAGGCGATACCGCCGCTGCCGCCGCCGATAGCGATGTAATCATAGTGTTTGGTCATGACCGCTCCTTTATGTTCGTTGTCAGACGGATAGATTCTGCGCTATCCGCCAAAATATTCGCGATTGTATACCTGAAGTTGAAAAGTTCCACCGATGGCTGTGATTACTCCGGCACGATCCAGCTTACCGAAGTATGCCCATGACCGTTCGGCGCCAGCCTGCGGTGCAGCCACGGTAGCACGTTGTTCATCTGCTGCTCCAGTTTCCACGGCGGGTTAACCACAATCATACCGGACGCCGTCATGCCGCGCTGATCGCTGTCCGGACGGATCGCCAGCTCAATCTGCAGGATTTTACGGATGCCGGTGGCCTCCAGATCATGAATCATGCGCTTAATTTGCTGACGGAGTACTACCGGATACCATAGCGCGTATGTACCGGTGGCGAAACGTTTATAACCCTCGCTGATGCCGCTGACTACCGCCTGGTAGTCGGTTTTAAGTTCATAAGGCGGGTCAATGAGGATCAGGCCGCGGCGGGAAACCGGCGGCAATTTGGCTTTCAGTTGCTGATAGCCGTCGGCGCGTTCCACGCGGGCGCGGTTGTCTTTTTGAAACTCCGCGCGCAACAGTGGGAAGTCGCTGGGATGCAATTCCGTGAGTTGCAGGCTGTCCTGCTCACGCAGCAACTGGCGGGCGATTAACGGAGAGCCCGGATAGTAGCGTAACTGCCCGCTGCGGTTGAAATGGTTTACGACGCTAATATACGGTTCCAGTTCGGCGGGCAGGTCGTCCTGCTGCCAGATACGGGCGATGCCTTCCAGATACTCTCCGGTACGTTCAGCATGTTCGCTGCCCAACTGATAACGCCCCGCGCCCGCGTGCGTGTCCACATAGAGAAACGGTTTTTCTTTCTCTTTTAGCGACTCGATGATCAGGCTCTGAACGGTATGTTTAAGGACGTCGGCGTGGTTGCCTGCGTGAAAGCTGTGACGATAACTGAGCATGGATGCAGATATTCCGGGAAGTAAACAAGTTAACCGATAGTTTACCGCAGATCCGCGTAGATTACCCCAGTACCGCCATGTTGTTTCGCGCGTTGTGAAAGTATTGCAAGGCGTGTTCGTATCATCAAACCGTCAACTGAGCAGGCCAGCATCGCCTGCGGGCAAGGTAGTGGTTTTGACCTGGCATGATATTTAATGAAAGGAACCATCATGAAACTACACATTACTGTACTGGCGTCATCTCTGGCGCTGGCGATGCCGGCACTGGCGAAAGATATTCCCCTGTCTCAGGCGGAGTCGATAGCGAAAAGCGCGACGCCCGACTCGACGAGCATTGCCTTTAATAACCTTGCGTCTCAATGGCTGACACAGTTGCGCAAGGCATTACAAGGCGATGCTGCAACATTGACTCGCGACGCCCTGGATCAGATGCGACAGAATCCCACCCAGGCGGATACCGCCTGGTTACAGGCTAGCGGTTATGATTTTCAGACCCGTGACAATCAACAGGTGGGAATTACCCTGCTTTCCGCCTTCAATACACTGCCGGAAGCGGTATTGAAAGACAATCTGGCGACGGTAACGGCGATTAACCATGATGCCGATGTTAATACCCGTCGCCAGGCGCTGGCGGATGCGGAAAGCGTGGGCTATCTCTATTTCCTGAGCGATGCGATGGGGCCGCGACTGGGGCGGGCATTCCTGACCGCCTATGATAAAGGCGAGCTGGGCAAAGCGGCGGCGCTGATTAAAGCGTCGGAAGTCAGCACCAGCGCGGCGAAAAGATATTTTCATTATCCGCGTCCTTTCCTGGTACCGGGTAATACTATCCATCTGGCGCCAGACGATGCGGTGGTAAAAGATGGTCATCCTTATACCGCGGATGGTGGTTCTTTCCCCAGCGGTCACACGAATGTCGGTTATACGGATGCGCTATTGATGGCGGAAATGATCCCGGAACGCTTTGATGCGTTAGTGATTCGCGGCGCGCGCTATGGTTATTCCCGCCTGGTCCTTGGCGTACACTATCCGCTGGATGTGATAGGCGCGCGGATGGTCGCGCAGCGTAATGTCGCGCACTATCTTAACGATCCGCATTATCGGACGTTGTTCAACGAAGCTCGCACTCAACTGCGCGAAGCGCTGGTGAAAGAGTGTGGTACGACGATTGTCGAATGCGCGGCGTCAACCGGAAAAGACGATCCGTACCGCGAGCCGGCCATGCATACCTTTTATCGTTTCACCATGACCTATAATCTGCCGCAGCAGAAAGGCGAGCATCAGCCGCTGAAAGTACCAAAAGGCGCCGAGGTTCTGCTGCAGGCCGCGCTACCGGGTTTTTCGACGGAACAGCGTCAGGCGTTGATGGAAGAGACAGCGCTACCGGCAGGATATCCGTTATCGGGCGAGACCGATGATCAACAGTTCTGGCAGCGTCTGGATCTGTCCGCTGCTTACGAGATGGCGAGAAAAACGCGCTAACGTTGTCACCCGGCTTATAAAACGTAAGCCGGGATGAGGTTTAAGGGGGGGCTTATTGCAGCGATACCCACGTCTGCGCACTGTCCATCATTGAAATTCCCCTCACTATCCCCCATTCTAGATCTCATCGCGAGAGCGCCAAAAGCGCGCTCCACTCACCTTCTTCTACAGGACTGCGCATATGACCAATCCATTACTGACGTCTTTTTCACTACCGCCTTTTTCGGCAATTAAACCGGAGCATGTGGTGCCTGCGGTCACCAAAGCATTGGCCGATTGCCGGGCGGCGGTAGAAGGCGTTGTGGCGCATGGCGCGCCGTATACCTGGGAAAATCTTTGTCAGCCGTTGGCGGAAGTCGACGACGCACTGGGACGAATCTTCTCCCCGGTGAGTCACCTTAACTCGGTGAAAAATAGCCCGGAGCTGCGCGAAGCCTACGAACAGACGTTGCCGCTGCTGTCTGAATACAGCACCTGGGTTGGGCAACATGAAGGGCTGTACAATGCGTACCGCGACCTGCGCGACGGCGATCATTACGCCACTCTGAATACCGCGCAGAAGAAAGCGGTTGATAACGCGCTGCGTGATTTTGAACTGTCCGGCATCGGCCTGCCGAAAGAGAAGCAGCAGCGTTACGGTGAAATCGCCACTCGTCTGTCTGAGCTGGGCAACCTGTACAGCAATAACGTGCTTGACGCAACGATGGGCTGGACGAAGCTCATCACCGACGAAGCCGAGCTGGCGGGGATGCCGGAAAGCGCGCTCGCCGCCGCTAAAGCGCAGGCCGAAGCGAAAGAGCAGCAGGGCTATTTGCTAACGCTGGATATTCCAAGCTACCTGCCGGTGATGACTTACTGCGACAACCAGGCGTTGCGCGAAGAGATGTATCGCGCTTATTCCACCCGCGCCTCCGATCAGGGACCGAATGCGGGGAAATGGGATAACAGTCCGGTGATGGAAGAAATTCTTGCGCTGCGTCATGAACTGGCGCAACTGCTGGGCTTCGAAAATTATGCCCATAAATCGCTGGCTACCAAAATGGCGGAAACGCCGCAGCAGGTGCTCGATTTCTTAACCGATCTGGCAAAACGCGCCCGTCCGCAGGGAGAAAAAGAGCTGGCGCAACTGCGCACTTTCGCGAAAGCGGAGTTTGGCGTCGACGAGCTGCAACCGTGGGATATCGCGTACTACAGTGAAAAGCAAAAACAGCACCTTTACAGCATCAGCGATGAGCAGTTACGTCCGTACTTCCCGGAAAACAAAGCCGTGAATGGCCTGTTTGAAGTGGTGAAACGTATTTACGGCATCACCGCGAAAGAGCGTACTGATGTTGATGTCTGGCACCCGGAAGTCCGCTTCTTCGAACTGTATGACGAAAACAACGAACTGCGCGGCAGCTTTTATCTCGACCTGTACGCTCGCGAACACAAACGCGGCGGGGCGTGGATGGACGACTGTGTCGGCCAGATGCGTAAAGCGGACGGCACATTGCAAAAGTCGGTCGCTTATCTGACCTGTAATTTCAACCGTCCGGTGAACGGTAAACCCGCGCTGTTTACCCATGATGAAGTGATTACTCTATTCCACGAGTTTGGTCATGGTCTGCACCATATGCTGACCCGCATTGAGACCGCCGGGGTCTCCGGTATCAGCGGCGTGCCGTGGGATGCGGTCGAACTGCCAAGTCAGTTTATGGAAAACTGGTGTTGGGAACCGGACGCGCTGGCGTTTATCTCTGGCCATTATGAAACCGGCGAGCCGTTGCCGAAGGAACTACTGGATAAAATGCTGGCGGCGAAAAACTATCAGGCGGCGCTGTTTATTCTGCGTCAACTGGAGTTCGGTCTGTTCGATTTCCGCCTGCATGCGGAATTTAATCCGCCGCAAGGGGCGAAAATTCTTGAGACGCTCTTTGAAATCAAAAAACAGGTCGCCGTGGTGCCGTCACCGACGTGGGGCCGCTTCCCGCACGCGTTCAGCCACATCTTTGCTGGCGGCTATGCGGCAGGTTACTACAGCTATCTGTGGGCCGACGTGCTGGCGGCGGACGCTTATTCCCGCTTTGAGGAGGAAGGCATTTTCAACCGTGATACCGGCCAGTCATTCCTTGATAACATCCTGACTCGCGGTGGTTCTGAAGAGCCGATGGAACTCTTTAAACGCTTCCGTGGCCGTGAACCACAACTGGACGCGATGCTGGAGCATTACGGGATTAAAGGCTGATTTTACGTGCAAATCTGCTTAATAGATGAAACGGGCGCCACAGACGGCGCCTTATCTGTTCTGGCTGCCCGCTGGGGGTTGGAGCATGACGAAGACAATCTTATGGCGCTGGTATTGACGCCGCAACGTCTGGAGCTGCGCAAGCGCGACGAACCGAAGCTCGGCGGCATTTTTGTCGATTTTGTCGGCGGCGCGATGGCCCATCGACGTAAGTTCGGCGGCGGGCGCGGCGAAGCGGTGGCGAAGGCGGTCGGTATTAAGGGCGATTATCTGCCGGATGTGGTTGATGCCACGGCGGGGCTGGGGCGCGATGCGTTTGTGCTGGCGTCCGTCGGTTGCCGCGTGCGGATGCTGGAGCGTAATCCGGTAGTGGCGGCCTTACTGGATGACGGTCTGACGCGCGGCTACGCCGATGCGGACATTGGTCCGTGGTTGCAGCAACGTTTACAGTTGATTCACGCTTCCAGCCTGACGGCGTTGACTGATATCACTCCGCGCCCGCAGGTGGTCTATCTCGACCCGATGTTTCCGCATAAGCAGAAAAGCGCGCTGGTGAAGAAAGAGATGCGGGTGTTTCAGTCGCTGGTGGGACCAGATTTAGACGCCGACGGACTGCTGGAGCCGGCGCGTCAGTTGGCGACCAAACGCGTGGTGGTTAAACGTCCCGATTATGCGCCGCCGCTGGCGGATGTCGCGACGCCCAACGCCATCGTTACCAAAGGCCACCGGTTCGATATTTACGCAGGAACGCCGTAGGCCGGATACACGATCCGGCATTAACGATCAATGAGCGCTATCCGGGGTATTAATCATCCGGTTTAACCACGGTACCATAATGGCCATCACTACGGTGACTGCCAGCGTGACCAGACCAATTTTGCTAAAGACGCCGGTATAAATTGGCAGCGTCTGGAGCGGATCGGTGATGTTTTCCGGTACGGCGGTGAAGGTCGCCACATAACCGCCGAGCAGAAAGGCGGCGGCCTGGGTCAGGAACCACATTCCCAGAATAAAGCCCATCAGATGCTGCGGCACCAGGGCGGCGACCATTGCCAGTCCCAGCGCGCTAATCAGCAACTCGCCCAGACTCTGGAACAGATACACCAGCACGATAAACCACGGCGACGTCAGTCCTTGCGCATCGGCGAACCACATCCCGGCTGCGGCGGCGGTCAGAAAACCCAGCGCGCAGAGGAACATGCCGAGCGTAAACTTCATCGGCATGGTCAGATCTTTGCCTTTGCTACCCAGTCGGGTGTAAATCGCTGCCAGTACCGGACTGGCGACGACCACCCAGAATGGGTTCAGCGCCTGAAAACTTACCGGGTTAATGGTGAATCCAAGAATTTCATGATGCACGTTATTAATCGCAAAGAAGTTCAGCGAAGTAGGCATCTGCGCATACAGAATGTAAAACAGCACGGCTTCAATCATCAGAATAAACGCCACGAACATTTTATTGCGGCCGGTTTTATCCAGACGAAACGCTTCGCGAAAGAAGAAAATGGTTACGACGATAGAAAGGACGATGAGTACCAGATTGGCAACCTTAACGTTATGCATCAGCCAGGCGCAGAGGAAAACCATGACGACGGTGCCGAGTAGTACCAGCAGCAAATTGCGAAAACGTAGCGGTTTATGATCCGGCTCAGAACCGATATTTTTTACCATGCCACGACAGGCGAAGTACACCAGAAGCGCAACGATTAAACCGGCGCCGCACAGATTATAGGTCACGGCATAGCCAAATTTATCGGCAATCACCGGCGCCAGCGATAGCGATAGCAAAGAACCGATGTTAATCGACATATAAAACAGGGTGAAAGCGCCATCCAGCCGGGGATCTTTAGGCAGATAGCATTTAGAGAGCAGGCTGGCGGGATTGGCTTTAAATAACCCGTTTCCTACGGCAATCGTACCCAGTGCGATAAAAATCAGATCGGGATTTAATAGCGACATGCCGGTCATAAAATAGCCAATCGCCAGCACAATCGCGCCCAGGACCAGGGTGCGTTTAGTCCCTAACAGATGGTCGCCAACATAACCGCCGATGGAGATCAGGCCATAAACCAGCGCTGCAAAAGCGCCAAAGGTAATAAAGGCCTGCTCCTGAGAAAAACCCAATTGTTTAACGAAAAAAACCGCCAGGATGCCCTGGACGCCGTAATAGCCAAATCGTTCCCATAATTCTACAAAAAAGATCATGAAGAATGGACGAGGTTGCTGCAGCAAGCCCGTAGGTGCAGTTGTATTCATATTCCTTCGCCTTTTAATGCCATCCCGAAACGTATGAACGCGTACATCAAAACGCGTCAAAAACGCTTATCCTGATATAGACTGCGGTTATTAACCGGAATAATAGGTTATTATACAAATGATATACGAACTAATTAGTGGATCACACTAATTATATTTGGTGTGATGGAATGATGTACTGAGGGCTGCGAGGTGTGGGGATAAACAAAACGCCCACATAAGCGGGCGTTATTGTTGATAACCGAAAGTTGCCTGATGGTTCAGGCTAACTTGATTGACTATAGACCAGATAAGGTCTTAGTCACCAGCCGGCACGGCAAGTATTACTCTTCTTCGTCGCGCAGCGGAACAATCAGCATGTCAACGTGAACGGTGTTGATCAACTGGCGCGCAGAAGACATCAGTTTGCTCCAGAAGTCCTGGTGATGACCGCAAACGACCAGATCCATATCGTATTTCTTGATGGCGTCAACCAGCACCTGGCCCAAATCGCCGCTACCGCTCAGGGTTTCAGTGATAGGGTAGCCAGCGTTAGTAGACAGCTCGGTCAGCGCGTGGTGGGTTTCTTCGGAGATACGTTTCTGCATATCGCCCAGATTGACGTCAATCAGACCGGTGTACAGGTCAGAATAATTCACGTCAACGTGGATTAGAGAGATTTTCGCGTTGTAGGGGCGCGCCATAGAGACCGCTTTTTCAACCAGAACCTTACTTTCCGGGGAGAGATCAACTGCGATAAGAATGTGTTTATAAGCCATAGTGTTACTCCTTCCATAAGTTGTCGATGACCATTGAGCTACTGGCGTTTCTTATGCCGCCGCGTCACCCGCGTCCTGCGAACTCTATGCGCGGGGCTAGCTCAGCCGTTTACCATAACTATCCTTACATTATAGCGGTCAGGATAATCCGTCAATCTGCCTTGCTTGCCAGCTAGTTAAACAAAATTTTTAGTGAGTTGCATTGATAGTGATTAACCTTCTGGTAAAAAAATTAACTGATCTCCTACAATGTGTATAAGAGTCGTTCGAATGCGGAGCGCTAATATGAACGGCTTTCGTAGAACTCTTTCACTGATTGTCTGGCAGGGTATCGGGGAGCGGTAGTCCCGGAGAGGAACTCCGTGGGCGGGTCGCCGGGGAGGAGATATGATAAGCACCGTCTCACTATTCTGGGCTTTATGTGTCGTTTGCATTGTTAATATGGCGCGCTATTTCTCATCGTTACGCGCACTGTTAGTGGTACTTCGTGGTTGCGATCCTTTGCTCTATCAATATGTCGATGGCGGCGGCTTCTTTACCACGCATGGTCAGCCCAACAAACAGGTGCGCCTGGTATGGTATATCTACGCTCAGCGCTATCGCGATCATCATGATGAAGAGTTTATTCGCCGTTGTGAACGCGTGCGCCGCCAGTTTCTGCTGACCAGCGCGTTATGCGGTTTGGTGGTGGTGAGCTTGATTGCGCTCATGATTTGGCACTGAATAAAAAAAGCGGGCCAGTTTCCTGACCCGCTCGTGTGAGATAAGCCTCCCGGATAAGCGATAGCGCCATCCGGCACATTTGGCTTAAATAATTTTCAGGGAAAGCCAGTACAGCACGCCGGAAAGAATAATCGCCGCCGGTAAGGTAAATACCCAGGCCATCAGAATGCTGGTCACAGTTTTACGCTGCAACCCGCCGCCATCAACGACCATGGTTCCCGCCACTGAAGAGGAGAGTACGTGAGTGGTAGAAACTGGCATACCGGTGTAGCTGGCAAGACCGATAGAGACTGCCGCCGTCATCTGCGCCGACATCCCCTGCGCATACGTCATGCCTTTTTTACCAATTTTCTCGCCGATAGTGGTTGCCACGCGACGCCAGCCGATCATCGTACCAATACCCAGCGCCAACGCCACCGCCATGATGATCCACACCGGCGCATACTCAATGGTGCTTAACATATCGGTCTTCAGCTTTTTCAGCAGACGCTGGTCATCGCTGCTTACGCCAGGCAATTTCACGACTTTGTCGGTCGTGTCGGAGATGCACAGCATAATGCGACGCAACTGGCTACGCTGTTCAACGCTTAACTTGTCGTAGCTTTCCACGTTTGCCAGCATCCCTTTCGCACGGTTAAGCGCGTTAATGGTGTTAGCCGGATGGCAGTGGAATTCAGCCGGTTCAGTCGCGCCCGGTTCCGGAGACGGAATCAGTTGGTCAACGCCGGTGACGGCTTTCAGCAGGTCAGGACGCTGCTCAAAGTACGTTTCGACGTTGTTAATAGCATCGCGCGTACGGGTGATTTCGTAGCTGGAGGCATTCATATTGACCACGAAACCTGCAGGCGCAACGCCAATCAGCACCAGCATGACCAGGCCAATGCCTTTCTGACCATCGTTCGCGCCATGCGAAAACGCCACGCCGATAGCCGAGAGGATCAGCGCGATACGCGTCCAGAACGGCGGCTTTTTCTTGCCGTCTTTCTTTTCACGCTCGGCTGGCGTCAGGTGGATACGGGCGCGTTTCTTAGTGCCGCTCCAGTAGCGACGCAGCAAGAAAATCAGGCCGCCGGCGAATACCAGACCGACAATAGGGGAGATAATGAGTGAACCGAAGATATTGATAACTTTCGGGATGTTAAGCGCATCCACTACTGACGTGCCGGTCATCATCGCATTGGTTAAACCGATACCGATAATCGCGCCAATCAGCGTGTGGGAACTGGACGCCGGTAACCCGAAATACCAGGTGCCGAGGTTCCAGATAATTGCCGCCAGCAACATGGAAAAAACCATGGCGAGGCCGTGCGCGGAACCCATGTTGAGCAGGAGATCCGTCGGCAGCATATGCACAATGGCATACGCCACGCTGAGCCCCCCCAGCAGAACGCCAAAAAAGTTAAACACCGCCGCCATGATAACCGCCAGCTGCGAACGCATCGCGCGGGTGTAAATCACGGTTGCGACTGCATTAGCTGTATCATGGAAGCCGTTAATCGCTTCGTAGAACAGCACAAAAGCCAGAGCAAGCAATAATAAAAGCCCGGTATGTAAATCCAGGCCAGCAAACAAATGTAGCATAGGACGTTACGCCATTTTGAGGACATGAACGCGGCGCATTATCAGTGACTTTGGCGGCGCGGGCAAAGTGAAATATAGACTTTTTTTGATGTACTTCGTGCTTTGTTTTATGCCACTAAAGAATTATCTTATATATTTCAGATAAATACCATTTTCAGGCGCTTTTCGCGCTGGTGCGACCACTGAGGAAACTTTACAATTCCCGCCCGAATTTGAGAGAGGAAGGCCACGTGGAAAGGTTTGATGCCGTTATTATAGGCGCTGGCGCAGCGGGCATGTTTTGCGCCGCGCAGGCAGGACAGGCGGGTAGCCGCGTGCTGCTCATCGATAATGGCAAGAAGCCAGGACGTAAAATCCTCATGTCCGGCGGTGGGCGCTGCAACTTTACTAATCTTTATGTTGAGCCTGCTGCATATTTGAGCCAGAACCCCCATTTTTGCAAATCAGCGTTAGCCCGTTATACACAGTGGGACTTTATCGATCTGGTCGGCAGGTATGGGATAGCCTGGCATGAGAAAACTCTGGGACAGCTTTTTTGCGATGATTCCGCCCAACGCATTGTCGATATGCTGGTTGCCGAGTGCGACAAAGGCGGCGTAACGCTGCGCCTGCGTAGTGAGGTATTGAGCGTCGCGCGTGATGAGTCGGGTTTCGTGCTGGCGCTGAACGGCGAGACGGTCGCTACGCAAAAGCTGGTGATCGCCAGCGGCGGTCTGTCGATGCCGGGGCTTGGCGCATCGCCGTTTGGCTATAAAATCGCCGAACAGTTTGGTCTCAAGGTGTTGCCGACTCGCGCCGGGCTGGTGCCCTTTACGCTACATAAGCCGCTGTTAGAACAGCTCCAGACGCTGTCTGGCGTATCCGTTCCCTGCGTGATTACCGCCCGCAATGGCACGGTATTTCGGGAAAACCTACTTTTTACCCATCGTGGGTTGTCCGGACCCGCCGTTTTACAGATTTCCAGCTACTGGCAACCGGGCGAGTTAGTAAGTATTAACTTATTGCCGGATCTCTCGCTGGAAGACGTTCTCAATGAACAGCGTAACGCGCACCCGAACCAGAGTCTGAAGAACACGCTGGCGATGCATCTGCCGAAACGGTTGGTGGAGTGTTTACAACAGTTGGGGCAGATCCCGGATGTATCGCTCAGGCAGTTGAACGCCCGTGACCAGCAGACGTTGGTTGACACGCTTACTGCCTGGCAAGTGCAGCCTAACGGCACCGAAGGTTATCGGACAGCGGAAGTGACGCTGGGTGGCGTGGATACAAACGAACTGTCATCGCGGACCATGGAAGCGCGCCGCGTGCCGGGTCTCTATTTTATCGGCGAAGTGATGGACGTCACCGGTTGGTTGGGCGGCTATAACTTCCAGTGGGCCTGGTCGAGCGCCTGGGCCTGCGCGCAGGATTTGGCGGCAAAACGATAAATACCATTACAAACAATAAGCGAATAGACATCCCGGATAGAGGTGTTAGTATCGATTTATAGCAGTTATGAGTATGCGTGTTTCATTTACGGCCAGGAACGCTGATGATGACAACATTACTCCCTCTTTTTCGGGTACCTACATCATTCACTCCCTTTGACGGCGAGCGCTTCATCGGCGACTGTTCGTCGTCTGGCCCCTTTTTCTTTTTCATTCTTATCCCGGATGGAAACCCCCGCTGAGCGCACGCCCGGCGGACTTTGTGACACGCATTGTTAGACAACAGGGATTACGGCGGGTCGATTATGGACAAAATGAAGCGTCATCTGGTGTGGTGGATTGCAGGCATCCTGGTGGTTATTGCCGCCGTCGTAGGGTGGATGCTACGTCCTGCGGGCGTGCCGGAAGGGCTTGCCGCCAGCAACGGCAGAATAGAAGCGACGGAAGTCGATATCGCCACCAAAATCGCTGGTCGTATCGAGACGATACGGGTGAATGAAGGGCAGTTCGTTCGTCAGGGCGAGGTACTGGCGAAAATGGACACCCGCGTATTGCAGGAGCAACGGCTGGAGGCGATTGCGCAGATTAAAGAGGCCGAGAGCGCGGTTGCCGCCGCCCGCGCCTTGCTGGAGCAACGCCAGAGTGAAATGCGTGCCGCGCAGTCGGTCGTGAAACAGCGGGAAGCTGAGCTGGATTCCGTCTCTAAACGTCACGTGCGTTCCCGTTCGCTATCGCAGCGTGGCGCGGTATCTGTACAACAGTTAGATGACGATCGCGCGGCGGCGGAAAGCGCGCGCGCCGCCCTGGAGACCGCCAAAGCGCAGGTATCTGCGGCAAAAGCGGCGATTGAGGCGGCGCGTACCAGTATTATCCAGGCGCAAACGCGTGTGGAAGCGGCGCAGGCGACCGAGCGGCGTATTGTCGCCGACATTGACGACAGTGAATTAAAAGCGCCGCGCGATGGGCGCGTGCAGTACCGCGTTGCCGAGCCGGGCGAAGTGTTATCGGCTGGTGGCCGGGTGCTGAACATGGTCGATCTCAGCGATGTTTATATGACATTTTTCCTGCCGACCGAACAGGCGGGGTTGTTGAAGATCGGCGGTGAAGCGCGTCTGGTGCTTGATGCCGCGCCCGACCTCCGTATACCGGCGACGATCAGTTTTGTCGCCAGCGTGGCGCAGTTCACACCCAAAACCGTGGAAACCCACGATGAACGGTTGAAGCTGATGTTCCGGGTAAAGGCGCGTATTCCGCCTGAGCTGTTGCGGCAGCATCTGGAATATGTCAAAACCGGTTTGCCGGGAATGGCCTGGGTTCGTCTGGACGAGCGCGTGCCCTGGCCTGACGCTCTAAGCGTGAGGTTGTCGCCATGACGTCGCTGACGCTGGTGCCTGTTCCTCCCGTGGCGCAGCTTGAGGGGGTGAGCCAGCATTACGGAAAAACGGTCGCGCTGAACAATATCACGCTGGACGTTCCCGCCCGTAGTATGGTTGGGCTGATTGGCCCGGACGGGGTGGGTAAGTCGAGCCTGCTGTCGCTGATTGCTGGCGCGCGGGTGATTGAGCAGGGGAACGTTATCGTCCTGGGCGGCGATATGCGCAGTGCGAAACATCGCCGCGACGTCTGTCCGCGCATCGCCTGGATGCCGCAGGGACTGGGGAAAAACCTTTATCACACGCTATCGGTCTATGAGAACGTCGATTTTTTCGCTCGTCTCTTTGGCCATGACAAAGCCGAACGCGAAGCGCGTATTACCGAACTGCTGAACAGCACCGGTCTGGCGCCATTTCGCGACCGTCCTGCCGGGAAGCTGTCCGGTGGGATGAAGCAAAAGCTGGGGCTGTGCTGTGCGCTGATTCATGACCCGGAATTACTGATTCTTGATGAGCCTACCACCGGCGTGGACCCGCTCTCCCGCGCTCAATTCTGGGATTTAATCGACAGTATCCGCCAACGGCAGACCAATATGAGCGTGTTGGTCGCAACGGCCTATATGGAAGAGGCGGAGCGTTTTGACTGGCTGGTGGCGATGAATGCGGGCGAGATACTGGCAACCGGCAGCGCGCAGCACCTGCGGGAAAAAACCCATAGCGCGACGCTGGAACAGGCGTTTATCGCCCTGCTGCCAGAAGCGCAGCGCCAGGCGCATAAGCCAGTGGTGATCCCGCCTTACCGCTCTGAGCAACAAGAGATTGCGATTGAAGCGCGGGATCTGACCATGCGTTTCGGTCATTTCGTCGCGGTTGACCATGTTAATTTCCGCATTCCGCGCGGCGAGATTTTTGGCTTCCTCGGTTCGAACGGTTGCGGCAAATCGACCACCATGAAGATGCTGACCGGTCTGCTTCCCGCCAGCGAAGGCCAGGCCTGGCTATTTGGCCAGCCGGTGGACCCGAACGACATCGACACCCGTCGACGGGTCGGGTATATGTCGCAGGCTTTTTCGCTCTATAACGAACTCACCGTGCGGCAGAATCTGGAACTTCATGCCCGCCTGTTTCATCTTCCGCCAGCGGAGATCCCGGCGCGCGTCGCGCAGATGATCGAACGCTTTATGCTAACGGAGGTGGAAGATACGCTCCCCGCTTCGTTGCCGCTCGGTATCCGCCAGCGTTTATCGCTGGCGGTAGCGGTGATCCATCGCCCGGAAATGCTGATTCTTGATGAGCCAACGTCCGGCGTTGATCCGGTCGCCAGGGATATGTTCTGGCAGCTTATGGTCGATCTTTCGCGTCAGGATAAGGTGACGATTTTTATCTCGACCCATTTTATGAACGAAGCGGAACGTTGCGACCGAATGTCATTGATGCACGCCGGTAAAGTGCTCGCCAGCGGTACGCCGCAGGAGTTGGTGCAACAGCGTGGAGCGGCCAATCTGGAAGCGGCGTTTATTTCCTGGCTACAGGAAGCGGCGGGAGCGGCGCCTGAAACCCCAATACCGCCATCCCGGACGCCCGCCGCGTCAGGTAAACCGTCGCGGCAGGGATTGAGCTTCCGGCGTTTGTTCAGCTACAGTCGCCGCGAAGCGCTGGAGCTACGCCGTGATCCGGTACGCTCGACGCTGGCGCTACTGGGAACGGTAATTCTGATGCTGATTATGGGCTATGGCATCAGTATGGACGTGGAGAACCTGCGTTTTGCCGTACTCGATCGCGATCAAACCGTCAGTAGCCAGGCATGGTCGCTCAATCTGGCGGGGTCCCGCTACTTTATCGAACAGCCGCCGCTCGTCAGCTATGACGAGCTTGACCGGCGGATGCGTTCGGGAGAGCTGGCGGTTGCCATTGAGATCCCGCCTCATTTTGGCCGCGATATTGCTCGCGGTACGCCAGCGCAGATTGGCGTCTGGGTGGATGGCGCCATGCCCAGCCGCGCCGAGACGGTGAAGGGGTACGTTCAGGCGATGCACCAAAGCTGGCTGTTGGAGGCGGCGAGTCGTCAGCCGAACCCGGTTAAACAGGCTGGGCTGCTCAATATTGAAACGCGCTATCGTTATAATCCGGATGTGAAAAGTCTGCCCGCTATCGTTCCGGCGGTCATTCCGCTGCTGCTCATGATGATCCCGTCCATGCTTAGCGCCCTGAGCGTGGTGCGGGAGAAAGAGCTGGGGTCGATGATTAATCTGTACGTGACGCCGACGACGCGCAGCGAATTTTTGTTGGGTAAACAACTGCCGTATATCGCGCTGGGTATGCTGAACTTCTTGCTACTGTGCGCGCTGTCGGTTTTTGTGTTCGGCGTGTCGCTGAAAGGTAGTTTCCTCACGCTGACCCTGGCGGCGCTGCTTTACGTCATCATCGCCACCGGTCTGGGGCTGCTGATCTCCACCTTTATGAAGAGCCAAATCGCCGCCATTTTTGGAACGTCGATTATTACCCTTATTCCGGCAACGCAGTTTTCCGGCATGATCGATCCGGTTGCCTCGCTGGAAGGGCCGGGAAGATGGATCGGCGAGATCTATCCGACCAGCCACTTTCTGACGATCGCGCGCGGGACGTTTTCCAAAGCGTTGGATCTGTCCGATCTCTGGCCGTTATTTATGCCGTTACTGATTGCCGTCCCGGTGGTGATGAGTCTGAGCATTCTGCTGCTGAAAAAACAGGAGGGGTAATGCGCGGATTACGTAATATCTATAACCTCGGCGTTAAAGAACTGCGCAGTCTGCTGGGCGATAAAGCGATGCTGGCGCTGATCGTCTTCGCCTTTACGATTTCGGTTTACTCCTCCGCTACCGTCCTGCCCGGTTCGTTGCATCTTGCTCCTATCGCCATCGCCGATATGGATCAGTCGCAGTTGTCGAACCGTATTGTGAATAGCTTTTACCGCCCGTGGTTTCTGCCGCCGGAGATGATTACGGCAACGGAAATGGATGCCGGACTGGATGCCGGACGCTATACCTTCGCGGTCAATATTCCACCGAATTTCCAGCGTGATGTGCTGGCCGGACGTCAGCCTGATATTCAGGTTAACGTCGATGCAACACGCATGAGCCAGGCGTTTACCGGCAACAGTTATATCCAGAATATTATTAGCGGCGAGGTCAACAGCTTTGTGGCGCGCGCTCGGGGAGATAGCGTTCAGCCTGTGTCGCTGGAGATTCGGATGCGCTTTAATCCGAACCTGGACCCGGCGTGGTTTGGCGGCGTGATGGCGATTATCAACAACATCACCATGCTGGCGATAGTGCTGACCGGATCGGCGCTGATCCGCGAGCGAGAACACGGCACGGTAGAGCATCTGTTAGTGATGCCGGTCACGCCCTTTGAGATCATGATGGCGAAAATTTGGTCGATGGGGCTGGTCGTGCTGGTGGTGTCCGGTTTGTCTTTGATGCTGATGGTAAAAGGCATCCTTGGTGTGCCGATTGAAGGATCGATCCCATTGTTTATGTTGGGCGTGGCGCTGAGCCTGTTCGCCACCACTTCAATTGGGATTTTTATGGGCACCATCGCCCGTTCGATGCCGCAACTGGGACTATTAATGATTCTGGTACTGTTGCCGCTACAAATGCTTTCCGGCGGTTCCACGCCGCGCGAAAGTATGCCGCAGGCGGTACAGGACATTATGTTTACCATGCCGACGACGCATTTTGTCAGCCTTGCCCAGGCCATTCTTTATCGCGGCGCAGGATTGAGTATCGTCTGGCCGCAGTTCCTGACCCTGCTGGCGATAGGCGGCGTGTTCTTCCTGATAGCGCTTTTACGCTTCAGAAAAACGATTGGCACGATGGCATAACTCTCTTATCCGGCCTACAGACGTGCGAACGTAGGCCGGGCAAGCGAAGCGTCCCCGGCAAGGCGCTGGGGCGTTAGTCTTCTTTCGGCAAACACTGCAAGTGGCCGTGGCGCACGCCGCGCTGAGCGATAACATCATCGGCAAAATGCTGTACGTCGCCCATATCGCCCTTCAGAACGGCGATCTCCAGACAGTCATCGTGGTTGATATGGACGTGCAGCGTGGCGACGGATAAATCATGATGATGATGCTGGGTGGAGACGATGCGGCTGGCTAAATCCCGTTTTTCATGTTCATAAACATATGAAAGTACCGCGAAACCCTGTGTACCGTGTTCCTGGGTGGCCTCCTGCGCCAGAGCGCCGCGCAGAATATCACGGATCGCTTCGGAGCGATTATTATAGCCGCGTCGCTGGCTCAGGCTGTCCAGCGTTTCCAGTAAATCGTCATCGAGAGTAATGGTGACACGTTGCATCTGACTTAAACCTTTTGGTATGGCGCGTCGGCGCATGGGAAGCTGTGCATTTTGTAACACACGTCCGGCGTCAGAGGGAAAAATTAATGTGTCATTGCGCTTTCGTTATCGTCTGCGAAGTCAGCGTAAACGGTGTGGGGGTACAAACCGCCAGACTGAGCGTATCGAACTGACACTGGCTGACCGACAGGGCTGAGGGCAACGTGCTGTCCACGCTGACGATTTGCCAGGCGCTGCCGCCGCGTTGTTTTACGATGGCTTCTTTACGCGTCCAGATACGCCAGAATGCCGCCAGTTGTCTCTCCGGGCGTTCCGCGTCCATTTCAGCATGTTCGCCGAGGCTGAACACCGCATTTGCCAGCGAACGCCAGTTATCGCGCGGGCGAATCACTTCAATATCGCAGCCGACTTCACCTTCATCGCTAAGCAACAGAGCAATAGTGTCGCCGCTATGGCTGAGGTTAAACCACAGCGGCGTTCCGGCGCAAAAAGCCGGTTTACCCTGTTCGCCATATACTATCTCCGGTAGCGGCGAGAGCGCACGGGAAAGCAGCACGCGTCCGGCCAGCCAGCTTGCCCGGCGAACGCCCTGCGGCGCCTGAGCGATTAACGCGTCGGGCAATTGACCTGCGCTTAATGCGGACACTTTTCCCAGAACGATCTGGTACATATCAGTCAGGACCCACGTTGCCTATGAAGAAAAGGGGATTGTAGCATCTGTCGCCTCATCCCGGTAAACGGCTTTTCGGTCGGCCTGGCCCCAGTAAGATCGCCAGTTTGCTGCCGCCTTTAGTGGTTTCCATCCAGATTTTGCAGACGCTGGTCAAGGGAACGGACAATAGCATCCCGACCGGGCCTAATAGCCATCCCCAGACCAGTAGCGAAAGAAATACCACCAGCGTGGACATTCCCAGACGATGGCCCATCATGCGTGGCTCCATAATGTTGCCAATCACCATATGGACCACCAAAAAGAGCGCGCCGACCAGTACGCATTCGTAAAAGCCGTTAAATAACAGCGCCTGAATCATGGGGGGGGACGGCGGAAATCACCGAGCCGATATTAGGAACGTAATTGAGCAAAAAGGCCAGTACGCCCCACATTAGCGCAAACTGAATATCCATTAACGCCAGCCCCAGCCAGATAATCGCGCCCGTCCATAGACTGAGCAGCGTTTTCAGCGCCAGATAATGCGAGACGCCTTTCAGCGCGCGGTGCAGGCCGGCAATATGGATTTGTGGATTGTTTAGCGCGAAACGTAATTTATAAGGCACGTGACGCACCTCAAACAGCATAAAAACCACGGTCATCACCAGCAGCACAATGCTTGCCATCGCGCCCGATACGCCGGTCATTAATGTCGTGGTGAAGAGCATTATTTTATCGGAATCCATCCCGCGGAGCATACGTTCCGGCGACATATGTAAATTCAGGAAGGGCATTAACTCCTGAAGGTGTAAAACCTTACGCGTCAGCTCCTTGCTGTATTTAGGCAGCATAGCGATAAATTCATTAAGCGATGCGGCAAGCACACCCACCAGCGCGGTAAGCACGACCAGCATGACGACCACCACGATAGTAATCGCCAGCGGTCGCTTCACGCCCCGGCGAATAAACCAGGTCACTAATGGATTAAGAACGATGGCGAAAAAGAGCGCCAGCAAGAGTTGTACAATAATATCCGCCGCGGCATGAATCCCGGCGAGAATGACGACCAGGGAGGCCAGTTTCAGCAGAATATGCATACCCGTTTTGTCGGGCTGAGCGGTTGCCATGAAGTTTTCCTTGTTGTGTTTTTTCTAAGTGTAGCGGCTGGTCTGATACCGATAATCTGAATCTCACTACTGATTTTCACCGCGCGCCATGATAGAAAAGAAAACATGTTGTAAAAATGCGGTGATACTCATGCCCGAACCCGTCGCTGAACCGGCGCTAAATGGATTGCGTCTCAATCTGCGTATTGTCTCCATTGTGATGTTTAACTTTGCCAGCTACCTGACTATCGGCCTGCCGCTCGCCGTCTTGCCCGGCTATGTGCATGATGCGATGGGATTCAGCGCGTTCTGGGCGGGGCTGATTATCAGCCTGCAATACTTCGCCACTCTGTTAAGCCGTCCCCATGCCGGGCGGTATGCGGATGTATTAGGGCCGAAAAAAATCGTTGTCTTTGGCTTATGCGGCTGTTTTTTAAGCGGGCTCGGCTACCTGCTGGCGGACATCGCCAGCGCCTGGCCCATGATCAGTTTATTGCTACTGGGGCTTGGTCGCGTGATTTTGGGGATTGGGCAAAGTTTTGCCGGCACCGGCTCGACACTGTGGGGCGTCGGCGTCGTCGGGTCGTTGCATATTGGTCGGGTCATCTCCTGGAACGGTATCGTCACCTACGGCGCAATGGCGATGGGCGCGCCGCTGGGCGTGCTGTGTTATGCCTGGGGCGGGTTACAGGGACTGGCGCTAACGGTGATGGGCGTGGCGCTGTTGGCGGTACTGTTAGCGCTTCCACGTCCGTCGGTGAAGGCGAACAAAGGCAAGCCGCTGCCATTTCGCGCGGTGCTGGGGCGCGTCTGGCTGTATGGTATGGCGTTGGCGCTGGCGTCGGCAGGGTTTGGCGTCATCGCGACGTTTATTACCTTATTTTATGAAGCTAAAGGCTGGGATGGCGCCGCCTTTGCGCTCACGTTATTTAGCGTCGCGTTTGTCGGCACGCGTTTGCTGTTCCCTAACGGTATCAATCGCTTAGGCGGGCTAAATGTCGCGATGATCTGCTTTGGCGTGGAGATTATTGGTCTGTTGCTGGTGGGGATGGCAGCCATGCCGTGGATGGCAAAAATCGGCGTTTTGCTCACGGGAATGGGGTTTTCGCTGGTCTTTCCGGCGCTGGGCGTGGTGGCCGTCAAAGCGGTGCCGCCGCAGAATCAGGGCGCGGCGCTGGCGACCTATACCGTATTTATGGATATGTCTTTGGGGGTTACCGGGCCGCTGGCGGGGCTGGTGATGACCTGGGCGGGCGTGCCGGTGATCTATCTGGCGGCGGCCGGGCTGGTAGCGATGGCGCTATTGCTTACCTGGCGCTTAAAAAAACGGCCCTCGGCTGTACTGCCGAAGGCCGCATCATCGTCGTAAAGGTTACTTAATAACCAACGTATTGATGATGTTTTCAGCCGTGGTTTGCGCTTTTTGCTGATTGTCTGCAGGCAGCGTGACCTGAATCGTCAGCAATTGGTTATCCACTTTGCCCAGCACGATGGAAGAATATGCCGTCTGGCCCTTCGCGGAGATAATGCTGTCCAGTTGTTGCAATGTATGGCCTTTGAGCTCAATAGACTTATTGGTGACTACCTGAAGCTGCGGATCGCGGCTACGCTGTTGCTCGAGCAGGCGGTTCGCCAGTACCGGCAACGCTTCATTGGTATTATCGCCGACGATAACAATCACCGCTTTCTGGCCCGTTGGGTCGGAATATACGTGCATATTATTAGCCTGGGTGCCCAGCTTACCGCTCTGATCGGTCATATCCGCCGGCAGTGAGAAACTGAGTTTGCCATCCATCAGGCTGATGGGCTGCCCGGAGGCCTGGCTTTCTGCGGCGGCGCTTTCTGCCGACGCTTTTGTATCGTTGTTATCACAGGCCGCAAGCCCCATAACCAGCAGGCCAATACCGACATATTTAACCAAATTGCGCATTGACTTCTTCCTTTCGATAAACGGCCATAACGGCTCATTTGCTCATCTTATCACAACTCGGAAAACGAACCTTTAACTTGCCGGTAATGGGGAAATTTCAGATTTATCTGCCAGTTTTTTCAGCAACATATTCAGTAGAACGCCGTACATCGGCAGGAAGAAAATAATGCTGATGAGCACCTTAAAACAATAGTCCACCAGCGCAATTTCCATCCAGTGCTCGGCCATAAAGGCATCGGGGCTTCGCCAGAACGCAATAAAGAAAAAGGCAAGAGTATCGCTGATGTTGCCAAACAGCGTTGAGGCGGTCGGCGCCAGCCACCAGCGGCGATTTTGGCGTAGACGGTTAAACACGTGGACATCAAGGATCTGTCCTAGCGCGTAGGCCATAAAGCTGGCGGCGGCGATACGGGCGACAAACAGATTAACGTTCGCCAACGCGGCGAAACCTTGCCAGGCGCCCATATAGAACAGCGATGACACCACATACGACACCAGCAGCGCGGGGATCATGACGGCGAAGATAATGCGGCGCGCCAGCGGTGCGCCGAAAATACGCACGGTAAGATCGGTGGCGAGAAAAATAAAAGGAAAACTAAACGCGCCCCAGGTGGTGTGGAAACCAAAAATAGTGATGGGGAGCTGCACCAGATAGTTACTGGAAATGATCACCAGTAAATGGAATAGCGATAGCCAGAACAACGCTTTTATGCGCTGTGATTGTGTAAACGGAGTCATATTGTGACCTTTTTGTTGGATGGGGTGAGGGAACCCAATAAAGAACCGCCGCATAATACTGTTTTGCGCTGGCATTGCAATGGTTAATTTTCACGCAATCGTTAACCTGCCTGGATTACTGACGAAGATGGGCGTAAAATATTGCCGTTTTTCTACGATTGAGACGAAGATGAGCGATCTGTTTTCCTCCCCTGACCATACGCTTGACGCTCTGGGGCTGCGTTGTCCTGAACCGGTAATGATGGTGCGCAAAACCGTGCGCACCATGCAAGCCGGCGAAACACTGCTGATTATCGCCGACGATCCGGCGACGACGCGTGATATTCCGGGGTTCTGTACCTTTATGGAACACGATCTGCTGGCGCAAGAGACGGAGGGGCTGCCGTACCGCTATTTATTGCGTAAAGCGCATTAACCGCACGGCAGATAGCACTCTGATTAGAAGCTTTCCCAGTTCGCCTGTTCTGCGGCGGGCTGTGGCGTTAAGCCTTTGCTTAACGGCGTCGGCGACGCTTCCCGACGAGGCTGTTTGTGGATGCGGAACGCGGCGACCGCCTGACGAAGTTCGTTAGCCTGATCTTCCAGCGCCGCCGCTGCTGCTGCGGACTCCTCTACCAGCGAGGCGTTTTGTTGCGTCACGCTGTCCATTTCCGATACCGCCTGCGCTACCTGCTCAATGCCTTTGCTTTGCTCATCGGAGGCAGAAGCGATTTCGCCCATAATATCGGTCACGCGGGTCACGGCGGTGACGATCTCTTTCATGGTTTCCCCAGCTTCGCGTACCTGCGTAGAGCCGGTATCAATGCGCGACACGGAGTTTTCAATCAGCACTTTGATCTCTTTGGCGGCCTGCGCGCTACGGCTGGCCAGCGTGCGTACCTCTCCCGCAACGACCGCGAATCCTCGTCCCTGTTCGCCGGCGCGGGCGGCTTCTACCGCGGCGTTCAGCGCCAGAATATTGGTCTGGAAAGCGATACCGTCAATTACGCTGGTAATGTCCACGATTTTTTCTGAACTTTCGGCGATATCGTTCATGGTGTTCACTACGTTATCCACCACGCGTCCTCCTTTACGCGCGGTTTCTGATGCGGTTTTCGCCAGACCGGTCGCCTGTCGTGCGTTATCGGTATTTTGCCGTACCGTGGCGGTTAGCTGTTCCATGCTGGCGGCGGTCTCCTCCAGCGCCGAGGCCTGCTGTTCGGTACGGGAAGAGAGGTCGCTGCTGCCTGCGGAAATTTCGCCTGCGCCAGTATAGATAGAGTCCGCGTTATCGCGCACCGCGCTGACGGTGCGGATTAACGACTGCTGCATCGTTTTGAGACCGGCGGCCAGTTGGCCCATTTCACTGCGTCCTTCGGCCTCTATCTCATGGGTAAGATCGCCGTCGGCGATAGTGTGAATGTGCGCCATAATCCGCTGCAGCGGGCGTAGTAGAACGCGTTGAAGCCCCAGCCAGATAAACGCCAGCACGACGAGCACGATAAGTAGAATAATCCCCAGCGTCCATTGCATCTGGGTAAAACTGCTCTGATTCTGATCGCTGGCTAATTTTATTAACTGCGCATTTTGAGAGAGCCACTGTTTATACACCTGCTCCATGTCATCCTGCGCTTTTTGGGCGTCAAGGTTGCCATAGGCGGCGTAATTATCGGCTTTGAGATAGCGGATAGACTGCTGCAAAACGTCATACATCTGCTTAAAGCTGGCTTCTGCCTGGGCATCCAACGCCGGATCTTTGCCCGTGATCGCTTCGGAGTTCGCGTAGTTGTTGAAATGTTTTTCCGCTTCGTTGAGTGACGCGCCAGCGTTGGTTAACAGCGTGTTCATGGCGTCCAGCGAGGCGGGATCGCGCTGATTTTTTAACATGCGTATCGCTACGCGGTTAATGGTGACGCGGGTTTCAATCAATGTCTGAAAACTGCCGCCCAGTTCCTGTTGTTGATAACTTAATGCGCTCGCATTCTGGAAATTCAGCCGATCGCTGCTGACGGCGGAATAAAACAGTATTCCTGTCACCAGCAATAAGGCGCTAAATATGCCCAGCGTCGCGATAACGCCGGTGATGACTTTGATATTTTTCATAGTGCCTAACATTCCTTATTTTGTAGACGGTATGATCAATATCGGTTGGATAAAAATTAACCTTACATCAAATCACGCTACTTCTGATTAATGATTTGATAAGTAATGCAAAATAAATAATTCTTGCGTGAATAATAGGCGCAAAGGAAGTAATACCCCCGGCGGACATGCCGCCGGGCGGGAGACGATTATTTTTTACGTAACAAACGTAGCGCATTGGCAGTCACCAGTACCGTGGCTCCCGTATCCGCCAGGATTGCCAGCCATAGCCCGGTAAAACCCAGTAGCGTCGTCACCAGGAAAATGGCCTTCAGCCCCAGCGCAATGGTGATGTTCTGCCGGATATTCGCGTGGGTAGCGCGCGCCAGCGTAATCATCTGCGCTAACCCGCGCAGGCGGTTATGAGTAAGGGCGGCATCAGCCGTCTCCAGCGCGACGTCAGTACCGCTGCCCATCGCAATTCCGATACTGGCTGCTTTCATCGCGGGCGCATCATTAATGCCGTCGCCCACCATTGCCAGCGGCGCTTGGTGGTTAAGGGCGGTGACTGCCTGCACCTTGTCTTCCGGCAGTAGCCCGGCTTTAAACGCCAGCTCCAGCTCGCCGGCAATCGCCGCCGCCGCCCGCGGGTTATCGCCGGTCAGAATTACGCCATTAACGCCTAACTGATGCAGTTCGCGGATGGCGTCGCGCGCATCGTCACGCAACGTATCCTGGAGGGCGAGGACGCCAAGAACGGTCTCGTTGCGCAGCACCAGAACCACGGTTTGTCCGGCGTTTTCCAGTTCGCTAATTTGCCCGGCAAACGCTGCCGCAGGCTGTTTTCCCGCCGCGCAAATCAGAATTCGTTCGCCGTTAACCTGCGCTTCAATCCCGGTGCCGGCCAGCGTTCGCTGCGATTCCGCCATTGGGATCGCCAGATTGCGTGTCTGCGCTTCGCGGACAATAGCCTGCGCCAGCGGATGCGTAGCGCCTTGTTCTACGGCTGCCGCCAGCGCCAACAGTTCAGCTTCGCTGATACCGCTTGCCGGATGAATCGCCGTCACCCGTGGTTTACCGATGGTCAACGTACCCGTTTTATCAAAGGCGACCTGCGTGATACGGCCCAGTTGTTCCAGCGCTGCGCCGCCTTTAATCAATGCGCCGCGCCGTGCCGCCGCCGCCAGCCCGGAGGTAATGGCGGCGGGCGTGGAGATCACCAGCGCGCACGGGCAACCGATTAGCAGCAGCGTCAGCCCTTTATAAATCCACTCCTGCCAGCCGCCATCGAACATCAGCGGCGGAATAAGCGTCACCAGCAGCGCGATGACCATAATGACTGGCGTATAGATGCGGCTGAAACGGTCAATAAACCGCTCAATGGGCGCACGGCGCTCTTCCGCCTCTTCAATCAGCGTCAGGATACGGTCAATCGCGCTGGCGCCAGGTTCAGATAACACCTCCAGGGTGACGAGACGGTCAACGCTGGTCGCGCCTGCCGGGACTTTTTCGCCCGTTGCACGCTCCACAGGGATAGACTCGCCGGTGAGCGCGCTTTCATCAAAGCTGGCGAAACCGGAGACCAGTTTACCGTCGGCGGGTAAACGCCCCCCGGCGGCGACTTCGATAATATCGCCCGGTCGCAGGGTATTAATAGCGACCTCTTCCCGCACGCCGTGGCGCAGACGGGTAGCCGTTTCCGGTTTAAGCGCCATTAACGCGCTGACGCCTTTACGAGCGCGGCTGGCGGCCCATCCTTCCAGGCGCTCGCCGATAAGGAACAGCAGCAATACCATTGCCGCCTCCGCCGTCGCGCCAATAAACAACGCGCCAATGGCGGCGATGCTCATCAGCGTTTCAATAGCGAACCAACTGCCGCTTTTCATCAGCCGCAGCGCCTGGCGGGCAATAGGATAAAGACCGACCAGGGTGGTGGCGATAAAGGCCAGTTGGCCGAACGGGTGGTTAAATTGCTCCAGCCCCCAGCTTATCGCCATCATAATGATCAGCGTAATAAGCGGCAGGTTCTCTTTAAGACGAGATTCAGGCGCTGCGTCGCGTGAATCTTCGCTACGCAAGGTATAACCCGCCTTCTGTACGGCGCGTTCAATTTGCGCGCGAAGGTCGGCGTCGGCATCGACCACTAATTTTTCGGTGGCGAACAGCACTTGCGCCTGGTTGACGCCGCGAATTTGGCGTACCGCATTCTCCACTTTTCGGGCGCAGGCGGCGCAGTCCATGCCGGAGATTTTCCAGGTATAGCGCGTACCTGCCACGGCAGTAGAAACAGGCGCGCTGGTCGCGCAATGTTCTTCACAGCAGCAGCTATCGGCCTTCTGTATCGCCGGGGCTAATCTGAAGGATGAAAAGGGCGGGACTTTTTTGCCATCGGTATCAGGGGGCGACATAACGTCCTCCGGTTGATGATAATTTTCTCATTAACCGGAGGATACACTCTGGAGCCGACTCCAGAGTCAAGCGCTATTATTTACAGGTACAGCGAGCGAACAATCAGGAAGTGTCCGGCAAAGTAGCAGGCGGCGGCAATCGCGTTATCCGCCCGGAAACGGCGGCGGTAATGGCTGCCCAGCCAGACGATATTGCCGATGAACAGCAGTGTCGCGCCGGTAAAGGCTGAAAGGGCGGGTGCCGTTGGGCGGAAGAACCACAGTTCGCCCGCCAGCCAGACCATGACCAGCGTCATGGCGATAAAAGTACACACCGGCCAGCGTAGCTCCTCCAGCCGCGTCCAGATAACGGCGATAAGCAACGCGCCGACTAGCAGTAACGCCAGCGGCAGCGGCCAGAAGAACGACAACGTCATTTGGCTGGCAAAGTAAATGGTGTAGAGCAGATGCGATAAGAAAAATGCCCCGACGGCGTACAGCAGGCGTTGACGCGGCAAGAGCGTTAACGCATCGCCGACCAGCGAGGCGCACAGACCGGCCAGCACAAGATAACTGATGGCGTCAAACATCGGCGCTTGCCAGGCCAGTAACAGCAACAGTAATAACGTGACGGGCTTAAAAACCCAGCGTTGCCAGGCTGGTCCGCGATAGGAGGCGTCCACATACAGCCATGCGGACAGGCAGACAGCGATAAACGACCAAAGCATCTTAATTCCTTGAATTCGTTATTTTTTCGCAAACGGTATGCTTGCGGCTCTATTATTCAGTGTAGAGGCCGTGACGGTCAGATGACAACACCATAACGGGCAGGGTATGCTTATTTCCGCATTTTCCGACAGGTTAACATCATGAGTAAGCCACCGCTTTTCTTCATTATAATCATTGCATTAATCGTGGTTGCCGCGTCGTTTCGCTTCGTTCAGCAACGGCGGGAAAAAGCCGCTAATGATGCGGCGCCGTTACAGCAAAAACAGGTCGTGATAAGCAATAAACGGGAAAAGCCGGTTAATGACCGACGCTCGCGCCAGCAGGAAGTGAGCCCGGCGGGAACCAGTATGCGCTATGAGGCAAGTTTTAAACCGCTCAATGGCGGTCTGGAAAAAACGTTCCGTGTACAAGCGCAGCAGTACCACGCTTTGACGGTGGGCGACAAAGGTACGCTGAGCTATAAGGGAACGCGGTTCGTCGGGTTTGTTAGCCGTACCCCGGATAACGAATAAACCGTCATCCGGCAGCAAACGTTATTTTTTGATCTTAAATTTCTTCTGCCAGACCAGCAGTTCAAACACGCCGAACAAGAAAATGCGGATTTTCTCTCCCGTCGTCATCTGCGGGCCATCTTTCGGTATCGTTGATTTCAGCAGCGCCAACTGCATACCGTGCATCAGCGCCATGAACACTAACGCCACGTTGACGAAGATATTGAGCGGGCGCGGGAAGGGATGCACCAGATTAAGAATCAAAAATGCCCAAACGAAGAGCATTAACAGGCGGCCCAGATTAATCAGCATCATTTTCTCCTTGCGCGTCGCGCTGATACAGACGATAAGCGACCTGTCCGGCCACCTTTTCTCGATACAATGCCCAGTTCGCCGGAACGGGCGGCAGACCGTTTTCCACTTCGCTTTCTACATAGATTAGCGCGTCGTCGGCCAGCCATCCTTTGGTTTCCAGCAATTGTAACGTCTCTTCCAGCAGCCCTTTACGAAACGGCGGATCGACGAATACTACGTCATGCGGCGTTCCCGGTTGTGTGAGAAAGGTCAGAGTATTGGTATTGACGACGCGAGCATTGTTGGCTTTCAGCGTCGCCAGATTTTTTTGCAACTGTTGCGATACGGCTCGATCCATTTCCAGTAACGTTGCCTGGGCCGCATAACGCGATAGCGCCTCCAGGCCCAGCGCGCCGCTGCCGGCAAAGCAGTCCAGGCAATAGGCGTCTACCATTACCGGAGCCAGCCAGTTAAATAACGTTTCGCGCACGCGATCGGTGGTGGGGCGCAGACCCGGGCTGTCCGGAACCGGTAATTTACGGCCACGCCATTGTCCGCCAATAATGCGGATTTGGCCGCTGCCTGAGTGAGTTGGTTTTTTCATTTCTTATGCTCGAACCGCCCGTTGCAGGTTATTCCAGGCGGTAATGTGAATTAAGTTAACCCTTCGGCTTTCAAGATGCCTCTGCGTTGGCTACGCTTGCTCACCCGAATCACTTACTACTGTAAGTTCATCGGGATTTGTCGCCTTGACGCAACTCGAAATTCATTGGGTATAAGTGATAGACTATTTCATCATTTTTTTAGCTTCCATGTATATAGCGCCGCGAGGGGTGTAGTCGCAGATGGCAAAACAGAAAAAACGTGGCTTCTTTTCCTGGCTGGGTTTCGGTGATAAAGAGCAGAAGCAGGAACAGACCGAAGAGCAGCAGATTGTTGAAGAACAACGACCGGTTGAGCCCCCTGTTGAAACGGCGGCAGACGTAGATACGGAAACGCCC
The DNA here is from genome assembly GCA_900478215.1 of Salmonella enterica subsp. houtenae serovar Houten. Taxonomy (NCBI): domain Bacteria; kingdom Pseudomonadati; phylum Pseudomonadota; class Gammaproteobacteria; order Enterobacterales; family Enterobacteriaceae; genus Salmonella; species Salmonella enterica. Next base: position 262,248 of record LS483478.1, read on the forward strand.
GCGCACAGCAAAGCAGAGACCGAGGCCTTTGCGGAAGAGGTGGTGGACGTTACTGAGAAAGTTCAGGAGAGCGAAAAACCGCAGCCGGTAGAGCCGGAGCCCGCGGCGACTGTTGAGACGGCAGCGCCGCAGATCGCGGTGGAACGCGAGGAATTGCCGCTGCCGGAAGAGGTCAAAGACGAGGCTATCTCGCCGGAAGAGTGGCAGGCCGAAGCGGAAACCGTAGAGGTCATTGCTGCGGTAGAAGAAGAGGGCGAAAACGCGGCGAAATTCACCGACGAAGAGCTGGAAGCGCAGGCGCTGGCCGCTCAGGCGGCGGAAGAGGCGGTGATGGTTGTTCCGCCGGCGGAAGAAGACGCGCCGGTGGAAGCGATCGTTCAGGAGCAGGAAAAACCGACTAAAGAAGGTTTCTTTGCCCGCCTGAAACGCAGCCTGCTGAAAACCAAAGAAAATCTCGGTTCCGGATTTATCAGTCTGTTCCGCGGCAAGAAAATCGACGATGATTTGTTCGAGGAGCTGGAAGAGCAGTTGCTCATCGCTGATGTCGGGGTGGAAACCACGCGTAAGATTATCGCTAATCTGACGGAAGGCGCCAGCCGCAAACAGCTTAAAGATGCCGAGGCGCTGTATGGTCTGTTGAAAGACGAGATGGGCGAGATTCTGGCGAAGGTAGACGAACCGCTTAATATTGAAGGTAAAACGCCTTTTGTTATTCTGATGGTTGGCGTGAATGGCGTGGGTAAAACCACCACTATCGGTAAACTGGCGCGTCAGTTTGAGCAGCAGGGTAAATCAGTGATGCTGGCGGCGGGGGATACTTTCCGCGCGGCGGCGGTCGAACAGCTACAGGTCTGGGGGCAGCGTAACAACATTCCGGTTATCGCCCAGCATACCGGCGCGGACTCCGCCTCGGTGATTTTTGACGCTATCCAGGCCGCGAAGGCGCGTAATGTGGATGTGTTAATTGCCGATACGGCAGGGCGTCTGCAGAACAAGTCGCACCTGATGGAAGAGCTGAAAAAAATCGTTCGCGTCATGAAAAAGCTGGACGAAGAAGCGCCGCATGAAGTTATGCTGACCATTGACGCCAGCACCGGACAGAACGCGGTAAGCCAGGCCAAACTGTTCCATGAAGCGGTGGGCTTAACCGGTATTACCCTGACCAAGCTGGACGGTACGGCGAAAGGCGGGGTGATTTTCTCGGTGGCCGACCAATTTGGCATTCCTATCCGTTACATCGGCGTGGGCGAACGTATCGAGGATTTGCGTCCGTTTAAGGCGGACGATTTTATTGAGGCACTTTTTGCCCGAGAGGATTAACAATGATTCGCTTTGAACATGTCAGCAAGGCCTATCTCGGCGGGAGACAAGCGCTGCAGGGAGTGACGTTCCATATGCGGCCGGGCGAGATGGCGTTTCTGACCGGCCACTCTGGCGCGGGGAAAAGTACCCTGCTGAAGCTTATCTGTGGGATTGAGCGGCCCAGCGCCGGCAAAATCTTCTTCAGCGGGCATGATATTACGCGCCTGAAAAACCGCGAAGTGCCGTTTTTGCGCCGCCAGATTGGGATGATTTTCCAGGATCACCATCTGCTGATGGATCGTACGGTCTATGACAATGTGGCGATACCGTTAATCATTGCCGGCGCCAGCGGCGATGATATCCGTCGTCGCGTGTCGGCGGCGCTGGATAAGGTTGGGCTACTGGACAAAGCGAGAAACTTCCCGATTCAACTCTCCGGGGGCGAACAACAGCGCGTGGGCATCGCCCGCGCGGTGGTCAATAAGCCAGCGGTATTGCTGGCGGATGAACCGACCGGAAACCTGGACGACGCGTTGTCGGAAGGGATTTTACGTCTGTTTGAAGAGTTTAACCGCGTAGGGGTGACGGTACTGATGGCGACGCACGATATTGGGCTTATCTCCCGGCGTTCCTATCGGCAGCTCGTCCTGAGCGATGGACATCTGCATGGAGGCCTGGTCAATGAATAGGCGCGACGCGATTAACCAAATCAGGCAGTTCGGCGGACGGCTGGATCGACTGCGTAAGTCTCGCGGCGGAACAGGCGGCGGACGTAACGCGCCAGGACGGCAGAAGCCGACGCCGAAACCGAACTCACGTAAAACGAACGTCTTTAATGAACAGGTGCGCTATGCCTGGCACGGCGCACTGCAAGATCTGAAAAGCAAACCGCTGGCGACGTTTCTGACGGTGATGGTGATCGCCATCTCCCTGACGCTGCCAAGCGTCTGTTACATGGTCTATAAGAACGTCAACCAGGCGGCGACGCAGTATTATCCGTCGCCGCAGATCACCGTTTATTTGCAAAAAACGCTGGATGATGACGCGGCGGCGCGGGTCGTTGGGCAGCTTCAGGCCGAGCAGGGCGTTGAGAAGGTCAATTATCTGTCCCGTGAGGACGCGCTGGGGGAATTCCGCAACTGGTCTGGTTTTGGCGGCGCGCTGGACATGCTGGAAGAGAACCCGTTGCCGGCGGTGGCGGTGGTGATCCCCAAGCTGGACTTCCAGAGTACCGCCTCGCTTAATACGCTGCGCGACCGGATCTCGCAGATTAACGGCGTTGACGAAGTCAGAATGGATGATAGCTGGTTTGCACGCCTGGCGGCGCTCACCGGGCTGGTGGGCCGCGTGTCGGCGATGATCGGCGTGCTGATGGTCGCGGCGGTCTTCCTCGTTATCGGCAACAGCGTGCGCCTGAGTATTTTTGCCCGTCGCGATACCATTAACGTGCAAAAGCTGATTGGCGCGACCGATGGCTTTATCCTGCGTCCGTTCCTCTACGGCGGCGCGTTGCTCGGTTTTTCCGGCGCTTTTCTGTCACTGATATTGTCTGAAATTTTGGTGATGCGTTTATCATCGGCGGTGACTGAAGTGGCGCAGGTCTTCGGCACGAAGTTTGATCTCAATGGCTTATCGTTCGATGAGTGCCTGTTGTTGCTGCTGGTCTGTTCCATGATCGGCTGGATCGCCGCCTGGCTGGCCACGGTACAACATTTACGTCACTTTACTCCCGATTGATAAAATCGTGGTATAATCTTTCCCTGCAATGGGCTTCCGTTCGCAGGGAAAGAGTCCCTGTTGTCTCTTCCCCCCGCGTCATTTTTATGTCACATGATTTGTGCAAATTATGCACAGTGTTACATTGAACTTGTGGATAAAATCACTGTCTGATAAAAGAGTGGGTGATATTCTCGTTGCTCATCGGCTTTGGCACGGTTGTTGCTCGCTGACGGTGCCAGGCAATACTGATTGAGAGGATTTGAATGACCAAAGAAATGCAAAATTTAGCTTTAGCCCCTGTTGGCAACCTGGAATCTTATATCCGGGCGGCGAACGCGTGGCCGATGTTATCGGCTGACGAGGAGCGGGCATTGGCTGAAAGGCTGCATTACCAGGGCGATCTGGAAGCAGCTAAGACGCTGATCCTGTCTCACCTGCGCTTTGTTGTTCATATTGCTCGTAACTATGCGGGCTATGGTCTGCCGCAGGCGGATTTGATCCAGGAAGGCAACATCGGCCTGATGAAAGCTGTACGCCGTTTCAACCCGGAAGTCGGCGTGCGTCTGGTGTCCTTTGCCGTACACTGGATTAAAGCAGAAATTCACGAATACGTGCTGCGTAACTGGCGTATCGTTAAAGTTGCGACCACTAAAGCGCAGCGTAAGCTGTTCTTTAATCTGCGTAAAACCAAGCAGCGTCTGGGCTGGTTTAATCAGGATGAGGTTGAAATGGTAGCGCGCGAACTGGGTGTTTCCAGTAAAGACGTGCGTGAAATGGAGTCGCGTATGGCGGCGCAGGACATGACGTTTGACATGTCTTCGGACGATGAGTCCGACAGCCAGCCAATGGCGCCGGTGCTGTATCTACAGGATAAATCGTCTAACTTTGCCGACGGCATTGAAGACGATAACTGGGAAGAGCAGGCCGCCAACCGACTGACCGACGCGATGCAGGGGCTCGACGAGCGTAGCCAGGATATTATCCGCGCTCGCTGGCTGGACGAAGACAATAAGTCTACGTTGCAGGAGCTGGCCGATCGCTACGGCGTCTCCGCTGAGCGCGTGCGCCAGCTTGAAAAGAACGCCATGAAAAAGCTTCGCGCTGCGATCGAAGCGTAACTTCCTCGTCGCGTTCGCGACCCGTAAAACCCTGGATGTAAATCCGGGGTTTTTTGTTTTTGTCATCCCCCTCCCGCCTGAGTTCGTTCTCCCTGTCATTAAATTGTTATTCAATTGTCAAATTAACTATTCAAAAACTATCAAAATCGGGTATGTTTTAGCAGAGTATGCTGCTAAAGCACGAGCGGTAGGCCAATAATCGAAATAAAGTGCTGAACAATAACATCACAACACACGTAACAACCAGAATAATGGGGATTATCAGGATGAATATGAAGGGTAAAACATTATTGGCAGGATGTATCGCCCTGTCGTTAAGCCATATGGCATTCGCAGACGACATTAAAGTCGCGGTTGTCGGCGCGATGTCCGGTCCGGTGGCGCAGTATGGCGACCAGGAGTTTACCGGTGCGGAACAGGCAATTGCCGATATCAATGCGAAAGGCGGTATTAAAGGCGATAAGCTCGTCGCGGTGAAATATGATGACGCCTGTGACCCGAAACAGGCGGTAGCTGTCGCTAACAAAGTGGTGAACGACGGCATCAAGTATGTTATCGGTCACTTATGCTCCTCTTCCACACAGCCAGCGTCTGATATCTACGAAGATGAAGGCATCCTGATGATAACCCCGGCAGCGACCGCGCCGGAGCTGACCGCGCGCGGTTATAACCTGATCCTGCGCACGACCGGTCTGGACTCTGACCAGGGGCCAACGGCGGCAAAATATATTCTGGAGAAGGTAAAACCGCAGCGTATCGCGATTATCCACGATAAGCAGCAGTATGGCGAGGGACTGGCGCGCGCGGTACAGGACGGTCTGAAGAAAGGCGGTGCTAACGTCGTGCTCTTTGACGGCATCACCGCCGGCGAAAAAGATTTTTCCACTCTGGTTGCGCGTCTGAAAAAAGAGAATATCGACTTTGTCTACTACGGCGGTTATCACCCGGAAATGGGGCAGATCCTGCGCCAGTCCCGCGCCGCAGGGCTGAAAACCCAGTTTATGGGGCCGGAAGGGGTGGCGAATGTCTCGCTGTCTAACATTGCCGGAGAATCCGCCGAAGGGATGCTGGTCACCAAACCGAAGAACTACGATCAGGTCCCGGCGAACAGACCGATTGTGGACGCCATCAAAGCGAAGAAACAAGATCCTGGCGGCGCGTTTGTCTGGACAACCTATGCGGCGCTGCAATCATTACAGGCGGGTCTGAATCAGTCTGATGATCCGGCGGAAATCGCCAAATACCTGAAAGGCGCCACGGTCGACACCGTAATGGGACCGCTATCGTGGGATGAGAAAGGCGATCTGAAAGGCTTTGAGTTTGGCGTATTTACCTGGCATGCGAACGGGACGGCGACCGACGCCAAATAGTGGTTTGCCGGATGGCGCATTCAGTAGCCGCCATCCGGGTTTTTTAGCGCTTCTCCCAGCCATCATGCTGGGCGGTAAAGCCTAGCGCTTGCATAAACGCCGCCATAACGCCACGGTCTTCAACACCGACATCCGCCATCCACCACGACGAGACGTTGGGATTATCGCGGATGACCTCTTCTACCAGGTATTGCCCGACGCCGCGACGGCGCGTCACGTCACGCACGCGTAAGGAATCCAGCGCGCCCTGCGTCCCGCTCAGCGTCACTCTTACGGCGCCCAACAAACGCTCGTTAAACCGCGCGGCATAAATCCGGTGCGTTTCATCTACGCTTAATGAGGAGGCGGAATATTCCGGCCAGATTTTGCCCAGATCGATCTGATCCTGAGCGCTAAAGTGTTCTAAACGAAGAATGGTCAGCTTCATCGACGGCTTGTCCCGATTTCAAAAGATGCGATCAGTGTACCGAAATAGTCAGGCCAGATGCTTTCTCTTTTTTGTGTCATTTACCAGGTTATTAATTTTTTAACAACGATAACTACAGTTTGAAACATTAGAGAATGAAAAACAGGCAGAATAATCCCCTGAATACTAGTGAATTATTCCGCTTAATATGCCGTTATTTTATGCTGACAAGTGCAATTTTTTTTGTTTATCTATAGCTAAAAGCAGAATATTATCTTTCCTTAATAGACTGAAAAATAGAGATTTTAATCTCATTATGCTTTAAATGCTGCGCTAAACCATTAATGAGACAGGCAAAAAGCGCACTGTTTATAAAAAGCACAGTCTGCTTTTTAACCAGCAAAACACAAAATATATAACATCACGAATGGGGATACAGGCACATGAAACGGAAAGCGAAAACGATAATCGCAGGGATCGTTGCATTAGCAGCCTCGCAGGGGGCAATGGCAGACGATATTAAAGTCGCCGTAGTCGGGGCGATGTCCGGCCCGGTAGCGCAATGGGGCGATATGGAATTTAACGGCGCGCGCCAGGCCATTAAAGACATTAACGCTAAAGGTGGTATTAAAGGCGATAAGCTGGTCGGCGTGGAATACGATGATGCCTGCGATCCAAAACAGGCGGTGGCGGTGGCCAACAAAATCGTTAACGACGGCATTCAGTACGTTATTGGTCACTTGTGCTCTTCCTCTACTCAGCCAGCATCCGATATCTATGAAGATGAAGGCATTCTGATGATCTCCCCGGGGGCGACGAACCCGGAGCTGACCCAGCGCGGCTATCAGTACATTATGCGTACCGCCGGCCTGGACTCCTCCCAGGGGCCAACGGCCGCGAAATACATCCTGGAAACGGTGAAACCGCAGCGCATTGCTATCATTCACGATAAACAGCAATACGGCGAAGGACTGGCGCGCTCCGTGCAGGATGGCCTGAAGCAGGGCAATGCCAATATTGTCTTTTTTGATGGCATTACCGCCGGCGAAAAAGATTTCTCTGCCCTGATCGCCCGCTTGCAAAAAGAGAATATCGACTTTGTTTATTACGGCGGCTACTACCCGGAAATGGGGCAGATGCTGCGTCAGGCGCGGGCTAATGGCCTGAAAACGCAATTTATGGGGCCGGAAGGCGTGGGTAACGCGTCACTGTCCAATATTGCGGGCGGTGCGGCGGAAGGCATGTTGGTGACGATGCCAAAACGTTATGACCAGGACCCGGCGAATAAGACGATTGTCGAGGCGCTGAAAACCGACAAGAAAGATCCCAGCGGTCCGTACGTCTGGATCACCTACGCCGCCGTCCAGTCACTGGCGACCGCTATGGCGCGTAGCGCCAGCGATACTCCGCTGGATCTGGTGAAAGATCTTAAAGCGAACGGGGCTGATACCGTCATTGGGCCGCTGAAATGGGATGAAAAAGGCGATCTTAAGGGATTTGAATTTGGCGTCTTCCAGTGGCACGCCGACGGCTCGTCAACCGTCGCGAAGTAATGCCAGAAGATAAGTTATCCCACCGCCCGCACGCCGGGCGGGTTTAAAAAGGTTACCTTATGTCCGAGCAGTTTCTCTATTTCTTGCAGCAGATGTTTAACGGCGTCACGCTGGGAAGCACTTACGCGCTGATTGCTATCGGTTATACGATGGTGTACGGCATTATCGGCATGATCAACTTCGCTCACGGCGAGGTATACATGATCGGCAGCTACGTCTCTTTTATGATCATCGCCGCGCTAATGATGATGGGGATCGACACCAGTTGGCTACTGGTGGCCGCCGGATTTATCGGCGCGATTATTATTGCCAGTGCCTACGGCTGGAGTATTGAGCGAGTCGCTTACCGGCCCGTGCGCAACTCCAAACGCCTGATTGCCCTGATTTCCGCCATCGGGATGTCCATCTTCCTGCAAAACTACGTCAGTCTGACGGAAGGTTCGCGCGACGTAGCGTTGCCCAGCCTGTTCAACGGCCAGTGGATTGTGGGCAGCAGCGAAAACTTTTCCGCGTCCATCACCACCATGCAGGCGGTTATCTGGATAGTCACCTTTCTGGCTATGCTGGCGCTAACCATTTTCATTCGCTACTCCCGGATGGGCCGCGCCTGCCGCGCCTGTGCGGAGGATCTGAAAATGGCCAGCCTGCTCGGTATTAATACCGACCGCGTCATTGCGCTAACGTTTGTTATCGGCGCGGCAATGGCGGCGGTGGCGGGCGTTCTGCTTGGACAATTTTATGGCGTGATTAACCCCTACATCGGTTTTATGGCCGGGATGAAAGCGTTCACTGCGGCGGTGCTGGGCGGTATTGGCAGTATTCCGGGCGCGATGATCGGCGGTCTGATTTTGGGCGTCGCCGAAGCGCTCTCGTCTGCATATTTAAGTACCGAATATAAAGATGTCGTGTCGTTCGCGCTGTTGATTCTGGTACTGCTGGTGATGCCGACCGGTATCCTGGGTCGTCCGGAGGTAGAGAAAGTATGAAACCGATGCATATTGCGATGGCTCTGTTCTCTGCGGCGATGTTTTTCGTTCTGGCTGGCGTCTTTATGGGCGTACAACTGGAGCTGGACGGCACCAAACTGGTGGTGGATACCGCCGCCGACATCCGCTGGCAGTGGATCTTTATCGGTACGGCAGTGGTTTTTTTCTTTCAGTTGCTGCGTCCGATGTTCCAGAAAGCGGTGAAGCACGTCTCCGGACCAAAGTTTATTCTGCCGGCGATCGATGGCTCTACCGTTAAGCAAAAGCTGTTTCTGATGGCGTTGCTGGTTATCGCCGTGGCGTGGCCGTTTATGGTGTCGCGCGGTAGCGTGGATATCGCCACCCTGACCATGATTTATATCATCCTCGGTCTGGGGCTGAACGTGGTGGTGGGGCTGTCCGGTCTGCTGGTATTGGGCTACGGCGGCTTTTACGCCATCGGCGCTTATACCTTTGCGCTGCTCAACCACTATTACGGTTTGGGTTTCTGGACCTGCCTGCCGCTGGCGGGACTGGTCTCCGCCGCCGCTGGTTTCCTGCTCGGTTTCCCGGTACTGCGCCTGCGCGGCGACTATCTGGCGATAGTGACGCTCGGCTTCGGCGAAATCGTCCGTATCCTGTTGCTCAACAACACCGAAGTAACCGGTGGTCCGAACGGTATCAGCCAGATCCCCAAACCGACGCTGTTTGGTCTGGAGTTTAGCCGCAATACCCGCGAAGGCGGCTGGGATACCTTCAGCAATTTCTTTGGTGTGAAGTACGACCCATCCGACCGGGTCATTTTCCTCTATCTGGTGGCCCTGTTGCTGGTGGTCTTGTCGTTGTTTGTCATTAACCGCCTGCAGCGGATGCCGCTGGGCCGGGCGTGGGAAGCGTTGCGTGAAGATGAGATCGCCTGTCGCTCATTAGGCCTAAGCCCGACGCGCATCAAGCTGACCGCTTTTACTATTAGCGCCGCGTTTGCCGGTTTCGCCGGTACGTTGTTTGCCGCCCGCCAGGGTTTTGTCAGCCCGGAATCCTTCACCTTCGCCGAGTCCGCCTTCGTGCTGGCGATTGTGGTGCTGGGCGGAATGGGCTCGCAGTTCGCGGTGATCCTGGCGGCAGTGCTGCTGGTGGTATCGCGCGAATTGATGCGCGACTTCAACGAATACAGTATGTTGATGCTCGGTGGTTTGATGGTGCTGATGATGATCTGGCGCCCGCAGGGATTGCTGCCGATGACGCGTCCGCAGTTGAAGCTGAAAAATGGTCAGGCGAAAGGAGAGCAGGCATGAGTCAGCCATTATTAGCGGTTAACGGCCTGATGATGCGCTTTGGCGGTTTGCTGGCGGTCAATAATGTATCGCTGGCGTTGCGTGAGCGGGAAATCGTGTCGCTGATTGGCCCTAACGGCGCGGGTAAAACTACGGTGTTTAACTGCCTGACCGGTTTTTATAAGCCGACAGGCGGTACGATCACGTTGCGCGAGCGGCATCTGGAAGGACTGCCGGGCCAGCAGATCGCCCGCATGGGCGTGGTACGCACTTTCCAGCATGTGCGTCTGTTTCGCGAAATGACGGTGATTGAAAACCTGCTGGTGGCGCAGCACCAGCAACTGAAAACGGGCCTCTTTTCCGGCCTGTTGAAAACGCCCGCGTTCCGCCGCGCGCAGAGCGAAGCGCTGGACCGCGCGGCGACCTGGCTTGAGCGTATTGGCCTGTTGGAACATGCCAACCGCCAGGCCAGTAATCTGGCCTACGGCGACCAGCGTCGGCTGGAGATTGCCCGCTGCATGGTGACGCAGCCAGAAATTCTGATGCTCGACGAACCGGCGGCCGGTCTTAACCCGAAAGAGACCAAAGAGCTGGATGAGCTGATTGCCGAACTCCGTAACCATCACAACACCACTATCTTGCTGATTGAACACGATATGAAGCTGGTGATGGGCATTTCCGATCGCATTTACGTGGTGAACCAGGGCACGCCGCTGGCGAACGGCACGCCGGAAGAGATCCGCAACAACCCGGACGTCATCCGCGCTTATCTGGGTGAGGCATAAGATGGAAAAAACGATGTTAACGTTTGAAAAAGTCAGCGCTCACTACGGCAAGATTCAGGCGCTGCACGGCGTCAGTCTGCACATCAACCAGGGGGAAATCGTTACCCTGATTGGCGCTAACGGCGCGGGGAAAACTACGCTGCTTGGCACCTTGTGCGGCGATCCGCGCGCCTCCAGCGGACGGGTGGTGTTTGACGGTAAAGACATCACCGACTGGCAGACGGCGAAAATCATGCGTGAAGCGGTGGCGATAGTGCCGGAAGGGCGGCGCGTCTTCTCGCGGATGACGGTGGAAGAGAACCTGGCGATGGGCGGTTTTTTTGCCGAGCGCGATCGGTTTCAGGAGCGTATCAAATGGGTGTACGAGCTGTTTCCGCGTCTGCATGAACGCCGTATCCAGCGAGCGGGCACCATGTCCGGCGGCGAACAGCAGATGCTGGCGATTGGCCGCGCGTTGATGAGCCAGCCGAGGCTATTGCTGCTGGATGAACCGTCGCTGGGGCTGGCGCCGATTATTATTCAGCAAATTTTCGACACCATTGAGCAGTTACGCGAGCAGGGTATGACCATTTTCCTTGTCGAGCAAAACGCTAACCAGGCGCTGAAGCTTGCCGATCGGGGTTACGTACTGGAAAACGGTCATGTGGTATTAGAAGATACCGGCGCGCGGCTTCTGGCGAACGAAGCGGTGCGCAGCGCCTATCTGGGAGGATAAATCGGATGGCGGCGTAAACGCCTTATCCGGCCTACAACACCCTTTGTAGGCCGGATAAGACACGTCAGCGTCGTCATCCGGTGGTGCGCCACCAGAGTCTGATACGGCGCTTATACGTGTTTCAGCTCTCACTTTCCTTCCCCCGACCTTTCATCGCCTTGTCATCTCCCTGACTGCTTACTATCTTTTTTTTGTAATAAAAAAGTTATTTTTTTGTCATTCGAGCATGTCATGTTACCCCCGCGAACATAAAACGCGTGATATCGCGCATCCCGGCACAAAAAGAGAGATAACCGATGATATCGTTACGACATACAGCTTTAGGACTGGCGCTGAGTGTGGCATTTACGGGTCAGGCGTTGGCCGTCACCACTATTCCCTTCTGGCATTCAATGGAAGGGGAGTTAGGCAAAGAAGTTGATTCACTGGCGCAACGTTTCAACCAGGACAATCCGGATTACAAAATCGTTCCGGTCTATAAGGGTAACTATGAACAGAATCTGAGCGCCGGGATCGCGGCATTCCGTACCGGCAACGCGCCGGCAATATTACAGGTTTATGAGGTCGGGACGGCGACCATGATGGCCTCGAAAGCCATTAAGCCGGTTTATGAAGTGTTTAACGACGCCGGGATTCACTTTGACGAGTCCCAGTTTGTACCGACCGTTGCAGGCTACTACACCGATGCTAAAAGCGGGCATCTGCTCTCCCAGCCCTTTAACAGCTCCACCCCGGTGCTGTACTACAACAAAGACGCCTTTAAGAAAGCCGGTTTAGATCCGGAGCAGCCGCCGAAAACCTGGCAGGAGCTGGCTGACTATACCACGAAACTGAGAGCGGCAGGCATGAAATGCGGTTACGCCAGCGGCTGGCAAGGCTGGATCCAACTGGAAAACTTCAGCGCCTGGAATGGTCTCCCCTTCGCCAGTAAAAACAATGGGTTTGACGGCACAGATGCGGTGCTGGAGTTTAATAAGCCAGAGCAGGTGAAACATATCGCGCTGCTGGAAGAGATGAATAAGAAAGGCGATTTTAGCTATGTTGGGCGTAAGGACGAGTCTACCGAGAAGTTTTATAACGGTGACTGCGCGATGGCAACCGCATCCTCCGGTTCGCTCGCTAATATCCGCCAGTATGCCAAATTCAACTATGGCGTGGGCATGATGCCGTACGACGCCGATATCAAGGGCGCGCCGCAAAACGCCATTATCGGCGGAGCCAGCCTGTGGGTAATGCAGGGTAAAGATAAAGAAACCTACACCGGCGTCGCCAAATTCCTCGACTTCCTGGCAAAACCGGAAAACGCTGCTGAATGGCATCAAAAAACCGGCTACCTGCCGATTACCACCGCCGCCTACGAGCTGACCCGCGAGCAGGGTTATTACGATAAAAACCCCGGTGCGGATATCGCCACTCGCCAGATGTTGAATAAGCCGCCGTTATCTTTCACCAAAGGCCTGCGTTTGGGCAATATGCCGCAGATTCGTACCATCGTGGACGAAGAGCTGGAAAGCGTCTGGACCGGCAAAAAGACCCCACAACAGGCGTTGGATACCGCAGTGGATCGCGGGAATCAGTTGCTGCGCCGTTTTGAGCAGTCAACGAAATCATAATGTGAAATGCCGGATGGCGACTGCGCTTTATGCGGCCTACAAATTCGCGTAGGCCGGATAAGCCGATCGTCGCCGGCGCTGTTCAGGAAACACACCTTCATGTCATCGTCACGTCCGGTGTTCCGCTCGCGCTGGCTGCCGTATTTACTGGTTGCCCCGCAGTTGATTATCACCGTTATTTTCTTTATCTGGCCTGCGGGCGAAGCGTTATGGTATTCACTGCAAAGCGTCGATCCGTTTGGTTTTTCCAGCCAATTTGTCGGGGTGGAGAATTTCGTCGCGCTTTTTCACGACAGTTATTATCTCGACTCTTTCTGGACGACGATTAAATTCAGCGCGCTGGTAACCTTTAGCGGCCTGCTGGTCTCGCTGTTTTTCGCCGCCCTGGTGGATTACGTGGTCCGCGGCAGCCGTTTTTATCAGACGCTGATGCTGCTGCCTTATGCCGTCGCGCCCGCTGTCGCCGCCGTATTGTGGATTTTCCTGTTTAACCCTGGGCGGGGATTAATCACCCATTTCCTCGGCGAATTCGGCTATGACTGGAACCATGCGCAAAACAGCGGTCAGGCGATGTTCCTGGTGGTATTTGCGTCCGTCTGGAAGCAGATTAGTTACAACTTTTTATTCTTCTTTGCCGCGCTGCAATCCATTCCCCGCTCGCTGGTGGAAGCGGCGGCCATTGACGGCGCCGGGCCGATTCGTCGTTTCTTCCGGCTTTCTTTGCCGCTTATTGCGCCGGTCAGTTTCTTCCTGCTGGTGGTCAACCTGGTGTATGCCTTCTTTGATACCTTCCCGGTGATCGACGCCGCGACCGCCGGCGGGCCGGTACAGGCCACCACGACGCTGATTTATAAGATCTATCGCGAAGGGTTTACCGGATTGGATCTCTCGGCGTCCGCCGCGCAGTCGGTGGTGTTGATGTTCCTCGTCATCATTCTGACGGTGGTGCAGTTCCGCTATGTGGAAAGTAAGGTGCGTTACCAATGATAGAGAATCGTCGCGGGCTGACAATATTCAGCCATACCATGCTGATTCTGGGGATCGCGGTCATTTTGTTTCCGCTGTATGTCGCGTTTGTCGCGGCGACGCTGGACGACCGCGCGGTGTTTGAGACGCCGATGACGCTGCTTCCCGGTACGCAGTTACTGGAGAATATCAAAACTATTTGGGTCAACGGCGTTGGTGTTAATAGCGCGCCGTTCTGGCTGATGATGCTTAACAGTTTCATTATGGCGTTCAGTATTACGGTAGGCAAAATCACGGTGTCGATGCTTTCCGCATTCGCCATCGTCTGGTTTCGTTTTCCCCTGCGTAACCTGTTTTTCTGGATGATTTTTATCACCCTGATGCTGCCGGTTGAAGTGCGTATCTTTCCGACGGTGGAAGTTATCGCCAACCTGAAAATGCTCGACAGCTATGCTGGTCTGACGCTACCGCTGATGGCGTCCGCCACCGCCACTTTCCTGTTTCGTCAGTTCTTTATGACGCTTCCGGATGAACTGGTGGAGGCGGCCCGTATTGACGGCGCGTCGCCGATGCGCTTTTTCCGCGACATCGTGTTGCCGCTGTCAAAAACCAACCTGGCGGCGTTATTCGTCATCACCTTTATCTACGGCTGGAACCAGTATCTGTGGCCGCTGTTGATTATCACCGACGTGAATCTTGGCACTGCCGTCGCGGGTATCAAAGGGATGATCGCCACCGGCGAAGGCACCACGCAATGGAACCAGGTGATGGCCGCGATGCTGCTCACCCTTATCCCTCCGGTCGTTATCGTTTTAGCCATGCAACGGGCGTTTGTGCGTGGTTTAGTGGACAGTGAGAAATAACATGGCAGGACTGAAATTACAGGCAGTAACTAAAAGCTGGGACGGTAAAACCCAGGTGATTCAACCGCTGACGCTGGATGTCGCGGATGGCGAATTTATCGTGATGGTCGGACCGTCCGGCTGCGGCAAATCAACGTTGTTGCGTATGGTGGCCGGCCTGGAACGCGTGACCAGCGGCGATATCTGGATTGATCGCAAACGGGTCACCGAGATGGAGCCCAAAGATCGCGGCATCGCAATGGTATTTCAGAACTATGCCCTCTATCCGCATATGAGCGTAGAGGAGAACATGGCGTGGGGGCTGAAAATTCGCGGTATGAGCAAAGCGCATATTGAAGAACGCGTGCGGGAGGCGGCGCGTATTCTGGAGCTGGACGGCCTGCTTAAACGCCGTCCACGCGAGCTTTCCGGCGGTCAACGGCAGCGCGTTGCAATGGGGCGCGCGATTGTCCGCGAGCCGGCCGTCTTCTTATTTGACGAACCGCTCTCTAACCTCGATGCCAGGCTGCGGGTGCAGATGCGTCTGGAGTTGCAACATCTGCATCGTCGTCTTCGCACTACCTCGCTCTATGTGACTCACGATCAGGTCGAGGCGATGACGCTGGCCCAGCGGGTGATGGTGATGAATAAAGGCGTTGCTGAACAGATTGGCACGCCGGTAGAGGTGTATGAAAAACCGGCCAGTCGCTTCGTGGCGAGCTTTATCGGCAGCCCGGCGATGAATCTGCTGGATGGCGTTATCAGCGCTTCCGGCGACCGTTTCGAATTGCCTGGCGGTCTGGCGTTGCCGATAGGTGCGGACTATCGGGGTCATGCCGGACGTAAAATGACGCTGGGTATCCGTCCGGAGCATATTGCGTTAAGCTCGCAGGCGGAAGGCGGCGTGCCGCTAACGGTAGACACGCTGGAGATTCTGGGCGCGGATAATCTGGCGCATGGGCGCTGGGGCGATCAGAAACTGGTGGTGCGGCAGGCAGCACAGCAACGCCCGGCGGCGGGCAGTACGCTATGGCTGCATTTGCCGGAACATCAGCGGCACTTTTTCGATGGCGAGACAGGACAACGTGTATGAGTAACTGGCCTTATCCCCACATCGTCGCCCATCGCGGCGGCGGTAAACTGGCGCCGGAAAACACTCTGGCAGCGATTGACGTGGGCGCGCGATATGGGCACACCATGATTGAGTTTGATGCCAAGCTGTCGAAAGACGGCGAAATCTTCCTGCTGCATGACGATAACCTGGAACGCACCAGCAACGGTTGGGGCGTGGCGGGCGAGTTGAACTGGCAGGATCTATTGCGCGTGGACGCTGGCGGTTGGTTTAGCGGCGAATTTAAAGGCGAGCCGCTGCCGCTGCTCTCGCAGGTGGCGGAGCGCTGCCGTCAACATGGCATGATGGCGAATATTGAGATCAAACCGACAACGGGCAGCGGAGCGCTAACAGGACGCATCGTGGCGTTGGCCGCCCGCAAAATGTGGGCTGCGATGACGCCGCCGCTGCTTTCTTCTTTTGAGATAGAGGCGCTGGAAGCGGCGCAGGCGGCGGCGCCTGAGCTGCCGCGCGGGTTACTACTGGATAAGTGGCGTGAAGACTGGCGTGAACTGACGACCCGTCTGGGCTGTGTCTCCCTCCATCTCAACCATAAATTACTCAATGAAACGCGAGTGCAAGAGATTAAGGCCGCGGGTCTGCGGATTCTGGTTTATACCGTCAATCAGCCCCAGCGGGCGGCAGAGCTGCTACGCTGGGGCGTGGATTGTATCTGCACCGATCGCATTGATGACATCGGCCCCCACTTTCACTCTTAAGGGCTGATGGTTTTCAGCGGGATATCAGGCTGCGGCGTCCCGCTGCCCTGCGGCGACACTGGCTGGGAATGATTTAGCATCCGGTCCGGATTTCCGGTTCCGCTGAGCATTCCGCCCTGCGTATTGGGCAGCGTTTGCTGACCGAGCATACCGATGCCCGGCTGTCCCTGCTGAACCCGCTGCGTATTGGCATTCAACTGCGACTGTAGATTTTGCTGCTGGCTGCGGGCCTGCGTTTGCACCTGTTGTTTCAACATACCCTGCTGCTGAATCTGCCGCGTTTGCATCTGCGTCTGCATACGCTGCTGGCTGGGGATCTGATAACCCTGCATATTAGGGTTGTTCATGGTATTAAGCGGCTGCGTAAAGGCTGTAAATGGCAACAAAGCCGTCATAAGTAGTAAGCGTTTCATTGGCGTCTCCTCCCGGTGAGGTCTCTTTTAAGTGTACCTCTATTTCGCCATGATGATGATTTTTTAAGCGTTGTGAACCAGGATTAAACGGGACATACGCCCTTTCATCTGGAGAAAAGCAACTATGAAACCAACGTTTATGCGCTGGGTGGCGATCGCCGCTCTGCTGGCCGGGGGGACGTTTAGCGCGGTGGCCAATCCTCCCGTCGCGCCGCCCGTCTCTTATGGTGTTGAAGAAGATGTCTTTCATCCTGTGCGGGCTACGCAGGGGATGGTGGCGTCCGTGGATGCAATGGCGACGCAGGTCGGCGTGGATATCTTAAAGCAGGGCGGTAATGCTGTGGATGCCGCCGTAGCCGTGGGCTATGCGCTGGCTGTCACGCATCCGCAAGCCGGGAATTTGGGCGGCGGGGGATTTATGCTGCTGCGCACTAAAGATGGCGCTACCACGGCGATCGATTTTCGTGAAATGGCGCCTGCTAACGCTACACGCGATATGTTCCTTGATGAACAGGGCAACCCGGACAGTAAAAAATCGCTGACGTCGGCGCTTGCATCGGGTACCCCAGGTACTGTCGCGGGATTCTCACTGGCGCTGGAAAAGTACGGTTCTCTGCCGCTCAACAAGGTGGTGCGTCCGGCCATTAAACTGGCGCAAGAGGGGTTTATTGTTAACGATGCGCTGGCTGACGACCTGAAAACCTACGGCAGTGAAGTGATCCCTCAGCATGAGAACAGCAAGGCTATTTTCTGGAAAGACGGCGAACCGCTAAAAAAGGGAGACAAGCTGGTACAACAGAACCTGGCGAAAAGTCTGACAATGATTGCGGAAAATGGTCCGGATGCCTTCTATAAAGGCGAGATTGCCCGCCAAATAGCCCAGCAGATGCAGCAAGGCGGCGGGCTAATTACGACAGATGATCTGGCAGCCTATCAGGCGGTAGAACGAACACCTGTTAGCGGCGAGTATCGTGGGTATCAGATTTTCTCCATGCCGCCGCCATCTTCCGGTGGAGTTCATATCGTGCAGATCCTGAATATTCTCGAAAATTTCGATATGAAGAAATATGGATTCGGCAGCGCGGACGCCATGCAAATAATGGCGGAGGCGGAGAAATATGCCTATGCCGACCGTTCGGAATATTTAGGCGATCCGGATTTTGTTAACGTACCGTGGCAGGCGTTAACCAGCAAAGCGTATGCGAAATCTATTGCTGGACAGATAGATATTAATAAAGCAAAACCGTCGAGTGAAATTCGTCCTGGTAAACTGGCGCCGTATGAAAGCGATCAGACGACGCATTTCTCGGTGGTGGATAAAGACGGTAATGCTGTAGCGGTAACCTATACTCTGAATACCACGTTCGGGACAGGAATTGTGGCGGGAAATACCGGTATTCTACTGAATAATCAAATGGATGATTTTTCCGCAAAACCCGGTGTCCCCAATGTTTATGGTCTGGTGGGCGGCGAGGCGAATGCGGTTGGACCGAAAAAGCGTCCGCTGTCGTCGATGTCGCCCACTATCGTCGTTAAAGATGGCAAAACCTGGCTGGTGACCGGCAGTCCTGGCGGTAGCCGTATTATTACTACCGTACTGCAAATGGTGGTCAATACTATTGATTTTGGCATGAATGTCGCGGAAGCGACCAACGCGCCGCGTTTCCATCATCAATGGTTGCCGGACGAACTGCGGGTAGAAAAAGGCTTCAGCCCCGATACGCTGAAGTTGCTGGAACAGAAAGGGCAGAAAGTCGCGCTGAAAGAAGCGATGGGAAGCACCCAAAGTATTATGGTGGGAGCGGATGGCGAACTGTACGGTGCGTCCGACCCGCGTTCGGTGGATGATTTAACGGCGGGATATTAAGGTGGGCGGCCCTCTTCGGTGGAAGAGGGCCACTCATGCCTGATGCCATTGACTAAACTGGCGAGTAAAATTTATCTGGTGAGATGGGGACAGTTTATGAATCACCTGGAACTGTTTTTACCTAACTATACCCCCTGTGTTTGTAAAACCTGTACGGAACAGTGACCTGAATGGAGTTATGGTAAATCGTCCTGGTGTTGCTCGCCCATTTCGTTTAGCAATTTATGACCCTGGGCAGATACGCGATAATAATCCATACCTGACGGTATTCTTGGTACTATGTCGACTAAACCCGCTTTGGATAGGTCATCTACGAGCCTGGCTACGTTACCTACCCCATCCATTTTTCTGCCAGTCATTGCGCGATCAAGATTATACCCGGTCCAATTTACGTCAGGTTTGGAAGCTAATAATTTCAATATGTTAAGTTCAGTATTGGTTACCATGATGGTACGTCCGGGTGATAAAGGTCATTATCAGTTATTCTATTAATCTTCGAGAGTTGATGTATGCGTGTTATTCCATAGATCATAAGCTTCCTGGTTATCACCGGGTCTACCAGTTTCCCAGCCTAAATTGCAGTAGCGTTGATACTCCCGGCATTCATGAGTGTAGTAGTTTAAATCTACTTGTTCTGGTAACAAGTTGCCGTTAGCTATTCTCTTTAAACGGCTAACCATAAAGTCATTACCTGGATCTGGATCGAAGCGAGATATATGTTTTTCTACAATGGCAATTCCTTCGTGGGGAATATTCACTCCTTCAGTTGTAAGATGTTCAATTGGGCCTCCTGCTTTATCGGGATCAAATGGTCTTGAGGTGTAAGTTCCTCTGGCTCCAAAATGCTCAAGCCCTTCTAATGCAGGAAATCTCATTCTGCCCATTGTTAATCCAGCAGCTATTGAAGCGCCAGCAATGAGTAAACCTTTGTTATCCATAACCTGGTCGTAACCCGCAGGTGCATCGCCACCCAGCTTCTCTGCCGTGTCCCTGAATCCTTCTATATTCCCGTTGTCAATGCCTCCAGCGGCGAGCAGCCTGCCAACCGCTTTGCTGTTTAACGTCTTGAGGCCGCTATCAGTGGATCTTTTTGGCCGGGGGATAAACAAGCGGTTGTAATTTTCAGACAGCGCCAGATAACTGAATTCGGTGTTAGCAATGAGATGTTTGCAGAGGATATATTCATAGCTGACGTTAATGGTTTCCGTAGGTAAACGATTTTCACGGAAGAGACACGGAATACCGGATAAAAATGCGCCCCGAAGCTGTATATAATAATATTTTTCCCATTTGCCGAATCGGCTGATACGGTAGAAACAGAACTCTATAAATAATTGCTCGTTGTTGTTAATAGCATTCGTAAATAATGGCGTACTTTTATCGATGAGCTTGCAGAAGCGCAGTCCATGAAGTTGAGGGCCTTTGCTAGTACCGGTCATGCTATTCGAGAGCGAAAAAACGAAAATTTCATCTTCGTGTGCGATTTGCCAGCGGTTACCTACCGAGGACTCACTCCCGCATCCGGCAGAAATAGCGCCCTGTTGCTCACCGATAACCGTCAGGTAGACGGTATCACTCATTTTATTTAAATCCTTTTTAATGACCTGTTATCTTAAAATAACGGTGATGTAGGCCTGTTTCTTATTTCTACGCCTGCTGGTGATCCCTGTATATATAATAAATAAAATGTTTCACTTTCATGAGGTTTTTTAAGGATAGTTTTATCGGGGATTTAGGAGGGAGATATATTTGGTTAATAATATTCACTGGTATTATTAAAGTTTCTTCTCCCATAATAGAAAAAGAACTTTATGATTTTGTCTACGTTATAAAACAGGCATCACTATGACACAGGTCATATTTTGCCCATACCTGTAATACATAGCGTGTTGTGATTATCTCCGGCTGGGCATAAATCAAACGAATAATGTCGTAATGGTGTGGTTCACCACGAGGTAGCATAGCGTCGCTTACTGATGGCGCATGACGAGGGTTAATAACCTTACCAACACTACCGACTTTCAAAAGGACGTCAACGGCATTTTTTGCAAAAAAAAAAGCTAGACAAGTGCGAATGAGAATGATTATTATTGCTTTGCGTTCAGGGGGACCTTGACGGAAAACCTGAAAGCACGACATTGCTCACATTGCTTCCAGTATTACTTTAGCCAGCCGGGTGCTGGCTTTTTTTTTTGGGGCTGGGTTTCGGGCTAGTTTGCTTGCCAGCGTAATCCCGGGCTGTGCTCGTAATCCTCACCTACTCTGTATACGCTCTGGTTGCTGCGCGTAGGCCGTGAATAATCTGCCTGCGCCACTGACGCCCGATCTTGTGGCTGTATAACGCGCCAGGCCGGATCAGACTCCGCCGCCATCCGGCAAAGAATCCAACATTCAGTCTCAAGCGGCTTTGCGTTATGGTGTAGGCAATCACCTTTAAAAAAGGATATGGCTATGACCTTACATTGCGCATTCATCGGTTTTGGTAAAAGCACCACCCGCTACCATCTTCCCTATGTTCTCAACCGTAAAGAGAGCTGGCATGTGGCGCACATCTTCCGCCGTCATGCGAAACCGGAAGAGCAGGCGCCTGCCTGGTCACATATCCATTTCACCAGCGATCTTGATGATGTGCTGAACGATCCGCAGGTGAAACTGGTGATCGTTTGCACCCACGCCGATAGCCACTTTGAATATGCAAAACGGGCGCTGGAAGCCGGTAAAAACGTACTGGTGGAAAAGCCCTTTACCCCGACGATGGTTGAAGCAAAGGTCTTGTTTGAACTGGCGCAAAGCAAAGGATTAATTGTGACGCCCTATCAGAACCGTCGCTTTGACTCTTGCTTCCTGACAGCTAAAAAAGTGATTGAGAGCGGGAAACTGGGCGAGATTGTTGAAATTGAAAGCCATTTCGATTATTACCGCCCGGTAGCGGAAACCAGGCCGGGCCTGCCGCAGGATGGCGCCTTCTACGGTCTTGGCGTGCACACGATGGATCAAATTATTTCGTTGTTTGGCCGTCCGGATCATGTCGCGTATGACATTCGTAGCCTGCGTAATAAAGCGAATCCGGATGATACCTTCGAAGCGCAGCTATTTTACGGCGATCTGAAGGCGATCGTTAAAACCAGCCATTTGGTGAAAATTGACTACCCGAAATTTATCGTACACGGGACCAAAGGTTCGTTTGTGAAGTATGGTATCGATCAGCAAGAAACCAGCCTGAAAGCGAACATTATGCCAGGCGAACCCGGTTTTGCGGTAGACGAATCTGTTGGTGTGCTGGAGTATGTCAGTGACGAAGGCGTAACCGTGAAAGAAGAGGTGAAACCAGAAACGGGTGACTATGGTCGCGTTTATGATGCCTTGTATGCGACGCTCACTACCGGCGCGCCAAATTACGTCAGGGAATCTGAGGTTCTCACCAATCTGGAGCTTCTGGAACGGGCATTTGAACAGGCTTCTCCCGCCACCATAACCCTTGCAAAATAAGTGTTATCGGCTCCTTTGAACTTATTCATATTTTTTGAACAGAGGAGTCAATTTTCACCCCCTATCATCATTGAAGGATTAGGTTCACACTCAATCCATCAACACGAATCGGGGTGAATACAATGATCTACTTACGCAAAGCAAACGACCGCGGCCATGCAAATCATGGCTGGCTTGACTCCTGGCACACCTTCTCATTTGCCGATTATTACGATCCGAACTTTATGGGGTTCTCGGCGCTGCGTGTGATTAACGACGATGTGATCGACGCAGGCCAGGGCTTCGGCACTCACCCGCATAAAGACATGGAAATTTTGACTTATGTACTGGAGGGCACCGTAGAACACCAGGACAGTATGGGCAATAAGGAACAGGTTCCGGCAGGCGAATTCCAGATTATGAGCGCCGGGACTGGCGTTCGCCACTCCGAGTACAACCCAAGCAAAACGAATCGTCTGCGGCTGTATCAGATCTGGATCATTCCACAAGAAACAGGCATCACGCCGCGCTACGAACAGCGCCGCTTCGATGCCGCGCAGGGCAAGCAACTGGTGCTTTCGCCGGATGCCCGCGACGGTTCGCTGAAGGTCCACCAGGATATGACGTTGTATCGCTGGGCGATGGTGAAAGAGGAGCAGTCGGTGCATCAGATTGCCGCTGAGCGCCGCATCTGGATTCAGGTAGTAAAAGGCGATGTGACCATTAACGGA
This sequence comes from Salmonella enterica subsp. houtenae serovar Houten, assembly GCA_900478215.1. Taxonomy (NCBI): domain Bacteria; kingdom Pseudomonadati; phylum Pseudomonadota; class Gammaproteobacteria; order Enterobacterales; family Enterobacteriaceae; genus Salmonella; species Salmonella enterica. Next base: position 285,185 of record LS483478.1, read on the forward strand.
ACTAAAGCCACGACCAGCGATGGCCTGGCGATTTGGGATGAGCAAGCGATCTCAATTCATGCTGACAGCGACAGCGAAGTGTTGTTGTTTGATCTGCCGCCCATCTAACGGGTTGTAACCTGATCCGGGCCGGATAAGACGTGAAAGCGTCGCCATCCGGCTTTTCATCGTTTGTCATTAATTCCGCGCGTCCGTGGTAAACTGGGAAAATCTATCCCTTTTATACCTTTCAGGACGATGAAAAAGAAAAGACCCGTACTTCAGGATGTGGCCGACCGCGTCGGCGTGACCAAAATGACGGTCAGCCGTTTTTTGCGTAATCCGGAGCAGGTCTCCGTCGCGTTGCGGGGTAAAATTGCGGCTGCGCTTGATGAGCTCGGGTACATTCCTAACCGCGCGCCTGACATTCTTTCCAACGCCACCAGCCGCGCCATTGGCGTTCTGCTGCCGTCTTTAACCAACCAGGTCTTTGCGGAAGTTTTACGCGGTATTGAAAGCGTCACCGATGCCCACGGGTATCAGACCATGCTGGCGCACTACGGCTATAAACCGGAGATGGAGCAGGAGCGCCTGGAATCGATGCTCTCCTGGAATATCGACGGTCTTATCCTCACTGAGCGCACCCATACGCCGCGCACCTTAAAAATGATCGAAGTAGCCGGAATTCCGGTGGTTGAACTGATGGACAGCCAGTCGCCGTGTCTTGATATCGCCGTTGGTTTTGACAACTTTGACGCCGCCCGCCAGATGACCGCTGCGATTATCGCGCGCGGCCATCGTCATATCGCCTATCTGGGGGCGCGCCTCGACGAACGTACTATCATTAAGCAGAAGGGCTATGAGCAGGCGATGCGGGATGCAGGCCTGGTCCCCTACAGTGTGATGATGGAGCAATCTTCGTCCTACTCTTCCGGTATCGAACTCATGCGCCAGGCGCGACGCGAATATCCGCAGCTTGACGGTATTTTTTGCACCAACGATGACCTGGCGGTAGGCGCGGCCTTCGAATGCCAGCGCCTGGGGCTAAAAATCCCGGACGATATGGCGATCGCCGGGTTCCACGGTCATGACATCGGCCAGGTGATGGAACCGCGTCTGGCAAGCGTCCTGACGCCGCGCGAGCGAATGGGCAGCATTGGCGCAGAACGTCTGTTGGCCCGCATTCGCGGCGAAACGGTCACGCCGAAAATGTTAGATTTAGGTTTCACCTTGTCACCGGGCGGATCTATTTAGTCTGACAACTTTGAAGTAGCTCACACTTATTCACTTTTGGCACGAATGGTCATTGCGTCGTGAAGGGCGCCACTGGACAATGTTACCGATAACAGTTACCCGTAACAAATTTTGCAACTTGTAGAGTGGGGGCCCGCTTTGAGCACGACTAATCATGATCACCACGTTTACGTTCTGATGGGCGTATCAGGCAGCGGTAAATCCGCTGTCGCAAGCGCCGTGGCGCATCAGCTTCATGCCGCGTTTCTGGACGGCGATTTTCTGCATCCGCGCTGCAATATTGAAAAAATGGCTTCCGGCGAGCCGTTGAATGATGATGACCGCACACCGTGGTTGCAGGCGCTGAACGACGCCGCTTTCGCGATGCAGCGTACCAATAAAATTTCGCTGATCGTCTGTTCCGCCCTGAAAAAACACTATCGCGACCTACTGCGCGAGGGAAACCCGAACCTCTCCTTTATCTATCTAAAAGGCGATTTCGACGTCATTGAAAGCCGTCTGAAAGCGCGTAAAGGCCATTTCTTCAAAACCCAGATGCTGGTGACGCAGTTTGAAACGCTGCAAGAGCCGGGCGCCGACGAACGCGATGTTCTGGTGGTGGATATCGACCAGCCGCTGGAAGGCGTCGTGGCGAGCGCCATTGAGGCCATCAATAAAGGCAGTATGCTGTGAGTACATTAACACTGGTGTTAACCGCCGTCGGTTCCGTCTTACTGCTGCTGTTTCTGGTGATGAAGGCGCGTATGCACGCCTTCGTCGCGTTGATGGTCGTCTCGATGGGCGCGGGTCTTTTTTCAGGAATGCCGCTTGATAAAATCGCCGCGACCATGGAAAAAGGGATGGGAGGCACGCTGGGTTTCCTGGCGATTGTGGTCGCGCTGGGGGCGATGTTCGGTAAGATCCTGCATGAAACCGGCGCAGTCGATCAGATTGCCGTTAAAATGCTTAAATCTTTTGGCCATAACCGTGCGCACTATGCGATTGGCCTTGCCGGGCTGATTTGTGCGCTCCCGCTGTTCTTCGAAGTCGCGATCGTGTTGCTGATTAGCGTCGCGTTCTCAATGGCGCGTCATACCGGCACCAACCTTGTGAAACTGGTCATTCCGCTGTTTGCGGGGGTGGCGGCTGCGGCGGCGTTTTTGTTGCCTGGACCCGCGCCGATGCTACTGGCTTCCCAGATGCATGCTGATTTCGGCTGGATGATTCTGATTGGCCTGTGCGCAGCGATCCCCGGCATGATTATCGCCGGGCCGCTGTGGGGGAATTTCATCAGCCGTTACGTTGAATTGCGCATTCCTGACGACATTACCGAGCCGCATCTGGGCGAAGGCAAAATGCCTTCTTTCGGCTTCAGCCTGTCGCTGATCCTGCTGCCGCTGGTGCTGGTGGGGCTGAAAACGATCGCCGCGCGTTTTGTGCCGGAAGGTTCCACCGCTTATGAATGGTTTGAGTTTATCGGTCACCCCTTTACCGCCATCCTGGTCGCATGTCTGGTGGCGATGTACGGCCTGGCGATGCGTCAGGGGATGCCGAAAGACAAAGTGATGGAAATCTGCGGCCACGCGCTGCAACCGGCGGGTATTATCCTGCTGGTCATTGGCGCAGGCGGAGTGTTCAAACAGGTGCTGGTTGATTCCGGCGTCGGTCCGGCGCTGGGTGAAGCGTTAACCGGTATGGGACTGCCGATTGCCATTACCTGCTTTGTGCTGGCGGCGGCGGTGCGCATCATTCAGGGTTCCGCGACCGTGGCGTGTTTAACCGCGGTCGGTCTGGTGATGCCGGTCATTGAGCAACTGAATTTCTCCGGCGCGCAGATGGCGGCGCTCTCTATCTGTATCGCTGGCGGTTCAATTGTGGTTTCTCATGTTAACGACGCCGGCTTCTGGTTGTTCGGTAAATTTACCGGCGCGACCGAAGCGCAGACGTTAAAAACCTGGACAATGATGGAAACTATCCTCGGCACGACAGGCGCGATTATCGGGATGATTGCGTTTCAGTTGCTGAGTTGATGGCATTGCCCGGCCGCGCTGCGCTCGCCGGGCCTATAAACTGCTACATATCCACATCGTAGGCCGGGGAAGTGCAAGCGCTACCCGGCTTTTTTGTTGATGCGTGCGTATGTCTCGCCCTACGACGCTCAGGCCCGGTATATTGCAGTACACACATAAAAATAAGTAGATTTCCACGCTAATCCATAATTAGGATCAATAAAACAGCGACGGAAATGATTCCCTTCCTAACGCAAATTCCCCGATAATCGCCACTGGACTTTCTGCTTGCGCGGTAAGGCAGGATAAGTCGCATTGCTGATGGCTTCGCTATCATTGATTAATTTCACTTGCGACTTTGGCTGCTTTTTGTATGGTGAAGGATGCGCCACAGGATACTGGCGCGCATACACAGCACATCTCTTTGCAGGAAAAAAACGCTATGAAAAATGTTGGTTTTATCGGCTGGCGCGGAATGGTCGGCTCTGTTCTCATGCAACGCATGGTAGAGGAGCGCGATTTCGACGCTATTCGCCCTGTTTTCTTTTCTACCTCCCAGTTTGGACAGGCGGCGCCAACCTTCGGCGACACTTCCACCGGCACGCTACAGGACGCTTTTGATCTGGATGCGCTAAAAGCGCTCGATATCATCGTGACCTGCCAGGGCGGCGATTATACCAACGAAATTTATCCAAAGCTGCGCGAAAGCGGATGGCAGGGTTACTGGATTGATGCGGCTTCTACGCTGCGCATGAAAGATGATGCCATTATTATTCTCGACCCGGTCAACCAGGACGTGATTACCGACGGCCTGAACAATGGCGTGAAGACCTTCGTGGGCGGTAACTGTACCGTTAGTCTGATGTTGATGTCGCTGGGCGGTCTCTTTGCCCATAATCTCGTTGACTGGGTATCCGTCGCGACCTATCAGGCTGCCTCTGGCGGCGGCGCGCGCCATATGCGCGAGCTGTTAACCCAAATGGGCCAGTTATATGGCCATGTCGCCGATGAACTGGCGACGCCCTCTTCCGCAATCCTTGATATTGAACGCAAAGTCACGGCATTGACCCGCAGCGGCGAACTGCCGGTTGATAACTTTGGCGTGCCGCTGGCGGGAAGCCTGATTCCCTGGATCGACAAACAGCTCGATAACGGCCAGAGCCGCGAAGAGTGGAAAGGCCAGGCGGAAACCAACAAGATTCTCAACTCCGCGTCGGTGATCCCGGTAGATGGTTTGTGCGTGCGCGTCGGCGCGCTGCGCTGTCACAGCCAGGCGTTCACCATTAAGCTGAAAAAAGAGGTATCCATTCCGACGGTGGAAGAACTGCTGGCGGCACATAATCCGTGGGCGAAAGTGGTGCCGAACGATCGTGATATCACTATGCGCGAATTAACCCCGGCTGCGGTGACCGGCACGCTGACTACGCCGGTTGGCCGTCTGCGTAAGCTGAACATGGGGCCGGAGTTCCTGTCGGCGTTTACCGTCGGCGACCAGTTATTATGGGGCGCCGCGGAGCCGCTGCGTCGAATGCTGCGTCAACTGGCGTAATCGGCAATCAGAATTCAGATTGATATGTAGGGTGCATCGTCACCCTTTTTTTGCGTAATACAGGAGTAAACGCAGATGTTTCATTTTTATCAGGAGTTAAGCAGAGCATTGGCTATTCTTTAAGGGTAGCTTAATCCTACGGGTATTAAGCCTAACCTGAAGGTAGGACGACGCAGATAGGATGCACAGTGTGCTGCGCCGTTCAGGTCAAAGAAGTGTCACTACCTGATGTTGAATTCAGTGAAATGGAGTGACGCCACAAAACAGGATGACAAACCATGTCCAGTCGTATCGATAGAGACGTGATTAATGCGCTAATTGCAGGACATTTTGCGGACCCTTTTTCCGTACTCGGAATGCACCAGACCCAAGCAGGACTGGAAGTCCGCGCCCTATTACCTGACGCCACCGATGTATGGGTGATTGAACCCAAAACCGGACGTAAAGTCGGCAAACTGGAATGCCTCGACGCTCGCGGTTTTTTCTGCGGCGTTTTACCCCGACGTAAAAATTTCTTTCGCTATCAGCTCGCCGTGACCTGGCACGGACAGCAGAACCTAATCGACGATCCTTACCGTTTTGGTCCATTAATACAGGAAATGGATGCCTGGCTATTGTCGGAAGGCACCCACCTGCGTCCTTATGAAACGCTGGGCGCGCACGCCGATACGATGGATGGCGTCACCGGCACCCGTTTTTCCGTCTGGGCGCCTAATGCTCGTCGCGTTTCGGTTGTAGGGCAATTCAACTATTGGGATGGGCGTCGCCACCCGATGCGTCTGCGCAAAGAGAGCGGTATTTGGGAGCTGTTTATCCCCGGCGCGCACAATGGACAACTGTATAAATTCGAGCTGCTTGATGCGAACGGTAATCTGCGCATTAAAGCCGATCCCTATGCTTTTGAGGCGCAGATGCGTCCGGAAACGGCGTCGATGATCTGCGGACTGCCGGAGAAAATGACGCAAAGCGAAGAACGACAAAAAGCCAATCAGTTTGACGCGCCGATCTCGATTTATGAGGTGCATTTAGGTTCATGGCGTCGCCATACGGATAACAACTTCTGGCTGAGCTATCGTGAGCTGGCGGATCAGCTTGTGCCTTACGCCAAATGGATGGGCTTTACGCACCTTGAACTCTTACCGGTCAACGAACATCCGTTTGACGGCAGTTGGGGCTACCAGCCAACCGGCCTCTATGCGCCGACCCGCCGCTTTGGTACGCGGGACGACTTCCGCTATTTCATCAATGCGGCCCATGCGGCGGGCCTTAACGTCATTCTCGACTGGGTGCCGGGCCATTTCCCGTCCGATGAATTTAGTCTCGCGGAGTTTGACGGCACCCACCTCTATGAGCACAGCGATCCGCGCGAGGGGTATCACCAGGACTGGAATACGCTGATCTACAACTATGGTCGTCGTGAAGTCAGTAATTATCTGGTGGGCAACGCCCTGTACTGGATGGAGCGTTTTGGGATTGATGCGCTGCGTGTCGATGCGGTGGCCTCTATGATCTACCGCGACTACAGCCGCAAAGAGGGCGAGTGGATACCGAACGAGTTCGGTGGTCGTGAAAACCTGGAAGCTATTGAGTTTCTGCGTAATACCAACCGCATTATTGGCGAACAGGTGCCCGGCGCGGTCAGCATGGCGGAAGAGTCGACAGACTTCTCTGGCGTGACGCGCCCGCCGGAAACGGGCGGCCTGGGATTCTGGTACAAGTGGAATCTGGGCTGGATGCACGACACGCTGGACTATATGAAGCTGGATCCGGTGTACCGCCAGTATCATCACGACAAGCTGACCTTTGGTATGTTGTACAACCATACCGAAAACTTTGTTCTGCCGCTGTCGCACGATGAGGTGGTTCACGGTAAAAAATCCATTCTCGATCGTATGCCGGGCGATGCGTGGCAAAAATTCGCCAACCTGCGCGCCTATTATGGCTGGATGTGGGCCTTCCCCGGAAAAAAACTGCTGTTTATGGGTAATGAGTTTGCCCAGGGACGCGAATGGAACCATGACGCCAGCCTCGACTGGCACCTGCTGGAGGGGGGCGATAACTGGCACCACGGGGTTCAGCGTCTGGTGCGAGATCTCAACCATACCTATCGCCACCATAAAGCGCTGCATGAGCTGGATTTTGATGCTTACGGCTTTGAGTGGCTGGTGGTTGATGACAATGAGCGCTCGGTACTGATTTTCGTGCGCCGTGATAAAGCCGGCAACGAGATCATCGTCGCCAGCAACTTTACGCCCATTCCTCGCCACGACTACCGCTTTGGCATCAACCAGCCGGGACGCTGGCGTGAAATTCTCAATACCGATTCGATGCATTATCACGGCAGTAACACCGGCAATGGCGGCGTGGTGCACAGCGATGAGATCGCAAGCCATGGCCGTCAGCACTCTCTTAGCCTGACGTTACCGCCGTTGGCGACGATCTGGCTAATGCGGGAGGGGGAATGACGCAGCTTGCGATCGGCGAAGCAACGCCGCATGGCGCAACGTATGACGGTCATGGCGTGAATTTCACGCTCTTTTCCGCCCATGCGGAGCGCGTAGAGCTGTGTGTCTTTGATTCCCGAGGGAATGAGCGTCGCTACGACCTGCCCGGACGTCGCGGCGATGTCTGGCATGGTTATCTGGCAGGCGCCAGGCCAGGTTTGCGGTATGGCTATCGCGTACATGGTCCGTGGCAGCCAGCGCAGGGGCATCGGTTTAATCCGGCGAAGTTACTGCTTGACCCTTATGCGCGCCGGGTCGAGGGCGAACTGAAAGATCATCCGCTGTTGCACGGTGGACACGATGAGCCGGACTACCGCGATAACGCGGCGATGGCACCGAAAAGCGTGATAATCAGCGACCATTATGACTGGGAAGATGACGCCGCGCCGCGCACGCCGTGGGGAAAAACGGTCATCTATGAAGCTCATGTTAAAGGGCTTACCTACCTGCATCCGGAGCTTCCCCAGGCGATACGCGGCACCTATAAAGCGCTCGGTCATCCGGTCATGGTGGCGTACTTCAAACAGCTTGGTATTACGGCGCTGGAGCTGTTGCCGGTGGCGCAGTTTGCCAGTGAGCCGCGCCTGCAACGTATGGGACTGACCAACTATTGGGGTTATAACCCGATGGCGATGTTCGCGCTGCATCCCGCCTGGGCCAGTTCGCCCGAGACGGCGCTGGACGAGTTTCGCGATGCGGTGAAAGCGCTGCATCGCGCCGGGATTGAGGTCATTCTGGACATCGTATTAAACCATAGCGCCGAACTGGATCTGGACGGTCCCACCTTCTCCCTGCGCGGAATTGATAACCGTAGCTATTATTGGATAAGGGACGATGGCGATTATCACAACTGGACGGGGTGCGGCAACACGCTCAATTTAAGCCATCCCAGCGTGGTGGAATACGCGTGCGAATGTTTGCGCTATTGGGTGGAAACCTGCCATGTCGATGGTTTTCGTTTTGATTTGGCGTCCGTCATGGGGCGAACGCCGACGTTTCGCCAGGATGCGCCGCTGTTCGCCGCGATTAAAGCGTGTCCTGTGTTATCAACGGTCAAGCTGATTGCTGAACCGTGGGATATTGGCGAGGGGGGCTATCAGGTTGGAAATTTTCCGCCGCCGTTTGCCGAGTGGAACGACCATTTTCGCGATGCGGCCCGCCGATTCTGGTTGCCGCGTAACCTGACGACCGGGGAGTTTGCCTGTCGTTTCGCCGCGTCCAGCGATGTGTTTAAACGCAATGGCCGCACGCCCGGTGCCTCTGTCAATCTGCTCACGGCGCATGACGGTTTTACGCTCCGGGACTGCGTCTGTTTCAACCAGAAACACAATGAGGCGAACGGTGAGGAAAATCGCGACGGCACCAACAACAATTACAGCGACAATCATGGTAAAGAAGGATTAGGCGGTCCGCTTGATTTAATTGAGCGGCGGCGCGACAGCATTCATGCCCTGCTGGCGACGCTACTGCTCTCTCAGGGAACGCCGATGCTACTGGCAGGCGATGAACACGGCCATAGCCAGCACGGCAACAATAACGCCTACTGTCAGGATAATGCCTTAACCTGGCTGGACTGGCAGCAGGCAAACCGTGGGTTAACCACGTTTACCGCCGCGCTGATCCGTTTGCGTCAGCAGATACCGGCTTTAACCTGCGATAGCTGGTGGGAAGACGGCGATAGCAACGTGCGTTGGCTTAATAAAAACGCGCAACCCTTGAGTGCGGATGAGTGGCAAAACGGGCCTAAACTGATGCAAATTCTGCTGTCGGACCGTTTTCTGATTGCGATAAATGCCACGCTTGAGGTGACAGATATGGTTTTACCCGAAGGGGAATGGCGTGCCGTTCCCCCATTCGCTGGAGAGGATAATCCGGTGATAACGGCTGTCTGGCAGGGACCTGCGCATGGACTGTGTGTGTTCCAGAGAGGATAAAAAAGGAGTTAATCATGGTGAGTTTAGAGAAGAACGATCGTGTAATGTTGGCGCGCCAGCTGCCACTGAAATCTGTTGCCCTAATCCTGGCCGGCGGCCGTGGCACGCGTCTAAAAGATTTAACCAACAAACGCGCCAAACCTGCCGTCCACTTTGGTGGGAAATTCCGCATCATCGATTTTGCTTTATCTAATTGTCTGAACTCCGGGATTCGCCGTATCGGCGTGATCACTCAGTATCAGTCCCACACGCTGGTGCAGCATATTCAACGCGGCTGGTCGCTGTTTAGCGAAGAGATGAACGAATTTGTCGATCTGCTGCCAGCCCAACAGCGAATGAAGGGCGAAAACTGGTATCGCGGTACGGCAGACGCGGTGACCCAGAACCTGGATATTATTCGTCGCTATAAAGCGGAATATGTCGTTATCCTGGCAGGCGATCATATCTACAAGCAGGACTACTCGCGCATGTTGATCGATCACGTTGAAAAGGGCGCGCGTTGCACGGTGGCCTGTATGCCGGTGCCGATCAGAGAAGCGACGGCGTTCGGCGTGATGGCGGTCGATGAAAGCGACAAGATTATTGATTTTGTCGAAAAACCGGCGAATCCCCCTGCAATGCCTGGTGACGATAGCAAAGCGCTGGCCAGTATGGGCATTTACGTTTTTGACGCCGATTACCTGTATGAATTGCTGGCGGCAGACGATAAAGATGACGCCTCCAGCCACGATTTCGGTAAAGACATTATCCCCAAAATCACCCGCGAAGGTATGGCTTACGCGCATCCTTTCCCGCTCTCCTGCGTGCAGTCCGATCCACAAGCCGAACCGTACTGGCGCGATGTAGGTACGCTGGAAGCTTATTGGAAAGCGAATCTGGATTTAGCCTCGGTGACGCCGGAGCTGGATATGTATGACCAGAACTGGCCTATCCGTACGCATATGGAATCGCTACCGCCTGCGAAATTCGTGCAGGACCGCTCCGGTAGCCACGGTATGACGTTGAACTCGCTGGTCTCCGGCGGCTGCATTATCTCCGGTTCGGTGGTGGTGCAATCTGTGCTCTTCCCTCGGGTGAGAATAAATTCTTTTTGTAATATTGATTCGGCAGTGTTGTTACCTGAGGTTTGGGTAGGGCGCTCCTGTCGTTTACGTCGCTGTGTTATTGACCGTGCCTGTATTATCCCGGAAGGCATGGTGATTGGTGAAAATGCGGAAGAGGACGCTCGTCGTTTCTACCGTTCAGAAGAAGGTATTGTACTGGTCACGCGTGAAATGCTGCGCAAACTGCAGGTCAAACAGGAGCGATAATGCAGGTTTTACATGTATGTTCAGAGATGTTCCCCCTGCTGAAGACCGGGGGTCTGGCGGATGTGATAGGCGCGTTGCCTGCGGCACAAATTGCGGATGGTGTTGATGTTCGCGTTCTGCTTCCAGGGTTTCCCGATATCCGTCGGGGGATACCCGACGCGCATGTGGTGAGCCGTCGCGATACTTTCGCAGGTAAGATATCGCTGCTGTTCGGGCATTATAACGGCGTGGGCATTTATCTGATCGACGCGCCGCATCTGTACGAGCGTCCAGGCAGTCCCTATCACGATACGAATTTATATGCCTATACCGATAACGTGCTGCGCTTTGCCCTGTTAGGGTGGGTCGGCTGCGAAATGGCCTGCGGACTTGATCCATTCTGGCGCCCCGACGTGGTGCACGCCCATGACTGGCACGCCGGGCTGGCGCCGGCCTATCTGGCGGCGCGCGGGCGTCCGGCGAAATCGGTCTTTACCGTACACAACCTGGCCTATCAAGGCATGTTTTATGCAAAGCATATGGATGACATAGAACTGCCATGGTCATTCTTTAATATGCATGGGCTGGAGTTTAACGGACAACTCTCCTTTCTGAAGGCTGGTTTGTACTATGCCGACCATATTACGGCGGTTAGCCCGACCTATGCGCGTGAAATTACTGAACCGCAGTTTGCTTATGGGATGGAGGGCCTGCTGCGCCAGCGTCATCTGGAAGGGCGCTTGTCCGGCGTACTGAATGGCGTGGATGAGAAGATCTGGAGTCCGGAATCCGATCTTCTGCTGGCATCGCGCTACACGCGCGATACCCTGGAAGAGAAAGCGGAAAACAAGCGTCAGCTACAAATTGCGATGGGGTTGAAGGTTAACGACAAAGTGCCGCTGTTTGCCGTGGTAAGCCGTCTGACCAGCCAGAAAGGTCTGGATCTGGTGCTGGAGGCGTTACCGGGACTGCTGGAGCAGGGCGGGCAGTTGGCGCTACTCGGCGCGGGCGATCCGGTGCTTCAGGAGGGGTTCCTCGCGGCGGCGGCGGAACACCCAGGGCAGGTTGGCGTACAGATCGGCTATCACGAAGCTTTCTCGCATCGCATTATGGGCGGCGCGGATGTTATTCTGGTGCCAAGTCGTTTCGAACCGTGCGGCTTAACGCAGTTATATGGCTTAAAGTATGGCACGCTGCCTCTGGTGCGGCGTACCGGGGGGTTGGCCGATACGGTCTCCGACAGTTCGCTGGAAAATCTGGCGGACGGTATCGCCAGCGGTTTTGTCTTTGAAGACAGTAACGCCTGGTCGTTGCTACGCGCGATTCGGCGTGCTTTTGTGCTGTGGTCGCGACCTTCGCTTTGGCGGTTTGTACAACGGCAGGCGATGGCGATGGATTTTAGCTGGCAAGTTGCCGCGAAATCATACCGCGAGCTGTACTATCGCTTGAAATAGTCATCCAGGAAACATTTATATGAATGCTCCGTTTACTTATGCATCGCCCACACTCAGCGTTGAGGCGCTTAAGCATTCTATTGCCTATAAGCTGATGTTTACGATTGGTAAAGACCCGGTCATTGCCAATAAACACGAATGGCTTAACGCCACGTTGTTCGCGGTGCGCGATCGTCTGGTGGAGCGCTGGCTGCGTTCTAATCGAGCCCAATTATCGCAGGAAACCCGGCAGGTTTATTACCTGTCGATGGAGTTTTTGATTGGTCGTACCCTCTCTAACGCGCTGCTCTCGCTGGGCATTTATGACGACGTTAAAGGCGCGCTGGAGGCCATGGGCTTAGATCTTGAAGAGCTGATCGATGAAGAGAATGATCCAGGGCTTGGCAACGGCGGATTAGGACGGCTGGCGGCTTGCTTTCTGGACTCGCTGGCGACGTTAGGATTGCCGGGGCGCGGGTATGGCATTCGCTACGACTACGGCATGTTTAAGCAGAATATTGTCGACGGGCGGCAAAAAGAATCTCCGGATTACTGGCTGGAATATGGCAATCCGTGGGAGTTCAAGCGGCACAATACGCGCTATAAGGTGCGTTTTGGCGGGCGCATTCAGCAGGAAGGCAAAAAAGCGCGCTGGATTGAGACGGAAGAGATCCTGGCCGTCGCGTATGATCAGATCATTCCCGGTTACGACACCGACGCCACTAACACACTGCGGCTGTGGAATGCGCAGGCCAGTAGTGAAATCAACCTCGGTAAATTCAACCAGGGCGACTACTTTGCGGCGGTGGAAGATAAAAACCACTCTGAGAACGTTTCACGGGTGCTCTACCCGGACGACTCCACCTATTCCGGACGAGAGCTACGCCTGCGGCAGGAGTATTTTCTGGTCTCGGCGACGGTGCAGGATATCCTGAGCCGTCATTATCAACTGCATAAAACCTATGCGAATCTGGCGGATAAAATCGCCATTCACCTCAATGATACGCATCCAGTGCTGTCAATTCCGGAGCTGATGCGCCTGCTGATGGATGAACATAAATTTAGCTGGGACGACGCGTTTGAGGTGTGTTGTCAGGTCTTCTCTTATACCAACCATACGTTGATGAGCGAGGCGCTGGAAACCTGGCCGGTCGATATGCTGGGGAAAATTTTGCCCCGTCACCTGCAGATTATTTTCGAGATTAACGACTATTTCCTGAAAACGTTGCAGGAGCAATATCCCAACGATACCAGCCTGCTTGGACGCGCGTCGATTATTGATGAGTCGAACGGCCGCCGGGTACGGATGGCTTGGCTGGCGGTGGTGGTCAGCCATAAAGTCAACGGCGTTTCTGAACTACATTCCAACCTGATGGTGCAGTCGCTGTTCGCGGATTTTGCGAAGATTTTCCCGACCCGTTTTTGTAACGTCACTAACGGCGTTACGCCGCGCCGCTGGCTGGCGTTGGCAAACCCGCCGCTTTCTGAAGTGTTGGATGAGAATATTGGTCGTACCTGGCGTACCGATCTTAGCCAGCTCAGCGAGCTGGAGCAGCATTGTGATTATCCGCTGGTCAATCATGCGGTGCGTCAGGCGAAGCTGGAAAATAAAAAACGGCTGGCGGTGGTGGTAGCGCAACAACTGAATGTGGTAGTGAACCCTAAAGCGTTATTTGACGTGCAGATTAAGCGTATTCACGAATACAAGCGGCAGTTGATGAACGTACTGCATGTCATTACCCGCTATAACCGCATTAAAGAAAATCCGGAGGCCGACTGGGTGCCGCGGGTGAATATTTTTGCCGGTAAGGCGGCTTCTGCCTATTACATGGCAAAACATATCATTCATCTGATCAACGACGTGGCGAAAGTGATTAACAACGATCCGCAGATTGGCGACAAGCTGAAAGTGGTGTTTATCCCGAACTACAGCGTCAGTCTGGCGCAGGTGATCATTCCCGCTGCCGACCTGTCTGAGCAGATTTCGCTGGCAGGGACAGAAGCTTCCGGTACCAGTAATATGAAATTTGCTCTGAACGGCGCGCTCACCATTGGTACGCTGGATGGCGCGAACGTAGAGATGCAGGAGCATGTCGGCGAGGAGAATATCTTTATCTTCGGTAATACAGCAGAAGAGGTGGAAGCGTTGCGCAGGCAGGGTTATAAACCTCGCGACTATTATGAAAAAGATGAAGAGCTACATCAGGTACTGACGCAGATTGGTAGCGGCGTCTTTAATCCGGAAGAGCCAGGCCGTTACCGCGATCTGGTAGATTCGCTGATTAACTTTGGCGATCACTATCAGGTGCTGGCGGACTACCGCAGTTACGTGGACTGCCAGGATAAGGTGGATGAGTTGTATCGTCGCCCGGAAGAGTGGACGACGAAAGCGATGCTCAACATTGCCAATATGGGCTACTTCTCATCGGACAGAACCATCAAAGAGTATGCCGAAAACATCTGGCATATTGATCCAGTAAGGTTGTGATCCGCCATACCCCGGCCTACGTGAGGGATGTAGGCCGGATAAGGCGATAGCCACCATCCCGCATTTTATTACGACGCCAGTGACAACTGGCGTTTATCGACATACTCCGCCAGCCACTGGGTGATGCGGGACTGCTGCTCGGCGGTCAGCCACATGCCTTCTTTGGTACGTCGCCAGATAGCGTCTTCAGTACGGCGCACCCATTCGTGATCCACCAGATACTTGAGTTCCGCTTCGTAAAACTCATGACCGAAATGTTCGCCTAAATCAAGCAGTGACGCGGCTTCGCCGAGAATCCACTCCGTGTTGCTGCCGTAAGTGCGCGAATAGTGGCGAGCCAGCGACTCCGTCAGGAACGGATAACGACGGCGCAGCTTCGCCGCGTAATCTTCGCGGCTGCCGTCGATGTCGCCGCCAGGCAGTACGCACGTTTTGGTCCATGCCGGCCCGATGCCTGGATACCAGGGCGCCAGTTTTTCCATCGCATGTTCGGCCAGCTTACGGTAGGTCGTGAGCTTACCGCCAAACACGGAAAGCAGCGGCGCTTTGCCGTTTTCATCGTGGATATCCAGGGTGTAATCGCGAGTGATGGCCTGCGGCGAGTCGGATTCGTCATCACACAGCGGACGAACCCCGGAGTATGTCCAGACGATGTCATCGCGTCCCAGTTGTTTTTGGAAGTGCGCGTTATAGACCTTCAACAGGTAATTAATTTCGCTCTCTTCAATTTTTACCGCTTTCGGATCGCCTTTATATTCGACATCGGTTGTGCCAATGATCGAAAACTCCTCCATCCACGGGATGACAAAGACGATACGTTTATCTTCGTTTTGCAGAATATACGCCTGCTTCTGATTATGGACGCGCGGCACGACGATATGGCTGCCTTTGATCAGGCGGATGCCATACGGCGACGGCAGGCGCATCCCTTCGTCGAAGAACTGTTTGACCCACGGACCGGTGGCGTTGACCAGCCCGCGCGCCTGCCAGACCTGCTTTTTACCGGTATCGATATCTTCCGCTTCGACAATCCACATACCCTTTTCGCGGCGCGCAGAGGTGGCGCGGGTGCGGGTTAAGACTTCGCCGCCTTTACGTACAACCATCTGGGCGTTGGCCAGCACCAGACGCGCATCGTCTACCCAGCAGTCAGAATATTCGAAACCGCGCACGATTTCAGGTTTGAGTACCGAGTCTGCGCCAAACCGCACACCGGTGGAACCGGGTAAACTGGTACGTTTGCCCAAGTGATCGTACATAAACAGACCGATACGGATCATCCATGCCGGACGTAAATGCGGGCGGTGCGGCAGACGAAAACGCATCGGGAAGGCGATGTGCGGCGCCATTTTCAACAGCACCTCACGTTCTGCCAGCGCTTCGCTGACCAGACGGAACTCGTAGTGCTCCAGATAGCGTAAGCCGCCGTGGATAAGTTTCGAACTGGCGGAAGAGGTTGCGCAGGCTAAGTCCTGCGCTTCCAGCATGAGTACGGACAAACCGCGTCCGGCGGCATCAGCCGCGATGCCTGCACCGTTAATGCCCCCGCCTATCACGATCAGATCTTTGGTTTCCATGCTGCCCTCTTGCACTTTCGTTAAAGTTCAAAAATGTTCGTTATCGAACATAATAGCAAAGAAACGCGCTATTGGTAACATCGAAAAAACATTTTAGAGTGATATGTATAACATTATGGCGTTAAGCTACTTCGCCAACGTACACTGGGCGATAAAATGCCTTAATCGGCTTCACCGACAATTAATGAAGAGCGACTCATGGAACAATTTGAATGTATCACTGTAGAAGAGGCGTATCAGAAACTGCACCAGGGCGCGGCGGTGCTGGTTGATATTCGCGATCCGCAAAGTTATGCCATGGGTCATGCGCCGCAGGCGTTTCATTTGACTAACGATACTCTGGGCGCGTTTATGCGTGAGTATGATTTCGATACCGTCGTGATGGTGATGTGCTATCACGGCAACAGCAGTAAAGGCGCCGCGCAGTATCTGCTCCAGCAAGGCTATGATGCGGTTTACAGCATTGACGGCGGGTTTGAGGCCTGGCATCGCCGTTTCCCTGCCGATGTCGCGAATGGCGCGTAATCCCACAAAGATGCAGCCTCCGGCGAGAAGGGTATATATACTGTCTTCTTTTGTATGGACTAAGCGACAGCAACAATGTTGATGATTACTTCCTTTGCGAATCCCCGCGTGGCGCAGGCATTTGTTGATTATATGGCCACCCAGGGCGTTATTCTTACTATTCAGCAACATAATCAAAGCGATATCTGGCTGGCGGATGAGTCTCAGACCGAATGCGTACGGGCCGAGCTGGCGAGGTTTATGGAAAATCCCGGCGATCCGCGTTATCTGGCGGCTAGCTGGCAGTCCGGGCAGACTAACAGCGGGCTGCATTACCGCCGTTTTCCTTTTCTCGCCACGCTGCGTGAAAGAGCCGGTCCCATTACCTGGATGGTGATGATCGCCTGCGTGCTGGTCTATATCGCGATGAATATCGTCGGCGACCAGACAGTGATGGTTTGGCTGGCGTGGCCGTTCGATCCGGCCTTAAAATTTGAATTCTGGCGCTACTTCACCCATATCTTTATGCACTTCTCACTGATGCATATTCTTTTTAACCTGCTGTGGTGGTGGTATCTCGGTGGGGCGGTAGAGAAGCGCCTGGGGAGCGGTAAATTAATCGTCATTACGGTGATAAGCGCGCTGCTAAGCGGCTATATCCAGCAGAAATTTAGCGGACCGTGGTTTGGCGGGCTGTCCGGCGTCGTCTATGCGCTGATGGGCTACGTGTGGCTGCGCGGAGAACGCGATCCGCAAAGCGGGATTTACCTCCAGCGCGGCTTAATTATTTTTGCATTATTGTGGATAGTCGCTGGCTGGCTTGACTGGTTTGGCATGTCTATGGCGAACGGCGCGCACATCGCCGGGCTTATCGTTGGTTTAGCGATGGCCTTTGTTGATACGCTGAATGCGCGAAAACGAACGTGAGGCGTATCCGGCCTGCGGTCGAGATATTTTTCCAGGTCGGATAGAGCGAATGCCATTATCCGGCGCAAGGTTGGTTACTTTCAGAGATGATTCATGAAACAAACACAACGGCATGACGCGATCATTGAATTGGTAAAAAAACAGGGATACGTCAGTACGGAAGAGCTGGTGGAGCATTTTTCTGTCAGCCCGCAAACCATCCGTCGGGATCTTAACGATCTGGCGGAGCAGAATATGATTTTACGTCACCACGGCGGTGCGGCGTTACCCTCCAGCTCGGTGAATACGCCGTGGCACGATCGTAAAGCGACGCAAACGGAAGAAAAAGAGCGTATCGCTCGCAAAGTCGCGACCCAGATCCCCAATGGTTCAACGCTGTTTATTGATATCGGCACTACGCCGGAAGCCGTAGCGCACGCCCTGTTAGGGCACAGTCATTTGCGGATTGTCACCAACAATCTGAACGTAGCGAACACGTTAATGGCAAAAGAGGATTTTCGTATTATCCTGGCTGGCGGCGAACTCCGCAGCCGCGACGGCGGCATTATTGGCGAGGCGACGCAGGATTTTATCGCCCAGTTCCGTCTGGATTTCGGCATTCTCGGTATTAGCGGTATTGATAGCGACGGCTCGTTGCTGGAATTTGACTATCATGAGGTGCGTACCAAGCGCGCGATTATCGAAAATTCGCGCCATGTAATGCTGGTAGTGGATCACTCTAAATTTGGCCGTAATGCGATGGTGAATATGGGCAGCATTAGTATGGTCGATGCGGTTTATACCGATACCCTGCCGCCGTCAGGTGTGATGCAGGTCATCGCCGACCACCATATTCAATTAGAGCTGTGCTAAAGACTATTGTCGGATGGCGGCGTGATCTACAGTTTGCGCGCGATCGTCGGTCTAATAAGCGAGCGTCTAAACTCCGTACCCCATCATTTTCAGCAACTGCTGCGCATGCTGCACCGCGTCCTGACGGTGTGCGACGCCGAGCTTCTGGTAGAGGTTGCGAATATGCGTCTTAATGGTGGTCGCCGCTACCGCCAGTTCGCCGGCAATCTGTTCGTTGCTGTAACCAGAATAGATAAGCCCTAACACCTGCCATTCCCGTTGGGTGAGTGGGCTGGTACGAATAAGCTCCGGGACATCAGGATGATTAAGCAGGCGCTCGACGAAGCCTTCATCAAAATGGGCAAACTTATGCCGGTGATGCTGATTAATTTCTCGTAGGATGCGCTGCGCGCGATGTTGTTCCATCTCCGGCAGCGTATTAAGCTGGATGAGCTGACGCAACTGCTGGGCCATGGCTTCGCCTTCAATCACAAAATGGCTGATAAACCCGGTTCGGTTAGCGAGCTGTAAGGCATCGAGCAATACGCGCTGGGCGTCGGTTCTCCGTCCGGATTGCCAGTAAAGCTGGTTCAGTAACAGTAAGTTGCGGTTTAAATCGCTCATTAAGCGTAGGCTACGGGCGTTCTCATTTAACTCTTCCAGCACGATTTCCGCAGGTTCGAATTCTCCCAGCAAGATCTGCGCTCTGGCGATATTTCGCCACTGTCCTTGTAGAAAATGGTTATTGGCGAACGCCGGTTTTGGCGTATGGCGTAACCAGTTGGCGGCGGATTTCTTATCGCTGGTTAACTGCCAGTAAATGACACGCACCTTATCGGCATTAGAGATCCAGTCGCAGTGGTAACGACCATTGCCTAATAAATTTTCCAGCCGGTTAAGCTGGCTACGGGCATTATCCAAATCGCCGCGCGCCAGCGAGCATTGCACCAGCAACGCCAAACACTGTAACTGCTGCTGCGGCTGAAAGGTGGACAGCACAGCGATACCGCTGCGCGCCGAGTCCTCCGCTTCGTCAAGACGCGCCCATGCCCACAGCAACTGCGCGCGGATACGTACCAGAAACTCATGCATCGGCAGTTGTTCCAGATGCTGCTCTTTGATCAACTGAAAGGCCCTTTCCTGCGTTTCCCATGCGGCCTGCAGGAACCCCTGGGCGAACTGAATTTCGCTTTGTTGAATTAAGCTCCATAGCGCGTAATGCCAAACGTCATGATGGCGCGCCATTTGTTCGGTTTGCTGCATCAGTGATAAAGACTGGCTGAGATCGCCTTTACAGTGCAGAACTTCGCCGTGAACGGAGGTCGCGACGATACGGCTATAGAACCAGGCGAGAGGAAGCTCATCCAGAGCCAGCTTCGCCAGCCGCTCCGCTTCTTCCGGATTACCGTCGTTGATAGCGACCTGGGCGCGCAGTGCGTTAAATTCAGCATGCAGCGTGCCGTCCATGACCCCTTTGATCTCTTGCTCGGCGCGCGCCAGTAACGTATTCACCTCGCTGTAGCGGTGTTGGCTTTGCATCAGCCAGGCCTGCAATAACACCAGCCGCGGATTTTCCAGCAGGCTTTCCCACGGCAATGCTTTTAATGACTCTTCGAGCAGCGCCAGCTCGCTGTGATTAAACAGCCCCCACGCATGATTGAGCAAGATATCGCGCAGCATTTGCGCATCGCCAGCCGCCAGCGCATGATGTATAGCTTCGCTGGGAAAGCCTTGTTCCATCCAGCTTTCCGCGGCCGCGCGGTGGATCTCCGGCAGTTCCGCCGCCAGTTCCCACTGGCAGCGCTGACGTAGAAAGCTACCAAACAAGGGGTGATAGCTAAACCATTCGCCCGTGTCATCCATGCGTTGCAGGAATAGCCCCTGACGCTCAATCTCCTCCAGCCGCATCTGGCCATTTTCTTCGCCGGTCACGCGCACAATCAGCGCGTCATTCATTGAGCGCAAGATCGCGCTTTTAAGTAAAAAATGTCGGGTGCTGACGTCCACGTTATCCAGTACTTCGTCCACCAGATAATCGGACAGGTGGCTGGCGTTAATGCCTGCCAGTCGCCGGGCGGACTGGTGCGCCGAGTGGTTATTTTGACGGGCGGAAAGGGCGATTAGTTGAAGCGCCGTCGCCCAGCCGGCAACGTCGTCACACATGCGGCTACTCTCGGCGGCTTCAATAGGCGACGAGAGGCGACGGTCAAAAAATTGCTTTGCTTCCTGATGGTTAAAAGCCAACTGTTGGCTGCCGATTTCCAGCAACTGATCGCGCACGCGCAGGTTAGCGATGCCCAGTTGCGGCAAATTACGCGATAACACTACCAGGGTGAAATTTTCCGGCTGATGACGTAAGAAAAAGCGCATCGCGTCGTGAATTACCGGATTGGTAATCAAATGGTAGTCGTCAATCACCAGATAAAGCGGGCGATGCCACTGTGCCAGTTCAATAAAGAGTTGCGCGAAAAGGGACGTCAGACTGGCATACTGGCGTTTTTGCGCCATCGCTTCGCTGGTAGTGCAGTGTCCGCCGGTGGCCTGCTGGATAGCGGCGATTAAATAACTGGCGAATCGCTCTTGTTGGTTATCGCCTTCGTCGAGAGAGAACCAGCCTAATTCATTTTTTCCCGCCGCCCACTGTGAGACAAGTGTGGTTTTCCCATAGCCAGCAGGACTGGTTACCAGGGCGAGCCTGAAATTGTTCGCGCCGGAAAGTTTAGCCAACAGCCGCTCACGAACCACGGTATGGTCGAGACGAACCGGACGACTTAATTTAGACGGAATCAACATAGCAATCACTTCACTGTGAGGAATGGGGGAACTGCGATTTTTTTTGCGCTTCGTAATTAATAAATACAAGGTCGGCCAGAAAGCATTTTAATGCAAGCTAAGCAGACTTTTTATGTGTCTGAATTTGCACTCTGTCACAATTCTAAATAACGGTATTAAAAAAGTATTCGGCGCGGTTGAAACGAGCGTCAGAGCTGGGCTGAGGTCATATTTCCGTTATTGTAAATAACGTCCTGGACATGATGCGGATTTAACACAATGGCGATACCAGGCGTTTAGTTAATTATGTTAAGTTAGTAAATCTCCCGCCGCTGAATATTTCAGGTAAGAAACTATTTCGGCGTTCATATAATCTTCGAAAATACCCCTTCGCGATTTACTGTTATTTCTGTTTATTCATTTGATTATGCGTAACACTGGTTATCGTTGACAGGAATCGGCGCGTTTATACAGGGGTAAGTGGCGGCGATCACACTTTTATGCTCATCCCCGCGCCTCCTCCCTCCCTAATCCGTGCCGGGATGAGGAAGGTCAACATGGAGCCTGGCAAACTAGCGATAACGTTGTTTTATTACCCGAGGACGGATTTCCTATGTCACAGCCAACCTTCAATAAAGATCAATTCCAGGCCGCCCTGACGCGTCAGTGGCAGCGTTTCGGTTTACTGTCGGCGTCCGACATGACGTCTCGTCAGTGGTGGCAGGCCGTTAGCGGCGCGCTGGCGGAATTACTGAGCGCGCAGCCGGTAGCGCAGCCGACGAAAGGCCAGCGTCATGTGAACTACATTTCGATGGAATTTTTGATTGGCCGCCTGACGGGAAATAACCTGTTAAATCTGGGGTGGTACCAGGACGTTAGCGATGTGCTGAAAGCGCACGATATTAATCTGACCGATCTGCTGGAAGAGGAAGTCGATCCGGCGCTCGGCAACGGTGGTCTGGGACGTCTGGCCGCCTGCTTCCTCGATTCGATGGCCACCGTCGGGCAGTCCGCTACGGGCTATGGTCTGAACTACCAGTATGGGCTGTTCCGTCAGTCATTTGTTGAGGGCAAGCAGATGGAAGCGCCGGATGACTGGCATCGCGGCAGCTATCCGTGGTTCCGCCACAACGAGGCGCTGGACGTCCAGGTTGGGATCGGCGGTAAAGTCACCAAAGCAGGGCGCTGGGAGCCAGGCTTTGTGATTACAGGCCAGGCCTGGGATCTGCCGGTGTTAGGCTATCGTAACGGCGTCGCGCAACCGCTGCGTTTGTGGCAGGCGACCCACGCGCATCCGTTCGATCTGACCAAATTCAACGACGGCGCTTTCCTGCGGGCGGAACAGCAGGGTATCGATGCGGAAAAACTGACGAAGGTGCTTTATCCCAACGATAACCACACGGCGGGTAAAAAACTGCGTCTGATGCAGCAATACTTCCAGTGCGCCTGCTCGGTAGCGGATATTCTGCGTCGCCATCATCTGGCCGGACGCAAACTGCATGAGCTGGCGGATTATGAGGTCATTCAGCTAAATGATACCCACCCGACTATTGCCATCCCTGAACTGCTGCGCGTATTGCTGGATGAACATCAGATGAGCTGGGATGATGCCTGGGCGATTACCCGCAACACTTTCGCCTACACCAACCATACTCTGATGCCGGAAGCGCTGGAGTGCTGGGACGAGAAGTTAATCAAAGCGCTGTTGCCGCGTCATATGCAGATTATCAAGCAGATTAACGATCGCTTTAAGACGCTGGTCGATAACACCTGGCCTGGCGATAAGCAGGTATGGGCAAAACTGGCGGTGGTGCATGACCGTCAGGTACGCATGGCCAATATGTGCGTGGTCAGCGGCTTTGCGGTCAACGGTGTGGCGGCGCTGCACTCCGATCTGGTCGTGAAAGATCTGTTCCCGGAATATCACCAGCTTTGGCCGAACAAATTCCACAATGTCACCAACGGCATTACGCCGCGTCGCTGGATCAAACAGTGCAATCCGCAGCTTGCGGCGTTGCTGGATAAAACGCTGAAAAAAGAGTGGGCTAACGATCTCGACCAGTTGATCAACCTCGAAAAATATGCAGACGACGCTACATTCCGTCAGCAGTATCGCGGCATCAAGCGGGCGAACAAAGAACGGCTGGTGAAATTTATCCAGGCCCGTACCGGGATTGAGATTTCGAGCCATGCGATTTTTGATATCCAGATCAAACGCCTGCACGAGTACAAGCGTCAGCATCTGAATCTGTTGCATATTCTGGCGCTGTACAAAGAGATCCGCGAAAACCCGCAGGCTGATCGCGTACCGCGCGTATTCTTGTTTGGCGCGAAGGCGGCACCGGGCTATTACCTGGCGAAGAACATCATTTTTGCTATCAATAAGGTCGCGGAAGCCATTAATAATGACCCGGCGGTGGGCGATAAGCTGAAGGTCGTTTTCCTGCCGGATTACTGCGTCTCCGCGGCGGAAATGCTCATTCCGGCGGCGGATATTTCTGAGCAAATTTCTACTGCCGGGAAAGAGGCGTCCGGCACCGGTAACATGAAGCTGGCGCTGAACGGGGCGTTGACGGTGGGAACGCTGGACGGCGCTAACGTTGAAATCGCTGAGAAGGTGGGCGAAGAGAATATCTTTATTTTTGGCCATACTGTGGAAGAGGTGAAGGCGCTCAAAGCCAAAGGCTACGACCCGGTGAAATGGCGTAAAAAAGACAAAGTGCTGGATGCGGTGCTAAAAGAGCTGGAAAGCGGTCAATACAGCAATGGCGATAGACATGCCTTTGACCAGATGCTGCATAGCCTCGGCAAACAGGGGGGCGATCCGTATCTGGTCATGGCGGACTTCGCTGCTTATGTCGAGGCGCAAAAACAGGTGGATGCGCTGTATCGCGACCAGGAAGCGTGGACGCGCGCCGCGATCCTCAATACCGCGCGCTGCGGTATGTTCAGTTCCGATCGCTCTATTCGCGATTATCAGACCCGTATCTGGCAGGCAAAACGCTAAGGGAGCGCGATGGAAAATAAACGTCTCGATAGTGCCGCGCTGGCGGCGGGGATCAGCCCCAGTTACATCAATGCTCATGGCAAACCGCAGTCTATTGGCGCTGAAACCAAGAGGCGTCTGCTGGCGGCGATGCACGGTACGACCACCGGGCCACAGGCGATCGTGCCGAATGTGAAGGTTTATACTGCGGGTAAAAAAATGGCGTTACCGGTAGAGGGGCACGGTGAGTTTGCCTGGCTGCTGACTACTGAAGAGGGCGTGCATTACAAAGGGCGCGTGACGGGCGGTAAAAAACTTAACCTTCCGGCTACGTTGCCGGAGGGCTACCACACCCTGACGTTGACCCAGGCTGAACAGCGTACGCACTGCCGTATTATCGTTGCCCCGCCGCGATGCTATGAGCCGCAGGCGCTGCTGGAAGGGAAAAAACTGTGGGGGGCCTGCGTCCAGCTTTATACCCTGCGTTCAGAAAAGAACTGGGGTATTGGCGATTTCGGCGATTTGAAGTCGATGCTGGTCGACGTGGCGACACGCGGCGGCGCGTTTATCGGCCTGAACCCGATCCACGCGCTTTATCCGGCGAATCCGGAGAGCGCCAGTCCCTACAGCCCCTCGTCCCGTCGCTGGCTGAACGTGATATATATTGACGTCAACGCCGTCGAAGATTTCCACCTGAGCGAAGAGGCGCAGGCATGGTGGCAAATGCCTGCCACACAGCAAAGGTTGCGACAGGCGCGCGATGCGCAATGGGTGGATTACGCTACCGTTACCGCGCTGAAAATCACGGCGCTGCAGATGGCGTGGACGCGGTTTGCCGCTCGCGACGATGCGCAAATGGCGGAGTTTCGTCACTTTATCGCTCGCGAAGGCGAGAGCCTTTACTGGCAGGCGGCATTCGACGCGCTGCATGCGTATCAGGTGAAAGAGGATGAGCAGCGCTGGGGCTGGCCAGCCTGGCCGGAGGCGTACCAGTCGGTAGAGTCTCCCGCTGTGAAACAATTCTGTGAAGCGCACCGCGAAGAGGTGGAGTTTTACCTCTGGCTTCAGTGGCTGGCCTGGCGCCAGTTCGCCGCCTGCTGGGATACCTGTCAGCGTTTTACGCTACCGATTGGTCTGTACCGCGATCTGGCGGTTGGCGTAGCGGAAGGCGGCGCGGAAACCTGGTGTGACCGGGAGCTGTACTGCCTGAAAGCATCTGTCGGCGCGCCGCCGGATATCCTCGGCCCGCTCGGTCAGAACTGGGGGCTGCCGCCAATGGACCCGCATATCATGGTTGCCCGGGCGTATGAGCCCTTTATCGACCTGCTGCGCGCCAATATGCAAAACTGCGGCGCGCTGCGCATTGACCATGTTATGTCGTTGCTGCGTCTGTGGTGGATACCGTATGGTGAAACCGCGGATCGCGGGGCATATGTTCAGTATCCGGTTGACGATCTGTTGGCTATTCTGGCGCTGGAGAGCCAACGTCACCGCTGTATGGTGATAGGCGAAGATCTGGGGACGGTGCCTGTTGAGATTGTCGGCAAGTTGCGCGATAGCGGGGTCTATTCTTATAAAGTGCTGTGGTTTGAAAATGACCTTGAGAAAAACTTCCGCGCGCCAGGTGCGTATCCGCAACAATCGATGGCTGTCGCCTCGACGCACGATCTCCCCACGCTGCGCGGCTATTGGGAATGCGGTGACCTGACGTTGGGTAAAGCTCTGGGGCTTTACCCGGATGACGTGATTCTGCGCGGGCTGTATGAGGATCGCGAGCGGGCGAAACAGGGGCTACTGGACGCGCTGCATAAATATGGCTGTCTGCCGAAACGCGCCGGGCATAAGGCGTCATTAATGTCGATGACGCCGACGCTAAATCGCGGTCTTCAGCGCTATATCGCCGACAGTAACAGCGGTCTGCTGGGTCTTCAGCCGGAGGACTGGCTGGATATGGCCGAGCCGGTTAACGTGCCGGGCACCAGCTATCAGTATAAAAACTGGCGGCGGAAATTGTCCGCTTCTCTTGAGGCCATGTTTGCCGATGAGGGAGTGAACAAACTGATTAAGGATCTGGACCGACGCCGAAAAGCGGCCGCGAAGAAGAAGTAACGTTATTTGCCGGATCTTACCCGGCCTACGATGATCTCTGTAGGCCGGGTAATGGCAAAATGTTATCAGACCACCATACCCAGCAGCAGGCAACCAATCAGGCCGCAGACGGAGATGATGGTTTCCAGCATCGACCAGGATTTAATGGTCTCGCCGATAGTCAGATTGAAATACTCTTTGAACAGCCAGAAGCCCGGATCGTTGACGTGAGAGAAAATCACGCTCCCGGAACCGACTGCGATAACCATCAGTTCAGGGCTCACGCCGGTAGTAGCGATCAGCGGCGCGACGATACCGCCTGCGGTAATCGCTGCGACAGTCGCGGAGCCCAGAGCGATACGCAGAACCGCCGCGATAGACCACGCCATGAATAGCGGAGAGACATTAGTTTCGTGCATCATCGAAGCGATATATTTATCCACGCCGCTATCGACCAGCACCTGCTTGAACGCGCCGCCGCCGCCGATGATCAGCAGCATCATGGCGATAATTTTGATGGAAGAGACCAGCGTATCGTTTATCTGATCCATTGAACGCCCGCGGTTCAGGCCAAAGGTGAACATTGCAATCAGTACGGCAATCAACGTAGCCATGACCGGGTCGCCCAGGAACTCGGCAACGGGCAGGAAAGCGTGGCCTTTTGGCAGAATCATCTCGGCAATTGCACGCATCGCCATCAGAATAACCGGGACTAGCGACGTCCAGACGCTGACGCCAAAGCCCGGCATCTCTTCTTCCGTAAAGGTTTTTGCGCTGTACAGGCCTTCCGGAATCGGTTTATCAATACCTTTCAGAAAACGGGCGTAAACCGGGCCGGCAAGGATTACGGTCGGGATCGCCAGAATCGTACCGAACAGCAGCGTTTTACCCATATCAGCATGGAAAATCGTGGCAATCGCGGTTGGGCCCGGGTGCGGCGGCAGGAAGCCGTGTGTGACGGAGAGCGCTGCGGCCATCGGCACGCCGACGTACAGTAACGGAATATTCGCCGCCGCGGCAATGGTGAACACCAGCGGCAGCATCAGGACGAAGCCCACTTCATAGAACAGCGCGAAGCCGACGGTAAAGCCGGTTAACACCACGGCCCATTGAATATGCTTTTTACCAAATTTCGCGATCAGGGTAGTGGCAATACGTTGAGCCCCGCCGCAGTCGGCAAGCATTTTGCCCAGCATGGCGCCGAACCCCATAATCAGGGCCAGACTGCCAAGCGTACCGCCGACGCCGGCTTTGATGGAACCGATGACTTTATCCAGCGGCATTCCCTGCATCAACCCGACAGCGAGCGCTACCAGGACAAGGGCGATAAATCCGTTCATTTTGAAGCGGATCATCAGAAGAAGTAACAAGATAACACCGATAGCAACGATGACTAATGGCATGATTTACCTGTCCTTTATTTTGTTATGGGTAACGTCATTGTTTCGACGACAAATTCCTGTGGTCCCCGACGGGAACAGAGTCGCAATAGCACCAATACTGATTAACGTTGAAACGAATGAGCGTAGTCAGATGTTATATGTATGTTAGGTGCCCATAAGAATGATACGGGTAACATGCGGGTGTTGAAAATGACCCTGGCAAGCAAAATTTAAATTATGAGACACAGGTCATGTTATCGGGGAAGAAGAAAGATCATCGATCTGAGTGGTAGATTGATAGCGCCGTAAACGCGTTATCCAGCAAACTGTAGGCCCGATAGGCGCAAGCGCCATCGGGCAGGGGGGCGGGTAAAATCTTAGTAGTATGAGTGCTCGCCGCGTTGGTGCTCGGTCAGATCGCGAACCCCTTTCAGTTCCGGGAATTCATTCAGCAACTGCTTCTCGATCCCTTCTTTCAGCGTGACATCAACCATAGAACAGCCGTTGCAACCGCCGCCAAATTGCAGAATGGCATAGCCGTCATCGGTAATCTCCATCAGCGAGACGCGACCGCCGTGGCCTGCTAACTGTGGGTTAATTTGCGATTGCAGAGCATATTCCACGCGCTCCATCAGCGGCGCGTCATCGGCCACTTTGCGCATCTTCGCATTTGGCGCTTTCAATGTGAGTTGAGAACCTAGCTGGTCGGTCACAAAATCAATTTCCGCGTCTTCCAGGTAGGGCGCGCTCAGCTCGTCGACATAAGCAGTCAACAGGTCAAATTTCAGGGCAGTATCAGTGGCTTCTACGGCATCGGGCGGACAATAAGAAACGCCGCACTCTGCGTTAGGGGTTCCGGGATTAATGACAAATACGCGGATTTGCGTCCCTTCCTCCTGATTTGCCAGCAGTTTGGCAAAGTGCGCTTGTGCAGCATCGGAAATACGGATCATAGTAATGGCCTAATAGTTGACTATTTTAGTTGGTTATAATACGCCCATCATCGAGGCTCTACAAGGTTCGACACAGGCACCATACCTGGACAGTCGCTGCGCCGTTGCGCAAAAGCAGTTGCGCGATTTCCGCGACGGTACTTCCGGTAGTGACGACATCATCCACAACAACCATATGGAGACCTTGTACCGGCAATTCAAGGCGAAACGCGTTTTTCAAATTGCGTTTACGTAACCTGGCGCTGAGATGATGTTGTGTTGCGGTCGCCCGTACCCGCGTGATGGCTTGGCTGTTCCACGCACAGCCAAGCCAGCGCGCTAACGGTTGGCATAACAGATCGCTTTGGTTAAATCCCCGCCGCCAGTGTCGGCGCGACCAGAGCGGAACGCTGACGATTCTGTCGGGAAGCTGCAAGCCAGTACTGCGGCGCGCCAGGAGGACTTCCTGCAATAGTAGACGCGCCAGCGCGGCGGCAATTTCGCTGCGGCAGGTAATCCGCATTGCGGACACAGGCTGACGCGCTGACGGACGGCGCGCGCGCATACGGAACAAATCCCCCAGTGGCTTAACGCCAGCGGCATTCGGCATAGCCAGCATAATCCCGGTACTGTTAGCATAGGTGCATCCTTTTCAGGCAAAAGAGAACAGTAACTGATGAATGACATCTGGTGGCAGACCTACGGCGAGGGAAATTACCATCTTGTGCTGCTGCACGGATGGGGATTGAACGCGGAGGTATGGCATTGCATTCGCGAGGAACTCGGCTCGCATTTTACGCTGCATCTGGCCGATTTGCCGGGCTATGGCCGTAGTTCGGGGTTTGGCGCCATGACGCTTGAAGAGATGACGGCGCAGGTAGCGAAAAACGCGCCGGACCAGGCTATCTGGCTTGGCTGGAGTCTGGGCGGCCTGGTGGCGAATCAGATGGCGCTTACACACCCTGAACGCGTTCAGGCGCTGGTGACTGTCGCCTCTTCGCCATGCTTTAGCGCGCGTGAGGGGTGGCCGGGAATAAAACCGGAAATCCTCGGCGGCTTCCAGCAGCAACTTAGCGACGATTTTCAGCGCACGGTGGAGCGTTTTCTGGCGCTGCAAACGTTAGGGACGGAGACGGCGCGTCAGGATGCCCGCACCTTAAAAAGCGTAGTGCTGGCGCAGCCTATGCCGGATGTAGAGGTGCTCAATGGCGGACTGGAAATCTTAAAAACGGTCGATCTACGAGAACCGCTGAAAAGCGTGAACATGCCGTTTTTGCGTTTGTATGGTTATCTGGACGGTCTGGTGCCGCGCAAGATTGCGCCTTTACTCGATACGCTATGGCCGCAAAGTACATCGCAGATAATGGCGAAGGCGGCCCATGCGCCGTTTATCTCGCATCCGGCGGCATTTTGCCAGGCGCTGATAACGCTAAAATCATCGCTGTAACCAGGGCGTTACCGGGCCCAGGCCGTTCTACAAGATTAATGGCTTTCAGACGCCAGATCGGCAGGCGCCAGCCCGGTAACCCTAAGCACGGTATCGCGATCGAAGCCATCGGTTAGCATGGCGCGGGCAATTCGCAATGCGGCGAGCCGTTGGCCTTCCTGTTTGCCTTGTTGTAGCCCTTTTTGTAACCCGTTACGATGCCCTTCCTGACGTAATCTTTCTGCGATAGTCATGATCTTCTCCTTATGCTGTGGGATACGCATAGCCACCTGGCGGATAAATGTATTGAAGCGCTCGGCGTCGCCAGTGTGCATCATGTAATTAAACAGACTTTGAAGCTGGGGGTCATTAGCGTATCCCTTAACCAGCAGGGCGACCAGCCCCATCAGATCACGCTGGCGGATATGTTTTTGTATGAGTTCCGGCAGCGCGACGCGTACCGGGCAACATAACGCGGGATAAAGGCCGGATAAGACGCGTTAGCGTCGCTATCCGGCGAAGATTAACGCAAGGCCCACCATTCGCGCAGGCAGGCTTTACCTTCCGGACAACTTTTGCAGCTACCTGAAAGGCAGCCGTCCGGTTCTTCCGGGATACGTACCGCTTTACCCATGATCTCCAGTTGATTCAGCATGGCGTCGATCATTGGCTGCGGGGCGTGCAGCGTATGGCTGATCTGCGTTGCCTCCATACGCCCCCGTAGCGCCAGTAGATCGCGAACCTGTATCAATGAAGCCATTTTTTACATCCCTTAGTGACAATTGCCTGCAGTGCCCGAACAACAGGAACTGACGTTTTTGCGGGTTGTCAGCAGTTCAATGTCTACACGGCTGCGGGCGCGGCGCAACAGGCTTAACACCACAACGTTAAAGACGATCACTGCCAGAATACAGATCAGGCTGTATGTCGGGTGTTGACTGAAGCTGGTAACCTGATAGAACAGCGTGGCGAGCGAATAGGCGATATTCAACCCCCACAGGATTGAGAAG
Organism: Salmonella enterica subsp. houtenae serovar Houten; assembly: GCA_900478215.1. Taxonomy (NCBI): domain Bacteria; kingdom Pseudomonadati; phylum Pseudomonadota; class Gammaproteobacteria; order Enterobacterales; family Enterobacteriaceae; genus Salmonella; species Salmonella enterica. Next base: position 316,038 of record LS483478.1, read on the forward strand.
CCCATCCAGCCGCGGCTGGACTCGCGGGCGATAGCGCCCATTACCGAGATACACGGTACGTAAAGCAGGACGAAAATCAGGTAGCTGTACGCCGCCGCGGCGCTGCCGAATTTTTGATCCATCACGCCCATCGCTCCGGTCGCCATTTCGCCGTCGCCTTTACTCGCTTCGATCGGGTTAGCCAGTACGCTCAGGCTAAAGGTGTCTTTCAGGCTTTGCCAGGTATCGTCCACCGCGCCCAGCAGTTCATCGCCAAGGTGAAAGTCAGCAGGATTAAACGCTTCGTCCTGAATATTTTCGGCGGTGTAGAGCGTGTTCAGCGTACCGACGACAACTTCTTTCGCCATGGCGCCCGTAAACAGACCCACAGTCGCCTGCCAGTTATCCTCATGGACGCCGATCGGTTTAAAGACTGGCGTGATCGCCCGGCTTACAGAGGCGAGGGCGGAGTCATTAATGTTATCGACGATTTTGCCGCTCAGCGAGAAACTGTTAAACGCGCTCAGGAAGATGCTGACAATGATGATAACTTTACCGGCGCGCAGTACAAAACCTTTCAGGCGTTGCCACGTCTGGATGATCAGGCTCTTGATATGCGGTACGTGGTAAACTGGCAGCTCCATCACAAACGGAGAGGCTTCGCCGCGCATAATGGTATGTTTCAGCATCAGGCCGGTTAATACCGCCATGACAATACCCAGCACGTACAGCGAGAAGACCGCCAGCGCGCCGTTTTGCCCGAAGAAGGCGGCGGCAAAGACGGCGAAAATCGCCAGACGCGCGCCACAGGACATAAACGGCGCCATCATGATGGTCATCAGGCGTTCGCGCGGAGCGTCGAGCGTGCGGGCGCCCATCACGGAAGGTACGTTACAGCCGAAGCCGACAATCAGCGGGACGAAGGATTTACCCGGTAGCCCCAGCGCCTGCATCAGGCGATCCATGACGAAGGCCGCGCGCGCCATATAACCGGAGTCTTCAAGGAAGGAGAGGAACAGGTACATCATCCCGATTTGCGGCACCAGCGGCAGGACGGTATTGATCCCGCCGCCAAGACCTTGCGCCAGGAAGATGGTTAACCAATCCGGGAAGTGCAGCGTGTAGCCAATCCACTGAATGCCATGAATAAAGATAGCGACGGAACCGGCATCAAACAGGGGTTGCAACGCGCCGCCGATGTTAATGGCGAGCAGGAACATCAGGTACATCACGAACAGAAAAATTGGTAAGCCGAGGAAGCGGTTCAGGACAATTTTATCTACCGCCGTAGTGAAGCGGCTGGGTTCGGCTGTCAGGGTATTGCTTACCACGTCGCAAATAGCGGCGATACACTGGTAACGGGCGTCGGCGATATGCAGCGCCGGGTCGTCCATTTCGTCCTTCAGACGGGCAAGGGAGGTGTCCAGATTTTGCGCCGCCTCGCCTGCGTAAGCCCGGCTGTAGATATCGCCCTCCAGCATTTGCAGACCCAGCCAGCGGCGCTGTTGTAAAGGCATCTCCTGGGCCATCGCGTCGGCCAGGAAACCCGCTTCGCGCAGCAGCGGTTGGGCATAATGCACCAGTTCGACGTTGTCGTTAGCGTTGTGACGGTCAATGGCCAGTTTCAGCGCCTCAATACCACGACCGCGAGTCGATACCAGAGGTACGACAGGGCAACCCAGGCGCGTGGACAGAGCGTCGACATCAATACGAACCTGCTGTTTTTCGGCGATATCCAGCATGTTGAGCGCGACAATACAGGGGATACCCAGCTCCAGCAGTTGCAGCGTCAAATAGAGGTTGCGTTCCAGATTGGAGGCGTCCACCACGTTTATCAACAGGTCGGCGTCGCCGCTCAGGATGTAGTGGCAGGCGATCTGTTCGTCGAGAGAGGTTTGTGACGAGATGGTCGTCAGAGAATAGGTGCCGGGTAAATCTACCAGCGTGACCTGATGGTCAGTTGTCGAAAACTGACCCTCTTTACGCTCGACGGTGACGCCAGCCCAGTTCCCCACGCGCTGACGCGCGCCGGTGAGTTGGTTAAATAAGGTGGTCTTGCCGGAATTAGGATTACCAATTAAACCAATGGTTAATTTTTTCATTTTTATAGACTCACTGTATTAACAGGAAACCGCTTCCACTTCTATTAACGCCAAATCCTTTTTACGTAATACCAGACTTACGCGTCGTGTTTCGATATGGATCGGATCGCCTAAGGGCGCGACGCGGACGACATTAAATGAAGAGCCGGGCAACATGCCGAGCGAAAGCAGTTTTTGACGATACGCCGGACTGATTTCACGCGCAAAGCCGGTGATTTTCCACGCAGTGTCAGGAGTGAATTGCATACGACCTACTTGTTTCTTACTAACTGGATGTATACCTCATGCGGCGCTCAGGGGGGCGGCAGGAGACCCGATGTTTAGCCAACGAAGGAAAGAGTAAATAATCAACAACACAATGATAATGAGAATGGTTTCTATCTTCAACGATTAAAATGTGACGGAATGTACAAATAAGCGATAATTTGCGCCGATGTTGATATGGCTCAACATTTATTTGTCTTTTTGCAAATACTCCTAATGTGCAAATATTCACCATTTTTAATGTTTAATTAAGGTTTCATCTGTTAAGAAAGTGATAATTAATAGTGCGGATAGCAGAAGAGAATTAATTAACAGACTCTAATAGGTAAGATTTAATTGTTAATTAAAAAAGAAAGGGTTGAACGTATTGCGAAATCGCAGGCCGGATAAGAGGTAATCCGGCCCGCGTATTACTTGATTAGCGTTTTTTCCCCATTGCGGCTGCCAGCGCATCCATCATGGCGCTGTTACCGGCTGGCTGGGCGTCACGACTGCGCGGTTTCGCCGCTTTTGTCGTCGGGCGGTTGCCCTGAGTGCGATCGGTACCACTACCGCGGCGGGCGGCGGCTTCGCCGGGCTGCTCGTCCAGACGCATCGTCAGCGCAATACGCTTACGTTGCAGGTCCACTTCCAGCACTTTCACCTTCACGATGTCGCCGGCTTTCACCACGGTATGCGGATCTTCAACGAACTTATTCGACAAGGAAGAAATATGGACCAAACCGTCCTGATGAACGCCGATATCGACAAACGCGCCGAAGTTGGTGACGTTAGTGACCGCTCCTTCCAAAATCATGCCCGGCAGCAGGTCGTTCATGGTTTCAACACCATCGGCGAACTGCGCGGTTTTAAACTCCGGACGCGGGTCGCGGCCCGGTTTTTCCAGCTCTTTGATGATATCGCTCACGGTCGGCACGCCGAATTTATCGTCGGTAAAATCGGCGGCCTTGAGGTGACGCAACTCACTGCTGTTGCCCATCAGGTCTTTTAGCGCTTGCTGCGTCGCCGCCAGAATACGTTCGACAACCGGATAGGCTTCCGGGTGGACGGTAGACGCATCCAGCGGGTTATCGCCATGGTTAATACGCAGGAAGCCCGCGCACTGTTCAAACGCTTTCGGCCCCAGACGGCTCACTTTCAACAGTTGCTGGCGGTTCTGGAACTGACCGTTTTCATCGCGCCAGGCAACGATATTCTGCGCCATCATGCGCGTTAAGCCCGCGACGCGGGTTAGCAGCGGCACGGAGGCGGTATTCAAATCGACGCCGACGGCGTTTACGCAGTCTTCGACCACCGCATCCAGTTTGCGGGCCAACTGGGTCTGGCTGACATCGTGCTGATACTGGCCGACGCCGATCGATTTCGGGTCGATTTTCACCAGTTCAGCCAGCGGGTCCTGGAGACGGCGGGCAATGGACACCGCGCCGCGCAGAGAAACATCCAGATCCGGAAACTCCTGCGCCGCCAGCTCAGACGCGGAATAGACGGACGCTCCGGCTTCGCTGACGATCACTTTCTGCGCCGTCACGTTCGGGAACTGTTTCTGCACATCGAGATAGAAACGTTCGGTTTCGCGCGAGGCCGTGCCGTTACCAATCGCTACCAGTTCGACGTGGTATTTTTCGCACAGTGCGGCGATCACGGTAGCCGCTTTGGCCGCCTGACCGGTATGCGGATAAATGGTATCCGTTGCTACCAGCTTGCCGGTGCCGTCAACGACAGCGACTTTTACGCCGGTACGCAGGCCAGGATCAAGGCCCATTGTGGCGCGCAGGCCAGCGGGGGCCGCCATCAGCAGGTCGTGCAGATTACGGGCAAACACGTTAATCGCTTCGTCTTCCGCACGCTCACGTACGGTGCCCATCAGTTCGGTTTCGAGGTGCATTAAGACTTTGATACGCCACGTCCAGCTCACTACGCCTTTGCGCCAGCTATCCGCCGGGGCGTTATTCAGCCGCAGGCCGAGATGGTCCATGATGATTTGCTCGCAGTAGCTCTCTTTTGGCGGCTCATCAAACTGTGGGTCGGCATTGAGCGAAAGTTGCAGAATGCCTTCGTTACGACCGCGGAACATGGCCAGCGCACGGTGAGACGGGACGTTAGCAATTGGCTCATGATGGTCGTAATAGTCGCGGAATTTTGCCCCTTCTTCCTCTTTGCCGCTCACGACTGTGGCGACCAGATGGGCGTTCTTCCACAGGTAATCACGCACTTTCGCCAGCAATGCGGCGTCTTCGGCAAAGCGCTCCATCAGAATGTAGCGTGCGCCATCAAGCGCGGCTTTCGTGTCCGCCACGCCTTTGTCGACATCAATATACTTTGCCGCTTCCACGTCAGGATCGTGGGATGGCTTGTTCCAGAGCAGATCGGCCAGCGGCTCAAGGCCGGCTTCTATGGCGATTTGTCCTCGGGTGCGGCGTTTAGGTTTAAAGGGCAGGTAGAGGTCTTCGAGCTCGGTCTTACTTAACGTAGCGTTGATGGCGTCAGCCAGCTCATCGGTCAGTTTGCCTTGTTCGGAAATGGACTTGAGGATCGCCTGACGCCTGTCTTCCAGCTCACGCAGATAGCCCAGACGTGTTTCCAGGTTACGCAACTGCGTGTCATCCAGACCGCCGGTGATTTCTTTACGATAACGTGCGATAAACGGCACGGTGTTCCCTTCGTCAAGCAGGCGAACGGCAGCTTCAACCTGCCCGGCATGTGCCTGGATTTCACCCGCAATAATGCGGCAGAAAGAATCATTCATCATGGGTTAGCTTCGTCTTCAGGATAAAAATCAGGGGATAGTTATACGGATTGGCTGGCAAAAATGCCAGCCATCAGCGGGGGCTTAGGATTCTTCTTGTCTTATTTGGCGTATTCGATCGCGTTGACGTACCAGTTTGCTTCGCCGACAGGGGTGTTAACCACCGCCAGATCGCCCACTTCTTTTTTCAGTAGCGCCCGCGCCATCGGCGAATCGATAGAGATGTAATCCTTACGTCCGAAAATTTCATCGTAGCCGACAATGCGGAACTTCAGCGTATCGCCGTCGTCATTTTCGATTTCCACCCAGGCGCCGAAGAAGACTTTGCCCTCCTGCTGCGGGGAATAATCCACGATTTTGAGATTTTCCATGCATTTGGTCAGATATCTGACGCGTCTGTCGATCTCACGCAGGCGCTTTTTATTATACTGATAGTCGGCATTCTCGCTGCGGTCGCCCAGACTCGCAGCCCAGGTCACTTTTTTGGTGACCTCCGGACGCTCTTCACGCCAGAGATAATTGAGCTCTTGTTTGAGTGTTTCGTACCCTTCGCGGGTGATCAGGGGCGTTTTCATCTCGTCGATTTACCTTTGCTGTCGATATTGCGCACACGGGGTATAACGTGATCGTCCCGACAGAATAAATAATGGGTTTGCTGATTAATTGTATATTTAAGCTGCTGTTAAATATGCTTTGTAACAATTTAGCCTGAAATTCATACCAGAATTTGCTGGTGACTCACGTGAGCTTTTTTAAAAATACACACTTACATTTGTTGCGAACCTTTGGGAGTACAGACAATGCAAGAGAATTATAAGATTCTGGTGGTTGATGACGATATGCGTCTGCGGGCGCTACTGGAACGTTATCTGACCGAGCAGGGCTTCCAGGTTCGAAGCGTCGCTAACGCCGAGCAGATGGATCGTCTGCTGACCCGTGAATCTTTCCATCTCATGGTACTGGATTTAATGCTGCCAGGTGAAGATGGTCTGTCGATTTGTCGCCGCCTGCGTAGTCAAAGTAATCCAATGCCGATCATTATGGTCACGGCGAAGGGTGAAGAGGTTGACCGTATCGTCGGGCTGGAAATCGGCGCCGATGACTACATTCCTAAACCGTTTAACCCGCGCGAGCTGCTGGCGCGTATCCGCGCCGTGCTGCGTCGTCAGGCAAACGAACTGCCCGGCGCGCCGTCGCAGGAAGAGGCCGTTATCGCGTTCGGTAAGTTTAAACTGAACCTCGGTACGCGCGAGATGTTCCGTGAAGATGAACCGATGCCGCTGACCAGCGGGGAGTTTGCGGTACTGAAAGCGTTAGTCAGCCATCCGCGCGAGCCGCTCTCTCGCGATAAGCTGATGAATCTGGCCCGTGGCCGCGAGTATTCCGCGATGGAACGTTCCATTGACGTCCAGATCTCCCGCCTGCGCCGTATGGTGGAAGAGGATCCGGCGCATCCGCGTTATATTCAGACCGTATGGGGTCTGGGCTACGTCTTCGTACCGGACGGTTCTAAAGCATGAGGCGAATGCGCTTCTCGCCGCGAAGTTCATTTGCCCGCACGCTGTTGCTCATCGTCACCTTGCTGTTCGTCAGCCTGGTGACGACCTATCTGGTGGTGCTGAACTTCGCGATTTTGCCGAGCCTCCAGCAGTTTAATAAGGTTCTGGCTTACGAAGTCCGTATGCTGATGACCGATAAGCTGCAACTGGAGGACGGTACGCAGTTAGTCGTGCCTCCTGCGTTTCGCCGGGAAATCTATCGCGAACTGGGGATCTCTCTCTACACCAACGAAGCCGCCGAAGAGGCCGGGCTGCGTTGGGCGCAACACTACGAATTCTTAAGCCATCAGATGGCGCAGCAATTAGGCGGCCCAACGGAAGTGCGCGTTGAGGTCAACAAAAGCTCGCCCGTCGTGTGGCTGAAAACCTGGCTGTCGCCCAATATCTGGGTGCGCGTGCCGCTGACCGAGATTCATCAGGGCGATTTTTCTCCGCTTTTCCGTTACACGCTGGCGATCATGCTACTGGCGATAGGCGGCGCGTGGCTGTTTATTCGCATACAGAACCGACCGTTAGTGGATCTTGAACATGCCGCCTTGCAGGTTGGGAAGGGAATTATTCCGCCGCCGCTGCGTGAATATGGCGCCTCTGAGGTGCGCTCTGTGACCCGTGCGTTTAACCATATGGCAGCCGGCGTGAAACAATTGGCCGATGACCGTACGCTATTGATGGCGGGCGTCAGCCACGACTTACGCACGCCGCTGACTCGCATTCGTCTGGCGACGGAGATGATGGGCGAGGAAGATGGTTATCTCGCGGAGTCGATCAATAAAGACATCGAAGAGTGTAACGCCATTATCGAACAGTTTATTGATTATCTGCGTACTGGTCAGGAAATGCCGATGGAGATGGCAGATCTCAATTCCGTACTGGGTGAGGTGATTGCGGCGGAAAGCGGCTATGAGCGTGAAATTAATACTGCGCTTCAGGCAGGCAGCATTCAGGTGAAAATGCACCCGCTCTCTATTAAGCGCGCGGTGGCGAATATGGTGGTCAATGCCGCCCGTTATGGCAACGGCTGGATTAAGGTCAGCAGCGGCACCGAGTCGCATCGCGCCTGGTTCCAGGTAGAAGATGACGGGCCGGGCATTAAGCCGGAGCAGCGTAAACATCTGTTCCAGCCTTTTGTGCGCGGCGACAGCGCCCGTAGCACCAGCGGCACAGGGCTGGGGCTGGCGATTGTGCAGCGCATTATCGATAACCATAACGGGATGCTGGAGATTGGCACCAGCGAACGTGGCGGATTGTCGATTCGCGCCTGGCTGCCGATTCCTGTGGCTCGCGTCCAGGGGACGACAAAAGAGGCATAAGAAAGGGAAGTATTAACCTCCCTTTCTTCTCAACGCCGGATGACGCCGTTCAAAGCCGCCATCCGGCCTGTTCATTACAGCTTCGGTCCAGCGCTAACCAGCGCTTCGCCTGCCGGGGTATCCGTGTATTTCTCGAAGTTCTCAATGAACAGTTTCGCCAGCGCGGTGGCTTTTTCCTGCCATTGTTCCGGCGACGCGTAGGTGTTACGCGGGTCGAGAATGCGGGTATCCACGCCAGGCAGTTCAGTTGGGATCGCCAGATCGAACAGCGGCAGGCGGAAGGTTTCCGCGTTATCAAGAGAACCGTTCAGAATGGCGTCGATAATCGCGCGCGTATCTTTGATGGAGATACGTTTGCCGGTGCCATTCCAGCCGGTGTTAACCAGATAAGCCTGCGCGCCTGCCGCCTGCATACGTTTCACCAGCACCTCAGCATACTGCGTCGGGTGCAGCGTCAGGAACGCGGCGCCGAAGCAGGCGGAGAAGGTGGGAGTCGGTTCGGTGACGCCGCGTTCGGTGCCGGCCAGCTTAGCGGTGAAACCCGACAGGAAGTGGTACTGCGTCTGGTTAGCGGTTAAACGGGAAACCGGCGGCAACACGCCGAAGGCGTCCGCAGTCAGGAAGATAACCTTAGTGGCGTGACCGGCTTTGGACACTGGCTTAACGATATTATCGATATGATAGATCGGGTAAGAGACGCGGGTGTTTTCGGTTTTGGAACCATCGTCGAAATCAACGGTGCCGTCTTCGCGCACGGTGACGTTTTCCAGCAGCGCATCACGGCGAATCGCGTGATAAATTTCTGGCTCTGCTTCTTTCGACAGCTTGATGGTTTTGGCGTAACAACCGCCTTCAAAGTTGAACACGCCGTCGTCATCCCAACCGTGCTCATCATCGCCAATCAGACGACGTTTCGGGTCGGTGGACAGAGTGGTTTTTCCGGTTCCGGAAAGGCCGAAAAAGACCGCGACATCGCCTTTTTCACCCACGTTGGCGGAGCAGTGCATTGATGCGATACCTTTTAGCGGCAGCAGGTAGTTCATTACCGAGAACATCCCTTTTTTCATTTCGCCGCCGTACCAGGTGCCGCCAATAAGCTGAATACGTTCAGTCAGGTTGAACGCCACGAAGTTTTCCGAGTTCAGCCCTTGCTCTTTCCACTGCGGGTTGGTGCACTTCGCGCCGTTCATGACAATAAAGTCAGGTTTGAAGTCCACCAACTCTTCGTCCGTTGGACGAATGAACATATTTTTAACGAAGTGGGCCTGCCAGGCGACTTCCGTAATAAAGCGCACGGAAAGACGCGTATCGGCATTGGCGCCGCAGAATGCATCAACAATGAATAAGCGTTTACCGGAAAGCTGATGCGTCACCAGATCTTTCAGGTGTTGCCAGGTTTCCTGGGAGAGCGGCTTATTATCGTTTTTACCTTTACCCTTATCGGACCACCACAGCGTATCACGCGTGGTGTCGTCGCGAACAATATACTTATCCTTAGGCGAACGACCGGTAAAAATACCGGTATCAACGGCAACGGCGCCCAGGTTAGTTAACACGCCACGCTCATAGCCTTCCAGACCAGGATTAAGTTCTTCCTGATAAAGGGTGTCGTAGCTGGGATTGTAAACGATATCCTGGACGTCATTGATACCATAAGCCTTGAGATCTTGCGGGGTTAAATTGTTAACGCGCATATCACTGCTCCTTAGCCAATATGTATTACCGGAAATAGTAAGGTTTTTTGAGGTTGGTTAACCGCGACAAGGCTCATAGATTTACGTATCTGGACAAAATCACGATTGACGAAAAACACTGTGACTCCTGTCACGCAGCGGCGGTTATTATGGCAGGAAACCTACTTTTGTTGTGGAAAATGTTCTGAAAACGTTAAAAGGAAGTGTTTTTGACCGACATAATGTGACTGTAATCGCATTCACGTAAGAAAATTACGTCACGCCAACATTAACAATATCGATTCACCTCTCTGCGTTTTTTTCTGAATTATGCATGACGACGCCTGGCGGTGAAGAGATGATGCAATAATGCGACTTTCTCATCATTCTGGATAACGACATGGAGAGTGTAGCGCTTTCACGTACTACTCGCTGGGGTATGATGCTCACCGGTTTGCTGCAGGGAGTCTTGTGCTACCTGCTGATGGCCTGGCTGGTACCGCAAAATAGCGACTGGCTGTTCTATGGTATGCCTGCGACGATAGCGTTGTCGTCAATGCTATTGCTTACCGTGGTCTCTTTTAAACAGGGCGCGCTGTAGGGCTGGCTGGCGCTAATCTTTATGGTAGTGCTGGCAATGAGCGGCTGGCTGAGATGGCAGGTGGAGGCGGTGGATAAATGGCGCCAGGCCGAGCTCCTCTGGCTGTATGGTCTCCGGCTTGTGTTGATGGCGATGCTGGTATTACCCTGGATGCAATATCAGTTACATTCGCAAACCGGTTCGGCGCGTTATCCTCAGTTTTATATGCGGTTATGGCATAACGTACTGACGTTGTTTATCGCCCTGGCCGCTAACGGACTGTTCTGGCTGGTTCTCCTGCTCTGGAGCGCGCTATTTAAGCTGGTGGGCATCCGCTTTTTTAGCACCCTTTTCTTTGAAACTGAAGGCGTTATTTATGTGGCCATCGGCCTGATTACGGCGCTGGCGGTCATTCTCGCCCGCACGCAGTCGCGCCTTGTGGCGGCGGTACAAAAGCTGCTGACGCTGATCGCGACGGGTTTACTGCCGGTGGTGTCGCTGCTGGCATTGCTGTTTATTGTGACGCTACCCTTTACCGGACTGGCGGCGATTTCTGCGCGTGTTTCCGCTGCGGGGCTGTTATCCACGCTGACGCTGATGCTGCTACTCCTCGTAGCGATTGTCAACGAACCGCAAAAGCGCGTATTACCCTATCCGCGCGCACTACGCGGTATGATTAGCGCCTCGCTTTGCGTTGCCCCGATATATATGCTGCTAGCGGGCTGGGCGTTATGGGTACGCATTCAGCAATACGGCTGGACGCCGGATCGTCTGTATGGCGCGCTGACGGTATTTGTCTTGCTGATATGGTCCTTCGGTTATCTGAGCGGTCTGTTACGGCGCGGACGTGACCCTGGTGAGCGGCAAGGCAAGGTGATACTGAGCGTCTCTTTGCTAACACTGGTGATATTGCTGCTGCTGGCCTCGCCTGTACTTGATGTCTGGCGTATTAGCGTCAACAGTCATATGGCGCGTTACCACAGCGGGAAAATTACGGCGGATCAGGTCAGCCTGTATATGCTGGAGCACAGCGGTAAAACTGGCCAGGAAGCGCTGAAATCGTTGCTGGATGACGAGACGTTCACGCAGGACATAAAGCGCAAGCGTGAACTGACGACGTTTTTGCAGGGAAATAAGGCCTCCCCGACGGCGGACGATTTAGCGCGGGTGGTGATGATGGCGCCCGGTAGCCAGAAGCCAGATGCCGCATTTTGGACGTTTGTCAAAGAGCAGAATTATTCGGCCGCTTCTTGCTTCGAACAGGATGCCTGCGTGCTGGTGAGTCAGGATCTTAACGGTGACGGTCAGCCTGAGCAGGTGCTGTATAATTTTATTGTTGCCGAGAGCCAGCTCTACGGCTTAAAAGATCGGAAATGGACGCAGATAGCATTCGCCCCATTGCCGGACGGGTTTTCTAAGACGCAACTTTTGCACGCGATTGCCGGGCATCGGTTAGGCTCAGCTCCCAAAGCCTGGCGCGATATCATCGTTGATGGTAAGCGGCTGGATGTGAACTACTACAACGAGTAAGCTTTTTGCCGGATGGCGGCATAAATGCCTTATCCGGCCTACAGAGCGGGATGCTGTAGGCCGGATAAGCGCAGCGCCAACAGGCAATGACGTTGCCGAATAAGAGGCGATTAGTGAACCTGTGGATCGGCAGGAGAGGCGTTGTTACGGATCTCCGCGATATCCATCGCATTGAACAGGTAATGATTACCGCAGTAATCGCAGTGCATATCGATTTCGCCTTCTTCCGCCAGAATGCTGTCCACTTCTTCATCCGGCAATGTTTTCAGCGCGCCCGCGCAACGTTCGCGTGAACAGGTGCATTTGAACTCAACATCTTGCGGATCGTAGAGCGTGACCTCTTCTTCGTGATACAAACGCCACAGCACGTCATTTGCCGGTAGCGTCAGCAACTCTTCACTTTTAATGGTTTCCGTCAACATGGCCAGATGGTCGAAATCCTGCGCCTGCGCGTTCTGTGCCGGCATCACCTGGAGCAACATTCCACCTGCCGCTGGTTTACCGTCGACATCGCCGGTACGGATAAACAGGCGCGTCGGCAACTGCTCGGAGCGCAGGAAGTAATCTTCCAGGCACGCCGCCAGAGTATCGCCTTCCAGACCCACCACGCCCTGATAGCGTTCCCCTTCTTCCGGAGTAATGGTGATCACCAGATAGCCGTTGCCAACCAGCGTTTTGAGATCCGCATTGTCAGAGATGTCGCCCTGAACGCGGGCCACGCCGCGCATCTGCTGCTGATTATTGCCATTGATCACCGCCAGGCTTAACGGCCCGTCGCCCTGGAGCTGTACCGTAATGTCACCGGCAAATTTCAGCGTTGCGGTCAGCAGGCTGGTGGCGACCAGCAGTTCGGCCAGTACGGTTTTCACCGGCTGCGGGTAGTTATGATTGTCGAGGATCTGTTGCAAGGTTTCCGAAACGGTCACCAGCTCGCCGCGAACGGCAAAGTTTTCAAACAGATAACGATGTAATTGGTCATGTTGCGGCATAATCATCTCTCTTGCGGGTGACAGTTATTCGCTGTCGCCGTGTTTAAATCGTAACAGGTCGCGGCGCTCTTTCTTGTCCGGTCGCCTGTCCGGATGCGGCATGGTCAGGGCGTTAAGCTTGCGCGCCTGCGCCATTTTTTCGCGTTTTTCCACGCTTTCCGCCGTCTCTTCATACAGAGCGACGGCTTCGCTGGCCGGACGGCGCTGTTCGGTGATGGCTTTAACGATCACCGTCCGTTCGTCATTTCCCTGACGCAGGGTAAGGGTTGCGTTCAGCTCGACGATTTTGCTCGGCTTACTGCGCTGGCCGTTGTAATGCACCTTACCGCCTTCAATCATTTCGCGGGCCAGTGCGCGAGTTTTATAAAAACGCGCGGCCCACAGCCATTTATCCAGTCTGACCTCAACGGAGGACTTTTCTTTCATGGCGTCTCCTTCACATCAGCGAGGGGATCAGACGGCGGTAGTCGTTCAGGGACGGATGGCGCGTATATTGCTTTTCCGCCAGGCCGGAATCGGGATTCGTCACGCCAAGACAGTAGCGAATACCAAACCGGGCGGCGGCGTCGAGAATCGGTTCGCTGTCATCGATAAACAGCGTTTTCTCTGCGCTTATTCCTGTTTCTTCAGCTACAGCGCGCCATAACCGCTGATCCTCTTTGGGATAACCAAATGTGTGGGTGGAAAGTAATAAATCAAGGTGTGAGGCCAGACCGGTATGCTCCAGCTTCACCGCCAGGTTATGTGGATGCGCATTGGTGAGCAGAATCCGACGTTTTCCGCTGGCTTTTAACGCATTCAGAAACGGTACGGTATCGTCGCGCAAAACGGCGCGCGGCCCTTGCGCCGTCGTCATGGCGCAAATATCCAGACCCAGGCGCTCGCTCCAGTAATCCAGACAGTACCAGTTTAGCGTATGCTGTACGGCATGATACTGCTGGCGAATATATTCCTGCGCGTCCTGCGGCGAAATACCCTGCTGCGCGCCGTAGGTTTCCGGTACCAGCTTTTGCCAGAAATAGTTATCGAACGCGAGATCGAGCAGCGTGCCGTCCATATCCAGCAAAACGGTATCCACGTTTTGCCAGTCAATATCAATATGCATGGGGAACTCCAGGGTAACGCAATTTGCGCGACAGGGTAGCATACCCTGCCGCGCGGCGGCGTTATCAGATGAGATTTTCCGGAGAGACGGTTAATCTGGGATTGAGGCAGCTTTCATAGTATTCCTGGATGTCCGCCATACGGGTTCGGTGGCGTTGATAACGTCTGAACGCCTGAACGCCGTTGTAGACGGCGCACACTATCATTGCCAGCATTAGCAGAGTGGTGCCGAGGTAACGCCACCAGCCGGATTTGTCGGGAATACGGTGCAGGCCGATATGCTGCGTGCCATTGGCATCGGTATACACGCTGGTGACAATCCCCTCGGCGCTAAATGGCGTTTGCATCAGCGTTTGCGCCAGGCGCTGGAAGGCGCTCCACTGCTCCTGAGCGGGATAGTCGTACAGCGGCGTTGACGGCCAGGCTTGATCAACCAGTTCGCTGCCTTCATCGCTGACAATCAGGAATCCGCCAGGGGCAGGGCTATTCAGCGCCTGGGCGGCGCGCGCGGTCTCGCGAGAAATAAACGGTGCCGTTGAGGTCGTGACCAGATTTTCCAGCGACTCTGCGCTTACGGGGCGTAGCAGCACGTTGACGCCGTCCAGTTTACCGGCGTTCGCGCGTTTTACCAGAGCGTTCCAGTCCTTACCATTGCCGAGGTTAACCAGCGCATTCTTCAGGCGCACGCACTCGTCTTCCGCTGAACACAAATCAGCGGTTTTCAGCACAATATCGCCAAAGTCGTCTAACAACACCATGCCCGATTTTTGTATCGCGGAGCGTAAAGATGCGCTTACGCGCGAATCGTCTTCGGGTTTTGGATGGAGCTGGCGATTTACCGCCTGGCTTAGCGCCATCGCTTTATTTACCATGTCTGATTCCGGCAGCGGTAGTGCGGGCGCGTCATTCCAGATAATTTGCGAGCAATCGAATGGCATAAACGGTGAGTTAGACTGCCCGTTCCAGGTCGTGCCGGAATGAATATTACACATTCCTTTACCGCTCAGGTGCAGCGTATCGCCCACCCGCACGCCAGCCTCTTCAAGCTGTTTTACCGTTGTCGCCTCAATGGTTTGCGCACCTTTCATCCACGATAGCGTGAACTTGATTGGCATATCCAGCGGGATCCAGAACAGCAGCATAAACAACACCAGCAGCGAACCGATGGCAATAACGGCGCTGCGTAGCCAGTGCTGCAACGGAAAGTTTTTAACTTCATCATGCAGGGATAAAAACCGCCCCTGGCGGGCGACATGGCGATCAAGATAAATATCGATATCCGTTTGTTGCCCTAGATCCTGCGTAATGTAAGGTTGCCAGTGGGCAGGGTAAATAAGGTCGATGATGCCCAGGGAAATAGTGTTAATCTGCTCCTGGTTATTTTCCCCGAACAGCCCCCAGCGGCGGGGCGTTCCCCGCAGACAATGAATTTCCCGCAACGCGCTTTTCGACGGAGGCGCAAAAAGTCCCCAAAGCCCCGCAGCCAGCAGCAGGAGCGCGCCGCCTATCGTCCACGGGACAAAAACATCCGGCGTTATCAGACAGAAAAAGAACATGAAAAAGGAGGCGACAATTAACAACGCTTCACGCAAACCAGCCGGACGGCTGAGCGCATATTCTTCGTGGGTCTCCTGACGGATGTTTAACAGCTCAATCTGCTCGCTTTCTTCGCCGCGAATCGACGCCTGCGTAGAGGCCGTATTTTGTAGCGCGTAGCCGCGCGATTCCTGCATATACTCTTGCAGCGTATGACCGTTTAAAGAGATCACCAGCGGCAGCGTATCCGTGAGGATCAGCTCAACGTTGTTTTCATCATTGATGTACTGTTCCCAGAAAGGCGGCAAATGAACTTCGACGGAGTCGAGGTAGTAGCGCCATTTATTGGGATCGTCAGTGGTAATACCGTAGCGGGTGATGGAGTGGGTCAGGATCACGACACTGTTACTTTCCGCATTCAGCGTCAGCGAGATGGGCGCAGCGCTGGCGCCTGTCGGCCCCGGAACCTGCTGGATCTGGCTAAGGTTATCGAGATAATTTTCTACCGCGCTGCGCTCTTCAGGCAACAGTTTACGCGTTTGCGCGTCCTGAAAAGTGCTGATCCACGGCAAGCCCCCTCGTCTGGACTTTACCCTGAACCGCCATACTGCCAGTAGAGAGCAGGCCAGCAAAGCAGCTATAAAAATCAGAATGGTGCTCATGCTTTCCCCATCTTACTAAGTCTGTCAGGCGTGGTCAGTCGCACCCTGTCCAATAAACATTTTTCTGTGGTTGGCTATCGGCAAGCGTGGAGTTGAACTTGAGCATTGTAAAGCGCATCCCAGTGAAGGCAAATCATAGCAATACCACCGAAAGCGGAATATCAGCAAATTCCTGGAGTTATTTCAACCTATTGACTTTTAATTTGAAATGAGAATTAATTTTTATTACGTTACATAAATGTAAATAAACGGCAATTTACATTGCCGAAACCGTGCGGTGTATCGCACAATGACCACAGATTTCACTGCAAAGATTCTCACAATGAGCAAATCATTACAAAAACCCACCATTCTGAAAGTGGAAACCGTCGCACAATCCCGACTGTTTAATGTAGAAAGTGTGGATCTGGAGTTCAGCAACGGCGTGCGTCGCGTGTATGAACGTATGCGACCATCAACCCGTGAGGCGGTAATGATTGTGCCGATCGTTGATGAGCATCTGATTCTTATTCGTGAATATGCGGTGGGAACCGAATCCTATGAGCTGGGCTTCTCTAAAGGATTGATTGATCCAGGCGAGACCGTTTTTGAAGCGGCGAACCGGGAGCTCAAAGAGGAGGTCGGGTTTGGCGCGCATAACCTGACATTCTTAAAAAAACTCAGCATGGCGCCCTCTTATTTTTCCAGCAAAATGAATATTGTGGTGGCGGAAGATCTCTATCCGGAGTCGCTGGAAGGCGACGAGCCTGAGCCATTGCCGCAGGTACGCTGGCCGCTGGCGCACCTCATGGATCTGCTGGAAGACCCCGATTTCAATGAAGCTCGCAATGTCAGCGCGCTGTTTCTGGTGCGCGAGTGGCTGAAAACGCAGGGACGGGTTACCTGAGCGCGCTGCGCTTATCATGCCTACGGAACATCCATATGAATGGAGATCAAAAAAGGCGCCGGAGCGCCTTTTTTTGATCAGAACAGTTCGTGTGTTTCACCATTATCAATAATGGTGGTTCCCACCTCATGCACTGCCTGCTGGGTCGGCTGCGTGCCTTCGATGAAATACTCTTCACGACTGTTACCGCCGTTCGCCAGTTGTCCGGTACTGCGGTCGATATTCACCGTGACGATCCCCGGCGGCGGCGTTAGCGGCTGTTCCGGCACGCCTTCCAGCACAGCTTTCATATAGGCGTCCCATGCAGGTTGCGCGCTCTTCGCGCCGCCCTCATAGCCGGAGATTTGATCTTTGATCGCGCCGGAAGCGGTAGTGCGGCCTAAATCACGGCGGTGATCGTCAAAGCCGATCCATACGGATGTGACGACGCCAGGACCATAGCCGGAGAACCATGCGTCTTTCGAGCTGTTGGTCGTACCGGTTTTGCCGCCGATATCGCGACGTTTAAGGTCGCGCGCCGCACGCCAGCCGGTCCCCATCCAGCCGGGTTCGCCGAAGATATTGGTGTTCAGCGCGCTTTTGATCAGAAACGCCAGCGGCGTATTAATCACATGCGGCGCGTATTCCTGCGTGCCGTTTTGCGCAACCAGCGCCTGATTTGCCTGTTCCAGCTTAGGCATCGGTACGGCGCTGTTTTGCTGCTCTTGCGAAACCGCGACCTCTTCCACGTTAGTGTTTTCCAGCACGTTGGATTTCTGCGTATTGCCGTAAATGACCGGGATATCGCACTCCGGACAGGCGATTTTCGGTTTCGCTTCGAAGATCACGCCGCCCTGATCGTTCTCAATCTTGCTGATGAAATACGGGTCGATCAGAAAACCGCCGTTCGCCATCACCGCATAACCGCGCGCAACCTGCATCGGCGTGAAGGAGGCGGAGCCCAACGCCAGCGATTCGGTATGTACGATATTCTGCGCCGGGAAGCCGAAGCGTTGCAGATATTCCGCCGCATAGTCGACGCCCATGGCGCGCATAGCGCGTACCATCACCACGTTTTTCGACTGCCCCAACCCCTGGCGTAAACGGATGGGGCCGGCGTACTGCGGCGGGGAGTTTTTCGGACGCCAGTCCGAACCTGCCCCGGCGTCCCAGCGGGAAATCGGCACATCGTTGAGCATACTGGCGAGCGTCAGTCCTTTATCCATTGCGGCGGTGTAAAGGAACGGTTTGATGTTCGATCCCACCTGACGTAGAGCTTGCGTCGCGCGGTTAAATTTACTCTGATTAAAATCGAAACCGCCGACCAGCGCCAGTACCGCGCCGGTTTGCGGGTTAAGCGAAACCAGCGCGGAGTTCACTTCCGGTACCTGCGCCAGCCACCAGTCGTTATCCACCTGGCGAACCCAGATTTGTTGGCCTGTCTGGACGACATCAGTGACTTTACGCGGCGTCGGCCCCTGCTGCGTATCCGAGCGGTAAGGCCGCGCCCAACGCACTCCTTCCATACGTAGCGAAACGGACGTACCGTCGGCAAGCGCAGCGGTCGCCTCTTGCGGATTAGCGCTGGTGACCACGGCGGGAAGCAGAGGTCCGTAGGTCGGCAACGCTTTCAACGTATCGGTAATTTTTTTACTGTTCCACGCCGCTTCGCCCACTTTCCATAGCACATTCGCCGGGCCGCGATAACCGTGGCGCATGTCATAGTCCAGCACGTTATTACGCACAGCCTGTTGCGCGGCCTGCTGCACTTTGCGGGTGATGGTCGTGTAAATACGATAACCATCTTCGTAGGCGCTTTCGCCATAACGGTTATACATCTCCTGGCGCACCATTTCCGACAGATAAGGCGCGGAGAAGGCGATTTCCGGCGCGTGATAATTTGCGTCGATAGGCTCGCTACGGGCCTGATCGTACTGGGCCTGAGTGATATATCCCTCGCTTAACATTCGCGAGAGCACTACGTTACGGCGCGCCGTCGCCCGATCCATTGAGTAGAGCGGGTTAAAGGTCGAAGGCGCTTTAGGCAGCCCGGCGATGACCGCCATTTCGCTAAGTGTCAGTTGGTCAACCGTCTTACCAAAGTAGACCTGCGCCGCCGCGCCAACGCCATAGGCGCGGTAGCCGAGATAGATCTTGTTTAGATAGAGTTCGAGGATCTCATTTTTATTCAGCAACTGCTCTATACGAATCGCCAGAAACGCTTCCTTAATCTTACGCATCAGCGTGCGTTCGGGGCTCAGGAAGAAGTTTCGCGCCAGTTGCTGAGTAATGGTACTTGCTCCCTGTGATGCGTGGCCGGAGAAGAGCGCGACGCTGGCCGCGCGGAAAATACCTACCGGGTCAACGCCGTGATGCTCATAAAAGCGGCTATCTTCGGTCGCGATAAAGGCATTGATCATTTCCGGCGGAATTTGATCGAGCGTAACAGGAATACGACGTTTTTCGCCATATTGCGCGATAAGTTCGCCATCTGCGCTGTAAACCTGCATCGGAATTTGCAAACGCACATCTTTCAATGTCGCGACGTCAGGTAGCTGCGGCTCAATATAGCGATAAAGGCCATAAATCGAGCCTGCTCCCAGCAGGATGCAACATACTGCAAGGATCAATAAATACTTTACGAACTTCACTGGAGATTTCCCATTTAGTGTCATTTGGGCAGTTTATAAACAAACGCGCGGTAGTATAAAGGCAAGCCAGACGCATTGATATACCCGTTAACGCGACGGGTGATAAGGAGATCGACCGTTATGGCTTTTAAAACCTGGCAAATAGGATTGCATATTCAGCAGCATGAAGCGCTGGCCATCGCCGTTATTCGCGGCGCATCGGGCTGGTCCCTGCAACGTTGGTGGCGGCTGCCGCTGATGAACGCCTCCACGGCAGAGGGTACGATTCCTGACCCGCAATCGCTGGCTCACATACTGCGGCCCTGGAGCCGCGAGCTGCCGCTACGTCATCGTATTCACCTCTCTTTTCCCGCAAATCGGACATTACAACGCGCTTTTCCGCATCCGCCGATGCGTCTGCGGGAACGTGAGCAAGTCGCATGGCTTTCACAAACGATGGCGCGTGAGCTGGATATGGATCCGGACTTATTACGTTTCGATTTTCAGGATGATGCGCTGAGTCCCACGTTCAACGTTACCGCCGCGCAAAGCAAAGAAATTTCAGCGCTGTTAACGCTGGCGCAAACGCTCAATGTGCGCATCGCTGCTGTAACGCCCGATGCCTGCGCGTTACAGCGCTTGCTGCCGTTTATACCCTCGGGGCGGCAATGTCTGGTCTGGCGCGATGATAGCCAGTGGCTGTGGGCGACGCGCTATGCGTGGGGGCGTAAATCGGCGCGAGAGACGACGACGCTACATGACCTTGCTGCGACGTTATCCGTCATGCCGGAACATATTTCGTTATGCGCCGAAGGCGAGTTCGACCCCTGGCGCGCTGTTACCGTCCGTCAACCACCGGTTCCGCCGGACGGTTATCGCTTTGCGATTGCGCTGGGTTTAGCCATGGGGGAGATACGCTGATGGCGCACTCTGTCAATTTGCTCCCCTGGCGGCGCCAACATTACGTGGCGCGTCTGCGGCTGTGGTGCGTGGTGTGGGGCGCGTCCCTGTTGCTGACAGCAAGCCTCGCGACGATCGCCCGGTTGGTTTTTTGGCAGGAGGGGAAGATTAATGAACTGCTACTGGCGGCGGAAAACGGGCGCACGACGGCGCTTGCGGCGAATATACCGCAGTTGCAGCAGCGTCAGCGGCAGCAACAGGCGCGATTACAACGTCAGGCGCAGCGTGAACTGACGCAACGTTGGCAATCTGTCCTGACCGATCTTGCCAACCTGTTGCCCGATCAGGCATGGCTGACAAGCCTCAATTATCAGCAAGAGACGCTAGAGCTGGAAGGGCTGGCGAGAACGTTTGACGCCCTGCTAACGCTTGAGACATCGCTTCGTCATTATGTCAGTTTTCCGCTAAACCGCACGGGCGCCACGCGGCAGGATGCGCAAGGGCGCTGGCAGTTCCATTATCAGTTAATGAGGAGCGCCGCCCGTGAACGCGCTCTTTGATATCTGGTACGGGATGTCGCGCCGTAGTCGGGTTTTTTGTTGGTGTGCAGGCGTGCTGTGCCTGACGCTGGCAGTCGCGTTATCTGTGGGCTATCCCGGCTGGAAAATGCTGGATATGCAACATACGCGGTTAAGCCAGCAGCGCGAGGCCGCCCGGCAACAGTGGCGCAATCTGCGCCATCTGAGTGTCGCGGCTGAACCGCTTTTTGGGCGTACCGTTGAAAAGACGCGTCCTTTTTCGCCGTTAGATTTCCAGATGGCTCCCCTGCGTTTGCTGCACTGGCAGCCATCGGCGCAGGGGGGAGAAATGGCGCTGAAAACATCCTGGGACGCGGTGCCGTCGCTGTTTGTTCGGTTAGCTGAAAGCGAGATGAGCGTAAGTCGGTTTTCATTGCGTAGGGAGGGGGCGGAATTATTGATAACGCTGCAACTGGAGCGCCTGGCGAATGAAGGCTAGCCGGAGTGTATTGGTCTGTTTTTGTCTGCTGACGTTGACGGGAATGCGCGATCCCTTCCGTCCGCCGGAAGACCACTGCCGGATAGCGGAACTCTCGCAGTGGCGATATCAGGGCGCGGTGCGTAAAAGCGAGCGATGGATAGGCATTCTTAAAGACAGTCAGCAAAAATGGCGGCGAGTGGAAGAGGGGCAGACGCTGGAAAATGGCTGGACGATTGTCCGCCTGACGGCGCAAACCTTAACGTTAACAACCGGTAAAAATTGTGCGCCGCCGCAGTGGCGGTGGCTACGTCAGGGAGCGGACAATGAAGCGATGGATAGCCATACTACTGATAGTCTTGATGCCCGCCGCGCAGGCGGGAAAAGCGGCGAAAGTGACGCTGGTGGTTGATGACGTCCCTGTGGTGCAGGTTTTGCAGGCCTTAGCCGAGCAGGAGCGGCAGAACCTGGTGGCGTCGCCGGACGTCAGCGGCACGTTATCGCTGCATCTGACGGATGTGCCGTGGAAACAGGCGTTACAGACGGTAGTCGATAGCGCGGGGCTGGTACTGCGGCAGGAGGGGAATATTCTCTATGTGCATTCGCAGACCTGGCAGAAAGAGCATAGCGCGCGCCAGGATGCCGAGCGGTTAAGGCTTCAGGCTAATTTACCGCTGGAAAACCGTAGCATCAGCCTGCAATACGCCGATGCCGCCGACCTGGCAAAAGCGGGCGAGAAACTCCTGAGCGCGAAGGGAACCATCACGGTGGATAAGCGCACCAACCGCCTGCTGTTACGCGATCACCGCGCGGCCCTGGCGGAGCTGGAAAAATGGGTAGCGCAAATGGATCTGCCAGTGGCGCAGGTAGAGCTGGCGGCGCATATTGTCACCATTAACGAAAAGAGTCTGCGGGAACTGGGCGTAAAGTGGACGCTGGCTGACGCGCAGCAAGCGGGCGCGGTGGGTGACGTGACGACGCTTTCCAGTGATTTATCCGTCGCCGCCGCCACCTCACACGTAGGATTTAACATCGGGCGCATTAACGGACGCCTGCTGGATTTGGAGCTGTCAGCGCTGGAACAAAAGCAGCAGTTGGATATTATCGCCAGCCCCCGGCTGCTGGCTTCGCATCTGCAGCCAGCCAGTATTAAGCAAGGCAGCGAAATTCCTTACCAGGTTTCCAGCGGCGAAAGCGGCGCGACCTCCGTTGAATTTAAAGAAGCGGTGCTGGGAATGGAGGTGACGCCCACCGTTTTGCAAAAAGGGCGCATCCGCCTGAAGTTACATATCAGCCAGAATGTTCCCGGTCAGGTACTACAACAGGCCGACGGCGAAGTGCTGGCGATAGATAAACAGGAAATTGAAACGCAGGTAGAGGTAAAAAGCGGCGAGACGCTGGCGCTGGGCGGTATTTTTTCGCGAAAAAATAAATCGGGCAGCGATAGCGTGCCGCTGTTGGGGGATATTCCCTGGCTTGGTCAGCTCTTCCGCCATGACGGCAAAGAGGACGAGCGACGCGAATTAGTGGTGTTTATCACCCCCAGACTGGTTGCGCCAGAATAATTTATGCATAAAAAAGCGTTGTTTTTGCACTGAACGCGTCTCAGGGATTTGACGTGCGGATGTATTTAGCATACAAGGAGTACCGATTTGAGAGTCGTGCTTTTCGTTGCTTACGCATTGATTAATGCGCTTTGCCTTGCCGAAGGTGTGTATAAGACCGATGATAAACGGCTGAATGTCCGCTGATGCAGACGTATTGGTTCTGCGGATTGCACGCAATTGTTTGAAAGTAGAGCAATTTGTCGGTCGGATATGTTGTTCTGGCCACCATCCGGCAACGCTAACTCGGGTTTTGCAACAATCAGGCTTGGTGATTTATTCAGTTGCCAAACCCGCTTGAGTATTGAGATAATTTTCAGTCTGACTCTCGCAATATCTTATGAGGTTTCAGTTCATGTCCTGCTGCGCTGGGTGTCTGTGAAGCGGGTTTACCATTAACGAATAGTCTTAGTAGTACCGAAAAAATGGCAGAGAAACGCAATATCTTTCTGGTTGGGCCTATGGGTGCCGGAAAAAGCACTATTGGGCGCCAGTTAGCTCAACAACTCAATATGGAATTTTACGATTCTGATCAAGAGATTGAGAAACGAACCGGAGCTGATGTGGGCTGGGTCTTCGATGTTGAAGGTGAAGACGGCTTCCGTAATCGTGAAGAAAAAGTTATCAACGAATTGACGGAAAAACAGGGTATTGTGCTGGCAACCGGCGGTGGCTCTGTAAAATCGCGTGAAACGCGTAACCGTCTCTCCGCGCGTGGCGTCGTGGTCTACCTTGAAACGACCATCGAAAAACAACTGGCGCGCACGCAGCGTGATAAAAAACGCCCGCTGTTGCAGGTTGAAGCGCCGCCTCGCGAAGTTCTGGAAGCGCTGGCTAACGAACGCAATCCGCTGTACGAAGAGATTGCCGACGTCACCATTCGCACCGACGATCAAAGCGCTAAGGTTGTGGCAAACCAGATTATTCATATGCTGGAAAGCAACTAATTCAAGCAGAATACGCTGGGTAAGCGGGCACAAGTAACTAAGGTGGATGTCGCGTTATGGAGAGGATTACAGTCACTCTCGGGGAACGTAGTTACCCGATCACCATCGCGGCTGGTTTGTTTAACGAACCAGCTTCATTCTTGCCGCTGAAATCAGGCGATCAGGTCATGTTAGTGACCAACGAAACCCTGGCGCCGCTTTATCTGGACAAGGTTCGCGGCGTACTTGAGCGGGCGGGCGTTAACGTAGACAGCGTGATTCTTCCTGACGGCGAGCAGTATAAGAGCCTGTCGGTGCTGGATACGGTGTTTACGGCGTTACTGAAAAAACCGCATGGTCGTGATACCACGCTGGTCGCGCTTGGCGGCGGCGTGATTGGCGATCTCACCGGTTTTGCGGCGGCCAGCTACCAGCGAGGCGTTCGTTTCATCCAGGTGCCAACTACCCTACTGTCGCAGGTTGATTCTTCCGTGGGCGGGAAAACCGCCGTCAACCATCCCCTTGGCAAAAACATGATTGGCGCGTTTT
Source organism: Salmonella enterica subsp. houtenae serovar Houten (assembly GCA_900478215.1). Lineage (NCBI taxonomy): Bacteria > Pseudomonadati > Pseudomonadota > Gammaproteobacteria > Enterobacterales > Enterobacteriaceae > Salmonella > Salmonella enterica. The sequence continues at coordinate 340,542 of LS483478.1, forward strand.
ACCAACCCGCTTCTGTGGTCGTCGATCTTGATTGCTTGAAAACGCTTCCCGCACGCGAACTGGCATCGGGACTGGCAGAGGTGATCAAATACGGCATTATACTCGACGCGGACTTCTTCACCTGGCTTGAGGGTAATCTGGATGCGCTATTGCGCCTGGACGGCCCGGCGATGGGGTACTGTATCCGTCGTTGTTGTGAGCTGAAAGCCGAAGTTGTTGCCGCCGACGAGCGTGAAGCAGGCTTACGTGCTTTACTGAATCTTGGACATACCTTTGGCCACGCCATTGAAGCGGAAATGGGATATGGCAATTGGTTACATGGTGAAGCCGTTGCCGCAGGTATAGTGATGGCTGCGCGCGCGTCCGAGCGTTTGGGGCAGTTCAGTTCTGCTGATACGCAGCGCATCATCGCTCTACTCGAACGGGCCGGGTTGCCAGTCAATGGCCCTTGCGAGATGTCCGCGCAGGCCTATTTGCCGCACATGCTGCGAGATAAAAAAGTGTTAGCAGGGGAGCTACGTTTAGTGCTTCCGCTGGCCATAGGGAAAAGTGAAGTACGCGGCGGAGTGTCGCACGAAGTCGTTCTTAGCGCGATTGCTGACTGTCAGCAGGCGTAACAACAAGAAAGGTCAGACTGATATTGCATAGATGTCAGTTTTTTAGCTTCAGGTTATGTGCAATGTCGTAAGCATTAACCTTTGAGTGGGGTGTTAAATGGATGAATTCAAACCAGAAGACGAGCTGAAACCCGATCCCAGCGATCGTCGTACTGGTCGTTCTCGTCAATCTTCAGAACGCGATAATGAGCCGCAGATCAACTTTGATGACGTTGATCTGGACGCCGACGATCGCCGTCCGACGCGTGCGCGTAAAGCGCGTAGTGAAGAACCTGAAGTCGAAGAAGAATACGAATCCGATGAAGACGATACGGTGGACGAGGAGCGTGTAGAACGCCGTCCACGTAAGCGTAAAAAAGCGGCCCATAAGCCAGCCTCTCGTCAGTACATGATGATGGGCGTTGGCGTACTGGTGCTGCTGCTGTTGATTATCGGTATCGGCTCCGCGCTGAAAGCCCCCTCAACGTCTTCCAGCGAGCCGTCGGCCTCTGGCGAAAAGAGTATCGATCTCTCCGGTAACGCCGCCGATCAGGCGAATGCGACCCAGCCAGCACCAGGCTCGACCTCCGCAGAACAAACCGCGGGCAATACGTCGCAGGACATTTCTTTGCCGCCGATTTCTTCAACGCCGACGCAGGGACAGTCGCCTGTGGTCGCTGACGGCCAGCAGCGCATAGAGGTGCAGGGCGATCTGAATAATGCGCTGACGCAGAATCCAGAGCAGATGAACAATGTTGCGGTGAACTCTACGTTGCCGACGGAGCCTGCAACCGTTGCGCCAGTTCGCAATGGTAGCGCGACGCGTCAGGCGGCGGTTAGCGAACCTGTCGAGCGTCATACCACGCGTCCGGAACGTAAACAGGCCGTCATTGAACCTAAGAAACCGCAGACAACGGCGAAAACCACGACTGCGGAGCCGAAGAAGCCGGTCGCGCCAGTGAAACGCCCGGAACCGGCAGCGCCAGCCGCGACGCCGAAAGCGACCACTACGACAACTGCGCCGAAAGCGACGGCAAGTGCCGCGCCGGTACAAACCGCGAAGCCAGCGCAAACTTCGACGACGCCTGTCGCGGGCGGCGGGAAAAGCGCCGGCAACGTTGGCGCGTTAAAGAGCGCGCCATCCAGCCACTACACATTGCAGCTCAGTAGTTCTTCAAATTACGACAACCTGAACGGTTGGGCGAAGAAAGAGAACCTGAAAAATTATGTGGTATACGAGACGACGCGTAACGGGCAACCGTGGTATGTGCTGGTAACGGGGATGTATGCTTCGAAAGAAGATGCTAAACGTGCGGTGTCCACCTTACCTGCCGATGTGCAGGCGAAAAACCCGTGGGCAAAACCGTTGCATCAGGTTCAGGCCGATCTGAAATAATCCAGGCTGTGTCCTGCAATTGCCTGTGAGTGTCGCTGACAACTATTCTTGTTCAGGACAGGCGCGAGGGGCGCATTTGCTACCGCCAAATGCGCCGCAAAGCAACGCGGCACAGCCTAAAGCGCAGGATGCTGTCGGAGCTTTCTCCACAGCCGGAGAAGGTGTAATTAGTTAGTCAGCATGAAAAAAAATCGCGCTTTTTTGAAGTGGGCAGGGGGAAAATACCCTCTGCTTGATGATATCAAACGACATTTGCCAAAAGGCGAATGCCTGGTTGAACCGTTTGTGGGTGCCGGATCGGTGTTTCTTAACACCGACTTTTCTCGTTATATCCTCGCCGATATCAATAGCGACCTTATTAGCCTCTATAACATCGTGAAGTTACGTACCGACGAGTACGTACAGGCTTCGCGCGAGCTGTTTATGCCTGAAACCAACCAGGCTGAGGTCTATTACCAGCTTCGCGAAGAGTTCAACACCTGCCTGGACCCCTTTCGTCGGGCAGTACTGTTTTTATATCTGAATCGCTACGGTTATAACGGACTCTGTCGCTATAACTTACGCGGAGAATTTAATGTACCGTTTGGTCGTTATAAAAAGCCTTACTTCCCGGAAGCGGAGTTATACCACTTTGCAGAAAAGGCGCAGAATGCGTTCTTTTACTGCGAATCATACGCAGACAGCATGGCGCGCGCGGATAAGTCGTCAGTGGTCTATTGCGATCCGCCTTATGCGCCGTTGTCCGCCACGGCTAACTTCACGGCGTATCACACCAATAGTTTTAGCCTGACGCAACAAGCGCATCTGGCGGAAATCGCTGAGAATCTGGTCAACAATCGCATACCGGTGCTCATTTCCAACCATGATACGGCGCTAACGCGCGAGTGGTACCAACTTGCAAAATTGCATGTCGTCAAAGTTCGACGCAGTATAAGCAGCAACGGCGGCACACGTAAAAAGGTGGACGAACTGCTGGCACTGTACCAACCAGGAGCCGTAACGCCTGCGAAAAAATAATTCTCAAGGAGAAGCGGATGAAACAGTATTTGATTGCCCCCTCAATTCTGTCGGCTGATTTTGCTCGTCTGGGCGAAGACACCGCAAAAGCGCTGGCTGCCGGCGCTGATGTCGTACACTTTGACGTCATGGATAACCATTATGTGCCAAACCTGACTATCGGCCCGATGGTGCTGAAATCCCTGCGTCAATACGGTATTACCGCGCCGATTGATGTCCATCTGATGGTCAAGCCGGTCGACCGTATCGTGCCCGACTTTGCCGCCGCTGGCGCAAGTATCATTACCTTTCACCCGGAAGCCTCCGAGCATGTTGATCGCACGCTACAGCTAATCAAAGAGCACGGCTGTAAAGCGGGGCTGGTATTTAACCCGGCAACGCCGCTCAGCTATCTTGATTACGTCATGGACAAACTGGATGTGATCCTGCTGATGTCCGTGAACCCGGGCTTCGGCGGTCAGTCTTTTATTCCGCAGACGCTGGATAAGCTGCGCGAAGTGCGTCGCCGTATTGATGCGTCCGGTTACGACATTCGCCTGGAGGTGGACGGCGGCGTGAAGGTGAACAATATCGGCGAGATCGCCGCAGCAGGCGCGGACATGTTTGTTGCAGGGTCGGCAATTTTCGATAAGCCCGACTACAAAAAAGTGATTGATGAAATGCGCAGTGAACTGGCAAAGGTAAGTCATGGATAAGTTGCAGAATATTCGGGGCGTCGCCTTTGATCTTGACGGTACGCTGGTGGATAGTGCGCCGGGTCTTGCCGCAGCGGTGGATATGGCGCTGTATGCGCTGGAACTGCCGGTCGCGGGCGAGGAGCGCGTGATTACCTGGATTGGTAACGGCGCAGATGTCTTGATGGAACGTGCGCTGGCCTGGGCTCGCGAGGAGCGCGCCGCGCTGCGTAAGACGATGGGTAAACCGCCCGTTGATGAAGAGATTCCTGCCGAGGAACAGGTACGCATTCTGCGTAAACTGTTCGACAGGTACTATGGCGATGCGGCGGAAGAGGGCACCTTTTTATTTCCGCATGTCGCCGACACGCTGGGCGCGCTGCACGCCAGCGGATTGCCATTAGGTCTGGTGACTAATAAACCGACGCCATTCGTGGCGCCGTTGCTTAAGTCGCTTGATATCGCCAAATATTTTAGCGTGGTTATCGGCGGTGATGATGTGCAAAATAAAAAGCCACATCCGGAGCCGTTGTTGCTGGTGGCAAGCCGACTGGGCATGACGCCGGAGCAGATGCTTTTTGTCGGCGACTCGCGTAATGATATTCAGGCTGCAAAAGCGGCTGGCTGTCCTTCTGCTGGCCTGACATACGGCTACAATTATGGCGAAGCGATCGCCCTTAGCGAGCCGGACGTCATTTATGACAGTTTTAACGATCTTCTGCCCGCACTTGGGCTTCCGCATAGCGATAACCAGGAAATAAAAAATGACTAAGCCCATCGTTTTTAGTGGCGCACAGCCCTCAGGTGAATTGACCATTGGCAACTACATGGGTGCGTTGCGTCAGTGGGTAAACATGCAGGATGATTATCATTGCATCTACTGCATCGTAGACCAACATGCTATTACCGTGCGTCAGGACGCGCAGCAGCTACGTAAAGCAACGCTGGATACGCTGGCGCTGTATCTGGCATGTGGTATTGATCCTGAAAAAAGCACCATTTTCGTGCAGTCTCATGTACCGGAACACGCGCAGCTTGGCTGGGCGCTGAACTGCTATACCTACTTCGGCGAGCTGAGCCGCATGACGCAGTTTAAGGATAAATCTGCGCGTTATGCCGAAAACATTAACGCCGGCCTGTTTGATTATCCGGTGCTGATGGCTGCTGACATTCTGCTGTACCAAACCAATCTGGTGCCGGTAGGCGAAGATCAGAAGCAGCACCTGGAGCTGAGTCGCGATATTGCTCAGCGTTTTAATGCGCTGTATGGCGATATTTTCAAAGTACCGGAACCGTTTATTCCAAAATCCGGCGCGCGCGTGATGTCGCTGCTGGAGCCGACAAAGAAAATGTCCAAATCAGACGACAACCGCAATAACGTGATCGGCCTGCTGGAAGATCCGAAATCGGTAGTGAAGAAAATCAAACGTGCGGTCACTGACTCCGACGAACCGCCGGTAGTGCGTTACGACGTGAAAGAAAAAGCAGGTGTTTCTAACCTGCTGGATATTCTTTCTGCCGTAACTGGTCAAAGCATTCCTGAACTGGAAAAACAGTTTGAAGGCAAAATGTATGGCCATTTGAAAGGCGAGGTGGCGGAAGCCGTTTCCGGAATGCTGTCTGAGTTGCAGGAACGTTATCACCGTTTCCGCAACGACGAAGCGTTCTTGCAGAAGGTGATGAAGGATGGGGCGGAAAAAGCCAGATCGCGTGCGGCCGAAACGCTGAAAGCGGTTTATGAAGCTATTGGCTTTGTGGCGAAACCGTAACGGTTATTGCCCTGCCCGATGGCGCTGCGCTTATCGGGCCTACAAACGAGCGTAAGTCGGATAAGGCGCTTGCGCTGTACCATTTATCAGACTTGTAAAAAAACCGGGGAAATCCCGGTTTTTTTGTATCTGCGCAGTCGTTTCTATTATTGATCGGCAGCCGGGCCGCAACCGCCAATAATTTTAGAAATAGAAATTGCAGGGTGCAGCAAATAATCGTAGCTACAGTTGTTTTTTTTGTTTTCAATATGACCAGTACAGGCGGTGAGCGTCGTCAGAACCCCTGCCACAACGGCAATTTTTACAAATTTGAACATGTCAAAATCCTTGTTGATAAAACGAACACTGCTGGTGGAGTAAATATAAGATCTATTTAGCGTATAGTACGATAGCAATTAATAAACCATGCAGGTAGTCCAAATAAGGACTTCATCTTTATCAGAAAATATGATTTAAAAAAGGCCGCTTAATAATAAGCGGCCTGTATTAGTGTTATATAATATCGTTTATTTAACGAAATGTTTTCTTAACGTTAAGCATAAAGCCTTTATCGCTCATACGGTCTTCCTTCCACTGGTATGCATCCAGATGTAGCGTGGTATCGTTGCTGTTGTATTTCACGCCGATGGTTGCCAGGCCATTAACGCCGCCGCCTTTTTGACCGTCATCCACGCCGAACGCTTGACCCGCCGCGCCCTGTAATGACGCTGTACGCTGAGATTTGCTGTAACTCAGATTCGGGCCGCCTTCCAGCGTCGCCGTTGCGCTCCAGCCGTTATCGCCTGTGTAATCCAGTTTCAGACCGACAATGGAGTCAACCGCCGTTTCGTTGCCAGCGTTCATACTCAGGTTAAAATCGCCTGCGCTGCGCTCTTTGTAGCTGCCTTCCACGGTATGACGGAATTTCACTCCGACATAAGGCGTTACTTTCAACGCATTATCCATCAGCGTGAAGATTTTCGCCCCTTCGCTACGGAACTCCATGTACTGCTGGCGTGCGTTTGAGTCCGCTGTTTTATTGGTGTCGTTATAAGAAATGGAACGGCTGCTGTCGAGGTTGTGCACGTCATAGCGCAGGCTGTTATTCCAGACCAGATCGTCATCAAACGCTGTGCTGTGTTTCAGGCCGAAGAACTGACTGAAGCCGTCGGTCAGGCCATTGTCGCCGGCTTTTTGTGAACCACTGCCGTCCAGACGGGCAATACCGTACTCCAGCGTCAGGTTCTGGCTGGTGGTCAACTCAAGCTTCTGACGCAGCGCCAGCATGTTGTACTGGGTGTCGTTGCCCAGTTCGGCGCGCGGGTCGCCTTTCGCCACCACGTTGAACGCCAGACCCTCTTTAATTTGCGGCGCGGCGTCGGCCAGCATAGTGAAGCGGTTACTGAGGATACGCGCCTCGCGGAATACCGTAGTTGCCTGGCTACCGCTCACTTGTTTCAGCGCATTGTTCAACTCTGCGGTAGTGCCGACGTTGAGGCTGGTGTACAGCTCGTTGTTAGTGTAACCGGCATCCAACGCCTGCGCCACGCCATTAACACTGCCGTCGGTCGCCACATCCACGTAGGCATTTTTGCTCATGGTAACGTCGACGTTACCGTCGGCGTCGGTGTTGCCCTGCGCCGTCCAGACGACCGAGGTGGACTGGATAGCGTCAGCATCGGTCAGATTGCTGCCTTTGACCACGTTATCGAAGCTGACGGTGGTATCGGCAGTACCGGCAGTAAAGCCGGTATTAATTTCCACACCGCTCATACTGGCGTTACTGACCATCAGCTCACCCGCGCTGCCGTCGGCATTGGTGCCCACCACGTAGCCAGACAGGTTGTTCATATCCGAAGAGGAAGATGATGAATGCGCGGCATTGGCCGCAGCCATACCGTCATCAATTGTTGGTACGGTCGGGGCGGTGAAATCAACATAGTGCGTTTCCGTCCCGTTGCCGTTTTCACCGCTACCCTCGATGGTTTTTCCGTCCTGCTTGATAAAGCCAGAACCGCTTACGCTGCTATCAATATAGACCGTACCGTTGTTGACGATATGACCGTTGCTACCCAACTGACTGAATGCATACGAGTTGTTGGCGTAGATATTAATGGTGCCGTTGTTTTCAATAACCGCATTGGTTTTGGCGTCTGACTCCAGTTGCATCCCAACCATGTTGGTTTGTGTGGTGCCTTCGGTTCCTACGTTGATGGTGCCGTTGTTGACCATCTTCGCGTTGCCGTGAGCAGACATGGCGACATTGTTAGTTTTATCAATGTTGATGGCGCCGTCGTTGATAGCCTTGCTGCCGCCGTTATTTTTTGAAGTAGTGATCTGCCCGTTAATCACGCCGGTTGCGCCGTTGTACAACGTGTGGCCGGAACCGCTGGTGGCAATATCTGCATCGCTGTTGACGGTGCCCCAGTTATTGAATGCACCGGACCATAGACTATTATCCCCCAACGTGATGATGCCGCCTTCGAGATTATTAAGTGTACCGCCTTTATCGACGGAACCGTTTTTGATTACGCCCGCGTTGTTCACGGTGGCCGCGGCGCTGAAGGTGAGTTTATCCACCTCGCCGCCTTCGTTATTATTCAATACTGCGTTACCTGATGCGCCGGTCCAGGCGGTTACCAGACCCGTGTTATTCATCGTGCTGGCCCACTGCTCAACGGATTTCATCGTACCGCTGTTGTTGATAACAGAACCCGCTACTGTGGTGCCGGTTTTTCCGGTGACGGCGCCGGTATTATTGAAGATGCCACCGTCAACGGAGACAGTCGCCGTGGTGCCGTCGTTGGTGTAAATACCGCCGGTTGCGATGTCCACGCTGCTGATATTGCCGGTGGATTTATTGGTGAGATCGCCATAGTTATTGACGGTGACCTTGCCGCCGCTGAGGGTGCCCGCGTTGGTGACGTATGCAGTATCCGTTGCTATCGGGTCGGTGACGATATTCTTATCCGCCAGTGTTTCACCGGCGTCGGCAATCATGCCGCCGTCTTTGAACGAGAGCGAGAGGTACCGATCATCATAGTCGTCGCTGTTCTGGCAAACCCCATCGAAGCAGATTGTGCCGTAGTTAACAATGAGGCCGCCGCCGCTGCTGTAGAAGGGCTGGCCGAATGCCGCATCGATATTAATAACGCCATTGATATCGTTGATTGCAACACCGCTGCCAAACGCGGCCATGCCGACCAGTTGGTTTGCGCCGCCAGCCGTGTCGCTGTCGGCAGTCAGCGTGATGTTCCCCTGATTAATGACGGTGCCGCCGTACATGGCCGTCATGCCGAAACCTTCGTTATGGACGGTAATGGTTCCGGTGTTAATCGCGGTGGCGTCGCCGCTACCGTCATTAACCAGAGAACCTGTAACCATGCCTGCGCTGGTCAATTCATAGCTGGTATACTGAGCCGGGTTCCAGTAGGATTCCCCACTAACGTTGCCGTCCTCATCCAGCGCCTGTCGAAATCCATCCACATAGATGTTTCCAGCATTAAGTGCGGTACCTTTGCTGGCGCCCATACCGTAAACCCCCGCGCCATATACTGATATGTGCGCGTTGGCATCATTAGTGACCGTACCGTAATTGTAGGCCAGCATGCCGTAAGCGGTGTTGCTGTACCAGTACATAGGGTAGATTTCGGCTCCGCCAGTCCAGGCTGGCGTGGTAGCCAGCGTTAGCGAAATATCGCCGCTTGCCGTGTTTTCCGCAGTTGATGCTGTCCCATTGGCAGCCATAATTGCCCCCTGCCCGGCGTTGCCATCGGCGACGACAGTAGTTTTTCCGCTGTTTTTATTCTGAGCACCCTCGGTAGCGAGTATAAAGGTCATCATGGTATCGGCATTAATGGTCCCCTGATTATCAATAGAGGACCCCTCGCCGCTGGCCGTCAGCAGAGCGTTCTGGGTGTAAACATCAGTATAAATGACATTGTAATCGACATCGATAATGGAGCTGTCGCTCAGCACCAGCGAGCCACCGTTTTGCACATTGACCAGTTGCGTATGTCCACCTTCGACATCCGTAATTTTTACCTGAGAGTGTCCGTTCAGGGTTACGTTGCTGTCGCCATCTATATTGATAGCAATAACATCAGAAGCAGCAATTTCCTGTGGTGAGGACGAATAGTCAATATTAATCCCTCCCATCAAATTAATGTTGTTGCCCTTACCTTTAACGTTCAGACCGATCGTGGAGCCCATATACTGAGCTTCGGCAACGCTCTGGTCGTTCATATTGATATTGAGCACGCCGGTAATATTTGCCTGGTTATTGCTGCCGGTGATATCAATACCGATCAGGGCGTCGTTGTTTGCAATCTGACTGTCGCTGGCGGCGTAATCGCCATTGATTGTGACATTGCCAGTGATGCTGGTGGTGTTGTTGTCGCCCGTTACGGAGACGCCCGTCGCACCGCGATAAATACCGTCGCCGTCCTGTATGGAGTTTACTGTGATATCGCCGTCCAGGTTAACCTGAGACTGGTTTCCGCTGACCAGCGTACCAGTGCCGTTCAGGCTGATATCGATATTACCTTTGTTATTGAAGGTGTTTCCCTGCCCTGCAACAATGAAGCCGACGGAGTTGGCATCGTGCACCGTGGCATTACCAATATTTTTGGCCGTGTTGTTTTGACCGTCGCTAGTAATCCCCATCGCGCCATGGATGACCAGCAGATCGCCTGCCTGTGTCAGGTAGGCGTCTCTACCGTTGATAATAATGGCGCTGGAGCCTGCGCCATCCACGTTGATGTCACCGGTATTGGCAATGCGGGCGTTATTGCCGTCGATGCGCGTTCCTGCTGCACCGTTGGTGATGGTCTGGTTCCCCTCACTGATGATGAGCGCATTATCGCCATCAATGGACAATGCAGTAGAGCCTGCGCCATCAATGGACATACCCCCGGTATTGTCGATGACCGCATCGTCCCCGACGATCTCTGCGCCTGTTGCGCCGTCAGTGACGTTCAGTTTGCCGTCGTTGGTGATGCGTGCTTTATCGCCGTTAATGACCGTTCCCGTAGAGCCCTGACCGCTGATGTCAGACTTCCCGCCGATAACGACGCTGGCATCGCGGCCGTCGATAATCATCGCCGTGCCGCCGCTGTTGACGGTAATGTCGCCAGTCATGTTGACTGTGGCGTCATCGCCTTTAACGTGCGAGCCCGTTGCGCCGTCGGAGATACTCTGAGTCCCTTCGTTGGTGATTGTGGTATTGTCGCCATCAACAATCAGCGCGACAGAGCCTTCCCCGCGAGTGGTCGTGTTGCCGTTGTTATCAATGGTGGCATTGTTACCAGTGATCCTGGCCCCCGTTGCGCCATCCGAGACGTTCATTTTCCCATCGTTAGCGATCTTCGCGTTATTACCATTGATAATGGAACCGGTGGAGCCCTGGCCGCTAATATCGGAAATACCTTTATTATTCAGCGTGATGTTATCGCCATCGATGATCATGGCGGTGCCGCCGCCGGTGACGGTGATTTCGCCGGAAGCATTGGTGACAGTGTCGTAACCGGAAATCAATGCGCCGATGGCGCCATCCACGGTGGAGTTGCCGGCGATGGTATTTTGGCTGCCATCGCCGGTAATGACCAGGCCGACCGCGCCATCAGTGGCGGTAGAATCGCCGCTTAACGTATTGATGGTATGGTCGCCTGAGATAATCACCCCTGTTTTACCCTCGCCGCTGATGGTCATTCCGCGCGTGGTGGCGTGTTCTTCTTCATCGCCGGTTATTACCGTCGTATTCTCATCAGCGAGGATCAGGTAGCCCCGGCTGTCATACTTCCAGTACAGGCCGTTGGCTTGAGTGCCCTCCAGCACGGCGGCGTTATAATCCGTGACTTTCCAGTTGGCGACGTTCAGCGTTTTACCGCCTTCGGTGGTGAGCACCCATTGATCGCTTTCTTCAACGTAGCTGAGCGTGGCCCCGCCGAGATGTTTGCCGTTATCCAGTTTAATGTCATCGAAAAGTAAGCTTTTGGCGCCTTTATTGATTGCGACGCTGTTGATAAAGGTTTTGACGGTGTGATCCACCGGTGTGACATTATCATCGCCATCATCGGGCGGGATAACGTCATCATTGTCGCCGCTGCTGTCGTCCGGCGGGACAATGTCGTCCCCGTCGTCATTGGCTGGCGTAGGCGCGTAATTATTGCCGTGCGCGTTACCGTCGGTATCGCTATTGTATACGCCGAGGGCGACGCCAGTGGCCAGCGCCGCCACACCGCCCGCTACCCATGTCCAGTGATTGTCATTTTCGTTGTTAGCGATCAGACAGGTTGCTGGTAATTTGTTACGTTCTGACAGGGATAACGAAGAACTATTGGCTGGGCATTTTTCATCATCGTCGGTATTTTCTGCCGCCATTGCAGGGTAGTAAGACGTTTGCAATGCAAGTGCAATACCAATAGCCAGTATTTTTTTCCTTTGCATAATAAATCCTTAGTATAAGAGGGAAGGGGACAATAAGGCGAGGAATGGATATTAATAATTACAGAGAGAGTCTATATTTTCGTCTCTGCTTTTCCAACACCGCGGCAGTGTTAGAAACCCTACTAATATTCTTTATAATTATGTGTTTCAGGTAGGAGGTTGGGAGTTTGCGATATGTGGCGATGATTGTCGCTATATTTATAAGAGCTGTGAATAAATTTAAAAAAGTTTAATTGTAAAGTAAGAAAAAATACATTTATCAGGCGAGAAAAAGTAAATGCCCTGAATCCCAGGGCACTTTTTTATTAATGATTTGAGAACCAATTTAATTTATCGCGGAGCCCGACCACACGGCCAACAATAATAAGCGCCGGGCTGGCAACTTGTTTCGCCAGTTCACCTAGTTGCGCCAGCTCACCATTGACTACCCGTTGTTTGATGGAAGTGCCATTTTCAACCAGCGCGACGGGCATATCGGCCTGCATACCGAATGCGATCAGTTTTTCCTGGATAGTTGTCGCCTGATTGAGTCCCATATAGAACACCAGCGTCTGTTTTTCTGCCGCCAGGTTTTCCCAGTCCAGCTCACCGCCGGTTTTCAGGTGACCTGTGACCAGCCGCACGCTTTGTGCGTAGTCGCGGTGGGTGAGGGGAATGCCGGAATAAGCCGAACAGCCGGAAGCGGCGGTAATACCGGGAACCACCGAGAACGGGATACCGGCATGGCATAGCGTCTCCAGCTCTTCGCCGCCGCGCCCAAAGATAAACGGATCGCCGCCTTTCAGGCGTACCACGCGTTTACCTTTTTGCGCTTCACGCAGCAGGATCTGGTTGATTTCCTCCTGCGGGACGCAGTGGTAGCCCGCGCGTTTCCCCACAAAGACCCGATCGGCGTCGCGGCGAACCAGGTTCATAATGTCGTCGGAGACCAGACGATCGTAAACCACGATATCCGCCTGTTGGATCTGTTGTAACCCTTTCAGCGTGAGCAGTCCGGCATCGCCCGGCCCGGCGCCGACCAGCACGACTTCGCCGCGGTGATCCAGCGGTTCGCTAAACAGGTGTTCGGTTGTCGCGTTAACCGCTTTCTCATCGGCATTCGCCAGCGACTGCGCCAGCCGGTCGTTGACGAAAAATTTTTCCCAGAAGCGACGACGTTCGCCCATGGTGGCGAACTGTTTTTTCACCCGGGCGCGGAGTTGTCCGGCATAGCGCGCGACCTGCCCCAGATGCTGCGGCAGCAGCGATTCCAGCTTCTCGCGCAGCAGACGCGCCAGCACCGGAGAGGTGCCGCCGGAGGAAACCGCGACCATCAGCGGCGAGCGGTCAATAATGGAGGGCATGATAAAGCTGGCGGCTTTCGGCGCATCCACCACGTTGCAGAAGATACGGCGTGACTCCGCCGCTTCGCTGACGCGCTGGTTGACGGCATCGTCGTCGGTGGCCGCGATCGCCAGCCAACACGAGTCGAGAAGCGTTTCATCGAATGGCCCCTCAACCAGAGTCAACATACCTTCATTTGCCCATACGGTGAACTGTGGAATAAAGGCCAGCGCATTAACCGTTAAACGCGCGCCTGCTTCCAGCAGTAACCGTGCTTTGCGTTCAGCGACATCGCCGCCGCCGACGATCAGACAGTCGCGGTCGCGTAATTGACAAAATACAGGCAAATGGTCCACGACATTACCCCTTAATGGTTGGTTGTAACCTTAATATGGTTGATTTTTTGCGGAACAGGGCGCTCCGATTTCGGCGTAGCATACCAATAACCTAATCCCATGAACACGACGCCGGATAAAGTATTGCCCAGAGTGACCCATAACAGATTGTGTCCGATTCCGGACAGGGTATAGGCGTCGCTGTGATGACCAAACCAGGAGAGGGCGAACAGCGTCATATTAGCGACGGAGTGCTCGTAGCCGGAAGCGATAAACGCCAGCAGACACCACCAGATAGCAAGAAATTTCGCCGTGCCTTCCGTGCGGACTGCCATCCAGATTGCCAGACAAACCAGCCAGTTACACAGCGCGCCTTTGAAGAACAGTACCATGGCGGGCGCTGTGGTTTTCGCCAGCGCGACTGAGTGAACGATACTGGTATCGACAGGCAACAAACTGCCGCCGCCCCAGCGGTAAAGCAGCGCGACAAAGACGGAGCCGACCAGGTTGCCGAGCCAGGTTTGCGGCAGGATAGCCCACATTTGACCGTGGCTGATAGTGCCTGCTTTGACGCCCAGCGTCAGGAACATGGTGTGGCCAGTAAACAGTTCGGAACCAGCAATAATCACCAGCGTTAAGGCGATACCGAAGGTGGCACCCATCACCAAAGGACGCACGGAAGGATCGAGTAAATTACCGAGGGTGAAGATGAGAATAATACCGAGGCCGACATAAGCCCCGGCCATTGCGGAACTGACCCAGAAGCCGAGCGGATTATTCGCCGACAGGCGTGCGATACGCGCAGCGTTAGCCGCACACTTATTGATAGTGTCTGTGAACATGTGTTGATTATCCTTTTCTCACTTCATCCTTTGCCCTGCCTCTTTGTTGGCTGCTGAGTTACTCGTCTCATCCTGAGACTCGCCCTTGCGGGCCGTCGCTCCCCAGTCACATAGTGAACTATGCTCCTGGGGATTAATGAGGGACATCCTTGTCCCTCACCGAAGGCAGCCAGCGGCTGTTCAAATTCGTTCCTGACGAATTTGTTGCTCAGTTGCCGCCGCGATGCAGTACAAATGATTTTGTGATAACAATGAAAATGAAAAAAATACAAAAAAGGGGAGGCGTTGCGCCTCCCAAAAATTTATTAACCGCGCAGTTGCACCGTGCCGTCTTTCACTCGCGCTTCGTAATGTTTCACTGAGAACTGCTCATCTTCCATGCACAGTCCGTCGCTTAAACGAAAGCGCTGTTTTTTCAGCGGGCTGGCGACCCACAGTTCGCCCTGGTGTTCCGCAATTAGCCCACGAGACAGCACACTGGCCTCAAAGAACGGGTCGATGTTGCTGATCGCGAACACCTGATCGCTATGGTAAGGACGGAAAATCGCCACCTGCTCGCCGCCTGACAGCGCGCAGACGCCGGTTCCCGGCAGGATGTCATCGATTTTGCAGATGTTTTGCCACTGGCTCATGCGTTTTCCTCCACCAGAGTGACCGGGATACGTTCATACGGCGTGGCCGGACGATGCTGTTCGCGTTCTGGGACGACCTGGACATTTGGGTCGCGCTTGTCGCTGTTGATGAAGTGTTTGAAACGAACCTGCGCCGCTGGCGTGTTGACGGTCTCCGTCCACTCGCAGACCACCGCTGCGCGCAGGCGTGCCATCTCTTCTTCCAGATGTTCGTTCAGGCCCAGCTTATCGTCGATAATGACCGATTTCAGGTAGTCGATGCCGCCCTCCAGATTATCCAGCCACGGCGCGGTACGGGTCAGCTTATCGGCGGTACGAATGTAGAACATCATAAAGCGGTCGAGATACTTGAGCAGCGTGTCGCGATCGAGATCGGCTGCCAGCAGATCCGCGTGACGTGGTTTCATGCCGCCGTTACCGCAGACGTACAGGTTCCAGCCTTTTTCGGTGGCGATGATACCGACATCTTTACCCTGCGCTTCCGCACATTCACGGGTACAGCCGGAGACGCCGAACTTCATTTTGTGCGGGGTGCGAATGCCTTTATAGCGGTTTTCCAGCTCCACGCCGAAACCGACGCTGTCGCCAACCCCGTAGCGACACCAGGTGCTGCCGACGCAGGTTTTCGCCATCCGCAACGCTTTGGCGTACGCGTGACCGGTTTCGAAACCCGCTTCAATCAGCTGACGCCAGATTTCCGGCAGATCGTCTTTTTGCGCGCCAAACAGACCGATACGTTGAGAGCCGGTAATTTTGGTGTACAGGTTAAACTCGCGGGCGATACGACCCACGGCCACCAGACCTTCCGGCGTGATTTCACCGCCCGCCGAGCGCGGGATCACCGAGTAGGTGCCATCTTTCTGAATATTCGCCAGGAAGTTATCGTTGGTATCCTGTAGCGGAGTGTGCTGCGGCTTGAGGATGTATTCGTTCCAGCACGACGCCAGCAGCGAGCCGACGGTCGGCTTACACACTTCGCAGCCGTAGCCTTTACCGTGTTTCGCCAGCAGCTCTTCAAAGGTTTTGATGCCTTCTACGCGGATTAAGTGGAACAGTTCCTGACGAGAATAAGCAAAGTGCTCGCACAGGTTGTTGTTAACTTCGATGCCCTGTTTCGCCAGTTCGGCGTTCAGTACCTGCGTCACCAGCGGGATACAGCCGCCGCAGCCGGTTCCGGCTTTGGTTTCCGCTTTCAGCGCCGCCACGGTATGGCAGCCTTTATTGATGGCGGCGATCAGATCGCCTTTAGTCACGTCGAAGCAGGAGCAGATCTGCGCGCTGTCCGGCAGTTTATCCACGCCGATAGACGGTTTACCGCTGCCCGCGTGCGACGGCAGGATCAGCGAATCCGGATTTTCCGGCAGTTCGATGGCATTCAGCACCAGTTGCAGTAGATTACCGTAATCGCTGGTGTCGCCGACCAGTACTGCGCCGAGTAGCGTTTTGTTATCTTTGCTGACAATAAGACGTTTGTAGACTTCTTTGCTTTCATCGAGGTAAACGTAGCTACGCGCGCCCGGCGTGCGGCCATGCGCGTCGCCGATGCCGCCCACGTCCACGCCCAGCAGCTTCAGTTTGGCGCTGAGATCCGCCCCTTCAAAGGCGTTTTCACTGCCGAGGATATGGTCAACGGCGACCTGGGCCATTTTATAGCCCGGCGCGACCAGACCGTAAACGCGGTTGTTCCAACTGGCGCACTCGCCGATAGCGTAGATATCCGGGTCGGAAGTCTGGCAGGTGTCGTTAATCACGATACCGCCGCGTTGCGCGACGGCCAGACCGCACTGGGTAGCCAGCTTGTCGCGAGGGCGAATACCGGTAGAGAAGACGATAAAATCGACTTCCAGCTCGCTGCCGTCGGCAAAACGCATAGTCTTACGCGCTTCGTTACCCTGCTGAACAATCTCTTGCGTGTTTTTACTGGTGTGTACACGCACACCCATGCTTTCGATCTTGCGACGTAGCTGCTCGCCGCCCATCTGATCGAGCTGTTCCGCCATCAGCATTGGCGCAAATTCAATGACGTGCGTTTCTACGCCGAGGTTTTTCAGCGCGCCAGCGGCTTCCAGCCCCAGCAGACCGCCGCCGACCACCGCCCCGCGTTTGCTGCGACGGGCGCAGGATTCGATAGCGTTAAGGTCTTCAATGGTACGGTAAACGAAGCAGTCCTGGGTTTCGGAGCCTTTAATCGGCGGAATCCACGGATATGAACCGGTTGCCATGATCAGCTTGTCATAATAAACGGTACGACCCGCGCTGGAGTGAATAACTTTCTCCTGACGGTTAATGGTAATTGCGCGTTCGCCAACCAGTACCTTCACGCCGTGCTTCTCGTAAAATCCTTCACGCACCAGAGAGAGCTCTTCCGCGGTGTGGTGGGAGAAGTAGGATGACAGGTGGACACGGTCATAGGCTTTACGGGGTTCTTCACAGAACACGGTAATGTCGAACAGGCTAGCGTCGGATTTATCAAGGAGATCCTCAATAAAGCGGTGGCCGACCATACCATTACCGATAATAGCGAGTCTGACTTTGCTCATTTTTGCCTCGATTTCTTTTCTATTACCGCCTACCTTAACGATTCAGCAACCCCGCTTATTGATGCAAATCAAATTCACCTTTATATACCCCTTAATGGGTATATGGCTGATTTGGCAGGATTTTTATAAGTAACGGAATTGACAGGTTTTTCAGGTTTGCACAAAAAATGCACAAAATGAGGGGGGTAGATGACCAGGCCTACCCCGTCAGGAAGAGGGGAAAAATAGATTGCCGGATGGCAGTTTCGCCTTATCCGGCAATTATTATCAATGCGCAGCCGGCGCGCTATGTTGGCGATGACGGGACACAAAGCCGAGCGCAAAGCACATTACAAATACCACCGCATACAGAACATTCGCGGTGAGTAATGCCGCCTGTGGGCCGCTATGAGCCACGATAGGACCAGTGACGACGAATGTCAGCATCGTTCCGATGGTGCCGCAGGTCAGAACGAAGTTAACCAGTTTCGGCGACGCGACCTTCGTCTGCTGGGAACCAAGAGTAATAATGGTGGTATAAATGGCGCTGGAGAAGAAGCCCAGTGTCAGAATAAACCACGGCATATGTTCCGGCGTACCGGTAATGAACAGGTACATCAGAACGGTAGCCAGACCCGCCAGTACGGTCAGGATGCGTTGCAAATCGAAGAACCGCAGAATAAAGCTGAACGCCCACATGCCAACCATGTAAGACATCCAGAAATTGCTTACCAGCGCCCCGGCATCATTCAGGCTCATGCCTAAGCCTTTGGCGTATTCTGGTACCCAGGAGATAAAGCCCAATTGACCGAGGATGTAGCATAGCGCGGCGATCGCCAGGAACAGCACGCCAATGCCCCATTTCTCTTTCACTACCGGCGCGTCCGGTTGCTGCGCATGTTTACCCAGCGCCGGAAATTCACAGCCGAAGGTCAGGATGAAAATCGCCAGATAGACCAGGCCGATGCAGGCGTAAACCCAGTACCATTCAATACTGCGCGCCAGCATGAAGGCGGCGACCATGGGAAAAATCATCCCCGCCATGCTGAAGAAGGAGTCGGTAAACAGTAGTCGGGAACCGCGCTGGCGCCCTTCATACAGTTGTGTAATCAGGAAGGTACCAATCGACATGGTGATCCCACTGACCAGCCCCAGCACAAACATTGCCGCTGAGAACAGCGCCAGGCTATGGCTGAGCATCAACCCGGCAACCGCCAGTACCATCAGGATGAAACCAAAGCGTAGCTGTGTTTTCAGCGGGACGATTTCCATCAGCCAGGCATTGAGGAAGATTGAGATCAAAATCCCGGCGTTCAGGAACGTAAAGGTATTACTCATGCTGGAAACGGGCAGATGAAAATAGTCTGCAATATTTCCCATCACCATCCCGGTGACAATTACCAGCGCCCCGGTCAGGGCGTAGGAAAGAAAGCTGATCCATGTGAGCTTGATGCGGTTGCTAGTAGTCATGGTCGGACCTTGAAGATAAGTGAAGCGCGTGGAGGGCGCGTTAAGCGGGCAGATTTTAGGCGCTTTAGTGACACATTTAAATAATTATTAGCATACGCAGTGTTTGTTACATTTTTTAATGTGAACTACATCACGCTACATCGCGAAGAATGAGGCGCTACATCATAGCGTTACATTTGTTTCAGATACGTAAAATTAGGTAAAGGGCTGGCCTGGCCCTGGAAGGCTCTTTAGAATCAGTTCACTTGCTTTATTTCTGCTCTCGTTAAGGAAATCTCATGCTCAAATCGACTCTGTCGGCTGTCGTAGCTGTTTTCGCTTTTTCTGCTCTTTCTCCCGCAGCGTTGGCAGCAAAAGGCGATCCTCATGTGCTGTTAACCACCTCAGCCGGGAATATTGAGCTGGAGCTGAATAGTCAGAAAGCGCCGGTTTCCGTGAAAAACTTTGTCGATTACGTCAACAGTGGTTTCTATAACTACACCACGTTTCACCGCGTTATTCCTGGCTTTATGATTCAGGGCGGTGGTTTTAACGAGCAGATGCAGCAGAAGAAACCGAATTCGCCTATTAAGAATGAAGCCGACAACGGCCTGCGTAATACTCGCGGCACGATCGCGATGGCGCGCACCGCAGATAAAGACAGCGCCACTAGCCAGTTCTTTATTAACGTCGCGGATAACGCTTTTCTCGACCACGGCCAGCGCGACTTTGGCTATGCGGTATTTGGTAAAGTGGTAAAAGGTATGGATGTCGCCGATAAAATCTCACAGGTACCGACGCACGATGTCGGGCCTTATCAGAATGTGCCGACAAAACCAGTCGTTATCCTTTCCGCGAAAGTCCTGCCATAAAACATGCCTGCGCGGGTGCGAGCCACCCGCGTTTTCTCCCTGTCTCAGCGTAACCTGAAATTGCTGCTTATACTTGTGGTCAAGCACAGGCATATTCAGGGAGGCCAGGTGAAGAAACTTACCGATAAACAAAAGTCACGCTTTTGGGAACAGCGGCGCAACGTTAACTTCCAGCAAAGCCGCCGTCTCGAAGGTATTGAGATCCCCTTAGTAACCCTGACCGCTGACGAAGCGCTGGCACGTCTTGACGAGCTTCGGAGGCACTATGAGCGATAAATTTGGCGAAGGACGCGATCCGTACCTCTATCCGGGGCTGAATGTGATGCGTAATCGGCTGGGGATTCATCAGGCCCAGCGACTGGCGCAAGCGGCATATGAAATGACCGCGCTCCGCGCCGCCACGATTGAACTGGGGCCGCTGGTACGCGGCTTGCCTCATCTGTGCGCGATTCATCGCCAGCTCTATCAAGATATTTTCGACTGGGCGGGACAACTGCGGGAGGTCGATATTTACCAGGGCGATACCCGTTTCTGCCACTTTGCCTATATCGAGAAAGAGGGCAATGCTCTGATGCAGGCTCTGGAAGAAGAGGGCTATCTGGTCGGTCTGGCGCATGAGAAGTTTGTCGAGCGACTGGCGCATTACTACTGCGAAATTAACGTACTCCATCCATTTCGCTTGGGGAGCGGACTGGCGCAACGCATCTTCTTTGAACAACTGGCGCTACATGCAGGCTACGCGCTGAGTTGGCAAGGTATAGCGGTTGAAACATGGAATCAGGCGAACCAGAGCGGCGCGATGGGTGATCTCTCCGCTTTGCAGGCGATTTTTCAGAAAGCGATAAGCGAAGCTCGCGAAACTGAGTAAAATAGTGCGGTTCTACTGACCCGGAGCCGCCATGATCCTGCTTATCGATAACTATGATTCCTTTACCTGGAACCTCTACCAGTATTTTTGTGAACTGGGTGCGGAAGTGCAGGTCCGGCGCAATGATGCGCTGACGCTGGCGCACATTGACGCTTTGAACCCGCAAAAAATCGTTATCTCTCCAGGCCCCTGTACGCCGGATGACGCTGGCATTTCACTGGCGGTCATCCGCCATTATGCCGGACGTATTCCGATGCTGGGCGTCTGTCTTGGGCACCAGGCGATGGCGCAGGCTTTTGGCGCGACGGTGGTGCGGGCAGCGAAAGTGATGCACGGTAAAACGTCACCTATTACGCATAATGGACAGGGCGTGTTTCGGGGATTGCCCAGCCCGTTAACCGTGACACGTTACCACTCGCTGATTGTCGACCCAGCCACGTTGCCTGAGTGTTTTGAGATCACCGCCTGGAGCGAAACGCAGGAGATTATGGGCATTCGCCACCGCGAGTGGGATCTGGAGGGCGTGCAGTTCCACCCGGAAAGTATTCTCAGCGAACAAGGGCACGCATTATTGAATAATTTTCTTTGTCGTTGATTAATGGTTGCCATTGAGTGATTTTTTATTCATATTTTGTGATTATAATTTCACTGGCATTCCTGCTTAACCGGGTGGTAATGATATGGCAACTGAACAAACGGCTATTACGCGCGCAACTTTCGATGAAGTGATCCTGCCGATTTATGCACCGGCGGAGTTTATCCCAGTAAAAGGAAAAGGGAGTCGAGTCTGGGATCAACAAGGCAAAGAGTATGTTGATTTTGCGGGCGGTATTGCAGTTACCGCGCTGGGCCATTGCCATCCGGCGCTGGTCGAGGCGTTAAAAACTCAGGGCGAAACCCTGTGGCACACCAGCAACGTGTTCACCAATGAACCGGCGTTGCGTCTGGGACGTAAACTGATCGACGCCACGTTTGCCGAGCGCGTGCTGTTTATGAATTCCGGCACCGAAGCGAACGAAACCGCTTTTAAGCTGGCGCGTCATTATGCCTGCGTGCGCTATAGCCCGTTCAAAACGAAAATCATTGCCTTCCATAATGCCTTTCATGGTCGCTCCTTATTTACCGTCTCTGTCGGCGGGCAGCCGACATATTCCGACGGCTTTGGGCCGAAACCCGCCGATATTATTCACGTTCCCTTCAACGATCTCCATGCGGTGAAAGCGGTAATGGACGATCATACCTGCGCCGTCGTGGTCGAGCCTATTCAGGGAGAAGGGGGCGTAACCGCCGCGACGCCGGCGTTCCTGCAGGGGCTGCGTGAGCTATGCGATCATCATCAGGCGTTGCTGGTGTTTGATGAAGTGCAGTGTGGGATGGGGCGCACCGGAGACCTGTTTGCCTATATGCACTACGGCGTCACGCCGGATATCCTCACCAGCGCCAAAGCGTTAGGCGGCGGTTTTCCGGTGAGCGCCATGCTGACTACGCAGGAGATCGCCTCGGCCTTCCATGTCGGTTCGCACGGTTCAACCTATGGCGGCAATCCGCTGGCCTGTGCGGTGGCTGGCGCGGCATTCAATATCATTAATACCCCAGAGGTACTACAAGGCATTCATACTAAGCGACAACAGTTTGTGCGACATTTGCAGGCTATTGACGAACAATTTGACATTTTCAGCGATATACGCGGCATGGGGCTGCTGATTGGCGCGGAACTGAAGCCGAAGTACAAAGGTCGGGCGCGCGATTTTCTGTACGCAGGCGCGGAGGCCGGCGTGATGGTGCTCAATGCCGGACCAGACGTGATGCGTTTTGCCCCGTCGCTGGTGGTGGAAGAGGCGGATATCAATGAAGGAATGCAGCGCTTTGCGCAGGCGGTAGGGAAAGTAGTTGCCTGAGGGCGGATTGCCGGATAAGCGTAGCGCATCCGGCAGTCGATCTTAACTTTTTGTATCCCGTAGCCGCTTACTCAGCCAGATACCGTGATGCGGACGTTGACGCCAGGCCATCGACGAAATGGTGTGCATGGTGTTCAGATGGCCGATGATGCGTTGTAAATGTTGCTCCAGTGTGCTCAATAAGCCATGTGACGGCATGTCCGGCGACTCCAGAATATTAACGTCGCCGGAGCCGCCTGGCCTGTCGTACTCCAGGCGCTGCTGACAGCGCTGAATCGCAATCTCGCAAGATTCCAGATAGCGTTGCGCCAGATCCGGCGTCAGCATGGTGTGTTCCCGCGCCAGCGTCGTCATGGCGTTGATATGCTCGACAATAAACTGGCTGTGCGTGACCCACAGTTTCATATCCGACAGATAGTGGGTATTGAATCCGGGTTCCTGCATTGCCTGATTTAGCGAGTTGAATAACGTGTTATGCGCCTGGTTGACCCGCATTCTTTGATAAGCGAGCGGAGTGGCTTGCGGATCGTTACTGAGGATCAGTCGGATAGCCTCTTGATCGGCTTCCAGCGCATCATGGGCGTTTTTACGTAATAGCCCGCTTTGCCATTGCGGCCACAGCCAGACCATGCCGCCAAAGGCAATTAAACAGCCAATAAGCGTATCGATCAGCCTCGGTACAATAAACTGCTCTCCGTTTAACGTTAGCAACTGGATGGTGTATACCGCCGTTACCGTAAAGCCGACCGTCGCCCAGCCGTAGTTTTTACGAATAATCAGATAACTTGCCAGCGTTAGCACCAGCATGACCGCCAGCGTAATGCTTTCGGGAATATGTAAGTGCAGCGTGACGCCGGCAATCACCAGGCCGACCAGCGTTCCGACCGAACGGTGCAGAATGCGTACGCGCGTCGCGCCATAGCCGTTTTGGGTGACAAACAGCACCGTCATGAGGATCCAGTACGGTTTGGGTAGGTGCAACGCGCTGCCCATCAGACTGGCGATACTCATCATCACGCTGATGCGTCCGGCGTTGCGTAGCGCCGGCGATTTAAGAGACACATAATTTTTCAGCGCCGGGAGTAGCGGCAGGCGACGCTGTTTATCGGCCATCAGGTCGCGGACGTAAAGCGGTCGCTGAGTACGCAGCACGCGGGCGATTCGACTGAAGTGCCAATAGCAGAACTGACCTACCGGGTTTTCAGGATGCTGATTGGCTATCTTCTCCAGAGCGCCAATCTGTTTTTCCATGGAGAAGCGCGTCGGCAGACGATGATAAAGGATGTCATCCGCCAGCACGCGCAGGCGGGCGGCGACCGTTTGCGCATTCCAGCGAATCACCTCTTCCGCATGGCTGCGTTCTACCAGTTTCTGTACCTCTTCCGGCTGATGCAAGCTGACGGAGATGTGTTCCTGCAAATCCATCGCTTCCTGAAAAACCCGTAGTAGGCGTTTGTAATCATTATTGTTTTGCGCCGAAAGCATATGCATCTGTTGGTAACACTGGGTAATGAGATCGACCGCTTTTTGCTGGCGTATTAGCAGGGGAGGCAACGCTTTTTCCGGATCGATATGTTGGGTGAGCAGGCTGTATTTCGCTTCACAGTAATCGGCCAGTTCACGGTATAACAAACTCAATGACTCGCGCAGCGGCTGTTCGCGCCATAGCCAGAACCAAAACCAGTTAAACACGCCGTACCATAGCGTGCCCAGCGCATAGATGAGCAGCGGTTCCCAGACGGGCATGTATCCCGCAAGGCTCAGGGTAAATATGGCGGCAATCAGCGACGCTGGCAGTAGCCGCGCGTGAAGCGGGCTAATTTCCGCCGTCACGCCAAGCACCAGCGTGAGCCCGGTCAGGATCAACGGCAGGGGGACGGATTCCGCCAGCAGGAATTGCGTTGCCAGACTGCATCCGGCGAACAGCGACGCGCCGATGATCAGGCGTTTAAAAAAGCGTTTGTGCGGTGTATCCAGACCTGCAATGTTGCAGCAGGCGGGAACGAGAGAGAAAAGCAATCCCAGGTGTAGCTGGCCGATCAATAAACCGACAGCCACAGGCAGGCACAGCACCAGCGTTTGCCGCAGTGCGTAATTAATCTCTGGGTGATAAATCAGTCTTCGCCACATCGATGCAAACAAAAATGGCGCATGATAAAACGCGCCATTCTGACGGGATTAACGGGTGCCGTAGACGACGATGGTCTTGCCATGCGCGGAGATCAGGTTTTGATCTTCCAGCATTTTCAAAATACGACCAACGGTTTCGCGGGAACAGCCGACGATCTGGCCAATTTCCTGACGGGTGATTTTGATCTGCATTCCATCCGGGTGTGTCATGGCATCGGGCTGTTTCGCCAGATTCAGCAGCGTCTGAGCGATACGCCCGGTGACGTCAAGGAAGGCGAGGTTACCTACTTTTTCAGAGGTGACTTGTAAGCGACGAGCCATCTGGGAAGAGAGGCGCATCAGAATATCCGGGTTGACCTGGATTAATTGGCGAAATTTTTTGTAGGAAATTTCAGCGACCTCACATGCGGTTTTCGCACGTACCCAGGCGCTGCGTTCCTGGCCTTCTTCAAACAGGCCCAATTCACCAATAAAATCACCCTGATTCAGATAAGAAAGGATCATTTCTTTCCCTTCCTCATCTTTGATCAGCACTGCCACGGAGCCTTTAACGATGTAGTACAGCGTTTCTGCTTTTTCACCCTGGTGAATCAGCGTGCTCTTTGACGGGTACTTATGAATGTGGCAATGAGACAAGAACCATTCAAGAGTCGGGTCTGTTTGCGGTTTGCCAAGCACCATGCGCGGTTATCCTCTGTTATAAGCTGTCTCCAGAGCCAGAAAACGGCACTGTCTCTGGGGTTGCAAAAATATGCTTCCCGCTACCTGGGAAGAGGGCTACGAAAATAGACGGTAGCCTGTAATGTGATGTCCTCTGCATACATGCAGTACGTCAATGTATTACTGTAGCATCTTGTCTGTTTTAGCATAGCTTTCGCCGTGTGTCTCCTGGTGTCTCGCTTCAGCATGACCCAGGTCGCCTTCCATTGCGAGTTTTGTTGTATGCGCGTAATCTTTCAGGAAAATTGAAACATTGGAGTTACGAAATATGCAAGCGCGTGTAAAGTGGGTTGAAGGACTCACGTTCCTCGGAGAGTCCTCCTCCGGCCACCAGATTTTAATGGATGGCAACTCCGGTGACAAAGCGCCGAGCCCGATGGAGATGGTGTTAATGGCGGCTGGCGGATGTAGCGCTATTGATGTGGTATCCATCCTGCAAAAGGGCCGTCAGAATGTCACCAACTGTGAAGTGAAGCTGACATCCGAACGCCGGGAAGTCGCGCCGCGCCTGTTTACGCACATTAATTTGCATTTTATAGTTACCGGCAACGATCTGAAAGAGGCTGCCGTCGCGCGCGCTGTCGATCTCTCCGCGGAAAAATATTGCTCGGTGGCGCTAATGCTGGAAAAAGCGGTCAATATTACCCATTCGTATGAAGTGATTGCGGCATGAGTATCATTGCCTGATGGCGGCTTCGCCTTATCCGGTCTACCGGGTTTTATCTCGTAGGCCCGATAAGCGTAGCGCCATCGGGCATTTCAACGCGGTTATTCGATTTTTTTGCCTTCCATTAATCGCTGCACCAACGGCAACATAATCAGCTCCATCGCCAGTCCCATTTTGCCGCCCGGCACCACTAATGTATTAATGTGAGAAATGAACGAGCCCTGGAGCATCGCCAGTAGCCAGGGAAAATCGATCCCTTCCAGGTTGCGGAAATGGATCACCACAAAACTCTCATCCAGTGATGGAATACCCTTTGCGGCGAACGGATTGGATGTATCGACGGTCGGCACGCGCTGGAAGTTAATATGGGTACGCGAGAACTGTGGCGTAATGTAATTGATGTAGTCGTCCATGGAACGCACCACAGAATCCATCACCGCTTCACGGGAGTGCCCGCGCTCGCTGGTGTCGCGAATCAGTTTCTGAATCCACTCCAGGTTGACGATAGGCACCACGCCAACCAACAGATCAACATGACGCGCGACATCATGTTGCGGCGTGACGACGCCGCCGTGCAGTCCTTCATAAAACAGCACATCGGTCGGCTCGGGAAGCGGCTGCCAGGGCGTAAACGTACCGGGAACCTGATTCCACGGTACGGCTTCATCATAGGTATGCAGATATTTACGCGACTGGCCTTTACCCGTCTGCCCGTACTCAATAAAGGTGTGTTCCAGTAGGCTGAAGTCATTGGCTTCAGGTCCGAAATAGCTGATATGACGCCCGGCATCACGCGCTTTGCGGATCGCCATGTCCATTTCCGGGCGGGTGTAACGATGAAAACTGTCGCCTTCCACCTCGGCGGCGTGCAGATTTAACTGCGCGAAAATTTTACGAAACGCGAGGCTGGTGGTGGTGGTCCCCGCGCCGCTTGACCCTGTTACTGCTATCACCGGATGTTTGGCTGACATGGCAACTCCATGATTGAGCTTTAATAATAATGTATTGTCGGCAAAGGCGTTTTATTCGCGAAACTGCTTTTTCGGCATAATATTGACCGTTTCATGTAATTCAGACCATACCAGCACGGCCTCGCCGGATTGCAGTTGGCGTTTTACGTCAGCGACTTTTTGTTCAAGCGAACGTTCATGTTCACCATAATCGGTGCCTTCGCGCAACACAAAGCTTTCGATCAGGTTGTCCAGCGTGTCGGGGGAGAGCCCCTGCCAGGGAATGATCATGATGACGCCTCCAGGTACGTTGTCAGCCAGTCAGGAATTCGGCGTTCCAGCCACATTTCAGGGCGCAGCGGCGTACCGCCGATAAACCCCACGTGTCCGCCATGCTCAGTCAGCTGATACTCCACATGCGGCGGCAGATCTTCCGCTTTAGGAATTACATGATGATCCATAAACGGATCGTCTTTAGCGTGAATAATCAGCGTCGGTTTAGCAATCTGGTTAAGCAACGGCATGGCGCTACACTGACGATAGTAGTCGATGGCGTCGGCAAAGCCGTGAATTTTCGCGGTGATCAGGTCGTCAAACTCGCGAATACGGCGCATTGATTTCAGTTGTGCCAGATTCACCGGCAGCGACCCGGGATACGCCGCCAGTTTGCGTGACGCATTCGCTTTTAACAGATTAAGCAAATAACGCTGATAGACGCGGGAAAACCCTTTGTCCATGTGGTAGCTACAAGCTTCGAGAACGAAGGGCGCAGAAACAATCACCGCCGCCTCGATGGGAATATCGCGGCCTTCTTTCGCCAGCAGGCACGCCAGCATATTACCGCCGAGCGAATAGCCCACGGCGGCTGTTGGAACGGCGCCGAACTCCCGCTGTAGCCAGCGTAAAAACCAAGCTCCGTCCTCCGTTTCACCGGAGTGGTAAATACGATTCAGACGGTTGGGCTCGCCGCTACAGCCGCGAAAGTGCATCACCACGCCCAGCCAGCCGCGCTTTTGCGCCGCCTCAATCAGCCCGTGGGCATAGGGGCTGTTCAGGCTGCCTTCCAGACCGTGGAAGACCACTAGCCGTGGTTTATGCTTTGCCTGATGCGGTTCTTCGCTCCATGCCAGATCGACAAAATCACCGTCCGGTAGCTCCAGCCGCTGCCAGTGAGCGTTGAACTTCACTTTGCGGCGGATTAAACGCGGCAGCATAGTTTGTAAATGGCGATTACGAATGCCGCGCATGGGAATAAATTCATGCGAGTCATTGACAGGCGGGGTCATTTCTGTAGACGTGATCTCAACCATAGCACCAGAACAATTGATAATTGGAAACAATACTATACCGCGCATAAGGTTCACAGATTAGTCAATATGTGATTTTACGTTCAATTGATCGTCTGGCGAAATAAAATTGCGCCTCATCTCACCAGAAGGGGCGGTATTCAATGTGTGCGCAATACCCTACAGAAATAGCGTGAACCTCTGCATCAGCCGAATTAATCGTGGTAGTGTGGCTGTACGATGGTTATGTGACTCAAGGAGAAGGCATGTCGAAGACACTTTTACAGATCCATTTTAACTTTAGCGGCCCTTTTGGCGAGGAGATGACCCAGCAACTGGTCGGGCTGGCGGAGTCTATCAATGAGGAGCCGGGCTTCATCTGGAAAATCTGGACGGAAAGCGAGAAAAACCAGCAAGCTGGCGGCATTTATCTGTTTGAATCCGAAGAAACGGCGCAGGCTTATATTAAAAAACACACTGCGCGCCTGAAAAAGCTTGGTGTTGATGAGGTGACGTTTAAATTATTTGGCGTGAACGACGCGCTGACGAAAATAAATCACGGCAACCTTTGCCGCTAAATCACATAACGCAGGCTTCCCATCCCGGCCAGCCTGCGAGCGACGTCCGCTCCCGGAACCACTGACCCCCTAAGATCTGTTGCCCCGGTATCAGTGTAAAGCCCACGCTACCGTTTTGCGCATCTCTTATCGTCGGTAATTGATACGCTCATCGTCCGGCCTTTACGGTTAGTCGTTCATCATCTGCTCAAGCCTCTCCTGCGCTTCCAGCCATGCCATTTCGCACGTTTCCAGCCCGGATTTGGCGCTGGCCTGCAATTGCAGACACTCGGTCATTTCCGCTTTGCGGCTGGGGTCGTACAGGCTGCTGTCGCCGAGCCTTTCTTCCGCCTGCGCTAACTGGGCGTTGAGCTTCTCCATCTCTTTTTCCAGACGGGCAATTTCTTTACGCAGCGGCTGCGTCAGAGTACGCAGTTCCGCGTCGCGGCGCTTCTGATCTTTACGCGCCTGTGCGCTGTTAGCGTTCTCTTTGGGGACGTCGTCGGCCTGGTTTTTTAGCTTCTGCACGTCGCTCAGCCACTGCTGGTAGTCTTCCAGATCGCCGTCGAACGGTTCGACTTTTTTGTCGTGCACCAGATAGAGGTCGTCGGTGGTGGAGCGGATCAGGTGACGATCGTGCGAGACAACTACCAGAGCGCCTTCGAAATCGATCAGCGCTTCGGTGAGCGCCTGACGCATATCGAGATCCAGGTGGTTGGTCGGCTCATCGAGCAGCAGCAGGTTTGGTCGCTGCCAGACGATCAGCGCCAGTACCAGGCGCGCTTTCTCGCCGCCGGAGAAACGTTGCGTCTCTTCTGTTACTTTGTCGCCCTGGAAACCGAAGCCGCCGAGATAATCACGCAGCTTCTGCTCCAGCTCCTGCGGCGCCAGACGCGCCAGGTGCTGCAACGGCGATTCATCAGCGCGTAAATACTCCAACTGATGCTGCGCGAAGTAGCCAAGCTTGATGCCTTTGGCGAGGCCAATCTCACCGTGCAACGGTTCCAGTTCGCCCGCCAACAGCTTAATCAGCGTCGATTTCCCCGCGCCGTTACGTCCCAGCAGACCAATACGCGAGCCGGGTACCAGGTTCAGCTTGATGGATTCCAGAATGATGCGATCGCCATAACCAGCGCTGACTTTTTCCATTTTCAGCAGCGGGTTAGGCAGGCTTTCCGGCGCGCGGAAGCTGAAATGGAACGGGTTGTCCACATGAGCCGGAGCGATAAGCTCCATACGCTCCAGCATCTTGATACGGCTTTGCGCCTGCTTCGCCTTGGTCGCTTTGGCACGGAAACGGTCGATATAACTTTGCAGATGCGCCACACGCTCCTGCTGACTTTCATACATCGCCTGCTGCTGCGCCAGGCGCGTGGCGCGCTGTACTTCAAATGCGCTGTAGTTGCCGGTGTACTCGAACAGAGTCTGCTGTTCGATATGGATAATTTTATCCACTATCGGATCAAGAAAGTCGCGATCGTGGGAGATCAGAATCAGCGTACCCGGATAGCTCTTCAGCCATTTTTCCAGCCAGATGACGGCATCCAGATCGAGGTGGTTGGTCGGTTCGTCGAGCAGCAGTAAATCGGAACGGCAAATCAGCGCCTGTGCCAGGTTAAGGCGCATCCGCCAGCCGCCGGAAAAGTCGCTGACCGGACGTTCCAGTTGATCGTTAGAGAAGCCGAGGCCGTGTAGCAGGCTGGCGGCGCGCGAGCGAACGGTCCATGCGTCGATGGCGTCCAGCTTGCCGTGTATGGAGGCGATAGCATGTCCGTCGTTACGTTCGTTGGCGTCGTTAAGCTGCGCCTCCAGATGCCGGTATTCGCGGTCGCCGTCAATGACATACTCAATTGCTGGCTGAGGCAACGCAGGGGTTTCCTGATTCACCCACGCTAATTGCCAGGTTCCGGGCAGGGTAAAACTCCCGGCATCGGCGCTGATTTCATTTTTTAGCAATGCCAGCAAGGTAGATTTACCGCAGCCGTTTTTACCTACCAGGCCGACTTTCTGGCCTGGATTAATGGTGGCCGAGGCATTGTCCAGTAGGACGCGCACACCGCGACGAATTTGTAACGAGGAGAAAACAATCATAAGGCGCCGTATGTTCAAACTATGTTAATTTATCATTATGATAATGTAATATTCGGGCGTTCCGCCGCGCTGGAGCGCAATGGTAGCTCAAAACAACGACTATACACAAAATCATTCAGGCTGCATCAAGGCGGCAAGAGAGTGACAAATCTGTCAGGAACAGATTTGAACGTCACACAGCGATGGCCCGCAAGGGCGAGTCTTAGGATGAGACGAGTAACTTAGTAGCCAACGCAGCGGCAGGTTGAAGGATGAAGTGTCGATACGCAAAGTACAAAACCGGGAGGGGGGATTGATGTCTCAGCCAGCGAAAGTCTTGCTGTTGTATGCCCATCCAGAATCTCAGGACTCGGTCGCTAACCGGGTACTGCTTAAACCGGCCATACAGCACAATAACGTAACCGTGCACGATCTTTATGCGCGCTATCCTGATTTTTTTATCGATACGCCTTATGAACAAGCCCTTTTGCGAGAACACGACGTCATTGTTTTTCAGCATCCTCTTTACACTTATAGTTGCCCGGCTTTACTTAAAGAATGGTTTGATCGCGTTTTGAGCTGGGGATTCGCCAGCGGACCAGGGGGAAACCAACTGGTGGGAAAGTACTGGCGTAGCGTGATTACGACCGGCGAGCCGGAGAGCGCTTACCGGTATGACGCGCTAAACCGCTATCCAATGAGCGATGTACTGCGCCCCTTTGAACTGACTGCGGCCATGTGCCGGATGCACTGGATGCCTCCCATTATTGTGTACTGGGCGCGCCGCCAGTCGCCGCAGACGCTGGCCAGTCATGCGAAAGCTTATGGCGAGTGGCTGGCAAATCCTGTGAGCGCGGGAGGCTATTGATGGAAGGTGCTGATTTATTGATGGCGGGCACGCTGTTTCTCTTCGCGGCGGTTGTGGCAGTGCCGCTGGCGGCCAGGCTGGGCATCGGCGCAGTCTTAGGATATTTGCTGGCAGGAATTGCCATTGGCCCGTGGGGGCTGGGATTTATTAGCGATGTCGACGAACTTCTTCACTTTTCCGAACTGGGCGTCGTGTTTCTGATGTTTATTATTGGTCTCGAACTCAATCCTTCCCGGCTTTGGCAACTGCGGCGTTCTATCTTCGGCGTCGGCGCCGCTCAGGTTCTGCTAAGCGCGGCGGTGCTGGCGGGACTACTGATGCTTACCGGTTTCTTATGGCAGGCGGCGGTAGTCGGCGGGATTGGCCTGGCGATGTCCTCGACGGCGATGGCGCTACATCTAATGCGCGAGAAAGGCATGAACCGTAGCGAATCCGGGCAGTTAGGATTTTCAGTCTTACTGTTCCAGGATTTGGCTGTGATTCCTGCGCTAGCGCTGGTGCCGTTATTGGCGGGCTCAGTCGACGAGCATTTCGACTGGTTCAAAGTGGCAATGAAGGTACTGGCCTTCGCGGTAATGCTAATTGGCGGGCGCTACCTGTTGCGCCCGGTATTTCGTTTTATTGCTGCGTCCGGCGTACGGGAGGTCTTCACTGCCGCGACGTTGTTGCTGGTGCTGAGTGCCGCCTTATTTATGGACGCGCTGGGACTGTCGATGGCGCTGGGAACCTTTATTGCCGGCGTTTTGCTGGCAGAGAGCGAATACCGGCATGAGCTGGAAAACGCGATTGATCCGTTTAAAGGTTTACTGCTTGGATTGTTCTTTATCTCCGTCGGTATGTCGCTAAATCTTGGCGTACTTTATACCCATTTACTGTGGGTGGCGGCGAGCGTCATTATCCTCGTCCTCATAAAAATGGTGACGTTGTACCTCCTGGCGCGGTTATATGGAATAAGAAATTCTGAGCGGATGCAGTTTGCCTGTGTGCTGAGTCAGGGGGGCGAGTTCGCTTTTGTGCTCTTTTCTACTGCCTCTTCTCAACGTCTGTTTCAGGGCGATCAGATGGCGTTATTATTAGTGACTGTCACGTTATCAATGATGACCACGCCGCTACTGATGAAAGGGATTGATAAGTGGTTATCGCGCCGCCTTAACGGCCCGGAAGAAAAAGATGAAAAACCGTGGGTCGAAGATGATAAACCCCAGGTGATTGTCGTCGGTTTTGGCCGTTTTGGTCAGGTGATTACTCGCTTACTGATGGCGAATAAGATGCGTATCACCGTGCTGGAACGCGATATTGGCGCCGTTAATCTGATGCGCAAATATGGGTATAAAGTGTATTACGGCGATGCCACACAAGTAGAGCTGCTGCGTTCTGCGGGCGCGGAAGCGGCGGAGTCGATAGTCATTACGTGTAATGAACCGGAAGATACGATGAAGCTGGTGGAATTGTGTCAGCAGCATTTCCCGCATCTGCATATTCTTGCGCGAGCGCGCGGACGTGTGGAGGCGCATGAGTTATTACAGGCTGGGGTCACGCAGTTTTCTCGTGAAACGTTTTCCAGCGCGCTGGAACTGGGATGTAAAACTCTGGTGTCGTTAGGCATGCATCCGCACCAGGCGCTGCGCGCGCAGTTGCATTTTCGTCGACTGGATATGCGCATGTTGCGGGAGCTGATCCCCGAACATACCGACACGATACAGATTTCGCGCGCCAGAGAGGCCCGACGCGAGCTGGAGGAGATTTTCCAGCGCGAAATGCAGCAGGAGCGGCGCCAGTTGGATGGCTGGGATGAATTTGAGTAGAGGTGAACGATGGCAATCCGTAAACGTTTTATTGCAGGCGCGAAATGTCCGGCCTGTCAGGCGCAGGATACAATGGCGATGTGGCGTGAAAATAATGTCGATATTGTTGAATGCGTTAAGTGCGGGCATCAAATGCGGGAAGCGGATAAAAACGTTCGCGAGCATGTTCGCAAAGAAGAGCAAGTGATCGGGATTTTTCATCCGGACTAGCGATATGCCGCAGGTTTTTTTAAGCTAAAGGGTACACGGCTGCAGAATTCCGCTACAATCTGCGCCACTATTCTTCCCATGCTCAGGAGATATCATGAAAGTAGCAAAAGACTTGGTGGTCAGCCTGGCCTATCAGGTACGTACAGAAGACGGTGTGTTGGTTGATGAGTCTCCGGTGAGTGCGCCGCTGGATTACCTGCACGGCCACGGCTCCCTGATCTCTGGTCTGGAAACCGCGCTGGAAGGCCATGAAGTTGGCGACAAATTTGATGTCGCTGTTGGCGCGAACGACGCTTACGGCCAGTATGACGAAAATCTGGTGCAACGCGTGCCTAAAGACGTCTTTATGGGCGTTGATGAACTGCAGGTAGGGATGCGTTTCCTGGCGGAAACCGACCAGGGGCCGGTACCGGTAGAAATTACCGAAGTGGAAGACGATCACGTTGTGGTTGATGGTAACCACATGCTGGCTGGCCAGAATCTGAAATTTAACGTAGAAGTCGTTGCGATTCGTGAAGCGACTGAAGAAGAACTGGCTCACGGTCATGTTCACGGCGCGCACGATCACCACCACGATCACGGTGAAGACGGCTGCTGTGGCGGTCATGGTCATGGTCATGGTCATGATCATGGTCACGAGCACGGCGGCGAAGGCTGCTGCGGCGGTGGTGGTAAAGGCGGCTGCGGCTGCCATTAATCCCCGTCGTCTTTCAAGGGTAGGTCGGATAAGCGTTAGTGTCATCCGGCACAAAAAAAGCGGGTTAACCCCGCTTTTTTTTCGTCTCAATAATGCGGCGGCGGCGTTTCTTCTGCCTGAGAGGCGATATTTGACGGCTGACTGGCTTTTAACTTTTCCGTGAGCAAACGCAGATGATCGCGCAGCTTCGCCATCTCCATTTCATGTGCGGTTACCGTCAGGTTTAGTTCTTCTATGGTAATCTCCTGGAACGCCAGACGGCTTTCCAGTTCAGCCAGACGAGCCTCCATCGTGATATCCTGCATGATGTACCTCTTTATGTTGTCTCTGTCGGCGGATTCTACTTAACTTTACCGGCTTTCACAGTAACCATTACGCGCCCTACGAAACTAATTTAAACAAAAAGAGTCTGAAAAGAGGTGATAATAGGGCGTGTTCGTATGTTGATTTGTTCTGCAACGATTTATAGTACGCTTCTTACGTAAGTTAACATGGGGCGAGATGCCCCGGCCCTGGAGATATGGATGAAATCACTGTTTAAAGCCACGCT
The DNA here is from genome assembly GCA_900478215.1 of Salmonella enterica subsp. houtenae serovar Houten. NCBI lineage: Bacteria > Pseudomonadati > Pseudomonadota > Gammaproteobacteria > Enterobacterales > Enterobacteriaceae > Salmonella > Salmonella enterica. The sequence goes on from LS483478.1 coordinate 375,668, forward strand.
GCTGGCAACTACGATGGCCGTTGCTATGCACGCTCCGATCACTTTTGCTGCTGATGCGGCGAAACCGGCAGCTACCGCTGATAGCAAAGCAGCATTTAAAAACGACGATCAAAAAGCAGCTTATGCGCTGGGCGCCTCGCTGGGTCGTTACATGGAAAATTCGCTTAAAGAGCAGGAAAAGTTGGGCATCAAACTGGATAAAGATCAGTTGATTGCCGGCGTTCAGGATGCCTTTGCCGATAAGAGCAAACTGTCCGATCAGGAAATTGAGCAAACGCTGCAGACGTTTGAAGCACGCGTGAAGAGCGCTGCTCAGGCGAAGATGGAAAAAGACGCTGCCGATAACGAAGCAAAAGGCAAAACGTTCCGCGACGCTTTTGCTAAAGAGAAAGGCGTGAAAACCTCCTCTACCGGTCTGCTCTACAAAGTAGAGAAAGAAGGCACGGGCGAGGCGCCGAAAGATAGCGATACCGTTGTGGTGAACTACAAAGGTACGCTGATCGACGGTAAAGAGTTTGATAACTCTTATACGCGCGGCGAACCGCTCTCCTTCCGTCTGGACGGCGTTATCCCTGGCTGGACTGAAGGCCTGAAAAATATTAAGAAAGGCGGTAAGATCAAGCTGGTTATCCCACCGGCGCTGGCTTACGGTAAAACGGGCGTTCCGGGTATCCCGGCGAACTCCACCCTGGTATTCGACGTAGAGCTGCTGGATATCAAACCAGCGCCGAAAGCGGATGCTAAACCCGCCAATGCGGCTGACGCTAAAGCCGCAGATGCTGCTAAAAAATAAAAACTGAGAGCCGCCGCTTGTAATAGCGGCGGTTTTTTTATGCAGGCCGGATATATTACTCACCATAATTTGATTTGCGGATAATGGCGCTTGCGCTGGTCGTTAAGGGCGAGACCGTAGGCTGAATGACCGCCAACGCACATGCAGCCTGAAATAGACGAGCAAATTAGTACTGGAAAGAGGAACCCTCACTGTATTAATTTAATCATCCGCGTAAATAATGAGCCTGCCCTGAAAACATAACGACAGGCTCCTGAAAAGGAGTGTTTTTTTTCATGTCCAGGTCGCTTTTAACCAACGAAACCAGTGAACTTGATTTGCTGGATCAGCGTCCCTTCGAGCAAACCGACTTCGATATTCTGAAATCCTACGAAGCGGTAGTGGACGGGTTAGCGATGCTTATAGGTTCCCATTGTGAAATCGTATTGCACTCTTTGCAGGACCTAAAATGTTCAGCCATTCGTATTGCCAATGGCGAACATACGGGCCGTAAAATTGGCTCGCCGATTACCGACCTTGCGTTGCGCATGTTGCACGACATGACGGGGGCGGACAGTAGCGTGTCGAAATGTTATTTCACGCGCGCGAAAAGCGGCGTCTTGATGAAGTCGTTGACGATTGCTATTCGCAACCGTGAGCATCGCGTGATTGGTCTGCTGTGCATCAACATGAACCTTGATGTGCCGTTCTCACAGATCATGAACACCTTTATTCCGCCTGAGACGCCGGAAGTCGGCTCGGCGGTTAACTTCGCCTCCTCGGTAGAGGATTTAGTGACCCAGACGCTGGAGTTCACCATCGAAGAGGTGAATGCCGATCGTAACGTCTCTAACAATGCGAAGAATCGGCAGATCGTTCTGAACCTGTATGAGAAAGGTATCTTCGATATTAAAGATGCCATTAACCAGGTTGCCGATCGTCTGAACATCTCCAAACACACGGTTTACCTCTATATTCGCCAGTTCAAAAGCGGCGATTTTCAGGGGCAGGATAAATAATGCGTTATGCCATTATGGTCACCGGGCCGGCATATGGCACCCAGCAGGCCAGCAGCGCATTGCAGTTCGCCCACGCGCTGCTCAATGAGGGGCATGAGTTAGCCAGCGTCTTTTTCTATCGTGAAGGTATCTATAACGCCAATCTCCTGACCTCCCCGGCGAGCGATGAATATGATCTGGTACGCGCCTGGCAGAAATTGAATACGCAGCATGGCGTGGCGCTGAACATCTGTGTGGCGGCGGCGCTTCGTCGCGGTATTATTGATGAAACTGAAGCCGGCAGACTGGGATTGCCGTCCGCCAATCTTCAGCCGGGCTTTACGCTAAGCGGGCTAGGCGCGCTGGCGGAGGCATCTCTCACCTGCGATCGCGTGGTGCAGTTTTAATGAAACGTATTGCATTTGTCTTTTCCACCGCGCCGCACGGTAGCGCCTCAGGCCGTGAAGGACTGGATGCGCTGCTGGCGACGTCAGCGTTAACGGAAGCGCTGGGCGTCTTTTTTATCAGCGACGGCGTCTTTCAGTTATTACCCAGACAAAAACCAGACGCTGTTCTGGCGCGTGACTATATTGCTACTTTCAAACTCTTTGATTTGTACGATATTGATCAATGCTGGATCTGCGCGGCATCGCTGCGCGAGCGTGGTCTGGAGAGCGTCAATTTTGTGGTAGACGCCACGCCGCTTGAACCCGTGGCGTTACGCCGCGAGCTTGGCAACTATGATGTCATCCTGAGATTCTGAGTCGTTTATGCTGCATACCTTACCCCATTGCGCTTCGGGCGTTGATTTTCCCGCTTTGCTGCGCCTGCTAAAAGAGGGCGATGCGCTTTTGTTGTTCCAGGATGGCGTTACCGTCGCTATTGAAGGTAACCGCTTCCTTGAAAGTCTGCGCGACGCCCCCATAACGGTCTATGCCTTGAAAGAAGACATTGATGCCCGCGGCCTGGGTGGTCAAATTTCAGACAGTGTCGTCAGGGTTGACTATACTGAGTTTGTCAGACTCACGGTTAAGTATGCCAACCAGATGGCCTGGTGATGGCGGGATCGTTGTATATTTCTTGACACCTTTTCGACACCGCCCTAAAATTCGGCGTCCTCATATTGTATGAGGGCGTTTTATTACGTGTTTACGAAGCAAAAGCTAAAACCAGGAGCTATTTAATGGCAACAGTTAACCAGCTGGTACGCAAACCACGTGCTCGCAAAGTTGCGAAAAGCAACGTGCCTGCGCTGGAAGCATGCCCGCAAAAACGTGGCGTATGTACTCGTGTATATACTACCACCCCTAAAAAACCGAACTCCGCACTGCGTAAAGTTTGCCGTGTTCGTCTGACTAACGGTTTTGAAGTGACTTCCTACATCGGTGGTGAAGGTCACAACCTGCAGGAGCACTCCGTGATCCTGATCCGTGGCGGTCGTGTTAAAGACCTCCCGGGTGTTCGTTACCACACCGTTCGTGGCGCGCTTGACTGCTCCGGCGTTAAAGACCGTAAGCAAGCTCGTTCTAAGTACGGCGTGAAGCGTCCTAAGGCTTAATGGTTCTCCGTTAAGTAAGGCCAAACGTTTTAAATTAATGTCAAACTAAACTCGTAGAGTTTTGGACAATCCTGAATTAACAACGGAGTATTTCCATGCCACGTCGTCGCGTCATTGGTCAGCGTAAAATTCTGCCGGATCCGAAGTTCGGATCAGAACTGCTGGCTAAATTTGTCAATATCCTGATGGTAGATGGTAAAAAATCTACTGCAGAATCAATCGTATACAGCGCGCTGGAGACCCTGGCTCAGCGTTCTGGTAAATCTGAACTGGAAGCATTCGAAGTAGCTCTCGAAAACGTGCGCCCGACTGTCGAAGTTAAGTCTCGCCGCGTTGGTGGTTCTACTTATCAGGTACCAGTTGAAGTCCGTCCGGTTCGTCGTAATGCTCTGGCAATGCGTTGGATCGTTGAAGCTGCTCGTAAACGCGGTGATAAATCCATGGCTCTGCGCCTGGCGAACGAACTTTCTGATGCTGCAGACAACAAAGGTACTGCAGTTAAGAAACGTGAAGACGTTCACCGTATGGCAGAAGCCAACAAGGCGTTCGCACACTACCGTTGGTAATCCCTTCGGAGTCATAGTCACCAGGCGGGCGCTTCAGGTAAGTCGCCCGTTTTGGATAACTTAACTGAACGCCTAAAGATATCAACGAGGAATCAAATGGCTCGTACAACACCCATCGCACGCTACCGTAATATCGGTATCAGTGCGCACATCGACGCCGGTAAAACCACTACTACCGAACGTATTCTGTTCTACACCGGTGTAAACCACAAAATCGGTGAAGTTCATGACGGCGCAGCTACCATGGACTGGATGGAGCAGGAGCAGGAGCGTGGTATTACTATCACCTCCGCAGCGACTACTGCATTCTGGTCTGGTATGGCTAAGCAGTATGAACCGCATCGCATCAACATCATCGACACCCCGGGGCACGTTGACTTCACTATCGAAGTAGAACGTTCTATGCGTGTGCTTGATGGTGCGGTAATGGTTTACTGCGCAGTTGGTGGTGTTCAGCCGCAGTCTGAAACCGTATGGCGTCAGGCAAACAAATATAAAGTTCCGCGTATTGCGTTCGTTAACAAAATGGACCGCATGGGCGCGAACTTCCTGAAAGTTGTTGGTCAGATCAAAACCCGTCTGGGCGCGAATCCGGTTCCGCTGCAGTTGGCGATTGGTGCTGAAGAAGGTTTCACCGGTGTTGTTGACCTGGTGAAAATGAAAGCCATCAACTGGAACGAAGCAGACGCAGGCGTTACCTTCGAATACGAAGATATCCCGGCTGACATGCAGGAACTGGCTGAAGAATGGCACCAGAACCTGATCGAGTCCGCTGCGGAAGCTTCAGAAGAGCTGATGGAAAAATACCTGGGTGGTGAAGAACTGACTGAAGCAGAAATCAAAGGTGCTCTGCGTCAGCGCGTTCTGAACAACGAAATCATCCTGGTAACCTGTGGTTCTGCGTTCAAGAACAAAGGTGTTCAGGCGATGCTGGATGCGGTAATCGATTACCTGCCATCCCCGGTAGACGTGCCTGCGATCAACGGTATTCTGGACGACGGTAAAGATACGCCGGCTGAGCGTCACGCAAGCGACGACGAGCCGTTCTCTGCGCTGGCGTTCAAAATCGCCACCGACCCGTTTGTAGGTAACCTGACCTTCTTCCGTGTGTACTCCGGCGTGGTTAACTCTGGCGACACCGTAATGAACTCCGTGAAAGCTGCACGTGAGCGTTTCGGTCGTATCGTTCAAATGCACGCGAACAAACGTGAAGAGATCAAAGAAGTTCGCGCGGGCGACATCGCTGCTGCTATCGGTCTGAAAGACGTGACTACCGGTGACACCCTGTGTGATCCGGAAAACCCGATCATTCTGGAACGTATGGAATTCCCTGAGCCGGTAATCTCCATCGCGGTTGAACCGAAAACCAAAGCTGACCAGGAAAAAATGGGTCTGGCTCTGGGCCGTCTGGCGAAAGAAGACCCGTCATTCCGCGTATGGACTGACGAAGAATCTAACCAGACTATTATTGCTGGTATGGGCGAGCTGCACCTCGACATCATCGTTGACCGTATGAAGCGTGAATTCAACGTTGAAGCGAACGTCGGTAAGCCTCAGGTGGCTTACCGCGAAGCGATTCGCGCGAAAGTTACCGACATCGAAGGTAAACACGCGAAACAGTCCGGTGGTCGCGGTCAGTATGGTCATGTTGTTATCGACATGTACCCGCTGGAGCCAGGCTCTAACCCGAAAGGCTACGAGTTCATCAACGACATTAAAGGTGGTGTAATCCCTGGCGAATACATCCCGGCCGTTGATAAAGGTATCCAGGAACAGCTGAAATCTGGCCCGCTGGCAGGTTATCCGGTAGTTGATCTCGGTGTGCGTCTGCACTTCGGTTCTTACCATGACGTTGACTCCTCTGAGCTGGCGTTTAAACTGGCTGCGTCTATCGCTTTTAAAGAAGGCTTTAAGAAAGCAAAACCAGTTCTGCTTGAGCCGATCATGAAGGTTGAAGTAGAAACACCAGAAGAGAATACCGGTGACGTTATCGGCGACCTTAGCCGCCGTCGTGGTATGCTCAAAGGTCAGGAATCTGACGTTACAGGCGTTAAGATCCACGCTGAAGTACCGCTGTCTGAAATGTTCGGATATGCAACTCAGCTGCGTTCTCTGACCAAAGGTCGCGCATCGTACACGATGGAGTTCCTGAAGTATGATGATGCGCCGAACAACGTTGCTCAGGCCGTAATCGAAGCCCGTGGTAAATAAGCCGCAGGGTTAAAAACCAAAATCCCGTGCTCTCTCCTGAAGGGGAGAGCGCTATAGTAAGGAATATAGCCGTGTCTAAAGAAAAATTTGAACGTACAAAACCGCACGTTAACGTCGGTACTATCGGCCACGTTGACCATGGTAAAACTACCCTGACCGCTGCCATCACTACCGTACTGGCTAAAACCTACGGCGGTGCCGCCCGCGCATTCGACCAGATCGATAACGCGCCGGAAGAAAAAGCGCGTGGTATCACCATCAACACGTCTCACGTTGAATACGATACCCCGACCCGTCACTACGCACACGTAGACTGCCCGGGCCACGCCGACTATGTTAAAAACATGATCACCGGTGCTGCGCAGATGGACGGCGCGATCCTGGTTGTTGCTGCGACTGACGGCCCGATGCCGCAGACCCGTGAGCACATCCTGCTGGGTCGTCAGGTAGGCGTTCCGTACATCATCGTGTTCCTGAACAAATGCGACATGGTTGATGACGAAGAGCTGCTGGAACTGGTAGAAATGGAAGTTCGTGAACTTCTGTCTCAGTACGATTTCCCGGGCGACGACACGCCGATCGTGCGTGGTTCTGCTCTGAAAGCGCTGGAAGGCGACGCAGAATGGGAAGCGAAAATCATCGAACTGGCTGGCTACCTGGATTCTTACATCCCGGAACCAGAGCGTGCGATTGACAAACCGTTCCTGCTGCCGATCGAAGACGTATTCTCCATCTCCGGTCGTGGTACCGTTGTTACCGGTCGTGTAGAGCGCGGTATCATCAAAGTGGGCGAAGAAGTTGAAATCGTTGGTATCAAAGAGACTCAGAAGTCGACCTGTACTGGCGTTGAAATGTTCCGCAAACTGCTGGACGAAGGCCGTGCTGGCGAGAACGTAGGTGTTCTGCTGCGTGGTATCAAACGTGAAGAAATCGAACGTGGTCAGGTACTGGCTAAGCCGGGCACCATCAAGCCGCACACCAAGTTCGAATCTGAAGTGTACATTCTGTCCAAAGATGAAGGCGGCCGTCATACTCCGTTCTTCAAAGGCTACCGTCCGCAGTTCTACTTCCGTACGACTGACGTGACTGGCACCATCGAACTGCCGGAAGGCGTGGAGATGGTAATGCCGGGCGACAACATCAAAATGGTTGTTACCCTGATCCACCCGATCGCGATGGACGACGGTCTGCGTTTCGCAATCCGTGAAGGCGGCCGTACCGTTGGCGCGGGCGTTGTTGCTAAAGTTCTGGGCTAATTACTCGTTAATTAGTTTTGAATTAAAAAGGGCGCTTTGGCGCCCTTTTTTGTTGCCTGCTATTTAGTCGCTGTTATATTTGTCCGCCATTTTTAATGCTTCTCCCGTGGCGTAAATCGCTTTGTGCTATTGTAATCATAACCATTCTCATTTACACTTTGCGCAGAAATTGAACGGGAGTGATCATGTACGTTTGTTTGTGTAATGGTATAAGCGATAAAAAAATCCGCCAGGCTGTACGACAATTTCATCCACAGTCATTTCAACAGTTGCGTAAATTTATTCCTGTGGGAAATCAATGTGGTAAGTGTATTCGCGCCGCGCGCGAAGTGATGCAGGATGAGTTAACGCAAATGCCGGAATTTAAAGAGATCGCCTGAGTCACACTCTTTTTTTTGACATCCCTGTAGCCCCATCTACGCTCTAGAGAGTGGAAGCGGAGGGACTATAAAATGAAAGGTGATGTTAAAATCATAAATTATCTCAATAAACTATTGGGAAATGAGCTTGTCGCAATTAATCAATATTTTCTTCATGCCCGTATGTTCAAAAACTGGGGGCTGACCCGGCTTAATGATGTTGAGTACCATGAATCCATTGATGAGATGAAACACGCGGATAAGTACATTGAGCGTATCTTATTTCTGGAAGGCATACCGAACCTACAGGATCTGGGTAAGCTGGGTATCGGTGAAGATGTCGAAGAGATGTTACGATCGGATCTCCGGCTTGAGCTGGAAGGCGCAAAAGATCTACGTGAGGCAATCGCCTATGCCGATAGCGTTCATGATTATGTCAGCCGGGATATGATGATTGAAATTCTTGCCGACGAGGAAGGTCACATCGACTGGCTGGAAACTGAGCTGGATTTGATTGCCAAACTTGGTATGCAAAATTATCTGCAATCACAAATTAAGGTTACCGATTAACCATCCGGAAAGAAATCTTTCCAATTTGTCATAAAACCCGCCACCGCCAGCCATGGCCCAAAAGGTAGCGGGTTTATTAATGCCGATTTACCTCTCACCAGTAGCGCGACGCCAAAACCGCCACAGGCCAGCATGGCGGCAAGGAAAACCAGTAACGGCAGTCTATCCCAACAATGCCACGCCCCTAAGGCAGCAAGGTACTTGACGTCGCCATATCCGAGCCCCTCTTTCTGATAACGCAGGCGATAGCCCCAGTAAATTAACGCGAATCCGCCATAGCCGGCGATAGCGCCCCAAAGCGCATCCGGTAAACGCTCCGGCAGGCAAATTTGGTGATAAAGCAGACCACCCCACAGCAATGGACAGGTAAACCGGTCAGGCAGCAGACCGGTACGCGCGTCGTATATGCCAAGTAATAAAGAGAACGATGCATAAAAAATGAGAAAGGGGAGGGCGACAAACATAAGCAAATCCTCGTCAAGGCTTGTGCTCACCTTTATAGATTTATGCGACAGCGACAACGGCGTATTGCCAGATTTGCCTGATGCCTTCCAAAGAAAAGATGCGCGTTGCCATCCCAGGCGCGCCATCTGGAATCATGCTCGCATTAAATAAAGTGTTTAATTTCTATCCGACACTTGCGTCAGGCTGAGATTTACGTATAATGCGCGGGCTTGTCGTAATTGACGGCAGGTTCGATTTGAACCTCGAATAGCCGATTTGGCTATTTAACAATGCTCCCAATCGGGGAGCTACGTAAGAACGGTTACACTCTCCCATCAATCGTAATGGGTGTGAGGAGTAATCATTTTCGTTTATAAAATAATTGGAGCTCTGGTCTCATGCAGAACCAAAGAATCCGTATCCGCCTGAAAGCGTTTGATCATCGTCTGATCGATCAATCAACCGCGGAAATCGTCGAGACTGCCAAGCGCACTGGTGCGCAGGTTCGCGGTCCGATCCCGCTGCCGACCCGCAAAGAGCGCTTTACCGTTCTGATCTCTCCGCACGTTAACAAAGATGCGCGCGATCAGTACGAAATTCGCACTCACAAGCGTCTGGTTGACATCGTTGAGCCAACCGAGAAAACCGTTGATGCTCTGATGCGTCTGGACCTGGCTGCCGGTGTAGACGTGCAGATCAGCCTGGGTTAATCAGGTCATCGAGCGATTGAGAGGTTGATACAATGATTGGTTTAGTCGGTAAAAAAGTGGGTATGACCCGCATCTTCACTGAAGATGGCGTCTCTATCCCAGTAACCGTTATCGAAGTTGAAGCAAACCGTGTTACTCAGGTTAAAGACTTGGCTAACGATGGCTACCGTGCTGTTCAGGTTACTACGGGTGCTAAAAAAGCTAACCGTGTCACCAAGCCGGAAGCAGGTCACTTTGCTAAAGCTGGCGTAGAAGCTGGCCGTGGTCTGTGGGAATTCCGTCTGGCTGAAGGCGAAGAATACACCGTAGGTCAGAGCATCAGCGTTGAACTGTTTGCTGACGTTAAAAAAGTTGACGTAACCGGTACCTCTAAAGGTAAAGGTTTCGCAGGTACCGTTAAGCGCTGGAACTTCCGTACCCAGGACGCGACTCACGGTAACTCCTTGTCTCACCGCGTGCCGGGTTCTATCGGTCAGAACCAGACTCCGGGCAAAGTGTTCAAAGGCAAGAAAATGGCAGGTCAGATGGGTAATGAGCGCGTAACCGTTCAGAGCCTTGACGTAGTACGCGTTGACGCTGAGCGCAACCTGCTGCTGGTTAAGGGTGGTGTTCCGGGTGCAACCGGTTGCGACCTGATCGTTAAACCAGCTGTGAAGGCGTAAGGGGATAGCAATGGAATTAGTATTGAAAGACGCGCAGAGCGCGCTGACTGTTTCCGAAACTACCTTCGGTCGTGATTTCAACGAAGCGCTGGTTCACCAGGTTGTTGTTGCTTATGCAGCTGGTGCTCGTCAGGGTACTCGTGCTCAGAAGACTCGTGCTGAAGTAACTGGTTCCGGTAAAAAACCGTGGCGCCAGAAAGGCACTGGCCGTGCGCGTTCAGGTTCTATCAAGAGCCCGATCTGGCGTTCTGGTGGCGTGACCTTCGCTGCTCGTCCGCAGGACCACAGTCAAAAAGTTAACAAGAAGATGTACCGCGGCGCGCTGAAAAGCATCTTGTCCGAACTGGTACGTCAGGATCGTCTGATCGTTGTCGAGAAGTTCTCTGTAGAAGCGCCAAAAACTAAGCTGCTGGCACAGAAACTGAAAGACATGGCTCTGGAAGATGTGCTGATCATCACCGGTGAGCTGGACGAGAACCTGTTCCTGGCCGCACGTAACCTGCACAAGGTTGACGTACGCGATGCGACGGGTATCGACCCGGTTAGCCTGATCGCCTTCGACAAAGTCGTAATGACTGCTGATGCTGTTAAGCAAGTTGAGGAGATGCTGGCATGATTCGTGAAGAACGTCTGCTGAAGGTGCTGCGCGCACCGCACGTTTCTGAAAAAGCGTCTACTGCGATGGAAAAAACCAACACCATCGTTCTCAAAGTTGCTAAAGACGCGACCAAAGCAGAAATTAAAGCTGCTGTGCAGAAACTGTTTGAAGTCGAAGTCGAAGTCGTTAACACCCTGGTTGTTAAAGGGAAAGTTAAACGTCACGGACAGCGTATCGGTCGTCGTAGCGACTGGAAAAAAGCTTACGTCACCCTGAAAGAAGGCCAGAATCTGGACTTCGTCGGCGGCGCTGAGTAAGTCGGAGGAGTAATACAATGGCAGTTGTTAAATGTAAACCGACATCTCCGGGTCGTCGCCACGTCGTTAAAGTGGTCAACCCAGAGCTGCACAAGGGCAAACCTTTTGCTCCGCTGGTTGAAAAAAACAGCAAATCCGGTGGTCGTAACAACAATGGCCGTATCACCACTCGTCATATCGGTGGTGGTCACAAACAGGCTTATCGTATTGTTGACTTCAAACGCAACAAAGACGGTATTCCGGCAGTTGTTGAACGTCTTGAGTACGATCCGAACCGTTCCGCGAACATCGCGCTGGTTCTGTACAAAGACGGCGAACGCCGTTACATCCTGGCCCCGAAAGGCCTGAAAGCTGGCGACCAGATTCAGTCTGGCGTTGATGCTGCAATCAAAGCAGGCAACACCCTGCCGATGCGCAATATCCCGGTTGGTTCTACCGTTCATAACGTAGAAATGAAACCAGGTAAAGGCGGTCAGCTGGCGCGTTCCGCTGGTACTTACGTTCAGATCGTTGCTCGCGATGGCGCTTATGTCACCCTGCGTCTGCGTTCTGGTGAAATGCGTAAAGTCGAAGCAGACTGCCGTGCAACCCTGGGCGAAGTTGGCAATGCTGAGCATATGCTGCGCGTTCTGGGTAAAGCAGGTGCTGCACGCTGGCGTGGCGTTCGTCCTACCGTTCGCGGTACTGCGATGAACCCAGTAGACCACCCACATGGTGGTGGTGAAGGTCGTAACTTTGGTAAGCACCCGGTAACTCCGTGGGGCGTTCAGACCAAAGGTAAGAAGACCCGCAGCAACAAGCGTACTGATAAATTCATCGTACGTCGCCGTAGCAAATAATTTTAGAGGATAAGCCATGCCACGTTCTCTCAAGAAAGGTCCTTTTATTGACCTGCACTTGCTGAAGAAGGTAGAGAAAGCGGTGGAAAGCGGAGACAAGAAGCCCCTGCGCACCTGGTCCCGTCGTTCAACGATCTTTCCTAACATGATCGGTTTGACCATCGCTGTCCATAATGGTCGTCAGCACGTTCCGGTATTTGTTTCCGACGAAATGGTCGGTCACAAACTGGGTGAATTCGCACCGACTCGTACTTATCGCGGCCACGCTGCTGATAAAAAAGCGAAGAAGAAATAAGGTAGGAGGAAGAGATGGAAACTATCGCTAAACATCGCCATGCTCGTTCTTCTGCTCAGAAGGTTCGCCTTGTTGCTGACCTGATTCGCGGTAAGAAAGTGTCGCAGGCTCTGGATATTCTGACCTACACCAACAAGAAAGCGGCTGTACTGGTCAAGAAAGTTCTGGAATCTGCCATTGCTAACGCTGAACACAACGATGGCGCTGACATTGACGATCTGAAAGTTACGAAAATTTTCGTAGACGAAGGCCCGAGCATGAAGCGCATTATGCCGCGTGCAAAAGGTCGTGCAGATCGCATCCTGAAGCGCACCAGCCACATCACTGTGGTTGTGTCCGATCGCTGAGACTCTGGAGACTAGCAATGGGTCAGAAAGTACATCCTAATGGTATTCGCCTGGGTATTGTAAAACCATGGAACTCTACCTGGTTTGCGAACACCAAAGAATTCGCTGACAACCTGGACAGCGATTTTAAAGTACGCCAGTACCTGACGAAGGAACTGGCTAAAGCGTCTGTATCTCGTATCGTTATCGAGCGTCCGGCTAAGAGCATCCGTGTGACCATTCACACCGCTCGCCCGGGTATCGTTATCGGTAAAAAAGGTGAAGACGTAGAAAAACTGCGTAAGGTCGTAGCGGATATCGCTGGCGTTCCTGCACAGATCAATATCGCCGAAGTTCGTAAACCTGAACTGGACGCTAAACTGGTTGCTGACAGCATCACTTCTCAGCTGGAACGTCGCGTTATGTTCCGTCGTGCGATGAAGCGTGCTGTACAGAATGCCATGCGTCTGGGCGCTAAAGGTATCAAAGTTGAAGTTAGCGGCCGTCTGGGCGGCGCGGAAATCGCACGTACCGAATGGTACCGCGAAGGTCGCGTACCGCTGCACACTCTGCGTGCTGACATCGACTACAACACCTCTGAAGCGCACACCACTTACGGTGTAATCGGCGTTAAAGTGTGGATCTTCAAAGGCGAGATCCTGGGTGGTATGGCTGCTGTTGAACAACCGGAAAAACCGGCTGCTCAACCGAAAAAGCAGCAGCGTAAAGGCCGTAAATAAGGAGCGTCGCTGATGTTACAACCAAAGCGTACAAAATTCCGTAAAATGCACAAAGGCCGCAACCGTGGTCTGGCTGCTGGCGCGGATGTTAGCTTCGGCAGCTTCGGCCTGAAAGCTGTTGGCCGTGGTCGTCTGACTGCCCGTCAGATCGAAGCAGCACGTCGTGCTATGACCCGTGCAGTTAAGCGTCAAGGTAAGATCTGGATCCGTGTATTCCCGGACAAACCGATCACTGAAAAGCCGCTGGCAGTGCGTATGGGTAAAGGTAAAGGTAACGTGGAGTATTGGGTTGCCTTGATTCAGCCGGGTAAAGTCCTGTATGAAATGGACGGCGTACCGGAAGAGCTGGCCCGTGAAGCATTCAAGCTGGCAGCAGCGAAACTGCCGATTAAAACCACCTTTGTAACTAAGACGGTGATGTAATGAAAGCAAAAGAGCTGCGTGAGAAGAGCGTTGAAGAGCTGAACACCGAGCTACTGAACCTGCTGCGTGAGCAGTTCAACCTGCGTATGCAGGCTGCAAGTGGCCAGCTGCAACAGTCTCACCTGTTGAAGCAAGTGCGTCGTGATGTCGCACGCGTTAAGACTTTACTGACTGAGAAGGCGGGTGCGTAATGACCGATAAAATCCGTACTCTGCAAGGTCGCGTGGTTAGCGACAAAATGGAGAAATCCATTGTTGTTGCTATCGAACGTTTTGTGAAACACCCGATCTACGGTAAATTCATCAAGCGTACGACCAAAATGCACGTACATGACGAGAACAACGAATGCGGTATCGGCGACGTGGTTGAAATCCGCGAATGCCGTCCGCTGTCCAAGACCAAATCCTGGACTCTGGTTCGCGTTGTAGAGAAAGCGGTTCTGTAATACAGTACGCATTCTCAACGAATAAACGGCCCAGTAATGGGCCGTTTATTTTTTCTACCCATATCTGATTTGCGGTGTTATAATGCCGCGCCCCCGATATGGGGTTTTTTTAACGACCTGATTTTCGGGTCTCAGTAGTAGTTGACATTAGCGGAGCACTAAAATGATCCAAGAACAGACTATGCTGAACGTCGCCGACAACTCCGGTGCACGTCGCGTAATGTGTATCAAGGTTCTGGGTGGCTCGCACCGTCGCTACGCAGGCGTAGGCGACATCATTAAGATCACCATCAAAGAAGCGATTCCGCGTGGTAAGGTCAAAAAAGGTGATGTGCTGAAGGCGGTAGTGGTGCGCACCAAGAAGGGTGTTCGTCGCCCGGACGGTTCTGTCATTCGCTTCGATGGTAATGCATGCGTTATTTTAAACAATAACAGCGAGCAGCCTATCGGTACGCGTATTTTTGGGCCGGTAACTCGTGAACTTCGTAACGAGAAGTTCATGAAAATTATCTCTCTGGCACCAGAAGTACTCTAAGGAGCGAATCATGGCAGCGAAAATCCGTCGTGATGACGAAGTTATCGTGTTAACCGGTAAAGATAAAGGTAAGCGCGGTAAAGTTAAGAATGTCCTGTCTTCCGGCAAGGTCATTGTTGAAGGTATCAACCTGGTTAAGAAACACCAGAAGCCGGTTCCGGCTCTGAACCAACCGGGCGGCATCGTTGAAAAAGAAGCTGCAATTCAGGTTTCTAACGTTGCAATCTTCAATGCGGCAACCGGCAAGGCTGACCGTGTAGGCTTTAGATTCGAAGACGGCAAAAAAGTCCGTTTCTTCAAATCTAACAGCGAAACTATCAAGTAATTTGGAGTAGTACGATGGCGAAACTGCATGATTACTACAAAGACGAAGTAGTTAAAAAACTCATGACTGAGTTTAACTACAATTCTGTCATGCAAGTCCCTCGGGTCGAGAAGATCACCCTGAACATGGGTGTTGGTGAAGCGATCGCTGACAAGAAACTGCTGGATAACGCAGCAGCTGATTTGACAGCAATCTCCGGTCAAAAACCGCTGATCACCAAAGCACGCAAATCTGTTGCAGGCTTCAAAATCCGTCAGGGCTATCCGATCGGCTGTAAAGTAACTCTGCGTGGCGAACGCATGTGGGAGTTCTTTGAGCGCCTGATCACTATTGCTGTTCCACGTATCCGTGACTTCCGTGGCTTGTCCGCTAAGTCTTTCGACGGTCGTGGTAACTACAGCATGGGTGTCCGTGAGCAGATCATCTTCCCAGAAATCGACTACGATAAAGTCGACCGCGTTCGTGGTTTGGATATTACCATTACCACTACTGCGAAATCTGACGAAGAAGGCCGTGCTCTGCTGGCTGCCTTTGACTTCCCGTTCCGCAAGTAAGGTAGGGTTACTGAATGGCTAAGCAATCAATGAAAGCACGCGAAGTAAAACGCGTAGCTTTAGCTGATAAATACTTCGCGAAACGCGCTGAACTGAAAGCGATCATCTCTGATGTGAACGCTTCCGACGAAGATCGTTGGAACGCTGTTCTGAAGCTGCAGTCTCTGCCGCGTGATTCCAGCCCGTCTCGTCAGCGCAACCGCTGCCGTCAAACAGGTCGTCCACATGGTTATGTGGGCAAGTTCGGGTTGAGCCGTATTAAGCTGCGTGAAGCCGCCATGCGCGGTGAAGTACCAGGCTTGAAAAAGGCTAGCTGGTAATTGTCACCAATTGAATCACGGGAGTAAAGACAGATGAGCATGCAAGATCCGATCGCGGATATGCTGACCCGTATCCGTAACGGTCAGGCCGCGAACAAAGCTGCGGTCACCATGCCTTCCTCCAAGCTGAAAGTGGCAATTGCCAACGTGCTGAAGGAAGAAGGTTTTATTGAAGATTTTAAAGTTGAAGGCGACACCAAGCCGGAACTGGAACTGACTCTTAAGTATTTCCAGGGTAAAGCTGTTGTAGAAAGCATTCAGCGTGTCAGCCGCCCAGGCCTGCGCATCTACAAACGTAAAGATGAGCTGCCGAAAGTTATGGCGGGTCTGGGTATCGCGGTTGTTTCTACCTCTAAAGGTGTTATGACTGATCGTGCAGCGCGCCAGGCTGGTCTTGGTGGCGAAATTATCTGCTACGTAGCCTAATCGGAGGAAAAAATGTCTCGTGTTGCTAAAGCACCGGTCGTTGTTCCTGCCGGCGTTGATGTCAAAATCAACGGTCAGGTTATTACGATCAAAGGTAAAAACGGCGAGCTGACTCGTACTCTCAACGATGCTGTTGAAGTTAAACATGCAGATAATGCACTGACCTTCGGTCCGCGTGATGGTTACGCAGACGGCTGGGCACAGGCTGGTACCGCGCGTGCCCTGCTGAACTCAATGGTTATCGGTGTTACCGAAGGCTTCACTAAGAAGCTGCAGCTGGTTGGTGTAGGTTATCGTGCGGCGGTTAAAGGGAATGTAGTAAACCTGTCTTTAGGTTTCTCTCACCCGGTTGACCATCAGTTGCCGGCAGGTATCACTGCTGAATGTCCGACTCAAACTGAAATCGTGCTGAAAGGCGCTGATAAGCAGGTGATCGGCCAGGTTGCAGCAGATCTGCGCGCCTACCGTCGTCCTGAGCCTTACAAAGGCAAGGGTGTTCGTTACGCCGACGAAGTCGTGCGTACCAAAGAGGCTAAGAAGAAGTAAGGTAACACTATGGATAAGAAATCTGCTCGTATCCGTCGTGCGACCCGCGCACGCCGCAAGCTCCAGGAGCTGGGCGCAACTCGCCTGGTGGTACATCGTACCCCGCGTCATATTTACGCACAGGTAATTGCACCGAACGGTTCTGAAGTTCTGGTAGCTGCTTCTACTGTAGAAAAAGCTATCGCTGAACAACTGAAGTACACCGGTAACAAAGACGCTGCAGCAGCTGTGGGTAAAGCTGTCGCTGAACGCGCTCTGGAAAAAGGCATCAAAGATGTGTCCTTTGACCGTTCCGGGTTCCAATATCATGGTCGTGTCCAGGCACTGGCAGATGCTGCCCGTGAAGCTGGCCTTCAGTTCTAAGGTAGAGGTGTAAGATGGCTCACATCGAAAAACAAGCTGGCGAACTGCAGGAAAAGCTGATCGCGGTAAACCGCGTATCTAAAACCGTTAAAGGTGGTCGTATTTTCTCCTTCACAGCTCTGACTGTAGTAGGCGATGGTAACGGTCGCGTTGGTTTTGGTTACGGTAAAGCGCGTGAAGTTCCAGCAGCGATCCAGAAAGCGATGGAAAAAGCCCGTCGCAATATGATTAACGTCGCGCTGAACAACGGCACCCTGCAACACCCGGTTAAAGGTGTTCACACGGGGTCTCGTGTATTCATGCAGCCAGCTTCCGAAGGTACCGGTATCATCGCCGGTGGTGCAATGCGCGCCGTTCTGGAAGTTGCTGGGGTTCATAACGTTCTGGCTAAAGCATACGGTTCCACCAACCCGATCAACGTGGTTCGTGCAACTATTGATGGCCTGGAAAATATGAATTCTCCAGAAATGGTCGCTGCCAAGCGTGGTAAATCCGTTGAAGAAATTCTGGGGAAATAAACCATGGCAAAGACTATTAAAATTACTCAAACCCGCAGTGCAATCGGTCGTCTGCCGAAACACAAGGCAACGCTGCTTGGCCTGGGTCTGCGTCGTATTGGCCACACCGTAGAGCGCGAGGATACTCCTGCTGTTCGTGGTATGGTCAACGCGGTTTCCTTCATGGTTAAAGTTGAGGAGTAAGAGATGCGTTTAAATACTCTGTCTCCGGCCGAAGGCTCCAAAAAGGCGGGTAAACGCCTGGGTCGTGGTATCGGTTCTGGCCTCGGTAAAACCGGTGGTCGTGGTCACAAAGGTCAGAAGTCTCGTTCTGGCGGTGGCGTACGTCGCGGTTTCGAGGGCGGTCAGATGCCTCTGTACCGTCGTCTGCCGAAATTCGGCTTCACTTCTCGCAAAGCAGCGATTACAGCCGAAGTTCGTCTGTCTGACCTGGCGAAAGTAGAAGGCGGCGTTGTAGACCTGAACACGCTGAAAGCGGCAAACATTATCGGTATCCAGATCGAGTTCGCGAAAGTGATCCTGGCTGGCGAAGTCACTACTCCGGTAACTGTTCGTGGCCTGCGCGTGACTAAAGGCGCTCGTGCTGCTATCGAAGCTGCTGGCGGTAAAATCGAGGAATAAGTGGCAGATGGCTAAACAACCGGGATTAGATTTTCAAAGTGCCAAAGGTGGCTTAGGCGAGCTGAAACGCAGACTGCTGTTTGTTATCGGCGCGCTGATTGTGTTCCGTATTGGCTCTTTTATTCCGATCCCTGGTATTGATGCCGCTGTACTTGCCAAACTGCTTGAGCAACAGCGAGGCACCATCATTGAAATGTTTAACATGTTCTCTGGTGGTGCTCTCAGCCGTGCTTCTATCTTTGCTCTGGGGATCATGCCGTATATTTCGGCGTCGATCATTATCCAGCTGCTGACGGTGGTTCACCCAACGCTGGCGGAAATTAAGAAAGAAGGGGAGTCTGGTCGTCGTAAGATTAGCCAGTACACCCGCTACGGTACTCTGGTGCTGGCGATATTCCAGTCGATCGGTATTGCTACCGGTCTGCCGAATATGCCTGGTATGCAGGGCCTGGTGATGAATCCAGGCTTTGCATTCTATTTCACCGCTGTTGTAAGTCTGGTTACAGGGACGATGTTCCTGATGTGGCTCGGCGAACAGATTACTGAGCGCGGTATCGGTAACGGTATCTCAATCATCATCTTCGCTGGTATCGTTGCGGGACTCCCGCCAGCCATTGCCCATACTATCGAGCAAGCGCGTCAAGGCGACCTGCACTTCCTCGTGTTGCTGTTGGTTGCAGTATTAGTATTTGCAGTGACGTTCTTTGTAGTATTCGTTGAACGTGGTCAACGCCGTATTGTGGTAAACTACGCCAAACGTCAGCAAGGTCGTCGTGTCTATGCTGCACAGAGCACACATTTACCGCTGAAAGTGAATATGGCGGGGGTAATCCCGGCAATCTTCGCTTCCAGTATTATTCTGTTCCCGGCGACCATCGCGTCATGGTTCGGGGGCGGTACTGGTTGGAACTGGCTGACAACAATTTCGCTGTATTTGCAGCCTGGGCAACCGCTTTATGTGTTACTCTATGCGTCTGCAATCATCTTCTTCTGTTTCTTCTACACGGCGTTGGTTTTCAACCCGCGTGAAACAGCAGATAACCTGAAGAAGTCCGGTGCATTTGTACCAGGAATTCGTCCGGGAGAGCAAACGGCGAAGTATATCGATAAAGTAATGACCCGCCTGACCCTGGTTGGTGCGCTGTACATTACCTTTATCTGCCTGATCCCGGAGTTCATGCGTGATGCAATGAAAGTGCCGTTCTACTTCGGTGGGACCTCACTGCTTATCGTTGTTGTCGTGATTATGGACTTTATGGCTCAAGTGCAAACTCTGATGATGTCCAGTCAGTATGAGTCTGCATTGAAGAAGGCGAACCTGAAAGGCTACGGCCGTTAATTGGTCGCCTGAGAAGTTACGGAGAGTAAAAATGAAAGTTCGTGCTTCCGTCAAGAAATTATGCCGTAACTGCAAAATCGTTAAGCGTGATGGCGTCATCCGTGTGATTTGCAGTGCCGAGCCGAAGCATAAACAGCGCCAAGGCTGATTTTTTCGCATATTTTTCTTGCAAAGTTGGGTTGAGCTGGCTAGATTAGCCAGCCAATCTTTTGTATGTCTGTACGTTTCCATTTGAGTATCCTGAAAACGGGCTTTTCAGCATGGTACGTACATATTAAATAGTAGGAGTGCATAGTGGCCCGTATAGCAGGCATTAACATTCCTGATCAAAAACACGCCGTGATCGCGTTAACTTCGATCTACGGTGTCGGCAAGACCCGTTCTAAAGCCATCCTGGCTGCAGCGGGTATCGCTGAAAATGTTAAGATCAGTGAGCTGTCTGAAGAACAAATCGACACGCTGCGTGACGAAGTTGCCAAATTTGTCGTTGAAGGTGATCTGCGCCGTGAAATCAGCATGAGCATCAAGCGCCTGATGGATCTTGGTTGCTATCGCGGTTTGCGTCATCGTCGTGGTCTCCCGGTTCGCGGTCAGCGTACCAAGACCAACGCTCGTACCCGTAAGGGTCCGCGCAAACCGATCAAGAAATAATCGGGGTGATTGAATAATGGCAAAGGCACCAGTTCGCGCACGTAAACGTGTAAGAAAACAAGTCTCTGACGGCGTGGCTCATATCCATGCTTCTTTCAACAACACCATCGTAACTATTACCGATCGTCAGGGTAATGCGTTGGGTTGGGCAACAGCCGGTGGTTCCGGTTTCCGTGGTTCTCGCAAATCCACTCCGTTTGCAGCTCAGGTTGCAGCAGAGCGTTGCGCTGACGCCGTGAAAGAATACGGCATCAAGAATCTGGAAGTTATGGTTAAAGGTCCGGGTCCAGGCCGCGAATCTACGATTCGTGCACTGAACGCCGCTGGTTTCCGCATCACTAATATTACTGATGTGACTCCGATCCCTCATAACGGTTGTCGTCCGCCGAAAAAACGTCGCGTATAACGCTTCGTTTTCCAGGTTAGTTGGAGAAAGAAAATGGCAAGATATTTGGGTCCTAAGCTCAAGCTGAGCCGTCGTGAGGGCACCGACTTATTCCTTAAGTCTGGCGTTCGCGCGATCGATACCAAGTGTAAAATTGAACAAGCTCCTGGCCAGCACGGTGCGCGTAAGCCGCGTCTGTCTGACTATGGTGTGCAGTTGCGTGAAAAGCAAAAAGTTCGCCGCATTTACGGTGTGCTGGAGCGTCAGTTCCGTAACTACTACAAAGAAGCAGCACGTCTGAAAGGCAACACCGGTGAAAACCTGTTGGCTCTGCTGGAAGGTCGTCTGGACAACGTTGTATACCGTATGGGCTTCGGCGCCACTCGTGCAGAAGCACGTCAGCTGGTTAGCCATAAAGCAATTATGGTAAACGGTCGTGTTGTTAACATCGCTTCTTATCAGGTTAGTCCGAATGACGTTGTTAGCATTCGTGAGAAAGCGAAGAAGCAGTCTCGCGTGAAAGCCGCTCTGGAGCTGGCTGAGCAGCGTGAAAAGCCAACCTGGCTGGAAGTTGATGCTGGCAAGATGGAAGGTACGTACAAGCGTAAGCCTGAGCGTTCTGATCTGTCTGCGGACATTAACGAACACCTGATCGTCGAGCTTTACTCCAAGTAAAGCTTAGTACCAAAGAGAGGACACAATGCAGGGTTCTGTGACAGAGTTTCTAAA
The DNA here is from genome assembly GCA_900478215.1 of Salmonella enterica subsp. houtenae serovar Houten. Taxonomy (NCBI): domain Bacteria; kingdom Pseudomonadati; phylum Pseudomonadota; class Gammaproteobacteria; order Enterobacterales; family Enterobacteriaceae; genus Salmonella; species Salmonella enterica. Next base: position 397,069 of record LS483478.1, read on the forward strand.
ACCGCGCCTGGTAGATATCGAGCAAGTGAGTTCGACGCACGCCAAGGTGACCCTTGAGCCTTTAGAGCGTGGCTTCGGCCATACTCTGGGTAACGCACTGCGCCGTATTCTGCTCTCATCGATGCCGGGTTGCGCGGTGACCGAGGTTGAGATTGATGGTGTACTACATGAGTACAGCACCAAAGAAGGCGTTCAGGAAGACATCCTGGAAATCCTGCTCAACCTGAAAGGGCTGGCGGTGAGAGTTCAGGGTAAAGATGAAGTTATTCTTACCTTGAATAAATCTGGCATTGGCCCTGTGACTGCAGCCGATATCACCCATGATGGGGATGTCGAAATCGTCAAGCCGCAGCACGTGATCTGCCACCTGACCGATGAAAACGCGTCTATTAGTATGCGTATCAAAGTTCAGCGCGGTCGTGGTTATGTGCCGGCTTCTACCCGAATTCATTCGGAAGAAGATGAGCGCCCAATCGGCCGTCTGCTGGTCGACGCCTGCTACAGCCCTGTAGAGCGTATTGCCTACAATGTTGAAGCTGCGCGTGTAGAACAGCGTACCGACCTGGACAAGCTGGTCATCGAAATGGAAACCAACGGCACAATCGATCCTGAAGAGGCGATTCGTCGTGCGGCAACCATCCTGGCTGAACAACTGGAAGCTTTCGTTGATTTACGTGATGTACGTCAGCCGGAAGTGAAAGAAGAGAAACCAGAATTCGATCCGATCCTGCTGCGCCCTGTTGACGATCTGGAATTGACTGTCCGCTCTGCTAACTGCCTCAAGGCAGAAGCTATCCACTATATCGGTGATCTGGTACAGCGTACCGAGGTTGAGCTTCTTAAGACGCCTAACCTGGGTAAAAAATCTCTTACCGAGATTAAAGACGTGCTGGCTTCCCGTGGACTGTCTCTGGGCATGCGCCTGGAAAACTGGCCACCGGCAAGCATCGCTGACGAGTAACCGGATCACAGGTTAAGGTTTTACTGAGAAGGATAAGGTCATGCGCCATCGTAAGAGTGGTCGTCAACTGAACCGCAACAGCAGCCATCGCCAGGCTATGTTCCGCAACATGGCAGGTTCACTGGTTCGTCATGAAATCATCAAGACGACCCTGCCGAAAGCGAAAGAGCTGCGTCGCGTAGTTGAGCCGCTGATTACTCTTGCCAAGACTGATAGCGTTGCTAATCGTCGTCTGGCATTCGCCCGTACTCGTGATAACGAGATCGTGGCAAAACTGTTTAACGAGCTGGGCCCGCGTTTCGCGAGCCGCGCCGGTGGTTACACTCGCATTCTGAAGTGTGGCTTCCGTGCAGGCGACAATGCGCCGATGGCATACATCGAGCTGGTTGATCGCTCTGAATCGAAAGCAGAAGCTGCTGCAGAGTAATCTGCAGTAACGTAAAAAAACCCGCTTCGGCGGGTTTTTTTATACCCTTCTGAACCCCACATATCTACAATACTTGTATTCTTTTTGTTCAACCCCTGGAGCGTCGCATGTGGTTACTTGACCAATGGGCAGAGCGTCATATTATCGAGGCACAGCGTAAAGGCGAGTTTGATAATCTGCCTGGCCGCGGCGAACCGCTTATTCTGGATGATGATTCTCATGTGCCGGCGGAACTTCGTGCGGGTTATCGCTTACTCAAGAATGCGGGCTGTCTTCCCCCTGAACTGGAGCAGCGCAGAGACGCTATTCAGTTACTTGATATCCTCAAAAGTATCCGGGAAGATGACCCTCAATACCATCAGGTAAGCCGCCAGCTCTCGCTGCTTGAACTAAAACTTTGGCAGTCTGGGTTGAGTACCGACTTTTTACACAGTGAGTATGCAGAAAAACTGCTGCATAAAATCAACGATAATTAATGGAGCTTGTATGTATCGCATTGGTGAGCTGGCAAAGCTGGCTGACGTAACGCCTGATACCATTCGCTACTATGAAAAACAGCAGATGATGGATCATGAGGTACGTACTGAAGGCGGGTTTCGTCTATATACAGATAACGATCTTCAGCGTCTCAAGTTTATTCGTTATGCGCGGCAGTTGGGTTTCACGCTTGAGTCGATCCGCGAACTTTTATCGATCCGAATTGATCCTGAGCATCATACCTGCCAGGAGTCAAAAAGTATTGTGCAAGAGCGATTGCAGGAGGTTGAAGCCAGGATTGCGGAGCTGCAAACGATGCAGCGTTCGCTACAAAGGCTTAATGATACTTGTTGCGGAACGGCGCATAGTAGCGTCTATTGTTCCATTCTGGAAACCCTGGAGCAGGGGGCCAGTAAAGCAAAATCAGGATGTTGATTTATTGAACCGGCGGGACTACACTCGCGCCGTTAATTTATACAAATGGGAGATATTATGAGTCGTTATCAACATAAGAAAGGGCAGATAAAGGATAACGCCATTGAGGCATTGTTACACGATCCTCTTTTCAGGCAACGCGTTGAAAAAAATAAGAAAGGCAAAGGAAGCTATCTGCGTAAAGGTAAACACGGTAATCGAGGGAACTGGGAGGCCAGTGGCAAGAAAGTAAGTGACTTTTTTACCACTGGCCTTCTGCTTATTAAGAACGGTTATTTTGTTCTTTCAGCAGATCGCGGATTTCGCCCAATAACACTTCTTCTTTAGAAGGCGCTGGCGGGGCTGCCGGCTCTTCTGCTTTTTTACGGTTGAGTCTGTTGATAAGCTTAATGGCAACAAAGATAGCAAACGCCACAATCACAAAATCAAATACGTTCTGGATAAACACGCCGTAATGCATGACGACCGCCGGAATATCTCCCTGCGCTTCGCGTAGCGTAAAAGCAAATTGTTTAAAGTCGATCCCGCCAATTAACAATCCCAACGGCGGCATAATGATATCGGCAACCAGTGAAGAAACAATCTTACCGAATGCCGCGCCAATAATGACACCCACTGCCAAATCCACAACATTCCCGCGCATCGCGAATTCGCGAAATTCTTTAATAAAACTCATTTTTATTCTCCCTATGCAGCTGACGTTTATAAGTTTAACAAATACTAAGGCATTTTCCATTTACGGCTTCTGTTTAGTGAAATAAATTAATCCTTGATAAATAAAGGGAATTAAAAAGGGCGCTGAATGAGCGCCCCTTAAATTAGAGGAAGAAAGGACTTGGCTGGAACAGACGTTCGACGTCGGTAATAAACTTTTTATCGGTCAAAAACATAATCACGTGATCGCCTTGCTCAATACGGAGGTTGTCATTGGCAATCATGACATCATTGCCGCGAACGACCGCGCCGATAATGGTGCCTGGCGGTAATTTAATTTCGTCAATGACGCGGCCCACCACGCGAGATGTGCTTTCATCACCATGCGCTACGGCCTCGATGGCTTCCGCGACGCCGCGACGTAATGAGGAAACGCCGACGATATCCGCTTTACGTACATGGCTTAGTAACGCAGAGATGGTGGCCTGCTGCGGAGAGATCGCAATATCTATAACGCTACCCTGCACAAGGTCGACATAAGCTCGACGCTGAATCAGCACCATCACTTTCTTGGCGCCCATCCGCTTCGCCAGCATCGCGGACATGATATTGGCTTCATCATCGTTAGTGACCGCGATAAAGAGATCGACCTGATCAATATGTTCTTCCGCCAGCAATTCCTGATCGGAGGCGTCGCCAAAAAAGACGATCGTGTTTTGCAGCTTCTCAGCCAGCTCTGCGGCGCGTTGTTGATCGCGTTCGATCAATTTAACGCTATAGTCTTTTTCCAGACGCCTTGCCAGCCCGGCGCCGATATTGCCGCCGCCCACCAACATGATGCGCTTGTAGGGTTTTTCCAGACGCTGTAATTCGCTCATGACTGCACGGATATGCTGTGAAGCCGCAATAAAGAAGACTTCATCCCCTGCTTCCACGATAGTCGAGCCCTGAGGACGGATGGGTCTGTCATGGCGGAAAATTGCGGCAACGCGGGTATCGATATGCGGCATATGTTCTCGCATTGTCGAGAGCGCGTTACCTATTAGTGGGCCGCCATAGTAGGCTTTTACTACTGCCAGACTGACTTTCCCTTCGGCAAAGTTTACAACCTGTAATGCGCCTGGATACTCGATCAGGCGATAAATATTATCGATAACCAACTGCTCCGGCGCGATCAGATGATCAATCGGAACCGCTTCAGAATGAAAGAGTTTATCCGCATCGCGAACATAGTCCGGGGAGCGAATGCGGGCGATACGGTTAGGGGTGTTGAAGAGTGAATAGGCTACCTGACAGGCAACCATATTAGTTTCATCTGAACTGGTGACAGCGACCAGCATATCCGCATCGTCAGCGCCCGCTTCGCGCAGTACGCGGGGATGCGATCCATGCCCCTGAACCACACGTAGATCGAACTTATCTTGCAAACTGCGTAACCGTTCGCCGTTGGTATCAACCACCGTAATGTCGTTGTTTTCGCCGACCAGATTTTCCGCCAGTGTACCGCCAACTTGCCCTGCGCCCAGTATGATAATTTTCATCAGTCGTGGCCCGTTATCTCATCACTTTTTGATTAGCTTAGCGTAAAAGAACCCATCGCCTTCTTCGGCGCCCGGCAGATTTTGCTGCCCTGGCTGATCAGGTGTTCCCGTTTCGCTGAGTGCAGCATCGGGAGTACGTTGCAAAAAGGTTTTGATCTGATCGCTGTTTTCTTCCGGCAGTACGGAGCAGGTGGCGTAAACCAGCGTCCCGCCAGGCTTCAGGCGCGGCCAGACGGCATCAAGAATTTCCGCCTGTAATTGCGCCAGCTCCGCGATATCGCGATCGCGGCGCAGCCATTTGATATCTGGGTGACGGCGAATGACGCCGGTTGCGGAACAGGGCGCATCCAGCAGAATACGGTCAAACTGCTGCTCGCCGCACCATTGAGCGGGATAACGTCCATCCCCTTGTTTAACCGTCGCTTTCATCCCAAGGCGTTTCAAGTTGTCGTAAACGCGGGAGAGTCGCTGTTCATCGATATCAACTGCCAGCACGTTTGCTTCGGGGGCCGCTTCGAGAATATGCGTGGTTTTACCGCCGGGCGCGGCGCACAAGTCTAAAATGTGCTCACCGTTCTGAGGGGCGAGAAAAACCGCACATCCCTGCGCAGAGGCATCCTGGACAGTTACCCAACCCTCAGCAAAACCGGGTAAAGCATGTACTGGAGCTGGTGTTTCCAGACGTACAGCGTCGGGATAATCGGGATGGGGATATCCCTTCAGGCCTGCATCCTCAAGTAAGGCAAGCCAACCGTCGCGGGTGTGGTGTGTACGATTTACACGTAGCCACATAGGTGGACGCTGGTTATTTGCTTCAATAATGTGTTGCCACTGTGTGGGGTAAGCCTTTTGCAAACGCTTTACCAGCCAACCGGGATGTAAAAAGCGCGCATCGCTGGTCGCAAACTCATTAAGTAACGTTTCCTGCTGGCGCTGAAACTGGCGCAGGACGCCGTTAATTAACCCTTTCAACTGCGGACGTTTAATGGAGACCGCGCCTTCAACGGTTTCAGCCAGCGCCGCATGGGGAGGAATGCGGGTATGCAGCAACTGATAAAAGCCGACCATAATTAAGTAATGCACAGTACGCTGCTTGCCGGTCATTGGACGAGACATCAGCTTATTGATCAGCCATTCCAGTTGCGAAAGGGTGCGCAGGACGCCAAAGCACAGCTCCTGAAGTAGCGCTTTGTCTTTATCGGCGACTTTTTGTTGCAGCGGCGGGAGCACATTACTTAATGATTGTCCCTGCTCGACGACCTGTTCAACGGCCTGTGCCGCCAGACTACGTAAATTGTGTTGTTTTTTCATATGGATAAAATAAAAATGCCCGGTAACACCGGGCTTATAAAGACGTGACCGTCAGGCAAGGCGGTTACCAGGAATAAACCATTCCCGGCGTGAATTTAACAGATCCTGTGCGCTCATCGCTTTTTTGCCGGCAGGCTGAAGCGAAAGCAAATTTAATATCCCCTTGCCTGTGGCAACCTGTATGCCCTGTTTCGTCGCTGCCAGAATGGTTCCCGGCAGCGACTGCGTGGCGTCCTCAATGACAGAGGCCTGCCAGACTTTTACCGGCTGGCCGTCGATTTCCAGCCAGCTCATCGGCCACGGATTAAAGGCGCGAATGCAACGCTCCAGTTGTGCTGCGGAGAGAGACCAGTCAAGACGCGCTTCTTCTTTACTGAGCTTTTCCGCATGAGTGACCAGCGCTTCATTCTGCGCCTCAGGCGTCGCTGTGCCGTCCGCCAGTTGTTTTAGTGTGGTAATTAACCCCTGCGGGCCAAGTTCAGCCAACTTATTATACAGTGAGCCACTGGTATCTTCTGCGGTAATCGGACATGCAAGTTTATACAGCATGTCGCCGGTATCCAACCCTACATCCATCTGCATAATTGTGACGCCGGTTTCCGCATCGCCTGCCCAGAGTGAGCGCTGGATAGGCGCCGCGCCGCGCCAGCGTGGAAGCAGAGAACCGTGAACGTTGATGCATCCGAGACGGGGCATGTCCAGCACTGCTTTTGGGAGGATCAGACCATATGCTACGACAACCATGACGTCGGCATGTAAGTCAGCAACCAGATGTTGGTTTTCCTGAGGACGAAGCGATGCGGGCTGGAAAACGGGCAAGCCTTTTTCTTTCGCCAGCAATTTTACCGGGCTGGGCATCAACTTTTTGCCGCGACCTGCTGGACGATCGGGTTGGGTAAATACGCCGACAACGTTATGTCCAGAAGTTAACAGCGCGTCGAGATGACGCGCTGCAAAGTCAGGTGTACCCGCAAAAATAATACGTAGTGAATCTGACACGTTGGTTCTTGTCCTTTAAGCCCGGGCGTTCAGGCGGTCGAGTTTTTCTACTTTCTGACGAATACGTTGTTGCTTCAGCGGCGACAAATAATCGATAAACAGTTTACCGACCAGGTGATCCATCTCATGCTGAATGCAGATTGCTAACAAACCATCCGCTTCAAGCTCAAACGGATTGCCGTCGCGATCCAGCGCGCGGATTTTCACTTTCTCGGCGCGCGGCACTAAAGCGCGCTGTTCCGGAATCGACAGGCAGCCTTCTTCGATACCCGTTTCGCCGCTTTTCTCCAGCAATTCCGGGTTAATGAGTACCAGGCGTTCGTCGCGGTTTTCCGAAACGTCAATCACGATGATCCGCTGGTGGATATCGACCTGCGTTGCTGCCAGACCGATACCTTCTTCCGCGTACATCGTTTCGAACATATCATCGACGATACGCTGAATTTCTGCATTCACTTCTTCAACCGGCTTTGCGACTTTGCGAAGGCGCTCGTCCGGAATATGTAACACTTGCAAAACTGACATAATTATCCAGAGTTGTGTTCAGGAGTTGAAAAGATTATTACCTCTATTCTAGACAAATCCCCACCTGATTGACAGCATCAGTGACCAATCGCAAAGATTGTTCAGACTGCTTGTGGCAGGGGAGGGAAAGGATGGCCCGTACCGAAATTTGGTTACGTTTAATGTACGTCGGCGACCTCTATGGCGAGGCGATGTTGAACATGGCGAATTCGCTTATTCGCCAGCCTCAGATAAATCGCGCGCACCTTCAGGAGTCTGGTCTTACCGCGCGGCAAGCTGAACGTTTTTTACAGCTTCCAGCAGGTGTGCTTGAAGAGACGTTACGCTGGCTTGAACTACCGCAGCACCATTTTCTGTGTGCAGATAGTGAGATTTATCCTCCCCAACTGCGTGCTATTGACGATTATCCCGGCGCTATTTTTATTGACGGCGATCCCGCCTGTCTTCATACCTGCCAACTTGCCGTCGTAGGGAGCCGAACCCACTCCTGGTATGGAGAACGCTGGGGACGTCTGCTTTGCGAAAGCCTTGCGAAAAGCGGTTTGACGATCACCAGCGGCCTTGCCCGGGGGATTGATGGCGTAGCTCACAACGCCGCGGTGAGTATGGGGAGGAAAAGTGTAGCGGTGTTGGGGAATGGCTTAGCAAAGATTTATCCTCGCCGACATGCCATGCTGGCTGAAAACTTGATTACCGCCGGCGGCGCAGTGGTCTCAGAATTTCCGCTTTCAACGCCTCCGCTACCGCAAAATTTTCCTCGCAGAAACCGTATCATCAGCGGACTGAGCAAAGGCGTGCTGGTGATTGAGGCAGCGTTGCGCAGCGGTTCGTTGGTGACGGCGCGCTGCGCGCTTGAACAGGGAAGGGACGTTTTTGCATTACCTGGTCCTATCGGTAGTCCGGGAAGCGAAGGCACACACTGGTTAATTAAACAGGGAGCTACGCTTGTGACGACGCCGGAGGATATTCTGGAAAATTTGCAATACGGCTTACACTGGTTGCCAACTACGGCGGAAAATTCACTTTATTCACTAAATCAGGATGAGGCGGCATTGCCATTTCCTGAGCTCCTGGCTAACGTAGGAGATGAGGTAACACCTGTTGACGTCGTCGCTGAACGTGCCGGCCAACCTGTGCCAGCGGTAGTGGCTCAGCTACTCGAACTGGAGTTAGCAGGATGGATCGCAGCTGTACCCGGCGGCTATGTCCGATTAAGGAGGGCAAGCCATGTTCGACGTACTAATGTATTTGTTTGAAACATATATCCATAACGAAGCCGAGCTGCGCGTGGATCAGGACAGACTGGAGCGTGATCTCACCGACGCTGGGTTTGATCGCGAAGACATCTACAATGCGCTGCTGTGGCTGGAAAAACTCGCTGACTATCAGGATGGCCTCGCGGAACCCATGCAACTTGCTTCCGACCCTCTTTCAATGCGTATTTATACGGTTGAAGAGTGTGAAAGGCTTGATGCCAGTTGCCGGGGATTCCTGTTATTCCTTGAGCAGATTCAGGTGCTAAACCTCGAAACACGAGAAATGGTGATTGAGCGTGTGCTGGCGCTGGATACCGCAGAGTTCGACCTGGAAGACTTGAAATGGGTTATTTTGATGGTGTTATTCAATATTCCAGGCTGTGAAAATGCCTATCAGCAAATGGAAGAATTACTCTTTGAGGTAAATGAAGGTATGCTGCATTAATAGATGTTAATGCTGCATGAGTGAATATGGCTAGATCAGCACTGTTTTCGGTGCGTAAAAATGAGCCTTGCCCGCAGTGCGGGGCCGAACTGGTAATTCGTTCCGGGAAACATGGTCCGTTTCTCGGCTGTTCTCGCTATCCGGAGTGCGATTACGTTCGTCCGCTGAAAAGTCAGTCAGACGGACATATCGTTAAAATTCTGGAGGGGCAACTGTGTCCCGAGTGTGGTGCCGTACTGGTGCTGCGTCAGGGGCGCTTTGGCATGTTTATCGGATGCAGCCAGTATCCGCAATGTGAACATACAGTGGTTATTGATAAACCGGATGAAACGGCGATTGCCTGCCCAGCCTGCCAGCAAGGACACCTGGTCCAGCGCCGTTCTCGTTACGGTAAAATTTTTCATTCCTGCGATCGCTACCCGGAATGTCAGTTTGTCATTAACTTCACACCGGTTGCGGGGGAGTGCCCCGAGTGCCATTATCCGCTACTCATCGAAAAGAAAACCGCGCAGGGCGTGAAGCGCTTTTGCGCCAGTAAACAATGTGGAAAGCCGGTTCCGGTGGAACAAACAAGTGAATAATAACCTGCCAACAGGGTCTATCGCCGCGGCGGTAAATCTCCTGAATAAAGAAAATGTCATCGCTTATCCAACAGAAGCCGTTTTCGGCGTAGGCTGCGATCCCGATAGTGAAACAGCCGTTACGCGCCTGCTGGAGTTAAAACAACGGCCCGTCGATAAGGGGCTCATTTTGATTGCCGCCAGCTTTGAGCAGTTAAAACCTTATATTGATGACAGCATACTTACTGCCGCACAGCGTAAAGCGGTATTTGATTGCTGGCCCGGGCCGGTAACGTTTGTTTTTCCTGCACCCGCGACAACGCCGCGGTGGCTCACGGGACGTTTTGATTCCCTGGCCGTTCGTGTTACCGACCACCCGCTGGTGGTAGCGCTATGCGATGCGTATGGCAAACCGCTGGTTTCCACCAGCGCTAACCTGAGCGGATTACCGCCATGCCGTACCATTGAAGAGGTACGTGCGCAATTTGGCGATGATTTTCCGGTGGTTGAAGGTGCAACGGGCGGACGTTTAAATCCTTCGGAAATTCGCGATGCCCTGACGGGCGAACTGTTTCGGCAGGGGTAATAGGATGGAAACCTATGCTGTTTTTGGAAACCCGATTGCGCACAGCAAATCGCCATTTATTCATCAGCAATTTGCTCAGCAACTAAATATTGTTCACCCCTATGGTCGCGTGCTGGCCCCCATTAATAATTTCATTAATACACTTAATGCCTTTTTCGCCGCAGGGGGAAAAGGCGTAAACGTCACAGTACCTTTTAAAGAGGAGGCGTTTGCGCGATCGGATGAGTTAACGGAACGAGCATCGCTGGCGGGAGCAGTCAATACATTAAAACGGCTAGAGGATGGTCGTTTGCTTGGCGACAATACCGACGGTATCGGTTTATTAAGCGATCTCGAACGCTTAAATTTTATCCGCCCAGGATTGCGTATTTTGCTGATTGGCGCGGGCGGCGCATCCCGTGGCGTGCTGTTACCTCTGCTTTCTCTGGATTGCGCGGTCACTATCACTAACCGTACAGCTTCACGTGCCGAAGCGTTGGCGAAAATCTTTGCTCATACCGGCAGCGTTCATGCCACGGATATGGACAAGCTGGATGGTTGTGAGTTTGACCTGATTATCAATGCGACTTCCAGTGGCATACATGGCGAAATCCCGGCGATTCCAGCGTCACTTATTCACCCTTCCCTCTGTTGCTATGACATGTTCTATCAAAAAGGGAATACGCCATTTCTCTCCTGGTGTGTACAACAGGGAGCAAAACGATACGCAGATGGGCTGGGAATGCTGGTGGGACAGGCTGCACATGCTGTTTTGCTTTGGCACGGTGTATTACCGCAGGTCGAGCCAGTAATTAAGCGGCTACAGCAGGAATTATTAGCATGAACCAAGCCATACAATTCCCTGACCGCGAAGAATGGGATACTGCCGCCAGCGCTATCATCTTTCCCGCCCTGGTCAGTGGGATGCAACTCACGTGTGCAATAAAAAAAGATGTACTGGCATATCGCTTTGGTGGAGAAACAGCGGAGCAATGGCTGGCCATTTTTCGTGAGTATCGCTGGGACCTGGAAGAAGAGGCTGAAGCATTAATCCTGGCCCAGCAGGAAGACGATCACGGTTGGATATGGTTATCCTGAGAAAGATAGTCGTCTTTCCATTTGACATAGTTATTGGCGGAGTATCGCAGGCCCGCTCTCTCAGCATCGCTCAGGGGGCGGATCTGTTTTACCGGACTGCCAAGGTATAAATATCCACTTTCCAGCCGTTTGTGCTGCGGCACCAGGCTTCCCGCGCCAATTATTACGTCATCCTCTATTATCGCGCCATCCAGCACAATGGAGCCCATACCTACCAGTACGCGATTACCGATGGTACAGCCGTGCAGCATAACTTTATGGCCAACGGTAACATCTTCGCCAATGATTAATGGGTTACCGTGTGGGTTGGATGGAGATTTGTGGGTTACGTGAAGGACGCTACCATCCTGAATGTTCGTACGAGCCCCTATCGCAACGTAATTCACATCGCCGCGAATCACCACAAGCGGCCAGATCCCGACATCATCCGCCAGGCGGACATCGCCAATAATCACGCTACTGGTATCGATCATCACGCGCTGACCGATTTCAGGAAAAAGATCCTTATAAGGACGTAATGTGTCAGACATGTCTACCTCATCATAAATGAATAGTCATGAAGACTTTGGTTGCTTTAACGGCGTTGTGCAAGGGGAGATAGCATCAAAAAATCGCCACTTTGCGCAGGAATGGAGCGAAAGGGATGAAAAATCAACAAACAGAAAAAAAGATCCAAAAAACGCTTGTGCAAAAAAATGGGATCCCTATAATGCGCCTCCATCGACACGGCGGATGTGAATCACTTCACACAAACAGCCGGTCGGTTGAAGAGAAAAATCCTGACATTCAGGGTTGACTCTGAAAGAGGAAAGCGTAATATACGCCACCTCGCGACGGTGAGCTGAAAGCCGCGTCGCACCTGCTCTTTAACAATTTATCAGACAATCTGTGTGGGCACTCGAAGATACGGATTCTTAACGTCCTCGGACGAAAAACGAATACCAAGTCTCTGAGTGAACACGTAATTCATTACGAAGTTTAATTCACGAGCATCAAACTTAAATTGAAGAGTTTGATCATGGCTCAGATTGAACGCTGGCGGCAGGCCTAACACATGCAAGTCGAACGGTAACAGGAAGCAGCTTGCTGCTTCGCTGACGAGTGGCGGACGGGTGAGTAATGTCTGGGAAACTGCCTGATGGAGGGGGATAACTACTGGAAACGGTGGCTAATACCGCATAACGTCGCAAGACCAAAGAGGGGGACCTTCGGGCCTCTTGCCATCAGATGTGCCCAGATGGGATTAGCTGGTAGGTGGGGTAACGGCTCACCTAGGCGACGATCCCTAGCTGGTCTGAGAGGATGACCAGCCACACTGGAACTGAGACACGGTCCAGACTCCTACGGGAGGCAGCAGTGGGGAATATTGCACAATGGGCGCAAGCCTGATGCAGCCATGCCGCGTGTATGAAGAAGGCCTTCGGGTTGTAAAGTACTTTCAGCGGGGAGGAAGGTGTTGTGGTTAATAACCGCAGCAATTGACGTTACCCGCAGAAGAAGCACCGGCTAACTCCGTGCCAGCAGCCGCGGTAATACGGAGGGTGCAAGCGTTAATCGGAATTACTGGGCGTAAAGCGCACGCAGGCGGTCTGTCAAGTCGGATGTGAAATCCCCGGGCTCAACCTGGGAACTGCATTCGAAACTGGCAGGCTTGAGTCTTGTAGAGGGGGGTAGAATTCCAGGTGTAGCGGTGAAATGCGTAGAGATCTGGAGGAATACCGGTGGCGAAGGCAGCCCCCTGGACAAAGACTGACGCTCAGGTGCGAAAGCGTGGGGAGCAAACAGGATTAGATACCCTGGTAGTCCACGCCGTAAACGATGTCTACTTGGAGGCTGTGCCCTTGAGGCGTGGCTTCCGGAGCTAACGCGTTAAGTAGACCGCCTGGGGAGTACGGCCGCAAGGTTAAAACTCAAATGAATTGACGGGGGCCCGCACAAGCGGTGGAGCATGTGGTTTAATTCGATGCAACGCGAAGAACCTTACCTGGTCTTGACATCCACGGAAGAATCCAGAGATGGATTTGTGCCTTCGGGAGCCGTGAGACAGGTGCTGCATGGCTGTCGTCAGCTCGTGTTGTGAAATGTTGGGTTAAGTCCCGCAACGAGCGCAACCCTTATCCTTTGTTGCCAGCGGTCCGGCCGGGAACTCAAAGGAGACTGCCAGTGATAAACTGGAGGAAGGTGGGGATGACGTCAAGTCATCATGGCCCTTACGACCAGGGCTACACACGTGCTACAATGGCGCATACAAAGAGAAGCGACCTCGCGAGAGCAAGCGGACCTCATAAAGTGCGTCGTAGTCCGGATTGGAGTCTGCAACTCGACTCCATGAAGTCGGAATCGCTAGTAATCGTGGATCAGAATGCCACGGTGAATACGTTCCCGGGCCTTGTACACACCGCCCGTCACACCATGGGAGTGGGTTGCAAAAGAAGTAGGTAGCTTAACCTTCGGGAGGGCGCTTACCACTTTGTGATTCATGACTGGGGTGAAGTCGTAACAAGGTAACCGTAGGGGAACCTGCGGTTGGATCACCTCCTTACCTTAAAGAACCGTTCTTTGAAGTGCTCACACAGATTGTCTGATGAAAAACGAGCAGTAAAACCTCTACAGGCTTGTAGCTCAGGTGGTTAGAGCGCACCCCTGATAAGGGTGAGGTCGGTGGTTCAAGTCCACTCAGGCCTACCAAATTCGCTCCCGTGCTTTGTTGTGGCAAAGCTCGCATACTTCAGTATGCTTCGCTTCACCACGCCGCGCCCGGAAACGAATTAGGGATGAGGTTTAACTACACTGTATGGGGCTATAGCTCAGCTGGGAGAGCGCCTGCTTTGCACGCAGGAGGTCTGCGGTTCGATCCCGCATAGCTCCACCATCACTGTGGAACGTTGATAAAAAAATACTTCAGAGTGTACCTGAAAGGGTTCACTGCGAAGTTTTGCTCTTTAAAAATCTGGATCAAGCTGAAAATTGAAACACAGAACAATGTAACGATTGTTCGTGAGTCTCTCAATTATCGCAATCAGAAGAGAAACATCTTCGGGTTGTGAGGTTAAGCGACCAAGCGTACACGGTGGATGCCCTGGCAGTCAGAGGCGATGAAGGACGTGCTAATCTGCGAAAAGCGCCGGTAAGGTGATATGAACCGTTATAGCCGGCGATGTCCGAATGGGGAAACCCAGTGTGATTCGTCACACTATCATTAACTGAATCCATAGGTTAATGAGGCGAACCGGGGGAACTGAAACATCTAAGTACCCCGAGGAAAAGAAATCAACCGAGATTCCCCCAGTAGCGGCGAGCGAACGGGGAGGAGCCCAGAGCCTGAATCAGCATGTGTGTTAGTGGAAGCGTCTGGAAAGGCGCGCGATACAGGGTGACAGCCCCGTACACAAAAGCGCATGTGCTGTGAGCTCGATGAGTAGGGCGGGACACGTGGTATCCTGTCTGAATATGGGGGGACCATCCTCCAAGGCTAAATACTCCTGACTGACCGATAGTGAACCAGTACCGTGAGGGAAAGGCGAAAAGAACCCCGGCGAGGGGAGTGAAACAGAACCTGAAACCGTGTACGTACAAGCAGTGGGAGCACAGGTTTACCTGTGTGACTGCGTACCTTTTGTATAATGGGTCAGCGACTTATATTCTGTAGCAAGGTTAACCGCATAGGGGAGCCGGAGGGAAACCGAGTCTTAATTGGGCGTTAAGTTGCAGGGTATAGACCCGAAACCCGGTGATCTAGCCATGGGCAGGTTGAAGGTTGGGTAACACTAACTGGAGGACCGGACCGACTAATGTTGAAAAATTAGCGGATGACCTGTGGCTGGGGGTGAAAGGCCAATCAAACCGGGAGATAGCTGGTTCTCCCCGAAAGCTATTTAGGTAGCGCCTCGTGAATTCATCTCCGGGGGTAGAGCACTGTTTCGGCCAGGGGGCCATCCCGGCTTACCAATCCGATGCAAACTGCGAATACCGGAGAATGTTATCACGGGAGACACACGGCGGGTGCTAACGTCCGTCGTGAAGAGGGAAACAACCCAGACCGCCAGCTAAGGTCCCAAAGTCATGGTTAAGTGGGAAACGATGTGGGAAGGCCCAGACAGCCAGGATGTTGGCTTAGAAGCAGCCATCATTTAAAGAAAGCGTAATAGCTCACTGGTCGAGTCGGCCTGCGCGGAAGATGTAACGGGGCTAAACCATGCACCGAAGCTGCGGCAGCGACACTGATGTGTTGTTGGGTAGGGGAGCGTTCTGTAAGCCGTTGAAGGTGTGTCGTGAGGCATGCTGGAGGTATCAGAAGTGCGAATGCTGACATAAGTAACGATAAAGCGGGTGAAAAGCCCGCTCGCCGGAAGACCAAGGGTTCCTGTCCAACGTTAATCGGGGCAGGGTGAGTCGACCCCTAAGGCGAGGCCGAAAGGCGTAGTCGATGGGAAACGGGTTAATATTCCCGTACTTGGTGTTACTGCGAAGGGGGGACGGAGAAGGCTATGTTGGCCGGGCGACGGTTGTCCCGGTTTAAGCGTGTAGGTGTGTGTTCCAGGTAAATCCGGTTCACTTTAACACTGAGGCGTGACGACGAGGCACTACGGTGCTGAAGCAACAAATGCCCTGCTTCCAGGAAAAGCCTCTAAGCCTCAGGTAACATCAAATCGTACCCCAAACCGACACAGGTGGTCAGGTAGAGAATACCAAGGCGCTTGAGAGAACTCGGGTGAAGGAACTAGGCAAAATGGTGCCGTAACTTCGGGAGAAGGCACGCTGACACGTAGGTGAAGTGGTTTACCCATGGAGCTGAAGTCAGTCGAAGATACCAGCTGGCTGCAACTGTTTATTAAAAACACAGCACTGTGCAAACACGAAAGTGGACGTATACGGTGTGACGCCTGCCCGGTGCCGGAAGGTTAATTGATGGGGTCAGCGCAAGCGAAGCTCCTGATCGAAGCCCCGGTAAACGGCGGCCGTAACTATAACGGTCCTAAGGTAGCGAAATTCCTTGTCGGGTAAGTTCCGACCTGCACGAATGGCGTAATGATGGCCAGGCTGTCTCCACCCGGGACTCAGTGAAATTGAACTCGCTGTGAAGATGCAGTGTACCCGCGGCAAGACGGAAAGACCCCGTGAACCTTTACTATAGCTTGACACTGAACACTGGTCCTTGATGTGCAGGATAGGTGGGAGGCTTTGAAGTGTGGACGCCAGTCTGCATGGAGCCATCCTTGAAATACCACCCTTTAATGGCTGGTGTTCTAACGTGGGCCCGTGAACCGGGTTGCGGACAGTGTCTGGTGGGTAGTTTGACTGGGGCGGTCTCCTCCTAAAGAGTAACGGAGGAGCACGAAGGTTGGCTAATCCTGGTCGGACATCAGGAGGTTAGTGCAATGGCATAAGCCAGCTTGACTGCGAGCGTGACGGCGCGAGCAGGTGCGAAAGCAGGTCATAGTGATCCGGTGGTTCTGAATGGAAGGGCCATCGCTCAACGGATAAAAGGTACTCCGGGGATAACAGGCTGATACCGCCCAAGAGTTCATATCGACGGCGGTGTTTGGCACCTCGATGTCGGCTCATCACATCCTGGGGCTGAAGTAGGTCCCAAGGGTATGGCTGTTCGCCATTTAAAGTGGTACGCGAGCTGGGTTTAGAACGTCGTGAGACAGTTCGGTCCCTATCTGCCGTGGGCGCTGGAAGATTGAGGGGGGCTGCTCCTAGTACGAGAGGACCGGAGTGGACGCATCACTGGTGTTCGGGTTGTCATGCCAATGGCACTGCCCGGTAGCTACATGCGGAAGAGATAAGTGCTGAAAGCATCTAAGCACGAAACTTGCCCCGAGATGAATCTTCCCTGAGCCTTTAAGGCTCCTGAAGGAACGTTGAAGACGACGACGTTGATAGGCCGGGTGTGTAAGCGCAGCGATGCGTTGAGCTAACCGGTACTAATGAACCGTGAGGCTTAACCTTACAACGCCAAAGATGTTTTGGCGGAACTGAGAAGACGAACAATTTTCAGCTCAGATTCAGAGTCCGAAGGATTTTGCGCTGAGGCAAGGCGGCAAACGCAGCGACGGAAGGAGCATACACAAGTATGTGACTGAGGTTCGCAAGAGCAGCCAACGCAGCATCAGTGTAAAAGACACAGGACAGAGCACAAAGAATTTGCCTGGCGGCCGTAGCGCGGTGGTCCCACCTGACCCCATGCCGAACTCAGAAGTGAAACGCCGTAGCGCCGATGGTAGTGTGGGGTCTCCCCATGCGAGAGTAGGGAACTGCCAGGCATCAAATTTAGTGTGCTGATATGGCTCAGTTGGTAGAGCGCACCCTTGGTAAGGGTGAGGTCCCCAGTTCGACTCTGGGTATCAGCACCACTTAATACGGTTAAAGTTCGGCATTTGAAAAAGAATTTGTCTGGCGGCTGTAGCGCGGTGGTCCCACCTGACCCCATGCCGAACTCAGAAGTGAAACGCCGTAGCGCCGATGGTAGTGTGGGGTCTCCCCATGCGAGAGTAGGGAACTGCCAGACATCAAATAAAGCAAAAGGCCCAATCGAAAGATTGGGCCTTTTTGCATTTATCTCTCTATGGAAAAGCTATCGGATAATGACACCGACGCGTTTTATATTTGGCTTATAACATCTTCGTAGGGTTGATAAAAACCGTTTTAATAAACGTGATTTCCCGTCATATATCCGCCTGAACCATCGAATGTGAACCGTGTTGAAGTAGATGTACAAAAGTTTTTTATTTAAGCCTCTAAGAAGTGATAAAAATATTCGCTGAGGACTAGGAATCTGGCCCATTAGGCTATTTTATTTGCCAGTTTGGCCCTGGGACAGTGCTCAAAATCCTCACGTACTACGTGTATGCTCCGGTTTTTATCCAAACTGTCTGCAATAATTACGCCTAACGGACCACGCTCTAAGTCTTACTGTATAAAGCGTGTTTTTAATGCGGCTTACGATGCTATCAAGCTACAATTTTTTCTGCATCGGACAAGGAATAGAATAAATACAATCGGGATGGGCGAGTAAGAAAAGAGGGCGTTTTATCGTATTAACTTTCGGGGGATAGGCTGAACAGATTGCGTAGCTGAGTATCCTTGCGACCTTTATATTATTACTGAAAGCGCGGCATTGCCGCGCCTGCATGTATCATTTAGAAAGCGCAATGATACCCATCGTCAATCCTGCTACCGCCGCAGCGCCGCCAGCGATAGCACCTGCCGTCTCCCAGTTATCCTGTGTTGTACCTTTCATACATGTATTGGTATGAACCAGCCGCCCTTGATCGTCATAAACCGGTACGCAGGGAGAATCATGTGCACAACCTGCCAATAAGGTGGTAAGCAATGCAACTGGAATTAGTTTTTTCATGGTGTTACCTCATTAATCAGCATTTCGCGAAGTACAGCAACGTAAATGCTGGCTCTAACCTCTGCGAAAACGAGAGTTATTTTACCACCACATAAAAAATGACCGGCATGAGGAATAATCTCAATTCATGTGAATTGTAAAAACTATGGAGAATACAGTGGTAAGCGGAGAGGGGGGAATAGCGGAGCTAAAGACGCACCGTTTAAAAAGGCGCCCGAAGACGCCTCTGTTTACTGGTTAATCGTGATGGCGATTGAATCGGCGTTTTACAACAACAAAGAATACTGGCACGAAGAAGATAGCTAATAAGGTTGCGGTTAACATTCCTCCCATAACCCCTGTGCCTACTGCGTTCTGTGCCCCACTACCTGCGCCACGACTGATAACTAACGGCATTACCCCAAGAATAAAGGCCAGCGAGGTCATTAGAATAGGACGTAAACGCATACGGGATGCTTCCAGCGTCGCTTCAATCAATCCACGCCCTTCTTTCTCCATGAGATCTTTGGCGAACTCGACAATCAGGATGGCGTTTTTAGCAGAAAGGCCAATAGTGGTTAACAAACCAACCTGGAAGTAAACGTCATTGTTCAAACCGCGCAATGATGCTGCAAGCAGAGCGCCAACCACGCCGAGCGGTACGACCAGCATTACCGAGAACGGAATTGACCAGCTTTCATACAGTGCGGCAAGGCAGAGGAAAACGACGATGAGTGAGATTGCGTATAGCGCTGGCGCCTGGTTACCTGACAACCGTTCCTGATACGACATACCTGTCCAGTCATAGCCAATACCGTTTGGCAACCGTGAAGCCAGGTTTTCCATTAACGCCATTGCTTCACCGGTACTTCTTCCGGGCGCTGCTTCTCCGAGCAGTTCCATTGATGGCATTCCGTTATAGCGCTCCAGGCGTGGCGAACCATAAATCCACCGTGCTGAGCTAAAGGTAGAGAAGGGGACCATCTCGCCATTGGCGCTGCGTACATAGAGATTGTTGATATCTTCCGGCAGCATGCGGAACTGAGCGTCAGCCTGAACGTATACTTTTTTTACTCGTCCACGATCGATAAAGTCGTTAACGTAATAGCCGCCCAACGCCGCGGAGATGGTTTCGTTGATATCAGACAGCGAAACCCCGAGCGCCTGCGCTTTTTCTTGATCGACATCCAGCTTGAACTGTGGCGTGTCTTCCAGCCCGTTAGGGCGTACGCGCACTAACAGATCAGGATGCTGTGCGACCATACCCAGGAGTTGATTACGCGCTTTTGTTAACGCATCGTGGCCGAGCCCTCCCTGATCAATCAGTTCAAAGTCGAAACCTGTCGCAGTACCTAACTCGACAATCGCCGGCATATTGAAGGGGAACACCAACCCGTCGCGAATCTGACTGAAGGCACGTGTCGCTCGGGCGATAACGGCTTCGACGCTATTTTTTTCACCGCTACGCTCCTCCCAGGGTTTAAGGCTGACAAATGCCATCCCTGAGTTCTGCCCCTGACCGCTAAAGCTAAAGCCGTTTACGGTAAACACGCTTTCGACGTTCGCTTTTTCATTATTCAGGTAGTAATGAGTGACTTGATCCAGCACTTTCTGCGTACGTTCTTGCGTAGCGCCAGAGGGGAGCTGAATCATGGTCAGGAATACCCCCTGATCTTCTTCCGGCAGGAAGGAGGTCGGGAGGCGTAAAAACAGAACCGCCATTCCGACTACAATAAGTAGATAGATAATGAGATAGCGACCCGTATTACGTACGATACCGCTTACGCTGTTAGTATAGTGGTTAACGCTGTGGTCAAACCTGGCATTGAACCAGCCAAAGAAGCCGCTTTTTTTCTCGTGATGTTCAGCAGATACGGGTTTAAGCAGCGTAGCGCATAGCGCTGGCGTCAGAATCAACGCAACCAGAACGGATAGCGCCATTGCTGAAACAATCGTAATAGAGAACTGGCGATAAATTGCCCCGGTCGAGCCGCCAAAAAAGGCCATCGGGATAAATACCGCAGACAGTACCATCGCGATACCCACCAGCGCTCCCTGAATCTGCGACATGGATTTTTCCGTCGCCTCTCGGGGAGAAAGGTTATCCTCCATCATCACACGTTCAACGTTTTCTACGACCACTATCGCATCGTCAACCAGCAGTCCTATCGCCAGTACCATGCCGAACATCGTCAGGGTATTGATGGAATAGCCAAAGGCGGCGAGTATCGCAAAAGTGCCTAGTAACACGACAGGAACAGCGATAGTAGGAATCAGTGTTGCCCTGATATTCTGTAAAAACAGATACATGACCAGGAACACCAGAATAATCGCTTCAAACAGCGTTTTTACCACTTCGTGAATAGATATTTTTACGAAGGGTGTTGTGTCATAAGGATAAACCACCTTCATTCCCTGAGGGAAGAAAGGCTGCAGCTCCGCCAGTTTCGCTTTGATGGCGGTTGCGGTATCCAGCGCATTGGCGCCAGTTGCCAGTTTAATACCGAGACCGGAGGCCGGTTTACCGTTAATGCGCGCTACAACGTTATAGTTTTCACCGCCAAGCTCAATACGCGCGACATCTTTGAGATGGACGACAGAACCGTCGGCATTGACGCGCAACGTAACTTTGCCGAACTCTTGCGGATCTTTCAGACGCGTTTGGGCGATGATTGAGGCGTTAAGCTGCTGGCCCGGTAATGCCGGCGTGCCGCCCAGTTGGCCTGCCGCAATCTGGTCGTTCTGTACTTTTAACTGGTTGATGACGTCAACCGGCGTAAGCTGGTATTTATTTAGCAGATTCGCATCCAGCCAGATACGCATGGCGTACTGCGCGCCAAACAGCTGAACGTCGCCCACGCCATTCAGACGGCTGACAGAATCCTTAATGTTAGAGGCGACATAGTCGGAGATGTCGTCCTGGGTAGTGTTCGGATTATCCGAGACGAACCCGGCGACCATCAAAAAGCTGCTGCTGGATTTTTCAACGCTAATCCCCTGCTGCTGGACTTCTTGCGGCAGTAAAGGCGTGGCGAGCTGCAATTTATTTTGCACCTGAACCTGCGCGATATCCGGATCGGTTCCGGACTGGAAGGTCAGGGTGATGGTCACGCTACCGGCAGAGTCGCTGGTAGAGGACATATACATCAGGTTATCGATGCCGTTCATATTTTGTTCGATGACCTGAGTAACCGTATCCTGTACCGTTTGCGCATCCGCGCCAGGATAGGTCGCAGAAATAGAAACCGCTGGCGGCGCAATGGTTGGGTACTGCGCAACGGGAAGTTGCATTATTGCCAGCGCGCCCGCCATCATCAGGATAATGGCCAGAACCCAGGCGAAAATAGGACGTCTAATAAAAAAGTTTGCCATGTACGGTTACCTTATTGCGCCGTTTTCGCTGCCGGAGCATCGGTAGTGGCTTTCACCTGGACGCCCGGTCGCGCTTTTTGTAAGCCGCTAACGATGACCTTATCGCCCGGTTTTAACCCTTCGCTGATGAGCCATTTATCACCAATGGCCTGCGCCGCCACGACATTGCGGGTTTCGACCTGGTTTTTATCGTTAACCACCATCACCATTGCATCGCCGCGCGGCGTGCGGGTCACGCCCTGCTGGGGGACAAGGATGGCGTTAGGCTGGACGCCTTCATCAATGCGGGCGCGAACAAACATACCGGGAAGCAGACTGTGCTGCGGGTTGGGGAAAACCGCCCTGAGCGTGATAGAGCCGGTGCTTTCATCTACGGTAACGTCGGAAAATTGCAGCGTGCCTTTAAGCGGGTAGACTTGACCATTTTCCATTACCAGTTGAACCGTACTACTGGCGCTGTCTTTATGCAGGCTACCTTGTTCAACGGATTGCTTGAGTCGCATAAAGTCGTTGCTTGATTGCGTCACGTCGACATAGATCGGGTCGAGTTGCTGCACGGTAGCCAGTTCAGTTGACTGACCATTAGTCACCAGCGCACCTTCAGTCACATTAGATTTTCCTATACGCCCGCTGATGGGCGAGGTGACTTTGGTATACGCAAGGTTAATACGCGCGCTTTCAACAGCGGCTTTTGCCGCCACAACGGCGGCATCGGCCTGGCGGGCGTCGGCAATCGCCTGATCATATTCCTGTTGGCTGATATATTTTGTGCCGACCAGTGGAACATAGCGTTTGACCGTCAGGTGAGCGATAGCCGCAGCCGCTTCGCTTTTAGCAAGTTCGCCTTTAGTGCTGTCATAATCGGCCTGATAAGTGGCAGGATCGATCTGATAAAGCGACTGTCCAGCCTCTACATCGCTACCTTCGGTGAAATTTCTTTTAAGCACGATCCCGCTCACCTGGGGGCGAACCTCCGCAATGCGAAATGCAGACGTACGTCCGGGAAGTTCGGTCGTTACGGCTAGCGGCGCTGTTTCGACCACATGGACGGTGACTTGCGGCTCGCCGGCATGAGCTTGGGTATCTCCTTGGTCATTACAACCGGCCAGCAGCGCAGCAGAGAATATGATGAATGAGGGCAGGAGTGAAAACCTGGCATGTTTCGTCATTACTGTTCCTTAAAAAACCGAAAGCTCGTTATTTACCGGATAACGGTAAGGCGTTAACGCGCGAAAAATAGAATAGCAGTGGGGTATCCTACAAATTATTAGCTTGTGATGTAAGCAATACTTATTTTGGGATGAGGTTCACGGCACATAAAAGCAAAAAAATGAACTGTTCTCTACTGTTTCATAATATCCCAATTGGTAAAATTAGGATGTTGAATAACACAATTAGAAATACATATTTTATGTAAATATATTCATCTAATTCATTTGTTTTTATTATTGGTTTTGCGGTGTTGTGCGAAATAAAAATAGCTGTCTCTCGTCTGGTTAAAAAGAACATGGTAAAGTTGTTTTTGCGCTAAATATCTTATCAGCGCATTTATCGTTTTTATGGTCCAGGGTATTTAATTATGGCGAAGAAAACGAAGGTGGATGCGCTTAAAACACGCCAACATCTGATTGAAACGGCTATTGTGCAGTTTGCTTTGCGCGGCGTTGCCAACACGACGCTAAACGATATCGCTGATGCCGCTGACGTTACGCGGGGAGCCATCTACTGGCACTTTGAGAATAAAACTCAATTGTTTAACGAGATTTGGTTACAGCAACCGCCTTTACGCGAGCTTATTCAGGATAGGCTTACGGGAGGCTGCAGAGATAATCCCTTACAGGATTTACGGGAGAAATGTATTGCTGCCTTACAATATATTGCAGCAGTTCCTCGCCAGCAGGCATTAATGCAGATTTTATATCATAAATGTGAGTTTCATAATGGTATATTATCAGAGCAGACCGTTCGTGAGAAGATGGGGTTCCATCATCAGTCGCTGCTTGAGGTATTACAGCGTTGTATGGATAAAAAGCTGATTTCAGGAAGCCTTGATCTGGACGTCATATTAATTATTCTGCACGGTAGTTTTAGCGGAATAGTAAAGAACTGGTTAATGAATCCCTCAGGTTATGATCTTTATAAGCAGGCGCCAGTATTAGTCGATAACGTATTAAAAATGCTAAGCCCGGATGGCTGTGTGACGCAATTAATGCCAAATGAACAACAGGCGGAAGAAGCCTGAGATTATTTTTGGGTGGTATTATATATTGACCCTGTGAATATATTGGCGGGATCGCGAATATCGCGAGCGATTTCTTCCGCAGTGCGCGGCTTGCCAAGCAGGAACCCCTGAAGCGTATGGCATCCCAACTGTGTCAGAAATTGTTGCTGCGTTTCATTTTCTACGCCTTCTGCCACAATTTGCAGATTTAACGCTTTCGCCAGCGCGACAATAGCTGCAACAATGGTCGCGCCATCACCTGCCTCGCTAAGTTCATGTACGAAAGCGCGATCAATTTTTAGTTCGCACGCCGGAAGACGTTTCAGATAGAGAAGGCTGGAATAACCGGTGCCAAAGTCGTCAATAGAGGCCTTAACCCCCATTTCCGTTAATCTGGTGAGTATAGCAACGCTTTGCTCCGGCTTATTCATCGCCGTGGTTTCGGTGATTTCCAGAATCAATAAGTCGGGACGGATACTGTGTCGGGCCAGGCTCCGCGTAATGGTGTCCACAAGGCCTGGCTGCTCAAACTGTAAGGCGGACAGGTTTACCGCAACTGACCATAAGGCATATCCCTCTAAGTGCCACTCGCGGAGCTGTCGACACGCCTCGTCTATAACCCAGCTACCGATGGTGACGATAAGACCCGTTTTTTCCGCCAGCGGTAAAAACTGGTCAGGATTCAGTACGCCTTGTTTTGGATGATACCAGCGCAACAGTGCCTCAAATCCTACAATGGGGCCGGCAGGAGCCTGAAATTTAGGCTGGTACACCAGCCTGAGTTCTTGTCTTTCCAGCGCCAGCCACAGATCATTCATTAGCTGAAGTTGGGTTTGCGCCAGCATATTCATTGATGGCTGAAAGAAATGGTATCCGTTACGCCCCGTATGTTTTGTGTGGTACATCGCAGCATCGGCGTTGAACATCAGTTCCCGTTCGTTTTTTCCGTCCAGCGGATAGAGCGCTATTCCCACGCTAAGGGTGACGACCAGTTCATACGGATCTATCGTAAAGGGCGCATCTATCGAATGTACCAGCGCGCTGGCAAGGGAAGCCGCTTCGTCAGGCGCGCTGACTTCTGCAAGCAGCACAAATTCGTCGCCGCCAATCCGCGCCAGGGTAAATTGACCGCTCAGCGGTTGGTTCAGACGATGCGTTACCGCCGCCAGTAGCTTATCGCCGATATCATGACCATAAGCGTCATTAACGGTTTTAAAGCCATCCAGATCCATAAACAGTAGCGCGAAAGACGTGCCTTCCCGATTCGCTTTGCTGATGGCCTGTTCCAGACGATCCTCAAGGAGTACCCGGTTTGGTAATCGGGTGAGCGTATCATGTAGCGCCAACTGCGCCAGTTCCTGGTTCGCCTGCGCCAGCGAAGAGGCAAGTAGTGCGGTACGGGCCTGAAGCCGGGCGTCAAATAAAGAAACCAGCAGAGTAATTCCCAGAATCGTCAGCGCGACCACGCTGACAAGAATAGCCAGCCAGTTGCCATCGACGCCACGATGTTCCATCGGCCAGTTTTGGGGAAAGTGTGCGGCCTTCATGCCGGCGTAATGCATACCGGCGATAGCTATCCCCATTAATACCGCGGCGCCTGCTCGCCTTATGGCGATATCCGCTCCCTCATGACGCAGGCGGAATGTGAGCCACAGCGCGGCGCAGGACGCCAGTAGCGCGATGATGATAGAGAGAGCTACCCACGCGCTATTCCAGACGATAATGGAAGCAAATTGCAGCGCCGCCATCCCGGTATAGTGCATTGCGCTGATGCCCAGCCCCATCACCAGCGCGCCCGGCAGTAAACGGCGCAGGCGCAGTTTTTCAGCGCTGACCAGCCATAGCGCAAACAGGGAGGAGCCGATCGCAATCAGCATGGAGAGGCCAGTGAGGAAAGGATCGAAGCGCATGTTCATCGCGTGATCCATCGCCAGCATCCCGACAAAATGCATAGCCCAAATACCGACGCCCAGTGCAAAGCCGCCGCCCATTAGCCATATTCTGGCGCTTGATCTGGCGCTTCCGGCAACGCGTCCAGCCATATTTAATGCGGTATAGGACGCAAAAATAGCGACAGCAAATGAAACCGCCACAAGGATGTGGTTGTACTCACTAACCGGCATGTATCATTAGCTCATTGGTTATGCAGGAAAAGAAAAGGACGAGACAGTATCACCCCCCTCTTTTACCCTCAACGTGTTTTAATTCCCTGATTATATAAGGGATAAAAAAATCCAGGCGATAAATAATCATAGGTTAAATCGCCCGGTTCGCTACTCCAGATCGGTACAATTGATCAATTTGA
This sequence comes from Salmonella enterica subsp. houtenae serovar Houten, assembly GCA_900478215.1. Lineage (NCBI taxonomy): Bacteria > Pseudomonadati > Pseudomonadota > Gammaproteobacteria > Enterobacterales > Enterobacteriaceae > Salmonella > Salmonella enterica. Next base: position 423,563 of record LS483478.1, read on the forward strand.
GAGGGTTAACAGAATCCATGTTTCGACACTTATCCTGTTCAGTCGCCATCAATTCGATCCATTGCATCAAAAGCGCATCAAAAAGAAAAACGGAGACGGCAAAAACAACCAGCCACCAATACTTACGTATCATTGTCAAATCCTGAGTATTCATGCTCATGCGTGCAGGGAATATACATGAAATTTTGACGCGGAAAAGCAGAATTACAATGCTTTTACTTCTCTGAAAATAGCTCATTTATCACGGCATTTCGCCGCTTTTTTGACAGGTTTTGGGTCTTTCTCTTTTTGACTTTTGCAAGTTCATTTTCTGAATAATGCGAAGTGACGCTCAATCTTCTGAGGCCGATTTTTACGTACTCATTATTGATTTCAATACCAACAAAGTTACGTCTTGATGCCGCTGCGACAGCGCCCGTGGTAAAACTACCCGCGAAAGGGTCCAACACGGTATCGCCCGGGTTAGAAGAGGCCAGTATGATCCGTTTTAATAGCGCGCTGGGCTTTTGCGTTGGGTGGTTTTCATATTCATCCATCAGATAACGTACGCGTGGAAATGACCAGACGTTGCCCGGCACTTTTTTCTGATTGTATGGTTGGGGCGGGTTTTTTCGATAATCAATTAGCGCGCGCTTAGCGCCCGTGGTGGTCTCGACCAGAATCGCGTCACGGTTAAAGGTATAGCTTTTCGGGTCTTTTACCATCATCAGGATCGGTTCATACATAGAACCAAAGTATTTTTTCGCCTGTACCCCGGAACTATCATAGGACCAGACGATACGGCTTTTGATGGTAAAAAGCGTTCGGCATTTGAGATCGATATACGGCATATTTTCTGTACTATTCATGATGTACATGGTGCCGTGTTTCTTCAGCACGCGGTGGCATTCATCAATGCATTCATACAGCCAGGCCAGAAAAGACGCTTCGTCCCAGGATTCCACCATACCGTCGAAATCTTTTCCGATATTGTACGGCGGATCGGCAAAAATTAAGTCAATGCTTTCAGAAGGCAGTTTTTTAAGTTCTGTTAGCGCGTCACCGTGAATAATCTTCTTCGATACATCGCCAAAGTACTGAGGTTCACATTCCGCTTTCATGACCAAATTCCATGTGATGCGTATAAAAAAGGCGCTTCCCCATGCCGAGTAGCGCCTTTTTAAACAAGCAGTTAGCTAATCGAAATTAGTTCATGCCGTATTTTTTTAATTTTTTACGCAGCGTACCACGGTTGATGCCCATCATCAGAGCAGCACGGGTCTGGTTACCACGGGTGTATTGCATCACCATGTCCAACAGGGGCTGTTCTACTTCAGCCAGTACCAGCTCATACAGGTCATTAACATCCTGACCGTTCAGTTGAGCAAAATAGTTCTTCAGTGCCTGTTTAACCGAGTCACGCAGGGGTTTTTGGGTTACCTGATCCTGAGAGTTAACGGTAGAAACGGTCAGTACGTCAGAATTTACGCGTTGTTCGAACATAGTTCTGTCAGCTCTTTATTTCTGTTTACGCAAAATTTTCGAAGTATGCCTCCAACGCCTCCAGCTGTTCGCTGGCGTCCTCAATAGCGTTGAATGTGCGCCGAAACTGGTCATTTGGAGCGTGCTCCTGGAGATACCAGGAGACGTGTTTACGCGCGATTCGGTACCCTTTTGCCTGACCGTAAAAGTCATGCAGTTCCCGAACATGCGCGCAAAGCAAGCGCTTCACCTCTGCCAGCGGCAGCGGCGGGAGCTGCTCTCCAGTGTCCAGATAATGCTGGATTTCCCGAAAGATCCAGGGTCTTCCCTGAGCTGCGCGGCCTATCATCAGGGCATCCGCCCCTGTATAGTCGAGAACAGCTCTGGCTTTATGCGGGTTAGTAATGTCGCCATTCGCGATAATCGGAATGGAAACTTTCTGCTTAACTGCCCGAATGCTGTCGTATTCAGCTTCTCCGTTGAACAAACAGGCGCGAGTGCGGCCATGGATGGTCAGAGCCTGAATACCACAATCTTCAGCCAGTTGGGCAATCTCTACGCAGTTACGGTGTTCCGGCGCCCAGCCGGTGCGAATCTTGAGAGTCACAGGAACGTCCACTGCGTTTACGACCCCGATGAGTATAGACTTCACTAAATCCGGGTGCTGCAAGAGGGCTGAACCTGCAAGCTTACGATTCACTTTCTTCGCCGGGCACCCCATATTGATATCAATAATCTGGGCGCCGCTTTCCACGTTAATACGTGCGGCATCGGCCATCTCTGCCGGGGAACCGCCGGCAATTTGCACCGTGCGAATACCTGGCTCATCAACGTGCACCATCCGTAAACGAGATTTATCGCTTTCCCACACTTGCGGGTTAGAAGACATCATCTCGGATACTGTCAATCCTGCTCCCATCTCATAGCACAGCGTCCGAAAAGGTCTGTCAGTAATGCCAGCCATGGGCGCTGCGATCAGGCGATTTCTGAGCTGATATTGTCCGATGCGCATGAGTTAAGAAATGACCATACTGTGACTGCAAGGCGGCGTATATTACGCATTTTTCGCACGAGATGAAAGGCCAAACTTTGAACAATCCACTGTTGTAGATCAATGAATTGTGCTTAAAACCAGCAAAATAAATTTATAATTCAGTAAAATCATAGGGTTATTATCTAACGGCGGTTTTGTACGCGCTTACAAATTCCTATAACTTCTCTTTATTTCTTCGTCCGGGAATAAGATAAACGGGATAATCTGCTTTTGTTATAAGCTGATTACCACAAAATGAGTGGGATTGCCGTCTCGCTGCAGGACAAGATCACTTTTCCGTTACGTGTGATTTTTTACCATGACCAGCCTGAAGGCGGCGCGTAGAGGCACTTTTATGTTCATGAACGGTACGCGTAAATTTTTCCCGTTGCGCAGAAGAGGGCATCGACGGATGCTGCAGAACCACCCAGACAGCATTTTTTAAGCAGGAAGGCGATAGTTGCGACCCGTTAGCGCTAGTACGTTTTGTCCGTCGGTAACAGCAGATTGATATCTCCTGGCGAAAATAGTATCGCGCGCTTTTCTAATACCGAGGGAAGATATTGCTTCAGGCGCTCAAAAGGATATGGGTAACGCCGCGGAGCAGATGTCGGAGGGACAGAAAGGCGTTAAAGCGAATGTAGTGGAGAAAAGCGTGGTCAGGCGACCACGCAGACAAGAACTATTTCTTACGGCCAGTAATGCGGCACCACTCTTCTTTTTCGACGACCGGGTCGAGAGTGAAAAGCTCGGTGTAAGCGTTGCAGACACTTTCCGCCTGGCTGGCAAGAATACCGGAAAGGCCCAGCAGACCGCCCTCAACGGGCAGTACGCTGATTAACGGGGCCAGTTCGCGTAATGGGCCAGCCAGGATGTTAGCGACGACCACGTCGGCTTTCATGGCGTCTGGCTGGTCTTTCGGTAGGTACAGCTCCAGCCGGTCAGACACGCCGTTGCGTTCGGCATTATCGCGACTGGCCTGGATAGCCTGCGGATCGATATCAATGCCAATCGCCTTTGCCGCCCCCAGCTTCAGCGCGGCAATCGCCAGAATGCCGGAACCGCAGCCAAAGTCGATCACGGTTTTGCCGTTGAGATCGAGCCCGTCCAGCCATTGCAGACATAAAGATGTGGTGGGGTGCGTACCCGTACCGAACGCCAATCCCGGGTCGAGCATCACGTTGACCGCATTCTCGTCCGGAATGTCGCGCCAGCTGGGACAAATCCACAGACGCTCGCCAAAACGCATCGGGTGGAAATTATCCATCCATTCGCGTTCCCAGTCTTTATCTTCCAGTTGTTCGATTTTATGGGCAAATCCGGTGCCCAGCAGCGGATGTTGCTCCAGAATCGCGACAACGTCTTTCATGTCGGTTTCGGCGTCGAACAGACCGATCACATCTGTATCGCCCCACAGACGGGTTTCGCCCGGCAACGGCTCAAAAACCGGGGTATCGTGCGTATCCTGAAAGGTAATGGAAACGGCGCCCGCTTCCATCAGCGCATCACTCAGTTCTTCAGCATTCGCGCCGGTGGTATTCAGTTTCAATTGGATCCATGGCATGGCAAAACTCTTTATTTATCAGTAGACAATACGGTGGCTTGCGAAGCGGAAGAACCGAATCGGTTTCCGATCAGAAAAGCCAATAAACTTAACAACAACGCGGGCACAATCGGATGAAAGCCCAGGTACTGAATATTCAATGTGGCAAGCAGAGCATATAGCACGCCGCCCACGATCATGGCGCTTAACGCGCCTGCCGCGTTTGCCCGCTCCCAGTAAAGGCCCAATACCAGCGGCCATAAGAACACCGCTTCCAGGCCGCCAAACGCCAGCAGGTTGAGCCAAATGATCATCTCTGGCGGTTTCCACGCGGCCAGCAGCAACAGCGCGCCTAACAGTAATGTGATCGCTGCCGACATACGCTTCAGTCGGATCTCATTTTGCATCTGATCGGGGCGCAGGTTGAGATAGAGATCTTTAATGATCGTCGCGGAACTTTGCAGCAGTTGAGCGTTAATTGTTGACATGATCGCCGCCATTGGCGCAGCAAGGAAGATCCCGGCGGCAAACGGCGGCAAAACGTTCACCATCAGAGTGGGGATCACCAGATCCGGCACCGTCAGATCCGGAAGCACCGCGCGACCCAGCGCGCCAGCAAGGTGCATCCCGAACATTAAAATCGCCACGACAATCGTACCGATAATAATGCCCCGGTGTACCGCTTTACTGTCTTTATAGGAGATGCAGCGCACCGCCGTATGCGGCAGGCCAATCACGCCAAAACAGACCAGTACCCAAAAAGAGGTCATAAAGGCGGGAGAAAGTATATCATCGGCGCCCTGCGGCGTTACCAGTTTGGGGTCGAGAGCGTGCAGCGTGTCAACGGCCTGACTTAAACCGCCCGCCGCATGAACCACGCCGACCAGCAATACTATTGTGCCGACCAGCATCACCAGGCCCTGTAGCGTATCGTTAAGTACGCTGGCACGAAAGCCGCCAAACGCCGTATAGAGTGCGATACTGACGCCAAATATGAGCAGGCCGGTTTCGTAGGGTATCCCCGCCGCGGTTTCCAGCAGCCGCGCGCCGCCGATAAATTGTACGGTCATTGCGCCAATAAACGCGACCAATAAACTCAGGCTTGCCAGCCATACCAGCAGGCGGCTTTGGTAACGGGCGAATAGCATATCGTTAAGCGTGACGGCATTATAGCGACGCGCCAGGATAGCGAATTTTTTACCCAGAATACCCAGTGAAAGCCAGACGGCAGGAAGCTGGATCATCGCCAGCAAGACCCAGCCCAAACCGTATTTATAAGCCGCGCCGGGACCGCCGATAAATGAACTGGCGCTAATATAGGTGGCGGTAAGCGTCATCGCGAGCACGATCCCGCCCATCGAGCGACTGCCAAGAAAATATTCATTTAAAAAGGTGCCGGCGGTACGTTTGCGCATAGCGTAAATTGAGACCCCGAATACCACGACCAGATAGGCTACCAGCGGTAGAATGACCTCAAGCTGCATCGTCATCCTCCAGCGGAATATCGCGATAAATGAATTTCACCATCGCCCAGCACAGCAAAATAAAGACCAGCGGCGTCAATAAGCAGGCCATCTCGAACCAGTACGGCAGACCGGTAATTCCCGGCGCGTTTCCAGGTAAGTAAGCAGCCACTAACCATGCCGCCAGATAGCAAAGGGTCAGCCACAGCGCCCAGCGCGCCTCTTTATGGGCCTGAACAAAACGAGCGTCCATTTTTTGTCCCTTGTGGGTGAAGAAAGCGGGAATTGTACATGATGGGGCATCGCTACCCCCAGAAATAAAAAAGGCCGGATTCACCGGCCTTTTGAGATTAACGTGTGATTACTTTTCCTGAAGACCGAGTTTTTTCTCCAGATAGTGGATGTTGGTTCCACCGTGCTGGAAGTGTTCGTCATTCATGATGCGGGTCTGCAGATCGATATTGGTTTTGATACCATCGATAATCAGTTCCTGCAGGGCATTTTTCATACGGGCAATCGCCACGTCGCGGTTTTCACCGTAGCAGATGAGTTTGCCGATCATCGAATCATAGTACGGCGGCACCGTGTAGCCCGCGTAGATATGGGATTCCCAGCGAACGCCAAAGCCGCCAGGCGCATGGAAGCGCGTGATTTTGCCGGGGCTTGGCAGGAAGGTGTTCGGATCTTCGGCATTGATACGGCATTCTACCGCATGGCCGCGAACCACAACTTCGTCCTGGGTGATCGACAGCGGCTGACCCGCCGCGATGCGCAACTGTTCTTTGATCAAATCAACGCCGGTAATCATTTCAGTCACCGGGTGTTCAACCTGAATACGGGTGTTCATTTCGATGAAATAGAACTCGCCGTTTTCGAACAGGAATTCGAACGTCCCTGCGCCGCGATAGCCGATATCAACGCACGCTTTCGCGCAGCGTTCGCCGATATAGCGACGCAGTTCCGGCGTAATGCCTGGCGCCGGGGCTTCTTCAACCACTTTCTGGTGGCGACGCTGCATGGAACAGTCGCGTTCCGCCAGATAGATAGCGTTGCCCTGGCCGTCCGCCAGCACCTGAATTTCGATGTGGCGTGGATTTTCCAGGTATTTTTCCATGTATACCATGTCGTTGCTGAAAGCCGCTTTCGCTTCCGCTTTGGTCATGGAGATGGACTGCGCCAGTTCAGCATCGCTACGAACCACGCGCATACCGCGGCCGCCGCCGCCGCCGGACGCTTTGATGATCACCGGATAGCCAATACGTTTGGCATGAGCGCGGTTCGCATTCATATCGTCGCCCAGCGGGCCGTCAGATCCTGGTACGGTCGGCACGCCCGCTTTTTTCATCGCGGTAATAGCGGACACTTTATCGCCCATCAGACGGATGGTGTCTGCTTTCGGGCCGATAAAGATAAAGCCGGAACGTTCAACCTGCTCGGCAAAATTGGCGTTCTCAGAAAGGAAGCCGTAACCCGGATGGATTGCCACCGCGCCGGTGATTTCAGCAGCGCTAATGATAGCCGGGATGTTCAGATAACTTTTTACGGACGGTGCCGGACCAATACAGACCGTCTCATCCGCCAGCAATACGTGTTTTAAATCGCGATCCGCGCTTGAGTGCACAGCGACGGTCTTGATGCCGAGTTCTTTACAGGCACGAAGAATACGTAGTGCGATCTCGCCGCGGTTGGCGATGACAATTTTATCCAACATGTTCGCCTCGTTACTCGATGACGACCAGTGGCTCGTCAAATTCTACCGGTTGACCACTTTCGACCAGAATCGCTTTCACAGTACCTGCTTTGTCTGCTTCGATCTGGTTCATCATTTTCATGGCTTCAACGATGCACAGGGTATCGCCCACGTTCACTTTCTGGCCCACTTCGATGAACGCTTTCGCGTCCGGGCTTGGGGTGCGGTAGAAAGTACCAACCATTGGGGAGCGTACGATGTGACCACTGATTTCCGCTGCGGCAGGCGCTTCCATTGCTGGAGTAGCCGCTGGCGCGACAGCGTTAGACAGAGCGGGTTGCTGCATCATCGGCGCCGCATAAGCCTGCTGCATCACCGGGAAGCCGGCGTTTGCCGTTGTGCGGCTGATGCGAACAGATTCTTCGCCTTCAGAAATTTCCAGTTCGGAGATACCTGATTCTTCAACCAGCTCGATCAGTTTTTTAATCTTACGAATATCCATGAGTGGGTTCCGTACTCTTTGTTTAGTGTGATTGTGACAGGCGTTTTAGCGCCGTCTGTAAAGCATGTGAATGACTGCCGCGGGCAAAATACCGCGCATCTTTGATTTGCCTGTTATGCCGTAGCACCCGAAGGTGAAATTCATGATTTGCCAGTCATTGTGCGGCTATCTTCTGCCATTTTCGGGCAAAAAACAAAATATACCTTCATTGCACGATTGTCACCCTTTCTGCGACCGAAAATCGCCGTTGGGGAATACAAAGTCGCACATTATAACTATTTCGTCGCAATTGGCAGCTAAATACTGGTCTTATCAGGGAAGATTATCAACCCAAAACGTGCAAAGGACATTGCCTGTTTTGCGTTTTGCAATCGACCGCACAGTTCACCAAACTAGCGCCACCACTGGCGAAACTTCCGGTAACGCAACGCTAAAAGGGCTAACGCTAATGCCGCGTAGATGACCGGTTGCGGTGATAAAATCTTTACCGACCACAGGTAATGTATGGGAGCCAGGATCGCGACAAGATAGACGACGTTATGCAGCGTTTGCCAGCGTTTACCCAACTTACGCTGCGCAAATTGCGTTGAGGTCAACGTCAACGCCAATAACACCAGCCAGCTAATGATCCCAAGCGTCAAATAAGGGCGTGAAAGCAACTCGCTTCCTAACAACGCCAGGTTATGTATCCCCAGTTCCAGCAAGGCATAGCTGGTTAAATGCAGTGTGGCCCAAACGAAACACCATAGCCCCAACAGGCGGCGTGTGCGTATCAATAATGGCTGTTTAGCGTAGCGCGCCAGCGGTGAAACCAGCAAGGTGGCGAGCAAAAATTTGAGCGCGGTTCTGCCGGTAAAGTGTTGGATATCCTTTACCGGGTCCGCGCTGAGTCCCCCCTGATTTATCGCCCAAAAGAGCCACAGAAGCGGCAAAAAACCAGCAAGATGCAGGCAAACTTTTAGCCAGGTTATCTGTTTTGCTGTCAGACGCACTTAAAAATTCTCCCGCAAATTGAGACCGCGATACAGCGAAGCGACTTCATTGGCGTAGCCGTTAAACAGCAGCGTCGGCTGTCTTTGCACATCGAGGATACCGCCTGCGCCAATAAAGCGTTCGGTAGCCTGGGACCAGCGTGGATGATCCACATGCGGGTTCACATTGGCGTAAAAACCATATTCGTTGGGAGCCGACAAATTCCAGGTGGTTGGCGGACGTTCGCGGGTTAGTTTAATGCTGACGATAGATTTAATACCTTTAAAACCATACTTCCATGGAACGATGAGTCGAATGGGCGCGCCGTTTTGCGGGGGTAACGCCTTGCCATAGACGCCAACGGTCATCAGAGTCAGCGGATGCATGGCTTCGTCCAGACGTAGTCCCTCAACATAAGGGTATTTCAGTCCGCCGCCAATAAAGCGATCTTTCTGTCCCGGCATATCATCCGGCGCGTATAGCGTTTCGAATGCCACATATTTAGCGTGGCTGGTGGGCTGTGCCTGCGCGAGTAGCTTATATAAAGGGAAACCAATCCACGGCACGACCATGGACCACGCTTCGACGCAACGCATCCGATAGATACGCTCTTCTAATGGGAAACGATGTGTTAAATCGTCGTAATCCAGCGTAAATGGCTTCGCGACCTCCCCGCTGATTTTCAACGTCCACGGTTCGGTTTTCAGACTACCGGCATTGGCCGCCGGGTCGGCTTTATCGAGGCCAAACTCATAGAAATTGTTGTAGCCCGTCACCTTATCTTCCGGCGTTAACGCTAAATCACTTCGCCAGGCGGCAGGCTGACTAAACTCAAGCGGTTTACCGGCAGGCGCTTTCGGACGATCGTTGCCTTTAAACCAACTGAATAGATCGGCCTGCGCCGTTGAGGGTAAGGATAAGGCGGCCGCGCTGATGCCTAATGCTTTTAGCACCTGTCGGCGCTGCATAAAAAAAGCCGATTCCGCAGTCACATCGGCTTCTGTTAATGGACGTATCTTTTTCATAACAGACTCCCGGTCTACCCACCACAACACGGCGTGGCGTGTAGTGAATATGACAGGGAGTATGTCAATGTGTAAAAATAAATAGTTAATTAAGTGTAAATTTTTTTATACGTGATTTTATTTTATCTTCACCAGCGTGCGGCCCTGAACCTGATTATTGATGATGGCATCGGCAAAATTCGGGGCGTCGGACAGAGCTATCTCGGTGGCCGCCTGGCTGTAGAAGGTGTCCGGCAGGCCATTTACCAAACGTTTCCACGCCTCGGCGCGACGCGCTGGCGGCGTCATAACGGAATCCACGCCCTGCAGGCGCACGTTGCGAAGAATAAAGGGCATGACGGTGGTTGGCAGAGCAAAACCGCCAGCCAGGCCGCAGGCCGCGACGCAACCGCCGTAGTTCATTTGCGCCAGTATTTTCGCCAGCACGCTATCGCCGACCGTATCAACCGCGCCTGCCCAAAGCTGTTTCTCCAGTGGGCGGGCGTCGGTGAACGCATCGCGCGGCAGAATGCGGTTAGCGCCAAGCGCGCGTAAATAATCATGGGTACTTTCACGGCCGGATACCGCAACGACCTGATAACCTAATTGATGCAGCAGCGCGACCGCAGTGCTGCCTACGCCGCCGCTGGCGCCGGTAACCACGATTTCGCCATCGTCAGGGCGGATGCCCGCCTCTTCCAGCGCCATTACGCACAGCATGGCGGTAAAACCGGCGGTGCCGATGATCATGGCGTTACGGCTGCTCAGTCCCGCAGGCAGCGCGACCAGCCAGTCGCCTTTAACGCGTGCGCGTTCGGCCAGGCCGCCCCAGTGGTTTTCGCCCACGCCCCAGCCAGTTAGTAGTACTTCCTGGCCTGCATGAAAGCGAGGATCTTCGCTTGCGCGAACGGTGCCGGCGAAATCAATACCAGGAATCATCGGAAAATGCCGGATAATTTTCCCTTTCCCGGTGATAGCCAGAGCATCTTTATAATTCAGGCTGGACCAGTGGACATCCACCGTCACATCACCTGTCGGCAGTTGACTCTCTTCGAGATGTTGCACGGATGCGAGGGTTTTACCGTTCTGCTGTTCTAAGATCAACGCCTGCATAACCTGTCCTCACTTTACATGGTGGATTGGAAAAATAGCTACGAAGACTATACTCGCTAATTAAAACGTGATGCCGATGCAACGCAATAAATTGCCAGATAGACCCATTTTGGTAGTATGCCTGTTTCATTGCGCGCCGTGGCGAATCCCACCTTCAGATTCGCTTCTTTATACTGTTTATAACCGTCGGAGTTAACTCAAGGATGCGATTAACGACGAAGTTCTCAGCTTTTGTCACGCTGCTCACGGGGTTAACGATCTTCGTGACTCTGATAGGCTGCTCGCTAAGCTTTTATAACGCCGTACAGTATAAGTATGTAAGCCGTGTGCAGGCGGCGGCGACAGCAATTGATACGCACCTGGTGACCCATGATATTGTCTCGCTGACGCCGCAAATCGACCAACTCATGATCGCTTCCGATATTGTGCGTGTCGATCTGTTGCAGGGGGAGCGCCGCGTCTACAGCCATTCTCGCGCCAAAGGTTACCGGCCAGCCGGCACCAGCGACATGTATCGCGAGCTGGTCGTACCGCTGGTAAAACATCCAGGAATGTCGCTCCGTCTGGTTTATCAGGACCCGATGGGCAACTATTTTCACTCACTGATCACCACAGCGCCGCTGACGCTGGCGATTGGCTTTATCGTTCTGATTCTGTTTTTATCGGTGCGCTGGCTGCAGCGACAGCTTTCCGGGCAAGAGCTTCTGGAAATTCGCTCAACGCGTATTCTGAACGGCGAACGCGGGGCGAATGTCCGCGGTTCTGTTTACGAATGGCCGGCGCGCACCAGTAGCGCGCTTGATGTATTGCTTTCCGAAATTCAGTTTGCTCACGAACAGCGTAGCCGTCTGGACACGCTCATTCGCTCCTACGCCGCGCAGGACACCAAAACCGGACTCGGTAACCGTCTGTTTTTTGATAACCAATTGGCGACGCTGCTGGAAGATCAAGAAAAAGTGGGGGTGCACGGCGTGGTGATGATGATTCGCTTGCCAGACTTCAATCTTCTTCGCGATAGCCTGGGAGGCCATCAGGCGGAAGAGCAGATGTTTATGCTTATCAATCTGCTATCGACATTTATTATGCGTTACCCAGGCTCGCTGCTGGCGCGTTATCACCGTAGCGACTTTGCCGTGCTGCTACCGCATCGAACGCTGAAAGAAGCGGAAAGTATTACCGGACAACTTTTAAAAGCCGTCGATGCGCTACCAGCTAACAAAATGCTCGATCGTGACGATATGGTACATATCGGCATTTGCGCCTGGCGCAGCGGACAGTCCACCGAGCAGGTGATGGAACATGCTGAAGCGGCGGCGCGGAATGCCGCCCTGCAGGGGGGGAATAGCTGGGCTATCTACGACGACACGCTGCCGGAAAAAGGGCGCGGCAATGTGCGCTGGCGCACGCTGATTGAGCAGATGCTAAACCGGGGCGGACCGCGGCTTTATCAAAAACCCGCGGTCACGCGAGAGGGTCGCGTACATCATCGGGAATTGATGTGTCGCATCTATGACGGTAAAGAAGAGGTTAGCTCGGCGGAGTATATGCCGATGGTGCTGCAATTTGGTTTATCGGAAGAGTATGACAGATTACAAATTAGCCGCCTGATTACCTTGCTGGGCTACTGGCCGGATGAACATCTGGCGATGCAGTTGACGGTAGAGTCGTTAATTCGTCCACGTTTTCAGCGTTGGCTGCGCGATACGTTAATGCAGAGTGAAAAATCACAGCGAAATCGCATAATTATTGAACTTGCGGAGGCGGATGTTTGTCAACACATCAGTCGATTACAACCCATTCTCCGCTTAGTCAATGCGCTGGGCGTGCGGGTGGCGGTGACGCAGGCGGGTTTGACGTTGGTCAGCACGAGCTGGATTAAAGCGCTCAATGTGGAATTACTCAAGCTGCATCCGAGTCTGGTCAGAAACATTGAGAAGCGCACGGAAAACCAGCTTCTGGTTCAAAGTCTGGTAGAAGCCTGCGCGGGTACGCCTACGCAGGTTTACGCGACGGGCGTCCGTTCGCGCGGCGAGTGGCAGACACTGACAAAACGCGGTGTGGCTGGCGGGCAGGGTGATTTTTTTGCCTCCTCCCAACTACTTGACACAAACGTGAAAAAATATTCGCAAAGATACTCGGTTTAACCTGCCGTTTAATTTGTTTTCACGTAGAATAACGCGCGCTGCGCCTCATGGGGGTGTGCTTGTCTGCTCGCCAGATTGTTGCAGCGAATATGCAGGTGAATGACCGTTGACAGGTTGCAAATGAAGGCGAGGATTGCTGCTGATTTTTCCAGCCCTGAGGGACTCAGGCCGAGATTTGTAACAAAGGAAACGAACTGCACTAATTTTCACCGTAGCAGATGATTTTTGCGCCTTGTCGCTGCTGCGTGTGGTTGGTAAAGTAAGCGGATTTTGTTTTCCGCCCCAGCTTTCAGGATTATCCCTTAGTATGTTGAAAAAATTTCGTGGCATGTTTTCCAATGACCTGTCCATTGACCTGGGTACCGCGAATACCCTCATTTATGTAAAAGGACAAGGCATCGTATTGAATGAGCCTTCCGTTGTGGCCATTCGTCAGGATCGTGCCGGCTCGCCGAAAAGCGTGGCAGCAGTCGGTCATGATGCGAAGCAGATGCTGGGCCGTACGCCGGGCAATATCGCTGCGATCCGTCCGATGAAAGACGGTGTTATCGCTGACTTCTTTGTGACCGAAAAAATGCTTCAGCACTTTATTAAACAAGTGCACAGCAACAGCTTTATGCGCCCAAGCCCGCGCGTACTGGTATGCGTGCCGGTCGGGGCGACGCAGGTAGAACGCCGCGCAATTCGTGAATCCGCTCAGGGCGCTGGCGCTCGAGAAGTGTTCCTGATTGAAGAGCCGATGGCGGCGGCGATCGGCGCCGGTCTGCCGGTCTCTGAAGCGACCGGTTCGATGGTAGTCGATATCGGCGGCGGTACGACGGAAGTCGCCGTGATCTCCCTGAACGGCGTGGTGTACTCCTCGTCCGTGCGCATCGGCGGCGACCGTTTCGACGAAGCGATCATCAACTATGTACGCCGTAACTATGGCTCTCTGATTGGTGAAGCGACCGCAGAACGCATTAAACATGAAATCGGTTCCGCTTATCCGGGCGATGAAGTGCGTGAAATCGAAGTGCGCGGTCGTAACCTGGCGGAGGGCGTTCCGCGCGGCTTTACCCTGAACTCTAACGAGATTCTGGAAGCGTTGCAGGAGCCGTTGACCGGTATCGTCAGCGCGGTAATGGTGGCGCTGGAACAGTGTCCGCCGGAGCTGGCGTCCGATATCTCCGAGCGCGGTATGGTGCTCACCGGCGGCGGCGCATTGCTGCGTAATCTTGACCGTCTGTTAATGGAAGAGACGGGCATTCCTGTCGTGGTTGCTGAAGATCCGCTAACCTGTGTAGCGCGCGGCGGCGGCAAGGCACTGGAAATGATCGATATGCACGGCGGCGACCTGTTCAGCGAAGAGTAGTTGGACACAGGCAGGATTATCCCAGGATTGTCCTGCTTCTCCGACGCGAGAATACGCATAGCCTATGAAGCCAATTTTTAGCCGTGGCCCGTCGCTACAGATTCGCCTTATTCTGGCGGTACTGGTGGCGCTCGGCGTTATCATTGCCGACAGCCGCCTGGGGACGTTCAGTCAAATCCGAACGTACATGGATACTGCCGTCAGTCCTTTCTATTTTATTTCAAACGGTCCTCGTGAACTGCTCGACAGCGTGTCGCAAACGCTGGCTTCTCGCGACCAGCTTGAACTGGAAAACCGGGCGCTGCGCCAGGAATTACTGCTAAAAAACAGCGATCTGCTGATGCTGGGACAGTACAAACAGGAGAACGCGCGGTTGCGCGAGCTGCTGGGGTCGCCGCTGCGTCAGGACGAGCAGAAAATGGTGACGCAGGTTATTTCAACAGTTAACGATCCTTACAGCGATCAGGTCGTTATCGATAAAGGCAGCGTCAATGGCGTGTATGAAGGTCAACCGGTCATTAGCGACAAAGGCGTCGTAGGGCAGGTTGTCGCCGTGGCGAAACTGACCAGCCGCGTGCTGCTGATTTGCGATGCGACTCATGCGCTACCGATTCAGGTACTGCGCAATGACATCCGCGTGATTGCCGCCGGTAACGGTTGTACTGACGATCTGCAGCTTGAACATCTGCCCGCCAATACCGATATTCGCGTTGGCGATGTGCTGGTAACGTCCGGACTTGGCGGTCGTTTCCCGGAAGGATATCCGGTGGCGGTGGTCTCCTCCGTCAAACTGGATACCCAGCGCGCCTATACGGTCATTCAGGCGCGGCCTACGGCAGGGTTACAGCGTTTGCGCTATCTGTTGTTGCTGTGGGGCGCAGATCGTAACGGCGCCAACCCGCTGACGCCGGAAGAGGTGCATCGCGTAGCCAATGAGCGTCTGATGCAGATGATGCCGCAGGTGTTGCCTTCTCCGGATGCGATGGGGCCGCCGGCGCCAGTGCCGGACCCGGCGACGGGGATGACTCAGCCATCTGCGGGCGCGACTACGCCGCCTGCGCGTGCGCCGGGAGGTCAATAGTGGCGAGCATACGTCACCAGGGGCGCTGGGTTATCTGGCTCTCGTTTCTTATTGCGCTGTTGTTGCAAATCATGCCCTGGCCGGACGACATCATTGTTTTCCGGCCAAACTGGGTTTTGCTCATCTTACTGTACTGGATTCTGGCCCTTCCGCACCGCGTAAATGTGGGGACGGGATTTGTGATGGGTGCCATACTTGATCTCATCAGCGGTTCCACACTCGGCGTGCGCGCTCTATCGATGAGTATTGTCGCCTACCTGGTCGCTCTGAAATTCCAGCTCTTCCGTAATCTGGCGCTTTGGCAGCAAGCGCTGGTGGTGATGTTGCTTTCACTGGCTGTGGACATTATTGTTTTCTGGGCCGAGTTTTTAGTGATCAACGTCTCTTTCAGACCGGAAGTGTTCTGGAGTAGTGTAGTCAATGGCGTGCTGTGGCCCTGGCTCTTTTTGCTGATGCGTAAAGTACGCCAGCAGTTTGCTGTGCAATAAAGGTCGATATGACAACTCTGTATCTTGCTTCCGGTTCCCCGCGTCGCCAGGCGTTATTGACTCAACTTGGATTTTCATTCGAGCAGGTCGTGCCTGGTATTGAAGAGCAGCGACGTGCTCAGGAAAGCGCGCAGCAGTATGTTGTTCGGCTGGCGCGCGAAAAGGCGCAGGCTGGCGTGGCGCTGGTTCCCCGTGATCTGCCGGTTTTGGGCGCGGATACGATAGTCGTGTTAAACGACGAGGTGCTGGAAAAGCCGCGCGATGCCGCTCATGCCGCAGAGATGCTGCGTTTGCTTTCCGGAAATACGCATCAGGTGATGACTGCTGTCGCGCTTGCGGACTCGCAGCAGACGCTGGATTGTCTGGTGGTAACGGAGGTGACTTTCCGCACGCTTTCTGCGCAGGACATTGCTGGCTATGTCGCCAGCGGCGAGCCTTTAGATAAAGCAGGCGCATACGGTATTCAGGGGCGGGGTGGCTGTTTTGTCAGGAAGATAAATGGCAGTTATCACGCCGTCGTCGGCTTACCGCTGGTTGAAACGTATGAGTTGTTGAGTCATTTTAACGCACTGCGTGATAAAAGGGATAAACATGACGGCTGAATTGTTGGTAAACGTAACGCCATCGGAAACGCGCGTGGCGTACATTGATGGCGGTATTCTTCAGGAAATCCATATTGAGCGCGAAGCGCGACGCGGAATCGTAGGCAATATCTACAAAGGTCGTGTAAGTCGTGTACTTCCAGGTATGCAGGCGGCTTTTGTAGATATTGGGCTGGATAAAGCCGCATTTCTTCACGCTTCCGATATTATGCCGCATACCGAATGCGTCGCAGGCGATGAGCAAAAACAGTTTACCGTACGCGATATCTCCGAACTGGTGCGCCAGGGACAGGATCTGATGGTGCAAGTGGTGAAAGATCCGCTCGGCACGAAAGGCGCGCGCCTGACCACGGACATCACGTTACCTTCTCGTTACCTTGTTTTTATGCCCGGCGCGTCGCACGTTGGCGTCTCCCAGCGCATCGAAAGCGAAAGCGAGCGCGAACGGTTGAAAAAAGTGGTAGCTGAGTATTGCGACGAGCAGGGCGGATTTATCATTCGTACGGCAGCGGAAGGCGTTTGCGAAGAAGACCTCGCCTCTGACGCTGCCTATCTTAAACGCGTCTGGACCAAGGTCATGGAGCGTAAAAAACGCCCGCAAACGCGTTATCAGATGTATGGCGAACTGGCGCTGGCGCAGCGCGTGCTGCGCGATTTCGCCGATGCGCAGTTGGACCGAATTCGCGTCGACTCACGTCTGACCTATGAGTCGCTGCTGGAGTTTACCGCAGAATACATCCCGGAAATGACCAGTAAGCTGGAGCATTACAGCGGTCGTCAGCCGATCTTTGATCTTTATGACGTGGAAAATGAGATCCAGCGCGCGCTGGAGAGGAAGGTTGAACTCAAGTCCGGCGGTTATCTGATTATCGACCAAACCGAAGCGATGACGACGGTAGATATCAATACCGGCGCGTTTGTCGGACACCGTAATCTCGACGACACCATTTTTAATACCAATATTGAAGCGACGCAGGCTATCGCCCGTCAGCTACGCCTGCGTAATCTGGGCGGCATTATCATTATCGATTTTATCGACATGAATAATGAAGATCATCGCCGCCGGGTGCTGCATTCGCTGGAACAGGCGTTAAGTAAGGATCGCGTGAAAACCAGTATTAACGTTTTTTCGCCGCTGGGGCTGGTGGAAATGACCCGCAAACGGACCCGTGAAAGCGTGGAACATGTGCTTTGTAACGAGTGTCCAACCTGTCATGGCCGCGGGACGGTAAAAACGGTGGAAACCGTCTGCTATGAGATCATGCGTGAGATCGTACGTGTTCATCACGCTTATGATTCCGATCGCTTCCTGGTTTATGCTTCTCCTGCGGTGGCGGAGGCGTTGAAAGGCGAAGAATCACATGCGCTGGCGGAGGTCGAAATTTTTGTCGGCAAACAGGTTAAAGTTCAGGTCGAACCGCTTTATAACCAGGAGCAGTTTGACGTCGTAATGATGTAAAAGACCGCGAACCGGACGAACGTTTGTAGGCCGGATAAGGCGCTCACGCCGCCATCCGGTAAAACGAGGTTGTGAGTCACATTTTTTGGCAGACAAGGAGAGACGCGTGAGGCGATTGCCGGGGATTTTATTGCTCACTGGAGCCGCGCTCATCGTCATTGCAGCGCTGCTGGTTAGCGGGCTGCGCCTGGCGTTGCCTCATCTTGACGCCTGGCGTCCAGCTATCCTGAATAAGATTGAGTCTGCGACCGGCGTGCCGGTGGCCGCCAGTCAACTCTCCGCAAGCTGGCAAAATTTTGGCCCTACGCTGGAAGCGCATAATATTCATGCCGCCCTGAAAGATGGCGGCGAACTGTCGATAAAACGGGTTACGCTGGCGCTGGACGTCTGGCAAAGCCTGTTGCATATGCGCTGGCAGTTTCGCGACCTGACCTTCTGGCAACTCAATTTCCGCACTAACACGCCTCTTCAAAGCAGCGACGGCGAAGGCATCGAAACCAGCCGTTTAAGCGATCTTTTCCTGCGTCAGTTCGATCATTTCGATCTGCGCGATAGCCAAATCAGTTTTCTGACGCTTTCCGGACAACGCGCGGAACTGGCGATCCCACAGCTTACCTGGCTAAACGGCAAAGAGCGGCACCGCGCCGAAGGCGAGGTCAGCCTCTCCAGCCTGACCGGGCAGCACGGCGTGATGCAGGTGCGGATGGATTTACGCGATGACGACGGTTTGCTGAATAACGGCAGAGTCTGGCTACAGGCCGACGATATTGACGTCAAGCCGTGGCTGGGCAAATGGATGCAGGATAATGTGGCGCTCCAGACGGCGCGTTTCAGTCTGGAAGGCTGGATGACGCTCAGTAAAGGCGAAATCGCTGGAGGAGACGTCTGGCTGAAACAGGGCGGCGCAAGCTGGCTGGGCGATAACGCAACGCACACGCTGTCTGTCGATAACCTGACGGCGCAGATTAGCCGCGAGCAGCCGGGCTGGCAGTTTTATATTCCGGACACACGGATTACGCTTGATGGTAAACCCTGGCCGAGCGGGGCCTTAACCGTAGCCTGGCTCCCGCAGCAGGACGTCGGCGGCGAGAATCACACACGTAGCGATGAACTGCGCATTCGCGCCAGTAATCTTGAGCTGGCGGGGCTGGAAGCATTACGTCCGCTGGCGGCTAAACTGTCGCCTGTGCTGGGCGAAATATGGCAGGCTACGCAGCCGAGCGGAAAGATCGCCACGCTGGCGCTGGATATTCCGCTACAGGCGACCGAAAAAACGCGTTTTCAGGCATCGTGGGAAAATCTTGCATGGAAACAGTGGAAGCTGTTGCCTGGCGCGGAACATTTTTCCGGTACGCTGGCGGGAAGCGTAGAAGACGGGCAGATGAAGGTTGCGATGCAGCAGGCTAAAATGCCCTATGAAACGGTTTTTCGCGCGCCGCTGGAAATTGAAAACGGCGTCGCAACGCTTAGCTGGTTGAAGAATGAGAACGGCTTTCAGCTTGATGGCCGTGACATTGACGTCAAAGCAAAAGCGGTACATGCGCGCGGCGGATTCCGCTATCTGCAACCGACGGGCGACGAACCGTGGCTGGGCATTCTGGCCGGAATCAGTACCGACGATGGATCTCAGGCGTGGCGCTATTTTCCGGAAAACCTGATGGGCAAAGCGCTGGTAGATTACCTTAGCGGCGCGATTCAGGGCGGCGAGGCGGATAACGCCACGTTGGTTTACGGTGGTAATCCGCACCTCTTTCCCTATAAGCATAACGAAGGTCAGTTTGAAGTGCTGGTGCCGCTACGCAATGCGACGTTTGCCTTTCAACCCGACTGGCCTGCGCTAAAAAATCTCAACATTGAACTGGATTTCCTGAACGACGGCCTGTGGATGCGTTCGGATAGCGTCGATTTGGGCGGGGTGAAGGCCAGCAAACTCGCGGCGGCGATTCCGGATTATTCCAAAGAGAAACTGCTCATTGATGCCGATATTAACGGGCCGGGAAAAGCCGTTGGGCCTTATTTCGACGAGACGCCGCTAAAAGACTCGCTTGGCTCGACGCTGGCGGAGCTACAATTAGATGGCGATGTGAATGCTCGCTTACATCTTGATATTCCGCTGGATGGTGAACAGGTTACCGCCGAGGGTGATGTCTCGTTGCATAATAACAGCCTGTTTATTAAGCCGCTAAACAGTACGCTCAAAAATCTGAACGGTAAATTCAGCTTTGTGAATGGCGCGCTAAAAAGCGGGCCACTGACGGCACACTGGTTTAATCAGCCGCTTAACCTGGATTTCAGTACGACGGAAGGGGCAAAAGCGTATCAGGTAGCCGTCAACCTGAACGGTAACTGGCAGCCAACGCGTATGGGCGTCTTACCGCCGCAACTGAATGATGCCCTGAGCGGCAGCGTGACGTGGAATGGTAAAGTCGGCATCGATCTTCCGTATCACGCGGGTGCCACCTATAACATCGAGCTGAACGGCGATCTGAGAGATGTGAGCAGTCACTTACCTTCTCCGCTAAATAAACCCGCAGGCGAAGCCATCCCGGTGAACATTAACGCTGACGGCAATCTGAAAAGTTTTGCGCTAACGGGGAGCGCAGGGAGTAAAAATCACTTTAACAGCCGCTGGTTATTAAATCAGAAGCTGACGCTGGATCGGGCTATCTGGACGACGGACAGCCGGACGATTCCGCCATTACCTGCTCAACAAGGCGTTGAACTCAATCTGCCGGCGCTGGATGGCGCGCAATGGCTGGCATTATTCCAGAAAGGCGCGGCGGATAACGTGAGCAGTTCGGCCGAGTTTCCTCAACGCGTCACGTTGCGTACTCCCGCGCTATCGCTGGGCGGTCAGCAGTGGAACAATTTGAGCGTCGTTTCAGCCCCTTCGCTGAATGGAACAAAAATTGAAGCGCAGGGTCGTGAGGTGAACGCCACGCTGACCATGCGCAACCATGCGCCGTGGCTGGCGAACATTAAGTACCTGTATTACAACCCTGGCGTCGCCAAAACGCACGCCTCGTCACCAACGCCGACATCGCCGTTGGCTTCGGCGAACACGATTAGCTTCCGCGGCTGGCCGGACCTACAGCTTCGCTGCGAAGAGTGCTGGCTGTGGGGACAAAAATATGGGCGTATTGATGGCGATTTCGCCATCAAAGGCAATACGCTGACTCTGGCGAATGGCCTGATCGATACCGGATTCGCCCGTTTGAAAGCGAACGGCGAGTGGGTGAATGCGCCGGGCAATGAACGAACCTCGCTGAAAGGCAGTCTGCATGGCCGTAACCTGGACGCGGCTGCCGGATTCTTCGGCATCTCGACGCCGATCCAGAACGCGTCGTTTAACGTAGATTACGATCTGCACTGGCGAAACCCGCCCTGGCAACCTGATGAAGCTACGCTCAATGGGATTTTACGTACGCGTCTGGGTAAAGGCGAGTTTACTGATCTCAGTAGCGGTCATGCCGGACAGCTACTGCGGCTGCTCAGTTTTGATGCGTTGCTGCGTAAGCTGCGGTTTGACTTCAGCGATACCTTTAACGAGGGTTTCTGGTTCGACTCTATTCATAGTACCGCGTGGATTAAAGATGGCGTCCTGCATACTGACGATACGCTGGTGGATGGGCTGGAAGCGGATATTGCAATGAAAGGTTCCGTTGATCTGGTGCGTCGTCGTCTTGATATGGAGGCCGTCGTCGCGCCGGAAATTTCCGCCACAGTGGGCGTCGCCGCCGCTTTTGCCGTTAACCCGATTGTCGGCGCGGCGGTATTTGCCGCCAGTAAAGTGTTGGGGCCGCTATGGAGCAAGGTCTCCATTCTGCGTTATCGCATTACCGGTCCGGTCGATGCGCCGCAGATCAACGAAGTTCTGCGCCAACCGAGAAAAGAAAGCCAGCAATGATTTGACGGGGGCGAGGAATTGCCCCACTCTCAGTAAATAGTCATGCCGGACGGCGCTGCGTTTATCCGGTTTGCACAATCTAACAACGTAGTCCGGATAAGGCGTGAACCGCCATCCGGCAGAAATCAATGAGTAGCAAAAACGATGAGTCTGAACCTGGTAAGTGAACAATTGCTAGCGGCGAATGGCCTGAACCATCAGGATCTGTTCGCTATTTTAGGTCAACTGGCCGAACGCCGTCTTGATTATGGCGATCTTTATTTTCAGTCGAGTTATCACGAATCCTGGGTTTTAGAAGACCGCATCATTAAAGATGGTTCATATAATATCGATCAGGGCGTCGGCGTTCGCGCCATTAGCGGCGAAAAAACCGGTTTTGCTTATGCTGACCAGATAAGCCTCCTGGCGCTGGAGCAGAGTGCGCGGGCAGCGCGAACCATTGTACGCGATAACGGCGAAGGCAAGGTAAAAACGCTCGCCGCCGTAGCGCATCAGCCGCTCTACACCACCCTGGATCCGCTGCAAAGTATGAGCCGCGAAGAGAAGCTGGATATTCTCAGGCGCGTTGATAAAGCGGCGCGAGAAGCCGATAAACGCGTGCAGGAAGTTAACGCCAGCCTGACTGGCGTATATGAATTAATCCTTGTGGCGGCGACCGATGGGACGCTGGCGGCAGATATCCGCCCACTGGTGCGTTTGTCCGTTAGCGTGCAGGTGGAAGAAGACGGTAAACGCGAGCGCGGCGCCAGCGGCGGCGGCGGTCGCTTTGGTTATGAGTATTTTCTTGCCGATCTCGACGGCGAGGTTCGCGCCGACGCGTGGGCGAAAGAAGCGGTACGCATGGCGCTGGTTAATCTCTCCGCGGTCGCGGCGCCAGCGGGGACGTTACCGGTGGTTCTGGGCGCCGGGTGGCCGGGTGTATTGCTGCACGAAGCCGTCGGACACGGGCTGGAAGGTGATTTTAACCGTCGTGGGACGTCTGTGTTTAGCGGTCAGATCGGCGAGCAGGTTGCCTCCGCGCTTTGCACCGTAGTGGATGACGGCACAATGATGAACCGTCGCGGCTCCGTAGCTATCGATGATGAAGGTACGCCAGGCCAGTACAACGTATTGATTGAAAATGGCGTACTGAAAGGATACATGCAGGACAAGCTGAATGCGCGCCTGATGGGCGCTGCGCCGACCGGAAACGGGCGTCGCGAATCTTACGCGCATCTGCCGATGCCGCGTATGACCAATACCTATATGCTGGCGGGGCAGTCAACGCCGCAGGAAATTATCGAATCCGTTGAGTACGGCATCTATGCGCCTAACTTTGGCGGCGGTCAGGTGGATATCACCTCCGGCAAGTTTGTGTTCTCTACCTCGGAAGCGTATTTGATTGAAAACGGCAAAGTCACAACGCCGGTGAAGGGCGCGACGTTGATTGGATCAGGCATTGAAACGATGCAACAGATCTCCATGGTTGGCAACGATCTTAAGCTGGATAACGGGGTGGGGGTCTGCGGTAAAGAGGGCCAAAGCCTGCCGGTAGGCGTGGGCCAGCCGACGCTGAAAGTGGATAATTTAGTGGTAGGCGGTACGGCGTAACTCAACGGGGGCTGCTGTCCCCGTTGAGCGCAAACATCACCAGCGATAGTGCAGATTAAGGCTGCCGTTCAGATCGCTATAGTCATGGCTGCCTTTCTGACCCGCAGCCTGCAACGTAACATTCCACTGCTGGCTGATATTTGCCTGGATACCTGCCTTAAGTTCGGCCCGGTTTTCAGGCACATTCATCGTGACTGCCGTGTCGTCGAATGAGACCGCCGTATCGTCGCTGGTATATAGCCAGTTCATTTCGACGAAAGGTTGAATCACGCCGTTATCTTTATGGAGTTTACCGTCCGCGCGCAGACCCAGACGCGTGGTCCAGCTATGGCTATCCTGGCCATCAATACGCGTTCCGTTGCCATCTTTTACGCTATCGGCATTATATTGTTGCCAGACGACCTGCGCCTGCGGGGTTAAGCTGAAAGTATTCTGCGATGATAACGCCATGTCATAGCGCCAGCCGGTTTCCAGTGAGACCGCATGCGCGCTGGAGTCATATTCAGTTGATCCCACATCGCCGTTGTCCACGGTGTTATTATAGATTCCGTATTGATACCAACTGTCAACGTAAAGGCCGCTATGATCCTTCGCATTAGCAAACCACGTAGCGTAAAGCCCCAGATTATAGCCATCAACATTCCCCGACGCGCTGAACTGGCTACCGTCTGCCCCGCGGTTACCTTCGCTGTCGGTATCTGCGTTGATATAGCTTCCCATCACCCCCAGCGTTACGCTCTGGCTACCGTCATTCCAGGCCATGAGATCGCTGCCAAGCTGAAACTGCGAGTAGTTATGGTTATTATCGACCTTTCCGCCAGCGGCTTCGGAATCGGCGCGACCCGCTTTGAAACGCGCCCACAGGCTGCCGTTCGCTGAACGATATTGGCTGCCTTCGCGGTCAAACAACGTTTGCATCTGTAGACTGCGCGCCATCCATTGGTTACCCAGGTAAGCGCCGATATCTGCCCGGTATTGTTTCCCGCCGTTATCATCGCCGCCATTACCGCTATCGCCACCATCGTCGCCGCCATCGTCAGTGTCCTGTGAGCGTAAATACCAGTCGCCACCATCCTGATACAGGCGGTATTCGTATAATCCAATCTGAACCTGGTTGCCTTGAGTAAAGGCCCCGTTTGAAGCGCCGCCTACGTCAACAACTTCGATACCGTTATTGGTCAGCGCTCCGGTCCCATCCACATTCTGGATATAGAGCGTAGTATTGCCGGAAGTATCTCCCGTCACCACGAGCTTATCGGTCGGAGAAGCATCATCTCCAAGCTGTGTATTCAAGGTCAATGAGCCGTTATCGCCAATATAGTTACCGTTGATGTATAACGTGTTACCCGGTGTGGTTCCGCTACTCACGATGCTTCCACTATTGGTAACGTCGCCATAAATAGTCAGCGAGGAGGGATTTGTGGTATCGCCGAAACTGATAGTCCCCTGGTTATTCACATTTCCATTGACTACGCCACTACCGCCGAAGACTGCGCTCGTATAAACGTCAACCTCTTGCTGGCTACCGGCGGCGCCGATGACGCCATTATCGGTCAGCCACAACGTCCCGGCATTAACGGTTGTCTCTCCGCTGTAGCTATTTTGAGCATCAAGGATCAACGTGCCTGCGCCATATTTCGCTAACGAGCGTCCATCCCAGTCGCTATTCTCGCCGGGATCGGTATCATCAAGCGCCACTCCGACGGTAAAAGAGTCTTCCGGGTTAACAAGAGTAAATGAGCCCGTGGCGGGCTGTGCCGAGACCTCGTCTCCGGAATACCAACTTAACATGGCGCTGAGCGTATATTTTGAATTGTCTGTAGGGTCGATGTCTCCGCTGATATTCAGGAAATCCACTTGATCCTGTCCAGCAATCTTCAGGGCGTCAAATTGGCCGTTGATAGCTTGATCGGCATCGATAAGGGTGACGCTCTGGGCTGCCGGCGTCCCGCTAATGCCGACAATATTTAATGTACCATCGAGGTTAATCTGATCGCCGGTAATGATGGGCTGCCCGACAGGCATATCAAGGAAAATATCCAGTTCGCTATCCTGCTGTTGGGTCAGGGTACCCACGTCCAGCGTACTGCCTGAGTCCACGACCAAAACACCGCCACTATGCGTAACGATACTTTGCTGAGAGAGAGCAAATGCACCAGCATCCAGAATTAACTCGCCGCTGTTATCAATATCGCCACTGCCTAAAGCCTGCGTATTGGCTGCAATCAGCGACCCGTCCGGGTCGATCGTCGTGCCGCCCGCATTGGTCATATTACCGCTAAGGGTTAATGTCCCTTCCTGAACATGCAGCGCATCGGCCGACGTGCCCGTGATATTGATATCGCCAGACAGTGCCCAATCTTCACCTTTCATGGTCAGTGAATCGAAACCAGTAATGTCATCATCTTCCTGGCTTGTCCCGGTGAGGGTAATCGTATTAAGCGAGTGCGCCGAATTGATACTCCCTTCAACCTGTGAGCCAGTACCTAGCGTCACGGTGTTGCCGCCAGTTGCCAGATATATTGACGAAAACCGGCCGGAGCCATCTTCTTTTTCGCCACCTGAAATAAGGCCGTCATTAACAATATCCGCAGACCCTCTGTTTACGTCAATGCCGTAGCCATAACCCGTGTCATTGGTTCCCTCAATGACACCTTCATTATTAATATCCATATGTCCGCCGGAAGCGTTCATATAGATACCATAAAATGTTCCGACTATCTGACCTGACTGGCTATTATCGATTTCGATATTAGAGGAACTATTAATTGCAATACCTGCACCGTTACTACTGGAAATAATTATGCCATCATTATTGACTTCCAGCATGCCACTGTCTTCCTGCGTGCCGCTATCAACGTAAATCGCACCTGATGCGCCCGTGATTACGCCATCTTTACCGTTATTTATTGTCGTTTTTCCTGCGGTTGGGCTTATTTTAATGCCTTTTGCCGCTATCTGTGTATCATTGATGACGCCAATGTCACCCATATTATCGATAGTGTTATCACCCGATTCAATATAGATGGCATTGCCGCGATTTTCATTAGCCATTACGATACCCGTATTGCTAATGTTGACGTAATTGTTCCCTTCAAGATATACAGAATTTCCGTAATCTGACGTATCCTTGTCGTTAGAACTGTATCCCACCCGGCCATCAATATAAATAGAGGCGTCACCGGTCGCGGTTACTTCCGTACTGCCGGATGATATCAGGCTACCCCCGACATCAACATATAACGCATCTCCAGCGCCAAGGGTAACGGGCGTTTGGGTTGAACCGGTAATATGTGTATCAGTAGCGCTTGCCGCCTGCAGGAAAAGTAGCGGGCAGGCACAGACAAGCTGGCGAGTAATGTGGTTTAGATCAAATTTTCTTTTTTTCATTTTTCATCCTTGCGTTATGCTCAATAGCAACTCCTGTCCCATTTTGTTTTTACGTCACTGTGGGGTGCCAGAATTAAAGTGTTTTAAGTTCAACTTAAGCAGTATTTAAATAAAAATAATTTATTTCCCAGGGGCAATTAAGCGGCCACTTCCTGAATGGCAAAAGACAAAACTGAATGATACAGTCATCGAAAAGAGTATCTGTACTCAGGCAAGTGATTTTGACTAATTATGACATGATGTCAATGTTTTATTTGGCGAATGATTTTTGTAAATTCATTCGCCTTATATTTGTATCGCTTTCTCAAAAAGAAAGGAATATATCTTTATTTATTCTTTTCTTCTGCCGCGCATACCCTGAAACAACTCGGCCACTTCCACAAAGTATTCCGTTAAATAGTTAATACAGACCTGCACCTTCAACGGCAGTTTATCTTTCTCGGTATAAAGCGCGTAAACCGGTCGCGGATCGGCCTGATAACGCGGGAAGAGCACCTCCAGCGTACCGTTGTTGATCTCGTCGATCACCCACATTAGCGGCACATAGGCGATCCCGGTACCGGCGGTTAGCCAGCGTACCAGCGTCATCGGATCGTTAGTGACGAACCGTCCCTGTGGAATCAGCCGGGTAGAAATCCCTTCCGGCGCGATAAGTTCAAACTCGTTATCCGGGCGCACGCTATATTCCAGCCAGGAATGGCTGCTGAGATCGGCGGGTTTTTCCGGAGTGCCGTACTGGGCGAGATAGGATTGGGTGGCGCACACCACCATCGGCATTGCGCCAAGTCGACGGGAAAACAGGCTGGAGTCTTGCAGCGCGCCCACGCGGATCACCACATCCAGCCCGTCGGCAATTAAATCCGGGGCAGGAATTCCTGTCACCAGATTGACCGCCAGATCGGGATACTCTTTTAATAATTTTGCGGTAAGCCCGGCCAGTACATTTTGCGCCATGGTTGAAGAACAGCCGATACGCAATGTTCCGATTGGCGTGTTGTTAAAAGCGTAAAGCTGCTCATGGACATCCTGCGCTTCATGCAACATACGACGACAGCCCTGATAATAGATTTTTCCAGCCTCGGTGAGTCCAATGCTGCGCGTACTGCGGTTTAGCAATTTAACCTGAAGTTCATCTTCCAGTTTTGCCACAGTCTGGCTGATGGACGACACGCTCATTTGTAGCTGTCTGGCTGCGGCGGTAAAAGAGCCAAACTCGACAACTTTGGCGAATACCGACATTCGTTTTAATCGTTCCATTATTCACTCTGGCTTAAAAGTGATTTAGATCACATAATATAGATAACAGAATAACAATTACGTTAATATACTATTATTCGAATAAGAGCTATGTCGCTCTCGCCTGGCGTCTCTTGCCCTTCTCTGCGGCGATGTAGCTTAACAAGCTATCGCCTGCTCTCTCTCAGAAATCAAGGTCAACATGAGTCTGTTTCCCGTTATCGTGGTGTTTGGTCTTTCCTTCCCACCGATATTTTTCGAATTGCTTTTGTCACTGGCGATTTTTTGGCTGGTGCGTCGGGTGCTTGTGCCGACGGGCATCTATGATTTTGTCTGGCATCCGGCTTTGTTCAATACCGCGCTGTATTGTTGTCTGTTTTATTTAATATCGCGCCTGTTCGTTTGAGGTTGAAGTGAAAACACTAACAAGAAAACTCTCCCGTACGGCCATTACCCTCGTACTGGTTATTCTGGCCTTTATCGCCATTTTCCGCGCCTGGGTGTATTACACCGAATCCCCCTGGACGCGCGACGCGCGTTTTAGCGCCGATGTCGTCGCTATCGCTCCGGATGTCGCGGGCCTGATTACCCATGTAAATGTGCATGATAACCAACTGGTGCAAAAGGATCAGGTCCTGTTTACCATCGATCAGCCACGCTATCAAAAAGCGCTCGCAGAAGCGGAAGCCGATGTGGCCTATTATCAGGTACTGGCGCAGGAAAAACGCCAGGAAGCTGGTCGCCGTAATCGCCTCGGCGTACAGGCGATGTCCCGAGAAGAGATCGATCAGGCAAACAACGTCTTGCAGACTGTACTGCATCAGTTGGCTAAAGCCCAGGCGACGCGCGATCTGGCTAAACTCGATCTTGAACGCACCGTCATTCGCGCGCCTGCCGACGGCTGGGTGACAAACCTCAATGTTTATGCCGGGGAATTTATTACCCGCGGTTCCACGGCCGTCGCCTTGGTGAAAAAGAACTCTTTTTACGTGCAGGCCTATATGGAAGAGACCAAGCTGGAAGGCGTGCGTCCGGGATATCGTGCCGAAATCACGCCGCTCGGCAGTAACCGGGTATTAAAAGGTACTGTCGATAGCGTGGCGGCTGGGGTAACGAATGCCAGCAGTACCAGCGATGCGAAAGGGATGGCGACGATAGACTCTAACCTCGAATGGGTGCGTCTGGCCCAGCGTGTCCCGGTGCGCATCCGGCTTGACGAGCAGCAGGGGAATTTGTGGCCCGCCGGTACGACGGCAACCGTCGTGATCACCGGTAAGCAGGATCGCGACGCAAGCCAGGACTCCTTCTTCCGTAAACTGGCGCACCGGCTGCGCGAATTCGGTTAATGGCCATGGGCATTTTCTCCATTGCCAACCAGCACATTCGCTTTGCGGTAAAGCTGGCGTGCGCCATTGTGCTGGCATTATTTATCGGCTTCCACTTTCAACTGGAGACGCCGCGTTGGGCGGTGCTGACCGCCGCGATCGTGGCGGCAGGCCCGGCATTTGCCGCCGGCGGGGAACCCTATTCCGGCGCTATCCGCTATCGCGGAATGTTGCGTATTATCGGGACGTTTATTGGCTGTATCGCCGCGCTTATCATCATTATCGCTATGATCCGCGCGCCGCTCTTGATGATTCTGGTGTGCTGTGTCTGGGCCGGTTTCTGTACCTGGATCTCTTCTCTGGTACGGATCGAAAACTCTTATGCGTGGGGGTTGTCAGGTTATACCGCGCTGATCATTGTGATTACTATTCAGGCGGAGCCGCTGCTCACGCCGCAATTTGCGCTTGAGCGCTGTAGCGAAATCGTCATCGGCATTGGCTGCGCTATTTTAGCGGATCTGCTGTTCTCGCCGCGATCGATAAAGCAGGAGGTTGATCGCGAGTTGGACAGCTTGCTGGTGGCGCAATATCAGCTAATGCAGCTTTGTATTAAGCATGGCGACAGCGAAGAGGTCGACAACGCCTGGGGCGATTTGGTGCGGCGCACGACGGCGCTGGAGGGGATGCGCAGTAATCTGAATATGGAGTCTTCGCGCTGGTTACGCGCTAACCGCCGCCTGAAAGCGCTGAATACACTTTCGCTCACGCTGATTACGCAATCCTGTGAAACTTATCTTATTCAAAATACGCGGCCGGAACTGATTACTGATACGTTCCGGGAACTGTTCGAGACGCCGGTCGAAACGGTACAGGATGTCCACAGGCAGTTAAAAAGGATGCGGCGCGTCATTGTCTGGACCGGCGAGCGAGAGACCCCCGTCACGCTTTATAGCTGGGTAGGGGCTGCGACGCGATATCTACTGCTTAAACGCGGCGTGATCAGTAACACCAAAATCAGCGCAACGGAAGAAGAGATTCTGCAAGGCGAGCCTGTGGTGAAAGTGGAGTCCGCCGAACGTCATCATGCTATGGTGAACTTCTGGCGCACCACGCTCTCCTGCGTACTGGGGACATTATTCTGGCTATGGACCGGCTGGACATCGGGTAATGGCGCGATGGTGATGATTGCCGTGGTGACCTCGCTGGCGATGCGTTTACCCAATCCGCGCATGGTCTGCATTGATTTTATTTATGGCACTCTGGCGGCGTTGCCGCTGGGATTGCTCTATTTCCTGGTGATTATTCCCAATACGCAGCAAAGTATGCTGTTGTTATGTTTGAGTCTGGCGGTATTGGGGTTCTTTATCGGCATTGAGGTCCAGAAACGGCGTCTGGGGTCGATGGGGGCGCTGGCCAGTACGATTAACATTATTGTGTTGGATAATCCGATGACGTTCCATTTCAGCCAGTTCCTCGATAGCGCGTTGGGGCAAATTGTCGGCTGTATGCTGGCGTTTATCGTCATTTTGCTGGTGCGTGATAAATCCAAAGACCGAACCGGTCGCGTGTTGCTTAATCAATTTGTTTCCGCTGCGGTCTCGGCAATGACGACCAACGTGGCGCGTCGTAAAGAGAACCATCTGCCTGCGTTATATCAGCAACTCTTTTTGCTGATGAATAAATTCCCTGGCGATTTGCCGAAGTTCCGCCTGGCGCTAACGATGATCATTGCTCATCAACGTCTGCGCGACGCGCCGATACCGGTTAATGACGACCTGTCAGTGTTCCATCGTCAGCTTCGTCGTACTGCAGACCACGTTATTTCCGCCGGAAGCGATGATAAACGGCGACGCTACTTTGGTCAGTTGCTGGATGAGCTGGATATCTATCAGGAGAAATTACGTATCTGGGAGGCGTCGCCGCAGGTGACGGAACCGGTTAAACGCCTGACGGGCATGTTACATAAATACCAGAACGCGCTTACCGATAGCTAACCCACAAGAACCGATGCCAAAAGCGTCGGTTTTTTTATGACTATACTTATTTGAGATACAAAAACAGCGCAAGAGTACTCCGGGGCTAAAAGCGTTTCTGGAAGTAAAACCTCTGCATCATGATGCTTTGTAGTAAAACAGACAATTGTCTGTCGGGGATGGTAGCTGGCTATGAATGTCTATACTTTTGATTTTAATGATATTAAAAACCAAAGCGATTTTTATCGCGAGTTTACGCAGACGTTTGGTCTTGCCAGTGAAAAAGTAAGCGATCTTGATACATTATGGGATGCGGTAATGAGCGAGATCTTACCCTTACCGCTTGAGATTGAATTCGTTCATCTGCCTGATAAGCTGCGCAGGCGCTACGGGGCGCTGATTTTACTCTTTGATGAAGCGGAAGAAGAGCTGGAGGGGCGGCTACGGTTTAATGTCCGGCATTGAAAAAGCATAAAAAAGCCCCCGACAGGCGGGGGCAAGTCGTCGGGTTAGACGACGAGGGTTTATTTATACAGCTCAGCGGTGGCGTGCCAGTTATCACCTTCTTTTAATTCGATAATGCGATAGCTATTAGCGCCCGCTTTTTCGGCTTTAGCGACGAGTTCCTGGCGCATATCCATTGGCGTACTACCAATCTGCGATACGGAAATGGTGCCCATCGGTTGCAAATTCTGCGCCTGTTCCGCATTGACCTGGCGTACTGCGGCATTTGCGCCGAAAGAGAGTAGAGTGGCCAGGCCGAGTGATGCAATAATGTATTTCGTTTTCATAACTTTTTATTCCTTTACAGGGTCAACCCCGCGGATTAAAGGGCTTTTCTTATGCGATATCTCCGCGAAGTAACGACACGTTATATGCGATGGCAGGTGAATTTTATTTATACAGTTCAGCAGTAGCGTGCCAGTTGCTGCCGCTACGCGCTTCGGTAATGTGGTAGGCCGTGGCGCCCTGTTCATCCGCTTTTTTACTCAGCATGGCATTCATATCCATAGGCGATGAGCCAATAGCGCTGACTGAAACCGAGCCGATCGCTTCACGGTTTTGCGCTTGCTCTGCGCTGATAGGTTCTGCGGCGAAAGCGCCAAAAGAAAGAACGGACAGAATACTTAATGTTGTAATAGTAGTTTTGATTTTCATGATTTTTACCTCGTCGAATTCCTTTACTGGGGTCTTTGTTTCGTGACCCTCATCACAAAATTAAGTATACACTAATCACGCGATTAATTAATACCACGCTAATTGTTTCTACTTTTTAAAGATATTAAAAATGTTATTTTTTATAACGTTATGGAATTAAAATTGCTGTTTTTCGCCGCCATATTTTAAAAAGTAAAAGAAAATCAAACTTTTAAAAAATTTAACATTTTGTGCGTTTTTTTGATCTGGCATTCGCGCGGTGAATGTTTAAGGGCATGATTTGCTAAATGATCGCCGTACAGGAAAGCTGCGAGGGGAAAGGGCAAAAAGGTGCCTCCGCCGTACGACGACGGAGGAAGTGGGGGCTAGAGTTCTTGTTCAAAGAGCTCCAGAATGGCTTCGTAGAGATCTCTTACGGAAAAGCCGCTGGCAGGCGTAGTGAAGATAGTATCGTCGCCGGCAATCGTGCCGAGAATACCTTCCGCTTTTCCCAATGAGTCCAGCAGGCGCGCGATGAGTTGCGCTGCGCCGGGACTGGTATGAATCACCACGACAGCGTCGTTATAATCGATATCCAGCACCAGATTTTTCAACGGACTGGATGTTGTTGGCACGCCCAGTTCAGCCGGAAGACAGTACACCATCTCCATTTTTGCGTTACGTGTACGCACCGCGCCGAACTTAGTCAACATGCGCGAGACCTTGGACTGATTGATATTTTCAAAGCCCTGATCCTGCAACGCGAGGACGATTTCGCCCTGTGAGCTGAATTTTTCTTCTTTGAGGAGCGCTTTAAACGCTCTTACTAGTTCTTCTTGTTTAGCCGAGCTTCGCATAAGTCACCCGTAATATGGCGGTAGAAACAACATTATTGTGCATACAGATGAATTTTTATGCAAACAGTCTGCCTTGTTTAAGGCTGAAATAATGTTATGAAAGAGCGGAATTTTATCAAATTTCGTTATCAAGAAACATGCCTGTGTCACGCCTCGCAAATAAGATTAAAAGTAAATTAATTGTTATCAAAATGATGTTGTTTTGAGGGGGCAGTAGGGTATATTGTCACCACCTGTAGGAACGTTGCTCGCTGGTTGCAGCCGATCCGGATTACGCAAATTAAATGCATAAAAGCCAAAATTGCGCGACTCCGCATTCTTGACGCGTGAGGATTGTAATCATTGAATTTGTGAATTAAGGTCGCCGCCGCGGAGCAATAGACACTTAGTTAATCATATAATAAGGAGTTTAGGATGAAAGTCGCAGTCCTCGGCGCTGCTGGTGGTATCGGTCAGGCGCTGGCATTACTTTTAAAAAACCAACTGCCTTCAGGTTCAGAACTCTCCCTGTACGACATCGCTCCAGTGACACCCGGTGTGGCCGTTGATTTGAGCCACATCCCCACCGCTGTAAAAATCAAAGGTTTCTCCGGTGAAGACGCAACCCCGGCGCTTGAAGGCGCTGACGTAGTACTGATTTCTGCGGGTGTGGCGCGCAAGCCGGGTATGGACCGTTCCGACCTGTTTAACGTCAACGCCGGCATCGTGAAAAACCTGGTGCAGCAGATCGCTAAAACCTGTCCGAAAGCGTGCGTGGGCATTATCACCAACCCGGTGAACACCACCGTTGCGATTGCGGCGGAAGTGCTGAAAAAAGCAGGCGTATACGATAAAAACAAACTGTTTGGCGTGACCACGCTGGATATCATCCGCTCTAACACCTTTGTTGCAGAGCTGAAAGGTAAGCTGCCAACGGAAGTTGAAGTTCCGGTGATCGGCGGGCACTCTGGCGTGACTATTCTGCCACTGCTGTCGCAGATCCCTGGCGTCAGCTTTACCGAACAAGAAGCGGCCGATCTGACTAAACGCATCCAGAACGCCGGTACTGAAGTCGTTGAGGCGAAAGCCGGCGGCGGATCGGCAACCCTCTCTATGGGCCAGGCTGCCGCGCGTTTCGGTCTTTCTCTGGTTCGCGCTCTGCAGGGCGAAAAAGGCGTGGTGGAATGCGCCTATGTGGAAGGCGACGGTCAGTATGCCCGTTTCTTCTCTCAGCCGCTGCTGCTGGGTAAAAACGGCGTAGAAGAGCGTAAATCCATCGGCACGCTGAGCGCTTTCGAGCAACGCTCGCTGGAAGGTATGCTGGATACGCTGAAAAAAGACATTACGCTTGGCGAAGAGTTCGTCACGAAGTAAGCCATATGTTGTTATAAAAAAAACCGGAGCTGACTCCGGTTTTTTTATGCCCGCTTGATTAACAACGCAGAAAATATCAATTGGTTGCCGGGTATTCCTGTACCGTCACCTGGAACGTGAGCTGCTTATCATCCCGCATCACCACGACCGGAATGACGGAACCCGGACGGATTTCCGCCACCTGATCCATCGTCTCCAGCGCGGACACGGCCGGTTTATTATTGACCGAAATAATCAAGTCGTTAACCTGAATTCCGGCAAGCGCGGCGGGGCCGTTTGGCGTTACTTCATTAACCACAATGCCCTGAATCGGGTCCATGCCGCTACCCTGCGCGTGCAGCGGCGCGATTTCTCGTCCGCCAATACCGATATAGCCGCGAATCACGCGACCGTCGCGGATAAGCTTATCCATAATTTTCGTGGCTAGCTGGAAGGGGATCGCAAAACCAATGCCTTCCGGCGTTTCGCCATCGTTACTCTTATCAAAAGAGAGGGTGTTGATCCCCATCAGTTCGCCTAACGAGTTGACCAGCGCGCCGCCGGAATTACCGTGGTTAATTGAGGCGTCGGTCTGGAGAAAATTCTGTCGCCCCGTCGGGTTCAGGCCGATACGACCCGTTGCGCTGATGATCCCCTGGGTGATGGTCTGTCCCAGATTATATGGGTTGCCGATAGCCAGTACGACGTCGCCAATATGCGGCGTACGCTTTGTATTAATCGGGATGGTGGGCAGCCCGCCGGTGGCGTTGATCTTCAGCACCGCCAGATCGGTAAGCGAATCGGAGCCAACCAGTAGCGCTTCAAACACGCGGCCGTCCTGTAGCGCGACGATAATCTGATCGGCATCGTTAATCACGTGCTTGTTGGTAATAATATAACCGCGTTGATCCATGATCACGCCGGAACCCAGCGTGCGGATCTCCAGTTGATTATGCGCGGTACTGTTCATACTGCGGTTATAGACATTGACGACGGCAGGCGCGGCGCGGCGAACCGCAAAATTATAGCTGGCTGGCGTCTCATCGGTACTGTCGAATTGCGGGACGGCGATAGGACTAATTTTGCGCAAAGAAGGCATGACGGCCAACAGAATAGCGCCGACAATTAAACCTATTGCGACCGAACGTAAGAGCTTCACAAACATGATGGAGGCGTCGTTAAAAAAGGGAACGGCAGCAGCATACCATGAGTTAACCGGACATCACATCGCAGGCTGATGCCCGGTTTAAGACAGGATTAGCGCAGCAATAGATAAATATTTTCGTTGCCGCGTACTACCTGAAGAGCAATGATGGACGGTTTTGCCGCCATCACTTTGCGCATTTCGGCGATAGAACTGATGCGATCGCGGTTAACGCCGATGATAACATCATCTTTTTGCAAACCGGCCTGAGCAGCGGGACTGCTTTTTTCGACGCTATCAATCTTAACGCCTTTCGTCCCGTCTTTCAGTTGTCCGTCGCTCAGAGTCGCGCCTTGCAACGCCGGGGCAATCATTTCGGCGCTGGCGGAAGAGGAGGTATTGGAATCCAGCGTGACTTCCACCTCCAGCGGCTTACCATCGCGCAGCAGACCCAGCTTCACTTTCGTGCCCGGTTCGGTGGTGGCGATACGTGAACGCAGTTCGGCAAAGCTATTCAGCGGCTTACCGTTAAGACTGATAATCACGTCTCCGGATTTCACCCCGGCCTTCGCCGAACCTGAATTGGGTAAAACCTCGCTGACAAAAGCGCCACGCTGAACATTCAGTTTGAATGCCTTAGCGATATCAGCGGTCATTTCAGTGCCTTTAATTCCCAGCAATCCGCGTTTGATCTCGCCGAACTGAATCAACTGCTGCGCCAGCGTGCGCGCCATGTTGCTTGGGATCGCAAAGCCAATCCCAATGCTGCCGCCGCCGGGCGCCAGAATCGCGGTGTTAATGCCAATCAGCTCGCCGTTCAGGTTAAGCAGCGCGCCGCCGGAGTTGCCGCGGTTAATGGAGGCATCGGTTTGAATAAAGTTCTCAAGCCCTTCCAGATTAAGCCCGCTGCGTCCCAGAGCGGAAATAATCCCCGAGGTGGCGGTTTGCCCCAGACCAAATGGATTACCGACCGCCACGGCGAAATCGCCGACGCGGAGTTTGTCGGAATCGGCGATGGCAATTTGCGTTAACCGGCTGGGATTCTGAATTTGTAGTAGAGCGATATCGCTCTGATCGTCGCCGCCGATCAGCTTCGCGTCGAATTCGCGTCCGTCATTCAATTGAATGCTGATCTTCTGTGCCTGATTGATCACATGATTATTGGTTAATACATAGCCTTTCGCGGCATCGATAATCACCCCCGAACCAAGTCCTTCAAATTGCTGGGACGGCTGGTCTGGCAAATCTTCACCAAAGAATTTTTTAAACTCCTCCGGCACTTTTGGGCTCTGGGCGGCGGTCCCCTCGACTTTCACGCTGACGACAGCAGGCAGCACTTTCTCCAGCATAGGGGCAAGGCTTGGCAGCGCCGCCTGGCCTGGCACCTGGCCTGGTATCGATGCAAGGGCTGGAAACGGTGCCGAAAGAGTTAACCCGACACTTAACGCTAATGCACTCAACAGCTGGGTGTGTTTTTTCATGGATGCTGCTCTCGTACCTTGAATGAACGGATAGACAATTCAAAACAGATGGATGTTATTGAATTTTCAGCCTGGTAACAATGATAATAGCTGGGACAGGAAAGATAGAGAGGGGGCGCAAGCGATGCGCCCGATAAATTTCTTAACGGCGTGCGATTAATCGCGCTTTGCGCCGCTACGTAACAGGCCAGACGCGCCTTCAGAATAGTCACGCGGCATTTGTACCGGCGCCTGATCGTTACCCGCTTCGGATTCGGCCAGGCGGTTACGGAACGGATTCGACTCCGCAGACATTTCCGGCAGCAGGCTACTGGAGCTTTTCGCCATATGCTGATACAACTGGCGGTAATCATGCGCCATGGTATCCAGCAGTTCCGCGCTGCGGGCAAAGTGGCTAACCAGCTCTTCACGGTACTCTTCCAGCTCAGCTTTGTTTTTTTCCAGTTCGTACTGCAATGCCTGCTGTTGACGTAACTTACGATTACCAAAACGCATGGCTACGGCACCAATGATGATACCGACGACTAATCCAATTAGCGCATATTCCCAGGTCATGAACATCTCCCGTTGTCTTATGTTTCCGTAGGGTGTTGGCTCCAGGCTCCATGCCCGCGCCTGATTATGCCACTATAACCGCTAATTCCGTAGAAGTGGAATCCCGACAGCATATCGCGTAGTGTAGAACGGCCTTTTTTTCGTCAGCCGTGAACGATGGCACATCGATTTTCAAGGAATAACAATAACATTATGCAAAGCCTTTCCCCTACATCGCGTTATCTCCAGGCACTCAACGAAGGCACCCATCAGCCTGACGACGTACAGAAAGAGGCGGTCAATTGTCTGGAAACCCTTTATCAGGAGCTCACCGCGAAAAAATCGTCGGCTACGCCACCCGGCGGACTGATAGCGCGACTGGGGAAATTATTAGGCAAAAACGAACCGGACGCGCAAATACCGGTTCGCGGGCTGTACATGTGGGGGGGCGTGGGTCGCGGCAAAACCTGGCTTATGGATCTTTTCTACCACAGCCTGCCGGGCGAGCGAAAACTGCGCCTGCATTTTCATCGTTTTATGCTGCGCGTGCATGAAGAACTCACCGCGCTACAGGGACAGAGCGATCCGTTAGACATTATTGCCGACCAGTTTAAAACCGAGACGGACGTACTGTGTTTCGATGAGTTTTTCGTCACCGATATTACCGACGCCATGCTGCTGGGCGGTTTAATGAAAGCGCTGTTTGCACGCGGCATTACGCTGGTAGCGACCTCCAATATCCCGCCGGATGAACTCTACCGCAACGGTTTGCAACGCGCCCGCTTCCTGCCGGCTATCGATGCCATTAAACAGCACTGCGACATTATGAATGTGGACGCCGGCGTCGATTACCGGCTGCGTACGCTGACGCAGGCCCATTTATGGCTAACGCCGCTTAATGATGAAACCCGGCGGCAAATGGATAAACTGTGGCTGGCGTTAGCGGGGGCCGCGCGAGAACACGCGCCGACGCTGGAAATCAATCATCGTCCTTTATCCACCCTGGGCGTTGAAAACCAAACGTTAGCGGTCTCTTTCGCTACGTTGTGCGTCGAGGCCCGCAGCCAGCATGATTACATTGCGCTCTCAAGGCTATTTCACACGGTTCTGTTGTTTGACGTGCCGGCCATGACGCCGCTGATGGAGAGCGAAGCGCGCCGCTTTATTGCGCTAGTGGATGAGTTTTACGAGCGCCACGTTAAGCTGGTGGTCAGCGCCGCCGCGCCGTTATATGAGATTTATCAGGGGGAGCGGCTCAAGTTTGAATTTCAGCGCTGTCTGTCGCGCCTGCAAGAGATGCAGAGTGCGGAGTACCTCAAGCGGGAGCATATGCCGTAAGCCGGACAAGCGCAGCGCCCCGGCATTGTGCGGTACCATATCTACGCAACTTCCCCGACCGATGGTGAACCGGGTCTGAACAAAATCCGCGGCCAATCACAAAAAGGGGTCGATCTTTGACCTGGACTTCTCTATAATCCTGCGACCCCACGTTACAAGAGAGTTTTTTCCCAAACTTTCTCTGTGCCGGCCAAACATATCCGAGGGGGTAGGTTTACCGGACTTTGTCGTGTGAACCTCAACTATTTAAAACGTTTGGGTGTTCACCAACGTGTAACTTATTTATTTGGGTAAGCTTTTAATGAAAACTTTTACAGCTAAACCAGAAACCGTAAAACGCGACTGGTATGTTGTTGACGCGACCGGTAAAACTCTGGGCCGTCTGGCTACTGAACTGGCTCGTCGCCTGCGCGGTAAGCACAAAGCGGAATACACTCCGCACGTAGATACGGGTGATTACATCATCGTTCTGAACGCTGACAAAGTTGCTGTAACCGGCAACAAGCGTACTGACAAAGTGTATTATCACCACACCGGCCACATCGGTGGTATCAAACAAGCGACCTTTGAAGAGATTATTGCCCGCCGTCCTGAGCGTGTGATTG
This sequence comes from Salmonella enterica subsp. houtenae serovar Houten, assembly GCA_900478215.1. NCBI lineage: Bacteria > Pseudomonadati > Pseudomonadota > Gammaproteobacteria > Enterobacterales > Enterobacteriaceae > Salmonella > Salmonella enterica. The sequence continues at coordinate 463,318 of LS483478.1, forward strand.
AAATCGCGGTTAAAGGCATGCTGCCAAAAGGCCCGCTGGGTCGTGCTATGTTCCGTAAACTGAAAGTTTACGCGGGCAACGAGCACAACCATGCGGCACAGCAACCGCAAGTTCTTGACATCTAATCGGGATTATAGGCAATGGCTGAAAATCAATACTACGGCACTGGTCGCCGCAAAAGTTCCGCAGCTCGCGTGTTCATCAAACCGGGCAACGGTAAAATCGTTATCAACCAACGTTCTCTGGAACAGTACTTCGGTCGTGAAACTGCCCGCATGGTAGTTCGTCAGCCGCTGGAACTGGTCGACATGGTTGAGAAACTGGATCTGTACATCACTGTTAAAGGTGGTGGTATCTCTGGTCAGGCTGGCGCGATCCGTCACGGTATCACCCGCGCTCTGATGGAGTACGATGAGTCTCTGCGTGGCGAACTGCGTAAAGCTGGCTTCGTGACTCGTGACGCTCGTCAGGTTGAACGTAAGAAAGTCGGTCTGCGTAAAGCACGTCGTCGTCCGCAGTTCTCCAAACGTTAATGGGTTTCTGCTTCGGCAGACAACTGTTAGCGAAAAACCCGCTTCGGCGGGTTTTTTTATGGACAATGCATTATCTGTCACGATGAAATGCGGATTGTTGTCTCTTTTTCCCCAATTCCAGAATCGACTCACCACAAAGGTCACAAAATCTGGTAAACTATCATCCAATTTTCTGCCCAAATAGCGGGGAATGTACATTTTTTGTCTCGTTTTTGAGCAATGATGACTTTTTTCGCCCTGGGTGACATAACATCTGGCTGGTCACATTGTGGCTGGTAGCAGTAAAAATTCTGAATATACCTGGAGGTTTTCATGGCTGTCGCTGCCAACAAACGTTCGGTAATGACGCTGTTTTCTGGTCCTACTGACATCTATAGCCATCAGGTCCGCATTGTGCTGGCTGAAAAGGGTGTTAGTTTTGAGATCGAACACGTGGAAAAGGACAATCCACCTCAGGATCTGATTGACCTCAACCCGAATCAAAGCGTTCCGACACTGGTGGATCGTGAGCTGACCCTGTGGGAATCTCGCATCATTATGGAATATCTGGATGAGCGTTTCCCTCATCCGCCGCTGATGCCGGTTTATCCGGTCGCTCGCGGTGAAAGCCGTCTGTACATGCACCGTATTGAAAAAGACTGGTATACGCTGATGAACGTCATCGTAAACGGGTCTGCTTCTGAGGCCGACTCTGCGCGTAAACAACTGCGTGAGGAGCTGCTGGCGATTGCGCCGGTATTTGGTCAGAAACCGTATTTCCTGAGCGACGAATTCAGCCTGGTTGATTGCTACCTGGCGCCTCTGCTGTGGCGTTTACCGCAGTTGGGTATCGAATTCAGCGGCGCAGGGGCGAAAGAGCTGAAAGGCTATATGACCCGCGTCTTTGAACGTGATTCTTTCCTGGCTTCTTTAACCGAAGCTGAACGTGAAATGCGCCTCGGCCGGGGTTAACCTGTATGGATTTGTCACAGTTGACGCCGCGTCGTCCTTATCTGTTGCGCGCTTTCTACGAGTGGTTACTGGATAACCAGTTGACCCCGCATCTGGTGGTGGATGTGATGCTGCCTGGCGTGCATGTCCCTATGGAATATGCGCGCGATGGGCAAATCGTTCTCAATATTGCGCCGCGGGCGGTAGGTAATCTGGAGCTGTCTAATGATGAAGTGCGTTTTAATGCGCGCTTCGGCGGCGTTCCCCGTCAGGTTTCTGTGCCTTTGGCTGCGGTGCTGGCGATTTACGCCCGTGAAAACGGCGCGGGTACCATGTTTGAGCCTGAAGCCGCCTATGATGAAGACGTTGTCAGCTTAAATGATGATGACAATACCGCAGGCGCGGAAAGCGAGACCGTGATGTCCGTCATTGACGGCGATAAGCCCGACCACGATGACGACAGTAGTCCTGATGACGAGCCGCCGCCGCCGCGAGGCGGACGACCGGCGCTACGCGTAGTAAAATAATCAACAGGCCCTGAAGGGCCTGTTTTGTTTGGTCTCCTCGCGGGTTCACCCTGCTTTTAAAGCTGTGTTACGATAAGCTTGCTATTATTTGCCACCGACCACTCATGAATGGACGTTATGAACGCATTTGATTCGCAAGCAGAAGATTCTCCGACATCCCTCGGGCGTAGTTTGCGCCGCCGTCCGCTGGCGCGTAAAAAACTGTCTGAAATGGTTGAGGAGGAGCTGGAGCAGATGATCCGCCGTCATGAGTTTGGCGAGGGAGAACAGCTACCGTCTGAACGTGAATTAATGGCCTTCTTCAATGTGGGACGTCCCTCTGTTCGTGAAGCGTTAGCTGCGCTGAAGCGTAAAGGTCTGGTGCAAATCAATAACGGCGAACGCGCCCGCGTTTCGCGCCCCTCTGCTGATACCATCATCAGTGAACTGTCGGGTATGGCGAAAGATTTTCTTACTCATCCTGGCGGCATCGCTCACTTTGAACAGCTACGGCTTTTCTTTGAATCCAGCCTGGTACGCTATGCGGCGGAACATGCCACCGACGAGCAGATCGCGTTGTTAACGAAAGCGCTGGAAATTAATAGCCAGTCGCTGGATGACAACGCGCTGTTTATTCGTTCGGATGTCGAGTTTCACCGGGTGCTGGCTGAAATTCCCGGCAACCCGATCTTTATGGCTATTCATGTTGCTCTGCTGGATTGGCTAATCGCCGCTCGCCCAAGCGTTCCCGATCGTGAGCTGCATGAACATAATAACGTTAGTTATCAACAGCATATTGTGATTGTTGATGCCATTCGCCAGCGAGATCCCGATAAAGCGGATCGCGCTCTGCAAACCCACCTCAATAGCGTTTCCGCTACCTGGCACGCGTTCGGTAAAAAAAGTCAAAAAATGCGGTAGCGATCGCGCCTCCGATCTCTGTTTAGTGAAGCAGATCGCACTATAAGCGTTCTGTATTATTTGCTGCTTATTTGATCTGGTATAACAGGTATAAAGGTAGGTCGTTAATATATTCATCATCCGTAGAGGTAGGTATGGCAAAAGCATTGCAAGGCGTAATGGCGGCGTTGTTGACTCCATTTGATCATCAGCAGCAACTGGATAGTGAAAGCCTGCGCCGTCTGGTGCGTTTTAACATCGGGCAGGGTATCGACGGGCTGTACGTTGGCGGTTCCACCGGGGAAGCATTCGTACAGAGCCTTGCAGAAAGAGAGCAGGTACTGGAGATTGTCGCCGAAGAGGCGAAGGGAAAAATCACGTTGATCGCCCATGTCGGGACGGTAAGCACCGCAGAAAGCCAGCAACTTGCCAGCGCTGCAAAGCGTTACGGTTTTGATGCGGTCTCTGCGGTGACGCCTTTTTATTACCCTTTCAGCTTTGAAGAGCACTGTGACCATTATCGGGCAATCATTGATTCCGCAGATGGATTGCCGATGGTGGTATACAACATTCCGGCGTTAAGCGGCGTAAAACTTACCCTGGATCAGATCAATACGCTGGTGACATTACCGGGCGTGAGCGCGCTGAAGCAAACCTCCGGCGATCTCTTCCAGATGGAGCAGATCCGCCGCGCGCATCCGGATCTGGTGCTGTACAACGGTTATGACGAAATCTTCGCTTCCGGCCTGCTGGCGGGCGCGGACGGCGGTATCGGCAGCACATACAACATTATGGGCTGGCGCTATCAGGGGATTGTGCAGGCGTTACGTGAGGGCGATGTGGCGAAAGCGCAGCGCCTGCAAACCGAGTGCAATAAGGTTATTGATTTACTGATTGAAACCGGCGTATTCCGCGGTCTGAAAACAGTCCTGCATTATATGGACGTGGTATCGGTGCCGCTGTGTCGTAAACCGTTTGCGCCTGTTGATGAAAAATATCTGCCGGCGCTCAAGGCGCTGGCTCAACAACTGCTGGAAGAAAAGGCGTAACAGCATAATACCGGGGGCGCTACGCTTGCCCGGCCTACAACAGTACGAACGGTAGGCCGGATAAGGCGGAGCCGCCATCCGGCACAACGACAACAAAAATCGTCGGGAGAGTAAAATGAGTACTTCTGCCCAGAACATCCCGTGGTATCGCCATCTCAACCGGGCGCAATGGCGGGCATTTTCCGCCGCCTGGTTGGGGTATCTGCTTGATGGTTTTGATTTTGTGTTGATTGCGCTTGTACTGACTGAGGTACAAAGCGAATTTGGGCTGACGACGGTACAGGCGGCAAGCCTGATTTCGGCAGCTTTTATCTCTCGCTGGTTCGGCGGGTTATTGCTGGGCGCGATGGGCGATCGCTATGGGCGTCGTCTGGCGATGGTCAGCAGCATCATTCTGTTTTCAGTGGGGACTCTGGCCTGCGGGTTTGCGCCCGGTTACACCACCATGTTCATCGCCCGACTGGTGATTGGTATGGGCATGGCGGGCGAATACGGCTCCAGCGCGACCTATGTGATTGAAAGCTGGCCAAAACATTTACGCAATAAAGCCAGCGGTTTTCTGATTTCCGGCTTCTCCGTCGGCGCGGTCGTTGCCGCGCAGGTGTACAGCCTGGTGGTGCCTGTCTGGGGCTGGCGCGCGCTGTTTTTCATTGGCATCTTGCCAATTATCTTCGCCCTTTGGCTGCGGAAAAACATTCCGGAAGCGGAAGACTGGAAAGAGAAACACGCGGGTAAAGCGCCGGTGCGCACGATGGTCGACATTCTTTATCGGGGCGAACATCGCATCATCAATATGTTAATGACCTTCGCCGCCGCTGCTGCGCTGTGGTTCTGTTTTGCCGGTAATCTACAAAACGCTGCGATTGTGGCGGTGCTGGGACTACTATGCGCATTCATCTTCATTAGCTTTATGGTACAGAGCAGTGGTAAACGCTGGCCCACCGGTATTATGCTGATGGTGGTGGTGCTGTTTGCTTTCCTCTATTCCTGGCCGATCCAGGCGCTGCTGCCAACATACCTGAAAACCGAGCTAGCCTACGATCCGCATACAGTGGCTAATGTCCTGTTCTTTAGCGGATTCGGCGCGGCGGTTGGTTGTTGCGTGGGCGGTTTTCTTGGCGACTGGCTGGGAACGCGTAAAGCGTATGTCTGTAGCCTGCTGGCCTCGCAAATACTCATTATTCCGGTCTTTGCGATTGGCGGTACAAACGTCTGGATTCTGGGTCTACTACTGTTTTTCCAGCAAATGTTGGGGCAGGGGATTGCCGGGATTCTGCCGAAACTGATCGGCGGTTACTTCGATACCGATCAGCGCGCGGCGGGGTTGGGCTTTACGTATAACGTCGGCGCGCTCGGCGGCGCGCTGGCGCCGATCCTCGGAGCGCTGATTGCTCAACGTCTGGATCTGGGGACTGCGCTGGCATCGCTCTCCTTCAGCCTGACGTTTGTCGTGATCCTGCTGATTGGTCTCGATATGCCGTCACGCGTACAGCGTTGGTTACGTCCGGAAGCGTTACGCACGCACGATGCAATCGACGACAAACCGTTTAGCGGAGCCATACCGTTTGGCAGTAGTAAAGATGCCTTTGTAAAAACGAAAAGTTGATCCGTTTGCCCGGTTTTAAACCGGGCAATATTTGTAAGGGAGTAGTATGTCGTTACTTGAACAACTGGATAAAACTATTGCCGCTTCTGGCGGCCTGATTGTCTCCTGCCAGCCCGTTCCGGGTAGCCCGCTGGATAAGCCGGAGATTGTAGCGGCGATGGCGTTGGCGGCGGAACAGGCGGGCGCGGTTGCGGTACGTATCGAAGGCATAGACAACCTGCGTATGGCCCGCTCGTTCGTTTCGGTACCGATTATTGGGATTATCAAACGCGATCTGGACGATTCTCCGGTGCGCATTACCCCTTTTCTCGATGATGTAGATGCGCTGGCGCAGGCTGGCGCAGCTATTATCGCCGTTGATGGAACTGCCCGACAACGACCAGTCGCCGTTGCGTCGTTACTGGCGCGTATTCATTACCACCATTTACTGGCGATGGCCGACTGCTCATCCGTGGATGATGGTCTTGCCTGCCAACGACTAGGCGCGGACATCATTGGCACGACGATGTCCGGCTACACCACTCCCGATACGCCGGAGGAACCCGATCTCCCCTTAGTCAAAGCATTGCATGACGCCGGATGCCGGGTGATAGCCGAAGGACGGTATAACTCGCCAGAACTGGCGGCGAAGGCGATCCGCTATGGCGCATGGGCGGTGACGGTGGGTTCCGCCATCACTCGTCTGGAACATATCTGTGGATGGTATAACGACGCCTTAAAAAAGGCGGCGCCATGACTACGTTAGCCATTGATATTGGCGGTACTAAACTTGCCGCCGCGCTCATCGACGAAAATTTGCGTATGAGTCAGCGTTGCGAGCTGCCGACTCCCGGCAGTAAAACGCCGGATGCGCTACGTGAAACATTAAAGGCGCTGGTTGAACCGTTACGGACAGAGGCGCGTCAGGTAGCGATAGCCTCTACCGGGATCATTCAGGAAGGGAGTCTGTTGGCGCTAAACCCCCATAATCTGGGCGGCTTGCTACACTTTCCGTTAGTGCAGACACTGGAAACGATCACTGGTCTGCCGACACTGGCGGTGAACGATGCACAGGCGGCGGCCTGGGCGGAGTATCACGCGCTCCCTGATGATACCCGCGATATGGTGTTTATCACTGTTTCAACAGGGGTTGGCGGCGGCGTTGTTTGCGACGGCAAGCTCCTTACCGGGAAAGGCGGTCTGGCCGGGCATCTTGGACATACCCTTGCGGACCCACACGGGCCTGTGTGCGGCTGTGGACGCGTTGGCTGCGTAGAGGCCATTGCATCCGGACGGGGACTTGCCGCGGCAGCACGGGACGATCTGGCGGGATGCGACGCCAAAACCCTCTTTATTCGCGCTCGCGAAGGCCATCAGCAGGCGCAGCATCTGGTGAGCCAATCCGCGCAGGTAGTGGCGCGGCTGGTCGCCGATGTGAAAGCGACTACCGACTGCCAGCGAGTGGTCATTGGCGGCAGCGTAGGGTTGGCTGAGGGATACCTGGAGCAGGTTCGTGCGTTTTTGATGCAAGAGCCTGCGCCTTATCACGTGGCGCTGAGCGCCGCTCGCTATCGGCATGACGCAGGATTATTGGGCGCTGCTCTGTTAGCTCAAGGAGACACATTATGATGATGGGTGAAGTACGGTCGTTACCTTCTTGCGGGTTGCATCCGCGACTGCTGGATGCATTGACCCTCGCGCTGGCGGCAAGGCCGCAGGAGAAAGCGCCGGGGCGCTATGAACTGCAGGGCGACAATATCTTTATGAATGTGATGCAGTTAACAACGCAAATGCCTGCAGAAAAGAAAGCGGAATTGCATGAGCAATACATTGATATTCAGCTACTGCTGACCGGCGCCGAGCGTATTGTGTTCGGAATGCACGGCGCCGCTCGCCAGTGCGAAGAGATGCACGTTGAAGAGGATTACCAGCTTTGTAGTAAAATCGCCGACGAGCAGGCTATTACGCTGCAGGCGGGGATGTTTGCCGTGTTTATGCCGGGAGAACCGCATAAACCGGGATGTGCGGTTGGTGAGCCGAGTGACATCAAGAAAGTCGTCGTGAAGGTACGTGCCGGTCTGCTGGCGGCCTAAAATCGGCAGTGGGCAGTTCATGCGGGGCGGTATGGTGAATGTGTCGGATAGCGTGGATGTCGTTATCCGACAGGAGGACGTCCGGTTAGCGCTTAAACGTTACGGCTTCTGGTTGGTCCAGATGCAGCGTTGTCTGGCTCGGCACCGTTTCGGCAATAACCCGTCCGTGGCGAATCGAGTAACGGGCAGGCGTCTGGCGACGAACCGCGTCGAATCCATTCTCTGCCGGTAAGATAACCAAGTTAGCGGAATTCCCTACGCTCAGGCCGTAGTCCTGTAAATGCAGGGTTTTCGCGCTGTGGGTCGTGATCAGATTCAACCCATCATTGATTTGCCCGTATCCCATCAACTGGCAAACGTGTAACCCCATATGCAGCACCTGCAGCATATTGGCGGTGCCCAACGGATACCACGGATCAAAAACGTCATCATGACCAAAGCAGACGTTAATGCCCGCCTCCAGCATCTCTTTAACGCGTGTTACGCCGCGGCGCTTAGGGTAGGTGTCAAACCGTCCTTGCAAGTGAATGTTCACCAGTGGGTTAGCAACAAAGTTTATCCCTGACATCTTCAACAGGCGGAACAGGCGTGAAGCGTAGGCGCCGTTATAGGAATGCATTGCAGTGGTATGGCTGGCGGTGACGCGCGCGCCCATTGCGTCTCGATGAGCCAGCGCCGCGACGGTTTCAACAAAGCGCGATTGCTCATCATCAATTTCATCGCAGTGTACATCGATCAGTCTGTCGTATTTTTGCGCCAGGGCGAAAATTTTATGTAGCGATTCAACGCCATACTCGCGTGTAAATTCGAAGTGGGGAATCGCGCCAATGACGTCGGCGCCTAAACGCAGGGCCTCTTCTAACAGCGCTTCGCCGTTGGGATAAGAGAGGATGCCCTCTTGTGGAAACGCCACGATTTGCACAGCCACCCACGGGGCGACCTCTTGCTTCACTTCCAGCATTGCTTTCAGTGCGGTCAGCGTTGGGTCAGAAACGTCAACATGCGTACGAACGTACTGGATGCCGTTAGCCATTTGCCACTTGAGGGTTTGCATCGCGCGGGACTTTACGTCTTCATGGGTGAGCATCGCTTTACGTTCGGCCCAACGTTCAATCCCTTCAAACAGCGTTCCCGATTGATTCCAGTTTGGTTCGCCTGCGGTTTGCGTGGTATCCAGGTGAATATGCGGCTCAACAAACGGCGGGATGACCAGGCCACCTTCGGCATCCAGCGCTTCACCTTGTGCTAACGGAGCCGTTTCCTGCGGTTCAATACGGCTAAAGCGACCATTTTCAATCGTGAGCTGCCACAGTCCTTCGCGCCCCTGCAGACGCGCCTGACGGATGGTGAGGGAATTATTCTGCATGGCCGATCTCCGGGGATTTCGCAAAGCTGCGATTGCAAAGTGGGTTCAACAGGATATAGCTGAATACGCCGCCGAGTACGGCGTTGACGGGCACAATACCAGGAACATAATGTCCGGCGGCGATGCCTGACGCGACGGAAAGAATAGCAATCCAGTTAACGGGAATAAAGCGTGCGGTGTTGAAGTCGACATAGCGGCGGCGGTTCAACAGATAGTCGGCAATAATCACCCCGCCGATGGGCGGGATCGCGGATGACAGAAACGTCAGCCAGCCGACAAAATTATTGTAAAGCCATAAGGCGCATACGGTACCGATAATACCGTTAACCACCGACAGCGTGCGACTGGAAAGACCGGTAATATTGGCGAAGCCCAGACCTGATGCGTACAGCGCGTTGTCATTGGTGGTCCAGATATTCAGGCCGAGAACTACAATCGCGGGTAATAGCAGCCCCTGCGCTATCATGACGTCAGAGATATCCGCCTGACCTACGGCGGCGGCGCCTGCCGCGCCAAAGATAAACATCAGCGAGTTGCCGAGGAAAAAAGCGACCATCGCAATCAGTACGGCACTTTTGGCATGACGACCGAAGCGGACGAAGTCGGCAGTCAACGTACCGGCACTGACAAACGATCCCACCACCAGCGCCAGCGCGCTTGAAAAATTAAGCGGTGTCTGCGGCGCTATCGTCTTTAAATGTTCTAGCCCGCCCACGCCGCTGACGGCCAGCCAGACGGAGTAGCTCCCCAGAATGACAATGGCGGGCACGGCAATAATAGACAAAATAGTCAGCGCCGAGATGCCGAAAAAGATGGTCAGGGTCATCAGCAGACCCGAAACGGCAATCAGGATATTGGCATCAATCCCCGTCGCTTTACTGACCGGAATGGCAAACATCGCTACGCCAACGCCAAACCAGCCCACTTGAGTACCCCCCAACAGCAGTGAGGGAAGCCATGAACCTTTAACGCCAAAGGAGTAACGTGCAAGAAGGTGGGTTGAGAGTCCAGTTTTTGCGCCGATATAGCCAAGAAATGCAGTGTAGATACCGAGGAGGAGATTACCGAGGAGAACTGCCAGGAAGAAATCATGATAGGAAAGACCGGTGCCGAGCGTCCCTCCGGTCCACATACTGGCGGAAAAAAACGTTAAACCCAGCATGACAAACGTCAGTGGAATCACGCCTTTCCGCGCCGCCTGGGGAACTGGCCCCTGGCTATAATTGTTGTCTTGCGACACAACGCCTCCTTGAAATTTGGCCAAAAAATCCGCCGCATAATATACATTTTTTTGGTGAATGCAAACGTTTACGTACGGATTTACATAGGGCGTCGTCGAAAGGCGATATCTGAGTTATTTGAAGATAATATCTGGCGGCCTCTGGCATCATGATTTGCGCGTCTCCAACAGATTTTGTGAGCGCACAAGTTCATCAGCCAGTAGGTAAACTAGTAGATTCACCAGATCGTGTCTGCTGAATTTCAATATGCTGAAGATAAAGTTAAAAAAAACAATCGGTTATAGCAAATCCCCCGTGGAGAAACTGCGCTTATAGCGCTGACTTAAATCCATCGACAATCGTTCGATAAGCTGAGTACCCTGGGCCGCTCGCGCTTCTCCTCCCTGTTCAAATTCGACAATGCGTCGTCCAATCTCCCAATAGGTGGCGGTCATGATGGCATTGATACTGCGTACGGTCTCGGTACGGGCCGTACCACCAGCCGGATAATGCCGTCATGAATTTGCTGGTATTCATCAGACTGTGGCGATAATGTTGGATTCGTCATGTCATCCCTTACGTTCTGGTTTCTTTGCGAAACCAGAACGCTATCAATACGCCTCAGGCATAAACGGGTCAATCCGTGAATAGATTTTACATGACATTACATCTCGATTTACGAGCAGCTTTCCAGAACGGGCAGGAGAGATATAGAGGAGAAGAATATCGGCTCCCCAGTCATCAGCACAACGCGTTAACCGGGGAGCCAGAAGGATTACACTTCCAGGTAGTTCATAATCCCCTCAGCCGCCTTACGGCCTTCGGCAATCGCTGTCACCACCAGATCGGAACCGCGTACGATGTCGCCGCCGGCGAAGATTTTCGGGTTGCTGGTCTGGAAAGCATTATCGCTGCGTTCCGGCGCGATAATTCGTCCCTGCGAGTCCAGTTCCACGCTGTGTTTCGCCAGCCATTCCATGCTATGTGGACGGAAACCAAACGCCATCACCACCGCATCAGCCGGAACCACATGCTCGGAACCGGCGACGATCTCCGCCCGTCGACGGCCTTTGGCGTCCGGTTCGCCCATTTCAGTGCGCACCATTTTTACGCCGCTCACTTTGCCGTCGGCATTGACTTCGATACCCAGCGGCTGCACGTTAAACTGGAATTCCACGCCTTCTTCGCGCGCGTTTTTCACTTCGCGTCTGGAGCCCGGCATGTTCTCTTCATCACGGCGATAGGCGCAGATGACGTGAGATGCGTTCTGGCGAATGGAGGTACGCACGCAGTCCATTGCGGTGTCACCACCGCCAAGCACCACTACGCGTTTGCCTTCCATGCTGACATACGGTTCTTCAGCGGTTTCACCGAAGCCCATAATCTGCTTGGTATTGGCAATCAGGAACGGCAGAGCGTCGAAAACGCCGTCCGCATCTTCGTTTTCCAGCCCGCCGCGCATGGACTGATAAGTGCCGACACCGAGAAACACCGCATCGTACTCCTTTAACAGATCGTCAAGCTGGACGTCGCGGCCCACTTCGACATTGAGTTTAAACTCAATGCCCATGCCGGTGAAGATTTCACGGCGTCGGGTCATCACCTCTTTTTCCAGTTTGAAAGCGGGAATACCGAAGGTTAGCAGCCCGCCGATTTCCGGATGGCGGTCAAAGACCACCGCTTTCACGCCGTTGCGGGTCAGCACGTCGGCGCACGCCAGGCCTGCCGGGCCTGCGCCGATAATCGCAACCCGTTTGTCAGTCTGGCGCATGCCGGTCATATCCGGGCGCCAGCCCATCTCAAAGGCTTTATCATTGATATAACGTTCGATGTTGCCGATAGTCACCGCGCCGAACTCATCGTGCAGCGTACAAGAACCTTCGCACAGGCGGTCCTGCGGGCAGACGCGGCCGCACACTTCCGGCAGGGTGTTAGTCTGGTGCGATAGCTCAGCCGCCTCAAAAATACGCCCTTCGTTAGCCAGTTTCAGCCAGTTCGGGATGTAGTTATGTACCGGGCATTTCCACTCGCAGTATGGGTTACCGCAGGACAAACAGCGATCCGCCTGGGCTTTCGCCTGACCTTCAGAAAAAGGTTCGTAGATTTCAACAAACTCGATCTTACGGATCTTCAGCGGTTTCTTCGGCGGATCAACGCGCTGCAGGTCGATAAATTGATAAACATTCTGGCTCATTTCAATTCCTTACTGCGCCTGCACGCGCAATTCTGCCGCACTACGACTACGGTGGCCCAACAGAGCTTTGACATCGCTGGACTTGGGCTTAACTAACGCGAATTGGGTTGAGAAGCTTGACCATCTGGACAGGATCTCTTCGCCGCGTTGCGAACCAGTATGTTGCACGTGTTCGGTGATCAGGCCGCGCAGATGCTCTTCGTGGATAGCCAGCGAATCGACGTCCAGTACTTCTACCAGTTCCGAGTTCACGCGTTTACGGAATTCGCCGTCTTCGTCAAGAACGTAGGCGAAACCGCCGGTCATCCCCGCGCCGAAGTTAACGCCGGTTTTACCCAGCACGCAGACGATGCCGCCGGTCATGTATTCACAGCCATTGTCGCCGATGCCCTCTACCACGGTAATCGCCCCGGAGTTACGCACGCCGAAACGTTCGCCCGCGCGGCCCGCCGCGTACAGACGGCCGCCGGTCGCTCCATACAGGCAGGTGTTGCCGATAATGCTAGCCTTATGGCTGAGGAAGGCGGAACCTACCGGTGGTCTGATGGCGATCAAACCGCCCGCCATACCTTTACCGACATAGTCGTTGGCATCGCCGGTCAGATATAGCTCCACGCCGCCCGCGTTCCACACGCCAAAGCTCTGACCTGCGGTACCGCTGAAGTGCGCTTTAATCGGATCGGAAGCCAGCCCCTGATCGCCGTGGATCTGCGCGATATAGCCGGAAAGCGATGCCCCAACGGAACGATCGGTGTTGCGGATGTCGAACCAGAAGGTTTTGCTCTGGCGCGCATCGACAAACGGTTTTGCCTGCTGCAACAGTTGCGCATTCAGCACACCGTTATCAAACGGCGGGTTATTCTCGGTGCAGTACAGCGCTTTGCCTGGATGAGGTTCAGCGGTTTCCAGTAGACGAGACAGCGCCAGCTTCTGCTGTTTAGCGGTGAAGCCCTCCAGCTCTTTAAGCAGGTCGGTGCGGCCAATCAAATCCACCAGGCGGGTCACGCCAAGCGAAGCCATCAGCTCGCGCACTTCGCGGGCGATAAATTCAAAGTAGTTGGTCACTTTGAACGGCAAGCCGTGATAGTGGTTCTTACGCAGTTTTTCATCCTGCGTCGCCACGCCGGTTGCACAGTTGTTCAGATGGCAGATGCGCAGGTATTTACAGCCCAGCGCCACCATCGGACCGGTGCCGAAGCCAAAACTTTCCGCACCGAGAATCGCCGCTTTAATGATGTCTACACCGGTTTTCAGGCCGCCATCGACCTGCAAACGGATCTTATGACGCAAGCCATTGGCGACCAGCGCCTGCTGGGTTTCAACAAGGCCGAGTTCCCACGGACAGCCCGCATATTTCACGGAAGAGAGCGGGCTGGCGCCGGTACCCCCGTCGTAGCCGGCGATGGTGATCAGATCCGCATAGGCTTTCGCCACGCCGGTAGCGATAGTGCCGACGCCCGGCTCGGACACCAGCTTCACCGAGATCATCGCTTTCGGGTTGACCTGTTTGAGGTCGAAAATGAGCTGCGCTAAGTCCTCGATAGAGTAGATATCGTGGTGCGGCGGCGGGGAGATCAGCGTTACGCCCGGCACCGAATAGCGCAGTTTAGCGATATACGGAGTGACTTTATCCCCCGGCAACTGACCGCCTTCGCCCGGTTTCGCGCCCTGCGCGACTTTAATCTGAATCACATCGGCATTCACGAGGTAAGCCGGCGTCACGCCAAAGCGACCGGAGGCCACCTGTTTGATACGCGACACTTTATTGGTGCCGTAGCGCGCCGGATCTTCGCCGCCTTCGCCGGAGTTAGAGTTGCCGCCGAGACTGTTCATCGCTTCCGCCAACGCTTCGTGCGCTTCCGGACTTAATGCGCCGATAGACATGGCGGCGGTATCAAAGCGTTTAAACAGCTCACTGGCGGGCTCAACCTCGTCGATAGTGACCGCCTCGCCGTCTGGATGTATCGCCAGCAGATCGCGCAGGGTCGCCGCCGGACGCTCATTGACCAGTTTCGCGTATTCCTGATAATCGCGGTACTCGCCGCTCTGTACCGCCTGTTGCAGGGTACGCACGACATCCGGATTATAGGCGTGATATTCGCCGCCGTAGACGTACTTCAGCAGGCCGCCCGGGCTAATTGGTTTGCGCGCCAGCCAGGCGCGTTTGGAGAGATTCAGCAGATCCTGCTGGAAGTCATCAAAGCTCGCGCCGCCGATACGGCTGACCACGCCCTGGAAGCACAGGTTTACCACATCATCGTGCAGCCCGACCGCTTCAAACAGTTTGGAGCAGCGGTAAGAGGCAATGGTAGAAATGCCCATTTTGGACATGATCTTGTACAGCCCCTTGTTGATGCCGTTACGGTAGTTCTGCATCACGGTACGGTAGTTTTTGGCGATGGCCTGGGTATCAATCAGACGCCCCAGCGTTTCGTAGGCCAGATACGGATAGATGGCTGTCGCGCCAAAGCCGAGCAGTACCGCAAAGTGATGCGGATCGCGGGCGCTTCCGGTTTCTACGATGATGTTGGCGTCGCAGCGCAGGCTTTGTTCTACCAGACGCGTCTGCACCGCGCCCACCGCCATCGGCGCGGGTACCGGCAGGCGATTCTTACCGATATTGCGATCCGAGAGGACCAGTAGCACGGTGCCGTTGCGCACCATCTGTTCCGCTTTATCGCACAGCGCCTTAACCGTCGCGTCCAGCGTGGTTTCGGTGACATCAAAGGTAATGTCAAGCCAGTCGGCGCGGTAGTGATGCTCGCTCATGGTGGTGAGCTGTTTGAAATCGGAGTACAGCAGAATCGGCGATTTAAAACTCAGGCGATGGGCCTGACCTTCCGCTTCGCAGAAGACGTTCATTTCGCGACCGATGCTGGTGGCGAGCGACATGACGTGCGCTTCACGCAGCGGGTCGATAGGCGGGTTAGTGACCTGCGCGAACTGCTGGCGGAAGTAGTCGTAAATAATACGCGGCTGGCTGGAGAGCACGGCAAAGGGGGTATCGTCGCCCATTGAGCCGACGGCTTCCTGGCCGTTTTCGCCCAACACGCGGATAACCGAGTCCAGCTCTTCGGCGCTGTAGTTAAACTGTTTCTGGTAGCTGGCAAGCAGGTCATCGTCCAGTTCGCGGCTACCGACGTCTTCATCCGGCAGATCTTCAAACGGCACCAGACGGCGGACATTCTTTTCCATCCACGCTTTATACGGATGGCGGCTTTTCAGATCGTCATCGGTTTCCGCGGAATGCAGAATACATCCGCCGCGGGTGTCTATAACCATCAGTTCGCCGGGACCGACGCGGCCTTTCTCGACCACTTCATCCGGCTGATAGTCCCAGATACCGACTTCGGAGGCGCAGGTGATCAGCTTGTCTTTGGTGATGACGTAGCGTGCCGGGCGCAGGCCGTTACGGTCAAGGTTACAGGCGGCGAAGCGCCCGTCGGACATCACGATGCCTGCCGGACCGTCCCACGGCTCCATATGCATGGAGTTAAAGTCGAAGAAGGCACGCAGATCCGGGTCCATATCCGGGTTGTTCTGCCAGGCGGGCGGCACCAACAGGCGCATGGCGCGGATAATGTCCATCCCGCCTGCCAGCAGCAGTTCCAGCATGTTGTCCAGCGAGCTGGAATCCGAACCGGTTTCGTTCACAAACGGCGCGGCGGACTGTAAATCCGGGATCAGCGGCGTCTGAAATTTATAGGTACGGGCGCGCGCCCACTGGCGGTTGCCGGTAATGGTGTTAATCTCGCCGTTATGCGCCAGGTAGCGGAACGGCTGCGCCAGCGGCCAGCGCGGCACGGTGTTAGTGGAAAAGCGCTGGTGGAACAGGCAGATGGCCGATTCCAGACGCAGATCCGCAAGATCCAGGTAGAAGCGCGGCAGATCCGCCGGCATACACAGACCTTTATAAATGTTGACCAGATTCGACAGGCTGCATACGTAAAAGTCTTTGTCGTCCTGCAGACGTTTTTCAATGCGGCGGCGGGCGATAAACAGACGGCGCTCCATATCGCGCGGACGCCAGCCCGCCGGGGCGTTGACAAAAATCTGCTCAATACGCGGCAGTGAGGAGAGGGCGATTTCGCCGAGCACGCCTTCATTGGTTGGCACATCGCGCCAGCCGACAATTGACAGGGTTTCCTGTTGTAATTCTTCTTCGACAATATGGCGTGACGCGGCGGCCAGTTCAGGATCTTTATTCAAAAAGATCATCCCGACGGCGTAGTTTTTGGCTAAGCGCCAGCCGCGCTCTTCGGCCACGATGCGAAAGAAACGGTCAGGTTTTTGTAATAGCAAGCCGCAACCGTCGCCGGTTTTACCGTCGGCAAGGATTGCGCCACGGTGCTGCATCCGGGCCAGCGCGTGTATGGCGGTACGCACTACCTTGTGGCTAGGTTCGCCTTCTATGTGGGCGATCAGGCCGAAACCACAGTTATCCTTCTCAAGGGATTTATCGTACAACATATCAGTGAACCTCCCCAGGCTCTACGGGACGCTCTCCCAACCGATGGCGCGCGGGCACAGCAAGAGCATGGCGACGGGGCTGGCGCATCATACGCTTACCTCGCATTCGCCCTCTTTGTGTCCTTTGCGCATTGGTAAATACGGTTAAGAGGGAATCTCAATTACTGCATAAATATGATGAGCAGACGGCTCATCCAGAAAGCTTCCAGCGGATCCCCAACTTATCGGGAATCCACACCCAGGTCAAATGGCAAACTGATTTATGCAAAAGTGTGCTGTAGCACAGATAACTTTTTTAATATATTGAAAATAATGGGTTTTTAGAGAATGACTGCCAAAGCGGAGCGGCAGAAAGCCTGTGATCTGTCTCACTATAAGAGCTGCTTGCCAGGCCTTATCTGACCTTGCTTTTTTAAAAATCTTAGCATTTTATGCTGGTTTAAGAGTGAGCAGCATTGAATGCTACTGTTTTTATCGATGGCCCTTCAGACGCTGAAAAAAGAGGGCAATATCAGGAAAAATCATCAGCGGCTTTATGCATGAAATGTCGTTTATTTTGCTTGATTATGCAATGAATAAAAGCCTTCCGGGGCGATTGATCCAGGTCATCGCCAAAGGAGGCTAAAAATGGCAGGCTTTGGCCTCTTTTTAAGAGGCGGTCTATCAGATTATGCAGTTACAGAAATTAGTCAATATGTTTGGCGGGGATCTTTTACGTCGGTATGGGCAAAAGGTTCATAAGCTGACGCTTCATGGCGGTTTTAGCTGCCCTAATCGCGACGGCACCATCGGGCGCGGCGGCTGCACCTTCTGTAATGTCGCCTCTTTTGCCGATGAGGCGCAGCAGCAGCATTCCATTGCCGAGCAGCTTAGCTATCAGGCGCATCTGGTGAACCGCGCAAAACGCTATCTGGCCTATTTCCAGGCCTACACCAGCACCTTTGCAGAAGTGCAGGTGCTACGTTCTATGTATCAACAGGCCGTCAGCCAGGCCAGCATCGTCGGATTATGCGTCGGTACGCGTCCGGATTGCGTCCCGCAGGCGGTAGTCGATTTACTGTGTGAATATAAAGATCAAGGCTACGAGGTATGGCTGGAACTGGGGCTGCAAACCGCGCACGATAAAACCCTGCGCCGTATTAATCGTGGGCATGACTTCGCCTGCTATCAGCGTACCACCCGGATTGCCCGGGAGCGCGGGCTGAAAGTGTGCGCGCATCTGATTGTGGGGCTGCCGGGCGAAGGCCTGAGTGAATGCCTGCAAACGCTGGAACGCGTGGTCGAGACTGGCGTGGACGGCCTTAAACTGCACCCGCTGCATATCGTCAAAGGCAGTATTATGGCCAAAGCCTGGGAGGCGGGGCGGCTGAACGGCATTGCGCTGGACGATTACACGCTAACGGCAGGAGAGGTGATTCGTCATACGCCGCCGGAGGTGATTTATCACCGGATTTCCGCCAGCGCGCGCCGTCCGACGCTACTCGCCCCGCTGTGGTGCGAGAATCGCTGGACGGGGATGGTTGAGCTGGACAAATACCTGAATGAGCATGGCGTGCAGGGCTCTGCGCTGGCCCGTCCCTGGATACCACCTATAGCGTAGCGTGATGAGGGGCGCTACGCATATTTCGCACAATATTCAACGCGGTTCCCATAATTGGGTATGATGGGCGAAGTTGTGGTGAAGGAATCCTCTATGAAGCAAATTCGTATGCTGGCGCAATACTATGTCGATCTGATGATGAAATTGGGTCTGGTGCGCTTTTCCATGCTCCTGGCGTTGGCGTTGGTGGTGCTGGCGATTGTCGTGCAGATGGCGGTGACCATGGTGCTGCATGGTCAGGTCGAAAGTATCGACGTCATCCGTTCCATCTTTTTTGGCCTGTTAATTACGCCCTGGGCGGTCTATTTCTTATCAGTTGTTGTTGAACAACTGGAAGAGTCAAGGCAGCGGCTGTCGCGTCTGGTGCAAAAGCTGGAGGAGATGCGCGAGCGCGATCTCAAGCTTAATGTACAGTTGAAGGACAATATTGCCCAGCTTAATCAGGAAATTGCCGATCGTGAAAAAGCGGAAGCGGAGCTGCATGAGACATTTGAACAGCTAAAAGTAGAAATAAAAGAGCGTGAAGAGGCGCAAATCCAGCTAGAACAGCAATCCTCTTTTCTGCGCTCATTTCTGGATGCCTCGCCGGATTTGGTTTTTTATCGTAATGAGGATAAAGAATTTTCCGGCTGTAACCGTGCAATGGAATTGCTAACCGGCAAAAGCGAAAAACAGCTGGTGCATTTGAAGCCGGAAGATGTGTACTCTCCCGAAGCGGCGGAGAAAGTCATTGAAACCGATGAAAAAGTATTCCGCCATAACGTCTCCCTGACCTACGAACAGTGGCTGGATTACCCCGACGGGCGAAAAGCCTGCTTTGAAATTCGTAAAGTGCCTTATTACGACCGTGTCGGTAAACGTCATGGCCTGATGGGATTTGGTCGTGATATTACCGAGCGTAAGCGTTATCAGGACGCGCTGGAACGCGCCAGCCGCGACAAGACCACGTTTATCTCTACCATCAGTCATGAGCTGCGCACCCCGCTTAACGGCATCGTCGGTTTAAGCCGCATCCTGCTGGATACCGATCTCACCGCCGAACAGGAAAAATACCTTAAGACGATCCATGTCTCCGCCGTGACGTTAGGCAATATTTTCAATGATATCATTGATATGGATAAGATGGAGAGGCGTAAGGTTCAGCTTGATAACCAACCGGTTGATTTCACCAGCTTTATGGCCGATCTGGAAAACCTTTCCGGTTTGCAGGCGCAGCAAAAAGGGCTACGTTTTGTGCTTGAGCCGACGCTGCCGCTGCCGCACAAAGTCATTACCGACGGAACGCGTCTGCGCCAGATTTTGTGGAATTTGATCAGCAATGCGGTGAAGTTTACTCAGCAGGGCCAGGTGACGGTGCGGGCGCGCTATGATGAAGGCGACATGCTGCACTTTGAAGTAGATGATTCCGGGATCGGCATTCCGCAGGATGAACAGGATAAAATTTTCGCCATGTATTATCAGGTGAAAGACAGTCATGGCGGAAAACCGGCGACGGGTACCGGTATCGGGCTGGCGGTTTCCCGTCGGCTGGCGAAAAATATGGGCGGCGATATTACCGTTTCCAGTCTGCCGGGCAAAGGATCGACCTTTACGCTAACGGTTCATGCGCCAGCGGTGGCGGAAGAGGTGGAGGATGCCTTTGATGAAGACGACATGCCGCTGCCCGCGCTGCATGTTCTGCTGGTCGAAGATATTGAACTGAACGTAATTGTGGCGCGTTCGGTACTGGAAAAACTGGGCAACAGCGTGGATGTAGCGATGACCGGCAAGGCGGCGCTGGAGATGTTCGCGCCGGGCGAATACGACCTGGTCTTACTGGATATTCAGCTACCGGATATGACGGGTCTGGATATCGCCAGAGAACTGACCCGTCGCCACACGCGGGAAGATTTACCGCCGCTGGTGGCGCTCACGGCTAACGTTCTGAAAGATAAAAAAGAGTATCTGGATGCCGGTATGGACGATGTGCTGAGTAAGCCGCTGTCGGTGCCGGCCTTAACCGCGATGATTAAAAAGTTCTGGGATGCCACCGATAAAGAGGAGAGTACCGTGACGCCTGAAGAGAGCGATAAAGCGCAAGCGCTGCTGGATATCCCGATGCTGGAACAGTACATCGAGCTGGTCGGGCCTAAATTGATCACCGACGGTCTTGCGGTGTTTGAAAAAATGATGCCTGGCTATTTAAGCGTGCTGGAGTCCAATCTGACGGCGCGTGACAAAAAAGGCGTCGTTGAGGAAGGGCATAAGATTAAAGGCGCCGCCGGTTCGGTAGGGCTGCGTCATCTGCAACAGCTTGGCCAGCAAATCCAGTCGCCGGATCTTCCCGCCTGGGAAGATAACGTCGCGGAATGGATTGAAGAGATGAAGCAGGAGTGGCAGCACGATGTCGCGGTGCTGAAAGCCTGGGTGGCAAACGCGGAAAAAAAATGACCCCGGTTTGACCGGGGTGCGCGAATACTGCGCCAACACCAGGGAAATCGTGGCTGCGCCGTGCTTATTATGATGATGTAAAAGGCGCAGTCCTATTTTCAGGCCGCACGCAGTTAAGATAGCAAATCCTAAATGATTTGTTACATGAATCATTTAAATGTGTGAAGCGTAGCATTTTAATCAAAATTATTAATGGGCTTGAGTCGGTTGCAGGAGGATGTTCACCATGAAAAAAATTGGCGTAGTGCTCAGCGGATGCGGCGTCTATGACGGCGCCGAAATTCATGAGGCCGTTCTGACGCTGTTGGCCATTGCCCGCAGCGGCGCGCAGGCTGTCTGCTTCGCGCCGGATAAACCACAAGCGGATGTTATTAATCACCTGACCGGCGAAGCGATGGCGGAAACGCGTAACGTCCTGATTGAGGCAGCGCGTATTACGCGGGGCGAGATTCGTCCCCTGTCCCAGGCTCAGCCTGAGGAACTGGATGCGCTCATTGTGCCTGGTGGTTTCGGCGCGGCGAAGAACCTGAGTAATTTCGCCAGCCAGGGGAGCGAATGCCGGGTGGATAGCGATGTAGTCGCGCTAGCGAAGGCCATGCACCAGACCGGCAAGCCGCTGGGATTCATCTGTATCGCGCCCGCAATGTTGCCGAAAATCTTTGACTTCCCGCTACGTCTGACGATAGGGACGGATATTGATACCGCTGAAGTACTTGAAGAGATGGGCGCCGAACACGTACCTTGCCCGGTTGATGATATCGTTGTGGACGAGGATAACAAGGTCGTGACTACCCCTGCCTATATGCTGGCGCAGAATATCGCCCAGGCGGCAAGCGGCATTGATAAATTAGTGTCGCGCGTGCTGGTTCTGGCGGAATGAGCAAACGACGCATCGCGCCGTTAACGTTTTTGCGCCGTCTACTTTTACGTACCCTTGCTGCGCTCGCCGTCTTTTGGGGCGGCGGTATCGCGTTGTTTAGCGTGGTTCCGGTGCCTTTTTCGGCGGTAATGGCGGAACGGCAGATTAGCGCCTGGCTGAGCGGAGAGTTCGGTTATGTGGCGCATTCTGATTGGGTCAGTATGGCGGATATCTCGCCGTGGATGGGGCTGGCGGTAATTGCGGCGGAAGACCAGAAGTTCCCTGAGCACTGGGGCTTTGATATTCCGGCGATTGAAAAAGCGCTGGCGCATAATGAGCGGAATGAGAGCCGTATTCGCGGCGCTTCTACGCTTTCGCAGCAAACGGCGAAAAACCTCTTTTTATGGGATGGACGCAGTTGGGTGCGCAAAGGTCTGGAGGCCGGGCTGACTCTGGGCATTGAAACCGCCTGGAGCAAAAAGCGCATCCTCACGGTTTATCTGAATATCGCGGAGTTTGGCGATGGTATTTTCGGCGTGGAGGCTGCGGCCTGGCGATATTTCAATAAGCCCGCCAGCCGCTTAAATATGCCTGAAGCCGCGCTGCTGGCGGCGGTATTGCCAAATCCGTTACGCTATAAGGCGAATGCGCCTTCCGGTTATGTGCGTAGTCGGCAAGCGTGGATTATGCGCCAGATGCGCCAGTTAGGTGGCGCATCGTTTATGCGGGAAAATAAGCTGTATTAAGCGGTGAACTCAGGCCTGATAAGCACAGGCAATTAAGCTTCGTGAGAAGTAAGCGCCAGCCCTTTCTTGTCTTTTGGCTGCGCGTCCCTCTCCAGGGCAACGGCCAGCGCAGGCAGGGCGATAAACCGCTGCCATGCTCTCTCCAGTTTGCGTTCACAGCACCATGTTGACCAGGTTGCCAGCGGGATAAAGGCACTTTCACCCAGATTGTCGCAAACCACCGGAACCACTTCTGACTCGCTGATACGCTGGCACAGGACGTTTTGCGGCTTCAGCGACATCGTCACAATATGGTTATCCAGCAGGTAACGTTTCAGTTTTTTCAGTAGCTGCCGCAGGACAGCGACATCCTCTTCATAACGGTATTGCGCAGCGAACTCGGTCAGGGTGATAGAAGGCGCGCCGTTGAAATCGGTAATCATGTCGTAGACATAGCCGGTACCGCAATCGGTTTCTACCGTGCCGTAATAACGAGGGATAGCGCTCCAGTCCGTCAGGTAGCGGGACAGATGCGCATAGTAGCTCAGTTCACGCCGAATCTCTTTATCACCGCCGTGGTCACGGTTGTAAATGACTTTTATGCAAAGCCGGGCATTATCCGGGTGCGTATAGCATTTACGATGTTGACCGGCACCCAGCGGAGTCTGTTCGGATAAGAGGATCATGGTAAGCCCTGGAAAAATTTATTCACATAAATTTAGTATGGACAAAGAACTTAAATAAAACCTAAACGAAATTTTTTAAGGTTTTCTTAATGTTTTTGTGTGTAGGTAAAGCGCACGAAATGTACAAATCTTACGAAAGGGGAGACTGCGGGACAATTGGCAGGCGTAACACGCCCGGCTTTGGGCTGGCTGTCATCAAATACCGGGGCGGCATTAGGGAAACAGGGAATAGAGGGGAGGTTTAGTCTTCGTCAAAGCCAGAATTGAACAGAGCGATAACCGCCGCCAGCGCTTCAACTTCTTGCGGGCCGGTGGCTTCAATTTCTATCTGACGCCCTTTGGCGGAGTCGAGCATTAACAGCGCGATGACGCTGTTTGCTTCCGCTTCGGTGCCTTCGTCATTGCGTAATAGTACCTCGGCGTCAAAACCCTGCATCAGTTCGAAAAGCTTCATGGCAGGCCGGGCATGCATGCCCAGCTTATTGGTGATTTCAACAGTTTGCTTTACGGTCATGCTTTGCGTTTTTCCAGCGTGCGATGGCGAGACTGGACGTTTTTACCGCGTGAGCGGAAGTAGTCTGCCAGCTGTTCTGCAATATACACCGAACGGTGTTTCCCGCCGGTACAACCGATAGCAACGGTAAGGTAGCTGCGGTTGTTGGTCTCCAGCATCGGTAACCATAGCTCAAGATAGCTGCGAGTCTGATAGATAAAATTGTGAACTTCTGTGTGTCGGTCAAGAAACGCGGCTACCGGCTTATCAAGCCCGGTCATGGGGCGTAGTTTTGGGTCCCAGTGCGGGTTCGGCAGGAAGCGAACATCGAACACATAGTCCGCATCAATCGGAATACCGTGTTTAAAGCCGAAGGACTCAAATACCATCGTCAGCTCGCGCTCGCGTTTGCCCAGCAGCCGGGTACGCAGCATCTCCGCCAGCTCATGGACGGACATTTCCGAGGTGTCGACGATCAGATCCGCACGCGAGCGTAACGGCTCCAGCAGGTCGCTCTCTTTATCGATCGCACTCTCTAAAGAGAGGTTTTTACTGGAAAGCGGATGCAGACGGCGCGTGTCGCTGTAGCGGCGAATCAAGGTATTGCGGTCAGCGTCAAGAAACAGCAACTGCGGCGAGAAAACGTCAGGCAGGTTATTCATCGCCTGTTCAAAAATCTCAGGTGATTCGGGCATATTGCGCACATCAATGCTGACGGCGGCAGAAATCTGGCGATCGGCCAGCGTTCGCGCCAGATCGGGCAACAGCACGACGGGAAGATTATCCACGCAGTAAAAACCCATATCTTCCAGCGCGCGCAGAGCGACAGATTTACCTGACCCGGAACGCCCGCTGACGATCATCAGTACCATGTACCGTTTCTCCTCACAACGACAGAAAGAAATGCCATTGAGTTGTTATGCCTCATTCTGCTCACCTTCGGTGTCAGTAATGATTTGATACAGCTCTTCGTCATTCAGCGCCGCGCGCAGGCGACGGCAGATCGTTTTGTCCGCCAGACGTTTCGCGACCAGCGAAAGCGTGTGCAGATGCGTTTTAGTCTGATCGGCGGGCACCAGCAGGGCGAAGAGGAGATCGACCGGCTGGTTATCGATGGCGTCGAACGCGATAGGCGTTTCGAGCTGAACGAATACGCCAACGGCGCGTAAGGTATCTTCTTCCAGTTTCCCGTGCGGGATGGCGATACCATTACCAATACCGGTACTGCCCATTTTTTCGCGTGTCAGAATGGCTTCAAACACGACCTGTGGAGGTAAACTGAGCTGTTTTGCCGCCAGCTCGCTAATGATTTCCAGCGCGCGTTTCTTACTCTGACAGTGAACGCCGCTACGCGTACACTCCTGGTTAAGTACACTGCTCAGTTGTAGAGTCGTATCGTTATTTATCATAATTTCACCTAAGAACCTGTCCTGTCAGGTTGATGGCCAGGTTCGGAGCGCTAACTGTACAAATGGCCCGTTGTGTCACACAACAGGCCGTCCTGCACTGGCTAACTGCCCGGACAATTAGTGTTGTTTCAGTTTATCTTTATGCCTGGTTAACTGCCTTGCCAGTTTATCAATCAAGCCGTCAATGGCGGCATACATATCCTGGCCTTCCGCGCTGGCGTGAATTTCGCCGCCGTTAACGTGTAGCGTCGCATCCGAGATGTGCGTCACCTTCTCCACTTTCAACACCACGTATACCTGATTAATCCGCTCAAAATACTGTTCAAGTTTGGCGAATTTCGTCGTCACAAATTCACGCAGGGCTTCCGTAATTTCGACGTTATGTCCGGTGATATTGAGCTGCATAGTGTCTTCCTTATCGGTTGGGTCAAACCAGCTGTTTGCGTTGGTTTGACGGCGGAATGGATAAAGACTCTCGGTACTTCGCAACAGTACGGCGCGCCACCATGATACCCTGTTCTGACAACAGAGAGGTTAACTTGCTGTCGCTCAGCGGTTTCGCGGGGTTTTCCGCCGCAATTAACTTCTTCACCAGCGCGCGAATCGCGGTGGAAGAGGCTTCGCCTCCGCCTTCGGTATTGACGTGGCTGGAAAAGAAATATTTGAGTTCAAAAATACCGCGCGGGCTGTGCAGATACTTCTGCGTGGTCACGCGGGATATGGTGGATTCGTGCATCTCGACGGCCTGGGCGATATCCGCCAGTACCATCGGTTTCATATATTCTTCGCCCTGTTCAAAAAAGGCTTGCTGTTGCTCGACGATGCAGCGACTGACGCGCAGCAGCGTGTCGTTGCGGCTTTCAAGGCTTTTTATCAGCCACTTCGCATCCTGTAAATTACTGCGGATGAACTGGCTGTCGGCATCGTTGCGCGCGCTGTTGCACATGGCGGCATAGTGCTGGTTAATCTGTAAACGGGGAATACTGTCGCTATTAAGCTCCACCATCCAGCGGCCGTTATGCTTGCGTACCAGCACATCCGGGATAACGTACTCCGGCTCGCCGGTCTGGATCGATTGACCGGGTCTGGGATCGAGCGACTGAATCAGGTTTACCGCCTCTTTCAGCACCTCTTCTTTCAGCCGGGTAACGCGCATCAACGTGCGGAAATCGTGGTTGGCCAGCAGATCAAGGTGATCGCAGATAATGAGCCGCGCCTCTTCCAGCCACGGCGTGGATTTGTCGAATTGTGAAAGCTGGATCAGCAGACAGTCGCGAAGATCTTTTGCCGCGACGCCCACCGGATCAAAACGCTGAATGCGCTTCAGGACGGCTTCGACCTCATCAAGATCCACCTCTTCATCGCCCATGCTTTCGCGAATTTCCTCCAGGGATACGGTGAGATAACCGGTATCATCTACCGCATCGACAATGGATGTCGCAATAGCGCGATCGGTATCCGAGAAGGGCGTTAGCTCAACCTGCCACATCAGATAATCCTGCAACGACTGCGTCGTTTCGCCCTGATAGACGGGCAGCTCATCGTCGATATAATCACCGCTGGGGCCGGACGGCGTCCCGGCGGTGTAAATTTCATCCCAACTGGCGTCAAGCGGCAGCTCTTCCGGCATCTCTTTCTGTTCGAGCGCGTCTGCGGTATCGAGAGGATCGTTATCCTGAGGTTGCTGGGTGTCGATTTCGTCATGAAGATCGGTTTGCTCAAGCAGCGGGTTATTTTCCAGCGCTTGCTGGAGTTCCTGCTGAAGTTCCAGCGTAGACAACTGCAACAGACGGATGGCCTGTTGTAGCTGAGGCGTCATCGCCAGTTGTTGGCTAAGCCTGAGTTGCAAACCTTGCTTCATATTCAGAGTCGTTTTCTCCCGCTAGAGCAGCATAGCCCTCTACCCTATCAGAGTCTGAAGTCTTCCCCAAGATATACACGCTTAACGTGTTCGTCTTGCAGGATTTCTGTCGGCGTACCGTGGGCAATAAGGTGGCCCTGGCTCACGATATAGGCGCGTTCACAGACTGCCAGCGTCTCACGGACGTTATGGTCGGTGATCAGCACGCCGAGCCCGCTATCGCGCAGATGCTCGATAATGCGTTTGATGTCGATAACGGAAATTGGGTCAACGCCGGCAAAAGGTTCATCCAGCAGGATAAATTTGGGATTAGCGGCCAACGCGCGGGCAATTTCTACACGACGGCGTTCACCACCGGACAGCGCCTGTCCCATGCTGTCGCGCAGATGTTCAATGTGAAACTCTTCCATCAGCTCGTTGGCGCGGTCTTCTCGCTGTTCTGCGGTCAAATCGTCACGAATTTGCAGTACCGCCATCAGGTTATCAAATACGCTGAGACGGCGGAAAATAGAGGCTTCCTGCGGCAAATAGCCGATACCGCGACGCGCGCGCGCGTGCAGCGGCAGCAGACTGATATCTTCATCATCAATGATGATATTGCCCGCGTCACGCGGCACGATACCGACGACCATATAAAAGGTGGTGGTTTTACCTGCGCCGTTTGGACCGAGCAGACCGACAATCTCCCCGGAGTTCACGGTCAGACTGACATCTTCCACTACGTGACGGCCTTTATAGGCCTTCGCCAGATTCTTTGCAGTTAATGTTGCCATAACGAATTAGTTACTCTTCTTTTGCGCCGGAGTCTGGCCTTTGTTTTTGTCTTGCAACTGCGACGGCACCAGAACGGTGGTGACGCGTTTGCCTTTATCGCTGAAGGCCTGCATTTTCTGCTCTTTCACCAGGTAGGTGATTTTGTCGCCGGTAATGTTGCTGTCAAGCTGTTCCAGATAAGCGTTGCCGGTCAGCACAACAAAATCTTTCGCCAGCTCGTAATGCATATGGGAAGCGTGGCCTTTCACCGGCTTACCATTGTCCTGCATCTGGTAGAAGGTGGCCGGATTGCCGTAACCGTCGATCACCTCTTTCCCCTGTTCGCCGCCAGGGCGGGTAACAACGACTTTATCGGCGTTGATCTTAATCGTGCCCTGGGTCATCACCACGTTGCCCGTAAAGGTCACGACGTTGCCTTGCATATCCAGCGACTGTTGATCCGAGTCAATATGAATAGGCTGTTCGGTATCGCCCGTGACGGCGAATGCCGGAATGCTGGCGGCCAGCAGCGAGCCGGCAAGCATAAGATTAAGGCTGAGTTTGTTTGTTTTGAATTTCATAAGAGGTTCTAACCTTTTCAATCAGCTCGGCGTTCTTGCTGCGTAAGTTACCGCGCATTTTCAGTCCGCTGGAGTTAAATGTTGTGCCGTATAACGTCACCAGATCGTTCGAGGTAACATCCTGCGTCACCAGATTAATCTGCGCGTTATCGGTGGTAATTCTGCGTAATTGAGCGTCAGGCACCAGGGCGTTGACTTCAACATGGCCATACAGATAGAGCATCCGATCGTTGGTCAATTTGGCTTTATCGGCCTTGATCGACCATGTCGGCACTTTATCCTTATCAAAGGTGGTTAATACCGGTTGCGTAAACCATGAGACCGCCTGATCGGAAAAATATTCAACGTGTTGCGCGATCAGACGATAGCTCAACGCGCCTTCCGGACTGTACACGACGGTATCCGTATGCTCGCTTTTATACGTGGGATCATTGCTATTGACCACCACGGCGGCAGGATCGTCTTTATCTGCCAGATTGATACCAATCAGTACCAGAATGGCCAGCGACAGTAGAATGATAACCCAACGTCTGGTTTTACTCATATCGATTGCCCTTTGGCCTCATCCAGTTTGCCCTGCGCCAGCAGCAGCAAATCGCACACCTCACGTACCGCGCCGCGCCCGCCGGCAATGTGCGTCACATAGTCAGCGCGGGGGATCAGCAACGGATGCGCATCCGCAACGGCAACGCTTAATCCCACTTTTTCCATCACTGGCCAGTCAATCAGATCATCGCCGACGTAAGCGACGTTTTCCGGCGCAATGGCCAGTTTTTTCAACAGATCGCTAAAGGCGATCAGCTTATTCGACTGCCCCTGATAAAGATGGGTGATCCCAAGCGTGGCGCAGCGATCTTCTACAAGTTTAGCCTTTCGTCCGGTAATAATGGCAACCTCGATATTGGAGGTCAAAGCACAGCGAATGCCATAGCCGTCACGAACGTTGAAAGCCTTCAGCTCTTCGCCGTTATTGCCCATATAAATCAGGCCGTCAGACAATACGCCATCCACGTCCAGGATGAGCAGGCGGATATTCTCCGCCTTTGTCATGACGTGGGTGCTGACGGGGCCATAACAGGTCGCAAGCGACGCACCTGCTTTACTCATCGTTAATTATCCTTGAGTTTCTACACGACGCCTGCACGCAGGAGATCATGCATATGTAACACACCGAGTAACTGGTCGCCATCAGCAACCAGTACGGAGGTGATATGGCGGGACTGCATTAAGTTCAGCGCATCGACGGCGAGAATACCGGGGCGCACGCGAATGCCCCCTGGCGTCATCACCTCGGCGATCCCCAACTGGCGCATATCACCGCCCATGTCGAACACGCGACGTAAATCGCCGTCGGTGAAGATGCCGTCGATCTTCATGGATTCATCGCAAATGACGGTCATACCGAGATTTTTACGCGTAATTTCTAACAGCGCATCACGCAGGGTGGCATGTCTATTAACATGCGGGATCTCATCGCCAGTATGCATAATATCGCTTACGCGCAGCAGCAGCTTACGTCCCAGCGCGCCGCCTGGATGCGACAGAGCGAAATCTTCGGCGGTAAAGCCGCGCGCTTTTAACAATGCCACGGCGAGCGCGTCGCCCATCACCAGCGTTGCGGTGGTACTACTGGTAGGCGCCAGGCCTAACGGACACGCTTCTTTGGGCACTTTAACACACAGATGCACATCTGCCGCACGCGCCATACTGCTTTCCGGTCGCCCGGTAATGCAAATTAACGGCACGTGCAGGCGTTTAAGCACCGGTATTAGCGCCGCGATCTCGCTGGATTCGCCGGAGTTGGAGATAGCGATAACCACATCCTGCGACGTCACCATCCCCAAATCGCCGTGCGCGGCTTCGCCCGGATGTACAAAAAAGGAAGAGGTGCCGGTGCTGGCGAAAGTGGCGGCCATTTTCCGCCCGATATGACCGGATTTCCCCATCCCCATCACCACCACTTTTCCGGTGCAGTTGAACATTTTTTCACAGGCCAGCGTAAAATGCTGGTTGATGTATTGATCAAGCTCCGCCAGGCCTTCACGTTCAATCTCCAGGACCTCTTTGCCTGCCTGCTGAAAGTCAAACCCCGGTTGCAACGCTAAATGCGACATAATCCGTTTCCAGTTATCCAACAAGAAGTGGCGATAGCCAATAGAGCATCGCCAGCCATACGATAAACCCGCCGGTCAGCAGTATACCTGCGCCCCGACCAATCTGGCGCGGATGCCGCCAGCAAAGTAAAGCGAAAACCACGCTAACCAGCAGCATCACGCTATAATCACGCCCAAACGCCAGCGGGTTGATCTCACCCGGCGCGATCAACGCAGGCAGCCCCAGCACGATGGCGAGATTAAAAATATTGGCGCCAATGAGATTACCGACGGCAATATCATTTTCGCCTTTTCGCACGCCAGCAATCGCCGTGGCCAGCTCTGGCAGACTGGTGCCGACGGCGATGACTGTCAGACCGAGCGTTAATTCACTCATGGCGAAATAATTCGCCAGCACCGTAGCGTTATCGATTACCATGCGCGTCGCCATCGGCATGATGACCAGCGCAATGCCCAGCCATAAGAACGCGACGGGGAGCCCGCCTTCGCGCGGCAGTTCCGCCAGTTGTTCACGGGTGAGGCTGTCATTCCCCTGGCGTTCGGCCAGACGCGCGATTTTAACAATGAATAACAGCCATAGCACGGCCAGAAGCAGGAGAAAGATACCATCACTGCGGCTTAACTGCCCGTCATGCAATACGGAACCGGCTACTACGCTAACAAATAACATTAATGGCAATTCGCGACGTAAAACATCGGAATGCACGGTAAAAGGACGAACCAGCGCCGCCAGCCCTAAAATCAGCAAAATATTGGTGATGTTAGAACCGAGCGCCGCGCCGACGGCTAAATCGAGCTGACCGTGCAGCGATGCGGCGACCGATACAATAATTTCCGGTAGCGAGGTGCCGATACTCACTACCGTCATCCCAATGATCAGCGGGGGAATACCGAATGTACGGCATAAAATAGAGGCTGCAAACACCAGACGATCGGCGCCGTAGGCCACCAGAAGCAAACCAATTATGAGTAGCGCCATCGCTAAAAGCATCTAAAGTCCTTTCTTCAGGTATACTCGCCGGTCCCCTGGAAGGGATATCTGAAAGCCGTAACGAAGTCCTAATTTTGACTTTATGCGGCTAAAAAGTAAAACGAATGCCAGCTTTCGCTAACCCTGTCAGTTAATATTCTGTAATTATGTCGAACCCATGGTTAAATTCAGCGCCATGGTTACCTCAACAAGGCAATACGAAGGATGAATCAATGGGTCAGTCTGCGGCAAATTTAGTCGATATGCGCGACGTCAGCTTTTCCCGTGGCGAACGCTGCATTTTCGATAATGTTTCCCTGACGGTGCCGCGCGGGAAGATCACGGCGATCATGGGGCCGTCGGGCATCGGTAAAACCACGCTGTTGCGCCTGATTGGCGGACAGATCCCGCCGGATAAGGGCGAGATCTTATTTGATGGCGAGAATGTGCCGGCCATGTCCCGTTCGCGGCTCTACACCGTCCGCAAACGTATGAGTATGTTGTTTCAGTCGGGAGCGCTGTTTACCGACATGAACGTGTTTGACAATGTGGCCTATCCGCTACGGGAGCACACCAATTTACCCGCGCCGCTGCTAAAAAGCGTCGTGATGATGAAACTGGAGGCTGTCGGGCTGCGCGGCGCGGCAAAACTGATGCCTTCCGAGCTCTCCGGCGGGATGGCGCGCCGCGCCGCGTTGGCGCGCGCCATCGCTCTGGAACCGGATCTCATCATGTTCGATGAGCCGTTTGTCGGCCAGGACCCGATTACCATGGGCGTTCTGGTGAAGCTGATTTCCGAATTGAACAGCGCGCTGGGCGTGACCTGCGTAGTGGTCTCGCATGATGTGCCAGAGGTGCTCAGTATTGCGGATCACGCCTGGATCATGGCGGACAAAAAAATCGTCGCTCACGGTAGCGCTCAGGCGTTGCAGGAGAATACGGACCCGCGCGTGCGTCAGTTCCTTGACGGCATTGCCGACGGGCCGGTTCCGTTCCGCTATCCGGCGGGCGATTATCACCTTGATTTACTCGAAACAGGGAGTTAAGCCACTCATGCTGTTAAATGCGCTGGCAGCACTCGGACACAGCGGGATCAAAACCGTCAGAACGTTCGGGCGCGCCGGGTTAATGTTATTCAATGCGGTTATCGGTAAGCCGGAGTTTCGCAAACATGCGCCGCTGCTGGTGCGCCAGCTTTATAATGTGGGCGTCTTGTCGATGCTTATCATCATTGTCTCCGGCGTATTCATCGGTATGGTGCTGGGGCTGCAAGGCTATCTGGTTCTGACCACTTACAGCGCGGAGACCAGTCTTGGCATGTTGGTGGCGCTTTCGCTGCTACGCGAGCTGGGGCCGGTGGTCGCGGCGTTGCTGTTTGCCGGGCGGGCCGGGTCGGCGTTGACGGCGGAAATCGGCCTGATGCGGGCGACGGAGCAGCTCTCCAGTATGGAGATGATGGCGGTTGATCCGTTGCGCCGGGTGATTTCACCGCGCTTCTGGGCGGGGGTGATTTCGTTGCCGTTACTCACCATTATCTTTGTGGCGGTTGGTATCTGGGGCGGCTCGCTGGTCGGCGTAAGCTGGAAGGGAATCGACGCCGGGTTCTTCTGGTCAGCGATGCAGAATGCCGTCGACTGGCGTATGGACCTGGTGAACTGTCTGATAAAGAGCGTGGTGTTCGCCATTACGGTAACATGGATTGCGTTATTCAACGGCTATGACGCAATACCGACTTCTGCCGGGATTAGCCGGGCAACGACGCGGACCGTGGTTCACGCATCGTTGGCCGTTCTGGGGCTGGATTTTGTGCTGACCGCACTGATGTTTGGGAATTGAGTTCATGCAAACGAAAAAAAATGAAATTTGGGTAGGCGTTTTTTTGCTGGTGGCGTTACTGGCGGCGCTGTTTGTTTGCCTGAAGGCGGCAAATGTGACCTCTATGCGCACGGAGCCGACCTATAAGGTTTATGCGACCTTCGATAACATCGGCGGTCTGAAAGTGCGTTCCCCGGTACGCATCGGCGGGGTAGTTGTCGGGCGGGTTGAAGATATCTCGCTTGATCCGAAAACATACCTGCCGCGCGTAACGCTCGACATTGAAGAGCGTTATAACCATATTCCCGATACCAGCTCGTTGAGTATTCGTACTTCCGGGCTGCTGGGGGAGCAATATCTGGCATTAAATGTCGGTTTTGAAGATCCTGAGCTGGGAACGTCTATCCTCAAAGATGGAAGTACGATTCAGGACACCAAGTCCGCCATGGTGCTGGAAGATATGATTGGTCAGTTCCTTTATAACAGCAAAGGTGACGACAATAAGAATTCTGGCGATGCGCCAGCCGCAACGGAAGGCCATACTGAAGCCACAACGCCCGCGGGCGCAACGAAATAATCTCAGGAGAATTGAGGCATGTTTAAACGACTGATGATGGTGGCCCTGCTGGTCATTGCGCCATTAAGCGCAGCGACAGCAGCGGATCAGAGCAATCCTTATAAACTGATGAACGAGGCGGCGCAGAAAACTTTTGATCGCCTGAAAAACGAACAGCCGAAAATTCGCGCCAATCCGGATTACCTGCGCGACGTTGTTGATCAGGAGCTTCTGCCGTACGTGCAGGTAAAATATGCCGGCGCGCTGGTGCTGGGCCGCTACTACAAAGATGCGACTCCGGCGCAGCGCGAAGCCTATTTTGCAGCGTTTCGCGAATACCTGAAACAGGCCTACGGCCAGGCGCTGGCGATGTACCACGGTCAGTCTTACCAGATAGCGCCGGAGCAACCGCTGGGCGATGCGACCATTGTGCCGATCCGTGTAACGATTATCGATCCCAACGGTCGTCCGCCGGTGCGCCTGGATTTCCAGTGGCGTAAAAACACCCAGACCGGCAACTGGCAGGCGTATGACATGATTGTGGAAGGCGTCAGCATGATCACCACCAAGCAAAATGAGTGGAGCGACCTGCTGCGTACTAAAGGCATCGACGGCTTGACCGCACAACTGAAATCTATCTCTCAACAGAAAATTACTTTGGATGAGAAACAGTAATGACGCCGCAACTCACCTGGACGCGTGAAGCGGGCACTCTGATGCTGGCGGGAGAGCTGGATCAGGACGTGTTGACACCGCTATGGGACGCGCGCGTAGAGGCGATGACAGGCGTTACCCGTATCGACCTGAGCCAGATCTCCAGGGTGGATACGGGGGGCCTGGCGCTGTTGGCGCACCTTGTGAACCAGGCAAAAAAGCAGGGCAATGCCGTGTCGCTGTCTGGCGTTAACGACAAGGTTTACGCGCTGGCGCAATTATATAACTTGCCCGAAGACGTACTTCCCCGTATGTAATGAATGCCGGATGGTTTATCCGGCCTACACTTCGCATGATCCTCGTAGGCCGGATAAGTTGCATTAGCGGCACCATCCGGCGCTTTTACAGCGCTGATTTATCAGCGTGATCTTTTGCTTATTTAAGACGGCGCCACTTTGCTCTAAGATGTTGGGCTGTTTTCACTATTTGACGAATAAAGAACCCATGGAAAATCATGAAATTCAGAGTGTGCTGATGAACGCCCTCTCTCTCCAGGAAGTCCACGTCTCCGGCGATGGCAGTCACTTTCAGGTTATTGCCGTGGGCGAGATGTTTGACGGCATGAGCCGGGTGAAGAAACAGCAAACGGTCTATGGTCCGCTAATGGAGTTCATTGCGGACAACCGTATCCATGCCGTATCGATCAAAGCGTATACTCCGGCGGAATGGGCGCGCGATCGTAAACTTAACGGATTTTAAGCTACGGGTAACCTGCCGGTAGCGGAGATGAATGCTTAACTGAGAATACAATAATGGATAAATTTCGTGTACAGGGGCCAACGACGCTCCAGGGCGAAGTCACAATTTCCGGCGCCAAAAATGCCGCGCTGCCGATCCTGTTCGCCGCGCTGTTGGCAGAAGAGCCGGTAGAGATCCAAAACGTCCCAAAACTGAA
Organism: Salmonella enterica subsp. houtenae serovar Houten; assembly: GCA_900478215.1. Classification (NCBI taxonomy): domain Bacteria; kingdom Pseudomonadati; phylum Pseudomonadota; class Gammaproteobacteria; order Enterobacterales; family Enterobacteriaceae; genus Salmonella; species Salmonella enterica. The sequence continues at coordinate 498,625 of LS483478.1, forward strand.
AGACGTGGATACGTCGATGAAGCTCCTGAGCCAATTAGGCGCGAAAGTGGAACGCAATGGATCGGTACACATTGACGCCAGCCAGGTGAACGTGTACTGCGCGCCTTATGATCTGGTTAAGACCATGCGCGCCTCGATATGGGCGCTGGGGCCGCTGGTTGCCCGTTTTGGTCAGGGACAAGTCTCTCTGCCGGGGGGCTGTACTATCGGCGCGCGTCCGGTTGATCTGCATATTACCGGTCTGGAACAACTGGGTGCGACCATCAAGCTGGAAGAGGGCTACGTAAAGGCCTCCGTGGAAGGGCGTCTTAAAGGGGCGCATATCGTAATGGATAAGGTCAGCGTCGGCGCGACCGTCACCATTATGTGCGCCGCTACGCTGGCGGAAGGGACGACTATCATTGAAAACGCCGCGCGCGAGCCGGAAATTGTCGACACCGCTAACTTCCTGGTTGCGCTGGGGGCGAAAATCGCCGGGCAGGGCACCGATCGTATTACGATCGAGGGCGTAGAGCGTCTGGGCGGCGGCGTTTATCGTGTGCTGCCGGATCGTATCGAAACGGGGACTTTCCTGGTGGCGGCAGCGATCTCTCGCGGCAAAATCATCTGCCGTAACGCGCAACCGGACACTCTGGACGCGGTACTGGCGAAACTGCGCGATGCCGGCGCGGATATCGACGTGGGCGAGGACTGGATTAGTCTGGACATGCACGGCAAACGACCGAAGGCGGTCAATGTCCGTACCGCGCCGCACCCGGCATTTCCGACCGATATGCAGGCGCAGTTCACGTTGCTGAACCTGGTGGCGGAAGGGACGGGCTTTATCACGGAAACCGTCTTTGAAAACCGTTTTATGCATGTGCCTGAACTCAGCCGCATGGGCGCGCGTGCGGAAATTGAAAGCAATACCGTCATATGCCATGGCGTAGAAACGCTCTCTGGCGCCCAGGTCATGGCGACAGATCTGCGGGCATCCGCGAGCCTGGTGCTGGCGGGCTGTATTGCGGAAGGCACGACGGTTGTGGATCGCATTTATCACATCGATCGCGGTTATGAGCGCATCGAAGACAAACTGCGCGCGCTAGGCGCGAATATTGAACGCGTGAAAGGCGAATAACCTTCTGTACGCAGAATACCCCCCGCGAACGCAATTGCGGGGGGTGTTTTACAGGCACTTACTCTATATTCTGTTTGTCTTTATTACGCGCTCTCATAAGCCGCGTTCTGTCAATAAACTCATGCGTGCGCGGATCGTGATAACGCGATGGCCAAATAACCCAGGGTTCCGTTCCCAATGCTTTCGCGATAATCAACTCTCCTTTCGGCCACGGGCGCGTTAATGCATTGGCCAGCGTGGATGAACTCAATCCATTCCGACGTGACTCAGCGGCCATTGAAGTTCCTTTTTTACGTAGCCCGGCAATGATATCGGCCGGATGCCAGTCAATAAGCTTGCTTTCCATACATCCATCACTCCTTAGGTTAATTATTTATGGTTTTAACAACCCGATGACGTTCGATACTATAACGCTTCGTGAAAGAATGTTCTAAAAAGTTCATGTAAGTGGTAGTAATATTCAGAATATGCCAGGGAAGGCTCTATGTAATAAAGAGAGGTAAAAGAGTATCTGGAGTTTATTGGAGCTTAATGGAGTATCCCGCGCAGGGCGCGGGATAAGAGAATGACATTAACGATCGCGCTGCACTGCGATGTGCGCGAGACCGATTAGCGCTTCACGCCATGGGGTATCCGGCAATATCTGCAACGCGGATATCGCTTTGTCGGCTTCTTCTTCCGCTCGCTGACGCGTCCATTCCAGCGAGCCGCAGGTGGTCATCGCTTCCAGAACCGGTTCCAGAAGATGACGGCCATTACCTTGTTCAATAGCGGTACGGATCATCGCTGACTGTTCTGGCGTACCGTGGCGCATGGCATGGAGCAACGGTAAGGTGGGTTTGCCCTCATTAAGGTCATCGCCGACATTTTTACCGAGATGCTCGCCGTCAGCGCTGTAGTCCAGCAGATCGTCAATGAGCTGGAAAGCCGTACCGAGGTAGCGGCCATAATCCTGCAACCCTTTCTCTTGCGCAGGCGTACAACCGGCAAGAATACCGGAACACTGGGCGGCGGCTTCGAACAGACGCGCAGTTTTACTGTAAATCACCCGCATGTAATTTTCTTCGGTAATGTCCGGGTCATTCACGTTCATCAATTGCAGCACTTCGCCTTCTGCAATTACGTTGACCGCTTCCGACATCACTTCCAGCACTTTTAACGAGCCGAGGCTGGTCATCATCTGGAAGGCGCGGGTATAGATAAAGTCGCCGACCAGCACGCTGGCGGCATTACCGAAAGCGGCGTTTGCCGTCGCCTTGCCGCGACGCATATCGGATTCATCCACCACATCGTCGTGAAGCAGCGTCGCCGTGTGGATAAATTCGATCAGCGCGGCGATAGTCACGTGCGCGTTGCCCTGATAACCCACCGCGCGCGCAGCAAGAACGGCAATCATCGGACGAATGCGTTTTCCGCCGCCGCTAATGATGTAATACCCTAGCTGATTAATCAGTTGAACGTCGGAATTAAGCTGTTCAAGGATTGTCGCATTGACACCCGCCATATCTTGCGCGGTTAACTCGTTGATTTTTTCTAAATTCATCGCAAAAGCCGGGCTTATCGCCCCGATTATCCCATGTCTGAATGAGGTAACGTAGGGTTTATGGTTAGAAATATACCCTGATTGTACTGAAAAAACGCCACAGATAAACGTTACCGTATGCGTTGTGTTTTTTTTCTTCATGTATTGATGGTAGCACTTGTCAAAGCCGTGCAATTTGCGTAATATTCGCGCCCTATTGTGAATATTTATAGCGCGCTCTGAATCATTGAAAAGGTGTGCGCGGAAGCGGAGTTTTTTATGTACGCGGTTTTCCAAAGTGGTGGTAAACAACACCGAGTAAGCGAAGGTCAGACCGTTCGCCTGGAAAAGCTGGACATCGCAACTGGCGAAACTATTGAGTTCGCTGAAGTTCTGATGATCGCAAACGGTGAAGAAGTCAAAATCGGCGTTCCTTTCGTTGATGGCGGCGTAATCAAAGCTGAAGTTGTTGCCCACGGTCGTGGCGAGAAAGTTAAAATCGTTAAGTTTCGTCGTCGTAAACACTACCGTAAGCAGCAGGGCCATCGTCAGTGGTTCACTGATGTGAAAATCACCGGCATCAGCGCTTAAGAATAGGGGAGCAGATTAAATGGCACATAAAAAGGCTGGCGGCTCGACTCGTAACGGTCGCGATTCTGAAGCTAAACGTCTGGGCGTAAAACGCTTTGGCGGTGAAGCAGTTCTGGCAGGCAGCATCATCGTTCGTCAACGTGGCACTAAATTCCACGCTGGCACTAACGTTGGTTGCGGTCGTGACCACACTCTGTTTGCTAAAGCAGACGGTAAAGTGAAATTCGAAGTTAAAGGCCCGAAAAACCGTAAATACATCAGCATCGTTGCTGAGTAAGTTCTTCGTGGTCCGGTAACGGATGAAAGCCCCGCACCTGTTGCGGGGCTTTTTACATTCGATGGCCGACTAAAATATACCCGGGTGGCTGTGCGAATGCCGTTAACGGGTCCTTGCAGGGAAGACGGCATGAAGCAGCAGGCAGGCATTGGTATTCTTTTAGCGCTCACTACCGCGATGTGCTGGGGAGCGTTGCCAATAGCAATGAAGCAAGTGCTGGAGGTGATGGAGCCTCCAACCATTGTCTTCTACCGCTTCTTAATGGCCAGTATTGGCCTCGGGGCGATACTGGCAGTAAAAAGAAAGCTGCCGCCGCTGCGTATTTTTCGTAAGCCGCGCTGGTTGGTGTTATTGGCGATAGCGACCTGCGGACTGTTCGGTAATTTCATTTTGTTCAGTTCTTCCCTGCAATATTTAAGCCCAACGGCGTCGCAGGTTATCGGCCAGCTCTCGCCGGTCGGCATGATGGTCGCCAGCGTCTTTATTCTGAAAGAAAAGATGCGCGGTACGCAGGTGATTGGCGCGCTGATGTTATTGAGCGGGCTGGTGATGTTTTTTAACACCAGTCTGATCGAGATTTTTACCCGACTGACCGACTACACCTGGGGCGTTATTTTTGGCGTAGGCGCGGCGATGGTGTGGGTGAGCTATGGCGTGGCGCAAAAAGTATTATTGCGACGTCTGGCCTCGCAGCAAATCCTGTTTTTACTGTACACTTTATGTACGATAGCGCTCTTGCCGCTGGCAAAACCGTTGGTGATAGCGCAACTGAGCGACTGGCAGCTCGCCTGTTTGATTTTCTGTGGGCTGAATACGCTGGTAGGATATGGCGCCCTGGCGGAAGCGATGGCGCGTTGGCAGGCGGCGCAGGTGAGCGCGATAATCACGCTTACACCGCTATTTACCCTGCTGTTTTCAGATCTTTTATCTATGGCCTGGCCCGATTTCTTCGCCAGACCGATGTTAAACCTTTTAGGTTATCTCGGTGCGTTTGTCGTGGTTGCGGGCGCGATGTATTCCGCCATTGGTCATCGTATTTGGGGCGGTTTACGCAAGCATGAAACGGTGGTTTCGCAACCCCGCTCAGGCGAATGATTTACGGAGAGTAAAATGAAGTTTGTTGATGAAGCATCGATTCTGGTCGTTGCAGGCGATGGCGGTAATGGCTGTGTGAGCTTCCGCCGCGAAAAATATATCCCGAAAGGCGGCCCGGACGGCGGTGATGGCGGCGACGGCGGCGACGTCTGGATGGAAGCCGATGAAAACCTGAATACGCTGATCGATTACCGCTTTGAAAAATCGTTCCGCGCTGAACGTGGTCAGAATGGCGCGAGCCGCGACTGTACCGGTAAACGCGGTAAAGACGTGACCATCAAAGTGCCGGTCGGTACGCGCATTATCGACCAGGGAACCGGTGAAACGATGGGCGACATGACCAAACACGGTCAGCGTCTGTTGGTCGCGAAGGGCGGCTGGCATGGGTTAGGCAATACCCGTTTCAAATCCTCGGTTAACCGTACGCCGCGCCAGAAAACCAACGGTACGCCGGGCGATAAGCGCGACCTGCTGCTGGAGCTGATGCTGCTGGCGGACGTCGGGATGCTGGGGATGCCAAACGCCGGTAAATCAACGTTCATTCGCGCGGTATCGGCAGCAAAACCTAAAGTCGCGGACTATCCGTTTACCACGCTGGTGCCGAGCCTGGGCGTGGTACGCATGGACAACGAAAAGAGTTTTGTGGTGGCCGACATTCCGGGGTTGATCGAAGGCGCGGCGGAAGGCGCGGGCCTGGGAATTCGCTTCCTGAAGCACCTTGAACGTTGCCGCGTACTGCTGCACCTCATTGATATCGATCCGATCGACGGTTCCGATCCGGTGGAAAATGCCCGTATCATTATTGGCGAACTGGAAAAATACAGCCAGGATCTGGCGGCTAAACCGCGCTGGTTAGTGTTCAACAAGATCGATCTGATGGATAAAACCGAAGCGGAAGAGAAAGCGAAAGCGATCGCTGAAGCGTTGGGCTGGGAAGGGAAATACTATCTGATTTCCGCCGCCAGTCAGCTAGGGGTGAAAGATCTCTGCTGGGATGTGATGACCTTTATCATCGAGAATCCGATCGCGCAGGCTGAAGAAGCGAAACAGCCGGAAAAAGTCGAGTTCATGTGGGACGATTATCATCGCCAGCAGTTAGCTGAAGTGGAAGAAGACGCAGACGATGACTGGGATGACGACTGGGATGAAGACGACGAAGAAGGCGTCGAGTTCATTTACAAGCGTTAATCTGTTTCAAATGCCCGGTGGCGCTTGCGCTTACCGGGCCTACATACTCGTAGGCCGGATAAGGCGCAAAGCGCCGCCATCCGGCCATCAAACGCCCCACCTAGTTGTTCTGATAAATATCCTTATATAGTCGGCTTTCAAAGCGCACCAACGGGATGCGGCGATTACGCTGATCGGCAGGTAGAACCGCGTAACCGGACAAATACTGGACAAATGCCATCCGTTGCCCGCTTGCGGTGGTAATAAAGCCCGCCAGGTTATACACCCCCTGCAGTGACCCGGTTTTCGCCGAAACCTTACCGTCTACGCCCGCCTGATGCAGCCCGGCGCGATATTGTAATGAACCATCATAGCCCGCCAGCGGCAGCATAGAGATAAAGTTCAGCTCGTTATCGTGTTGGGCGATATATTGCAGCACCTGCATCATCGTGGCGGGAGCGATCAGGTTATGGCGAGAAAGACCGGAACCGTCAGCGATAATGGTATTGCCTATGTCGATTCCCGCCTGTTGGCGCAGGATCTGGCGAACGGCATCCGATCCCGCCCGCCAGGTGCCAGGCACGTTAAACCTGACGTGACCAATCATCCGAAAAACAGTATCGGCGATCATGTTGTCTGACTTTTTCAGCATAATCTTAAGCAGATCGTGCAGCGGTGCTGACTGTTTACTGGCGACGATCGTTCCGGGCTCGTTAACCTGTGTCTGGCGCAGCAACGTGCCGCGGTAAGTTATCCAAGCCTCTTTCAGTTCCTGCTTGAGGATCGCGCCCGCGTAGCTGGCGCCGTCCTGAATAGCAAAGGCCAGCGGCAGCGGGTCGGCGCGCTGCGGTAAACAACCAGTAAGCGTATAACGGTTCAGATCCCCAGGTACGACATCCAGCTCGCAATACTGCGCTTCTGCCGAACCGCGCGGCAGAGTCCGCACCTGGCTGAACATCGTTACCGGATAATAAGAAGCCACGCGAATAAAGGCTAAATCGTTTGGTTTTTGCGCGCTATAAAGCGATACAGAAAAGCAGTTGCGGTCAACAATGGCGGCAGCAGGAGGCGCGCTGAAACACTGCGTCAGGTCGTTCCACGGCCAGCCTGGCGCTTTATCGTGGCTGGCGAAAATTGACGTGTCGATAAGCACATTGCCATCGATTTGCGTGACGCCGGACTTTTTCAACGTCGCGACCATATTGCGAATATCCTGGCGTCTTAGCGTTGGATCGCCGCCGAAGCGCGCAATTAAGTCACCTTTTAAGATGCCGTTATCGACGCTGCCGTTGGTCTCCAGCGTGGTCGTAAAACGGAAATCCGGGCCGAGTTGAATCAGCGCCGCCAGCGCGGTAATGACTTTTTGTGTGCTGGCGGGAAGCGCCATCTGCTGACTATGGTAATCAATAGCCGGCGCGGGCGCGCCAACCTTCTGCACCATCAGCGCGAGGTTGGCGCCGGTCGGAAGTTGTTTGATGTATTCGTCAATATTCGCGGCCTGAACGCTGAACGCTATACTGGTGGTCAATCCGATGATAAATCTGGAAAATCGCATAATCTCGCGCTAACACCCTGGAAACAAGCCGTCATACTACGGCGCAACGCCCTAAAAAGTAAACGATGACCCATAGGGAACTCCAGGGTAAAATGGTTATCAAAGAAGAAATTGTAGCTGACCTGGGACTGCGCGCCCGGGTTGGTGTTTTTTTGCTTCTGACCCTGGTATGACATATGCCGGGGCTGGCTTAGCAGCCGGGGTAGAGTTCATTGCCCCCTACAGGAATGTTCAAGAGGTATAACAAATGCAAGCTATTCCGATGACCTTACGCGGTGCAGAAAAACTGCGCGAAGAACTGGATTTTCTGAAATCTGTGCGCCGTCCTGAGATTATCGCCGCTATCGCCGAAGCGCGCGAACATGGCGATCTAAAAGAAAACGCAGAGTATCATGCTGCACGCGAACAGCAGGGATTCTGCGAAGGACGCATCAAAGATATCGAAGCAAAGCTGTCGAATGCGCAGGTGATTGATGTCACCAAAATGCCGAACAATGGCCGCGTGATTTTCGGCGCAACGGTCACGGTGCTGAACCTGGACACCGATGAAGAGCAGACCTACCGTATTGTTGGCGATGACGAGGCGGATTTTAAGCAAAACCTTATTTCGGTAAACTCGCCAATCGCTCGCGGCCTGATCGGCAAAGAACAGGATGACGTCGTGGTGATCAAAACGCCTGGCGGCGATGTGGAATACGAAGTACTTAAAGTGGAATACCTTTAAGCATTACCCAATACGCAAATTGTTGGTGTATTGTAAAGAAAGGAAAAAGGCCGCATAGCGGCCTTTTATCAACGGAGAGAGCGTGGCATTTTGCTCTCCTGCTCGTGGAAAACCCCTCGTTTTACACAGATTTTGTGTTCGACTTTAGGATATCCTTAGCGCGGCAGCGAGATTTTACGCTCTTTAGTTGGGCGATACAGCACCAGCGTTTTACCGATGACCTGTACGTTACAGGCGCCGGTTTCGCGCACGATAGCGTCCACGATCAAGGTTTTTGTTTCGCGATCTTCCGAGGCGATTTTCACCTTGATAAGTTCATGGTGCTCTAACGCTTGTTCAATCTCGGCCAGTACCCCTTCGGTCAAACCATTATTGCCAAGCATAACAACAGGCTTGAGCGGATGTGCCAGACCTTTTAGGTGCTGTTTTTGTTTAGTACTCAGATTCATCGTATATTTTTGCTTACGTTGGGATTGAAAACGGGTCATTCTACCGCCATCTCCCTTATATCGCCAAATAGGCGTGTAGAAATTTACGCCATTGGTTACGATGAACTGCCCCGATGGGAAAGTTAAATGACAGGTAAAAAGCGTTCTGCCAGCTCAAGCCGTTGGCTTCAGGAACACTTTAGCGATAAATATGTTCAACAGGCGCAGAAAAAGGGGCTACGCTCCCGAGCCTGGTTTAAACTTGATGAAATACAGCAAAGTGACAAACTTTTTAAGCCGGGAATGACGGTAGTCGATCTCGGCGCTGCGCCAGGAGGCTGGTCACAATATGTGGTCACGCAGATTGGCGGCAAAGGCCGTATCATCGCTTGTGATCTTTTACCTATGGATCCTATCGTTGGTGTGGACTTTCTTCAGGGCGATTTTCGTGATGAACTTGTCATGAAAGCGTTACTGGAACGCGTGGGTGACAGTAAAGTACAAGTTGTCATGTCGGATATGGCACCAAACATGAGCGGAACACCGGCGGTGGATATCCCCCGCGCCATGTATCTGGTGGAGCTGGCGTTAGAGATGTGCCGTGATGTGCTGGCGCCAGGCGGAAGTTTTGTAGTGAAGGTGTTCCAGGGCGAAGGTTTCGATGAGTATCTAAGGGAAATTCGCTCCCTGTTTACGAAAGTCAAAGTTCGTAAGCCGGACTCTTCGCGTGCGCGTTCGCGTGAAGTGTACATTGTAGCGACCGGGCGAAAGTGATAACCGGCAGATTTCAGACGTAAGGTTTGAAAGAAACTGGATATAGAGTATCCTGACGCTGTTTTTAACACAGTTGTAATAAGAGGTTAATCCCTTGAGTGACATGGCGAAAAACCTAATACTCTGGCTGGTCATTGCCGTTGTGCTGATGTCAGTATTCCAGAGCTTTGGGCCCAGCGAGTCTAATGGCCGTAAGGTGGATTACTCTACCTTCCTGCAAGAGGTCAATCAGGACCAGGTTCGCGAAGCGCGTATCAACGGACGTGAGATCAACGTTACCAAGAAAGATAGTAACCGTTACACGACTTACATTCCGATTAATGATCCGAAGCTGCTTGATAACCTGCTGACGAAAAACGTCAAGGTTGTTGGCGAACCACCCGAAGAGCCTAGCCTGCTGGCTTCTATCTTCATTTCCTGGTTCCCGATGCTGTTGCTGATCGGCGTCTGGATCTTCTTCATGCGTCAGATGCAGGGCGGCGGTGGCAAAGGCGCCATGTCGTTCGGTAAGAGCAAGGCGCGTATGCTGACGGAAGATCAGATCAAAACCACGTTTGCTGACGTCGCGGGCTGTGACGAAGCGAAAGAAGAAGTGGCGGAACTGGTTGAATACCTGCGTGAACCGAGCCGTTTCCAGAAGCTGGGCGGTAAAATTCCGAAAGGCGTCCTGATGGTTGGCCCGCCGGGTACTGGTAAAACCCTGCTGGCAAAAGCCATTGCGGGTGAAGCGAAGGTGCCATTCTTTACGATTTCCGGTTCTGACTTCGTGGAAATGTTCGTGGGTGTCGGCGCCTCTCGTGTGCGTGACATGTTCGAACAGGCTAAGAAAGCGGCGCCGTGCATTATCTTCATTGATGAAATCGACGCCGTAGGTCGCCAGCGTGGCGCGGGTCTTGGCGGCGGTCATGATGAACGTGAGCAGACCCTGAACCAGATGCTGGTTGAGATGGATGGCTTCGAAGGTAACGAAGGTATCATCGTTATCGCGGCGACCAACCGTCCTGACGTCCTTGACCCTGCGCTGTTGCGTCCAGGCCGTTTTGACCGTCAGGTGGTGGTTGGCCTGCCGGATGTTCGCGGTCGTGAGCAGATTCTGAAGGTGCATATGCGTCGCGTACCGTTAGCGACGGATATTGATGCGGCGATCATTGCGCGCGGTACGCCGGGCTTCTCCGGTGCGGACCTGGCGAACCTGGTCAACGAAGCGGCCCTGTTTGCCGCACGCGGCAACAAACGCGTCGTGTCGATGGTCGAGTTCGAGAAAGCGAAAGACAAAATCATGATGGGCGCCGAACGTCGCTCCATGGTGATGACGGAAGCGCAGAAAGAGTCGACCGCGTACCACGAAGCGGGCCACGCGATTATCGGTCGCCTGGTGCCGGAACACGATCCGGTGCACAAAGTGACGATTATCCCGCGTGGTCGAGCGCTGGGCGTGACCTTCTTCCTGCCTGAAGGCGATGCGATCAGCGCCAGCCGTCAGAAGCTGGAAAGCCAGATCTCTACCCTGTACGGCGGCCGTTTGGCGGAAGAGATTATCTACGGCGTTGAGCATGTTTCCACCGGCGCGTCGAACGACATTAAAGTCGCGACTAACCTGGCGCGTAATATGGTCACCCAGTGGGGCTTCTCGGAGAAACTCGGTCCGTTGCTGTACGCGGAAGAAGAGGGTGAAGTGTTCCTCGGCCGTAGCGTCGCAAAAGCGAAACATATGTCTGATGAAACTGCGCGTATCATCGACCAGGAAGTGAAAGCGCTGATTGAACGTAACTACAATCGCGCTCGTCAGATCCTGACTGATAATATGGACATTCTGCACGCCATGAAAGATGCGCTGATGAAATATGAAACCATCGATGCGCCGCAGATTGATGACCTGATGGCGCGTCGTGAAGTGCGTCCGCCTGCGGGATGGGAAGATCCAAACGGCACCAATAACTCTGACAGCAATGGTACGCCTCAGGCGCCGCGTCCGGTTGATGAACCACGCACGCCGAACCCGGGCAACACCATGTCAGAGCAGCTAGGCGACAAATAAGCGTTTGTTGTACAACATTATGTTTAGCGCTCACCGAAACCCTGGGGCTTGTCCCGGGGTTTTTCTTTTTTAACTCACCATAAATAAAACAGGGATTTTGATCATGAAACTCTTCGCTCAGGGCGCCACGCTCGATCTCACTCATCCGCATGTTATGGGTATCCTGAACGTAACGCCGGATTCTTTCTTCGACGGCGGCGCGCATAACACGCTGATTGAAGCGGTGAAACAGGCGAATTTAATGGTGAATGCCGGGGCGACAATTATTGATGTGGGTGGTGAATCAACGCGATCAGGCGCGGCGGAAGTGAGCGTGGAAGAAGAGCTGGAGCGCGTCATTCCGGTGCTGGAAGCAATAGCGCAACGTTTTGAAGCGTGGATTTCTGTCGATACCTCTAAACCTGAGGTGATCCGTGAAGCGGCAAAAGCGGGCGCGCATATTATCAATGATGTCCGTTCGCTCTCCGAGCCTGGCGCGTTGGAAGCCGCGGTGGAAACCGGTTTGCCGGTTAGCCTTATGCATATGCAGGGCAACCCCAAAACCATGCAGGATGCGCCGAAATATGACGATGTCTTTGCCGAGGTGAATCGCTACTTTATTGAGCAAATAGCACGTTGTGAGAAGGCCGGTATCGCAAAAGAGAAATTGTTGCTCGACCCCGGATTCGGTTTCGGTAAAAATCTCTCACACAACTATACATTACTGGCGCGACTGGGTGAGTTTCATCATTTTAACCTGCCGCTGCTGGTGGGCATGTCACGTAAAACGATGGTGGGTCAGTTACTTAACGTGGGGCCATCAGACCGTCTGAACGGCAGCCTTGCGTGCGCGGTAATTGCCGCGATGCAGGGCGCGCAGATCATTCGCGTCCATGACGTCAAAGAAACCGTAGAGGCGATGCGGGTGGTGGAAGCCACTCTGTCTGCAAAGGGAAACAAACGCTATGAGTAATCGTAAATATTTTGGCACCGATGGGATTCGCGGACGTGTAGGCGATGCCCCCATTACACCTGATTTTGTACTTAAACTGGGTTGGGCTGCCGGAAAAGTGTTGGCGCGTCATGGTTCGCGTAAAATCATTATCGGTAAAGATACGCGTATTTCCGGCTATATGCTGGAGTCCGCGCTGGAGGCGGGCCTTGCCGCTGCGGGGCTGTCGGCCTCGTTTACCGGACCTATGCCAACACCAGCCGTCGCCTATCTGACGCGGACTTTCCGCGCGGAGGCGGGTATCGTTATCTCGGCTTCGCATAACCCGTTCTATGATAACGGAATTAAATTCTTCTCTATCGACGGTACGAAATTGCCTGATGATGTGGAAGAAGCCATCGAAGCCGAAATGGAAAAAGAGATCACCTGCGTAGACTCCGCCGAGCTGGGGAAAGCGAGCCGCATCGTCGACGCCGCCGGACGCTATATTGAGTTCTGTAAAGGCACCTTCCCGAATGAACTGAGCCTCAACGGCCTGAAAGTGGTTGTGGATTGCGCCAACGGCGCTACCTACCACATCGCGCCGAATGTGCTGCGCGAGCTGGGCGCGACCGTTATCGCCATCGGCTGTGAGCCAAACGGCGTCAACATTAACGAAGAAGTGGGTGCGACCGACGTGCGCGCGCTGCAGGCGCGCGTGCTGGCGGAGAAAGCCGACCTTGGTATCGCGCTTGACGGCGACGGTGACCGCGTCATCATGGTTGATCACGAAGGCGCAAAAGTCGATGGCGATCAGATCATGTATATCATCGCGCGCGAAGGGCTGCGCCAGGGGCAACTGCGCGGCGGCGCGGTGGGGACGCTGATGAGCAATATGGGGCTGGAGCTGGCGCTCAAGCAGCTTGGCATTCCGTTTGCCCGGGCGAAAGTGGGCGACCGCTACGTGCTGGAAAAATTGCAGGAAAAAGGCTGGCGCATCGGCGCGGAAAACTCTGGTCACGTTATTCTGCTGGATAAAACGACCACGGGTGACGGTATTGTTGCGGGGCTACAAGTTCTGGCGGCGATGGTGCGTAATCATATGAGTCTGCACGATCTGTGCAGCGGTATGATAATGTTCCCGCAGATTCTGGTTAACGTGCGCTACACCGCCGGTAGCGGCGATCCGCTGGAAAATGAAGCGGTGAAAGCGGTAACGGCGGACGTAGAAGCTACGCTCGGCAATCGTGGGCGGGTACTGCTACGTAAATCCGGTACCGAACCGCTGATTCGCGTGATGGTTGAAGGCGAGGATGAAGCGCAGGTGACGGCATTCGCCCATCGTATCGCGGATGCGGTAAAAGCCGTTTAAGCGTTTAAGTGACTAAAAAGGCGGCGGTTGCCGCCTTACTGCCCGCAAAAAACAACGCTTTTGCTGTTTTTTTCCGCAGTTGATACAATGCGCTTAAATTGCCCTTGCGAAGGTCATTCGCTTTGGTTAGTATTCACACCCGCTTCAGTGGGAAACAGTAAAAATCCCGCTTTATTGGTAGAAGCATTGGTACGCGGCAACTCCGCAAGGAACAGGTTGATTATGTACGAAGCTCTTTTAGTTGTTTTCCTTATTGTGGCAATTGGTCTTGTAGGTTTGATCATGCTGCAGCAAGGTAAAGGCGCTGATATGGGAGCCTCCTTCGGAGCAGGCGCTTCCGCTACGCTATTTGGTTCAAGTGGTTCTGGTAACTTCATGACCCGAATGACGGCGGTACTGGCGACGCTGTTCTTCATCATTAGTCTGGTGCTGGGTAATATCAATAGCAACAAAACCAATAAAGGAAGCGAGTGGGAAAATCTGAGCGCGCCGGCGAAGACCGAGCAGACTCAACCTGCTGCGCCGGCCCAGCCGACCAGCGATATCCCACGCTAATAGCAGTATCCGTGCCGAGGTGGTGGAATTGGTAGACACGCTACCTTGAGGTGGTAGTGCCCAATAGGGCTTACGGGTTCAAGTCCCGTCCTCGGTACCAATATTCCAGAAAAAAGACGCTGAAAAGCGTCTTTTTTTTCGTCTGAGCCCCGTTAAATGATGTGGCATGTAAGCGTAGCGCCATCAGGCAATCAATGCCGGATAGCGGCGTGTCGGCCTAAAGTTATCATCCCCCATAAAAAAGGCCGCTTGCGCGGCCTGTGAAATATCATTCGGTTACTTTGCATTGTTTTCCAGACTGCCGACCTGCGGTAAACCGGTTGCGGACGATGTCGCCAGCAGGCCAGACTGCGCATAGCCATACAGTTTTTCACGCGTATCGGTGATGTCTAGGTTACGCATCGTCAACTGACCGATACGATCGTCTGGCGAGAAGACGGAATCGCCTTTTTCCATGGTCAACCGTTCTGGCTTATAGGTCAGATTGTCGGACACGGTGTTCAGAATTGAGTAGTCGTTGCCGCGACGCAGCTCCAGCGTGACCTCGCCCGTAATCTGGCTGGCTACCCAGCGTTGCAGGGAATCGCGCAGCATCAGCGCCTGAGAATCGAACCAACGGCCCTGATACAGCAGGCGACCCAGTTGGCGCCCATGGGCGTGATACTGCTCGATGGTATCTTCATTGTGGATACCGGTCAGCAGACGCTCGTAGGCGATGTGGAGCAGCGCCATTCCGGGGGCTTCATAAATTCCGCGGCTTTTTGCTTCAATGATGCGGTTTTCAATTTGGTCGCTCATGCCCAGGCCGTGGCGGCCACCGATACGATTCGCTTCCAGCATCATCTCAACATCGTTGCTGAAGGTTTTGCCATTCAGCGCTACCGGATGTCCCTGCTCAAAACGGACGGTCACTTCTTCTGCCGGAATCTTCACCTCGTCGTCCCAGAACTTCACGCCCATAATCGGGGTGACGATTTTGACGCTGGAGTTAAGAAACTCCAGATCTTTCGCTTCATGCGTGGCGCCGAGCATATTGGAGTCGGTGGAGTAGGCTTTTTCGACTGACATCTTATAGTCGAAACCGCAGGCAATCATAAATTCAGACATCTCATGTCGACCGCCCAGCTCATCGATAAAGTCGGTATCCAGCCACGGTTTGTAAATCTGTAATTCAGCATTAGTCAGCAGGCCATAGCGATAGAAACGTTCAATATCGTTGCCTTTATAGGTGCTGCCGTCGCCCCAGATATTCACGCCGTCTTCTTTCATCGCGGCGACCAGCATCGTGCCGGTCACGGCACGGCCCAGCGGCGTGGTATTAAAATAGGTCAGCCCGCCGGTCGTGTTATGGAAAGCGCCGCACTGAATCGCCGCGATCCCTTCAGCAACCAACTGCTTGCGGCAATCAATCAGGCGAGCATTCTCTGCGCCATACTCCATTGCGCGACGGGGAATGGCGTCATAGTCATCCTCATCCGGTTGTCCCAGATTCGCGGTATATGCATATGGGACAGCTCCTTTTTGTCGCATCCACAGCAGCGCGGCGCTGGTGTCCAGACCGCCGGAAAAAGCGATACCAATACGTTGACCTGCTGGAAGATGCTTAAGAATCGTCGTCATAGAATAGAACCCTGCTTGCTTGACTAATAATGAGATCGGTTTTCTGATTTATTGCATTTTTATGCAAAATAAGTGAGTTTTCATTTAATCACCTTTTAGCGAAGACAGGAAGTGTTTAGTGATGATTTACTAAAATAATGCTGTGGAATGCGTGTATAAGCCGGAGAGGTGGGATGAGTACAACGAAGAGTGATATTCATTCATCTGCATATTGGGAATAAGGTTGACATTACTCATGCCTGATCATTATACTGTGGGCAGATTTTACGTCCCGTCCTCGGTACCAAATCCCAGCAGTATTTGCATTTTTTACCCAAAACGAGTAGAATTTGCCACGTTTCAGGCGCGGGGTGGAGCAGCCTGGTAGCTCGTCGGGCTCATAACCCGAAGGTCGTCGGTTCAAATCCGGCCCCCGCAACCACTTTCCCTTAGAGTTCTTTTTCAAATATACTGTGAAGACTATGTCCTTCGTAGCTGGATTTGAAAAAAATTCTTTCGGAAGGTACACCAGGCCGCCGTTGCGGTTATAGGGTTCAGTTATCTAAAGCCCCGATTTATCGGGGTTTTTTGTTATCTGACTACAGAATAACTGGGCTTTAGGCCCTTTTTTTATGTCTTGGGGGTGGGCTTGTCCACATTAGAGCAAAAATTAACAGAGATGATTACAGCGCCAGTTGAAGCGTTAGGCTACGAGCTGGTCGGCATCGAATTTATTCGCGGTCGCACATCCACACTGCGCATCTATATTGATAGTGAAGATGGCATCAATGTTGATGATTGTGCTGATGTGAGCCACCAGGTAAGCGCGGTGCTGGACGTTGAAGATCCTATCTCCGTGGCTTACAACCTTGAAGTCTCGTCACCGGGTCTCGATCGTCCTATGTTCACTGCCGATCATTATGCGCGTTTCCAGGGTGAAGAAGTTGCGCTGGTTCTTCGCATGGCGGTACAGAACCGTCGCAAGTGGCAGGGCATTATCAAAGCGGTGGACGGTGAAATGATTACCGTCACAGTCGAAGGCAAAGATGAAGTGTTCGCGCTGAGTAATATCCAGAAGGCGAACCTGGTTCCCCACTTTTAACAGTCTGGATGAGGTGAAAAGCCCGCGATGAACAAAGAAATTTTGGCTGTTGTTGAAGCCGTCTCCAACGAAAAAGCGCTGCCACGCGAAAAAATTTTTGAAGCGCTGGAAAGTGCGCTGGCGACAGCAACAAAGAAAAAATATGAGCAGGAGATCGATGTTCGTGTAGAAATCGATCGTAAAAGCGGTGATTTTGATACGTTCCGCCGTTGGTTGATCGTTGAAGAAGTGACCATGCCGACGAAGGAAATTACCCTGGAAGCGGCGCGCTTTGAAGACGAAAGTCTGAACGTCGGCGACTATGTTGAAGATCAGATTGAATCTGTCACCTTTGACCGTATCACCACGCAGACTGCGAAACAGGTTATCGTGCAGAAAGTCCGTGAAGCCGAACGGGCGATGGTTGTCGATCAGTTCCGCGACCAGGAAGGCGAAATCGTCACTGGCGTGGTGAAGAAAGTGAACCGCGACAATATCTCTCTGGAAATTAAATCCGAAGGGATGGCCGGTAACGCTGAAGCGGTGATTCTTCGTGAAGATATGCTGCCGCGCGAAAACTTCCGTCCTGGCGACCGTATTCGCGGCGTGCTGTATGCTGTTCGCCCGGAAGCGCGTGGCGCGCAGTTGTTCGTTACTCGTTCCAAGCCGGAAATGCTAATTGAACTGTTCCGCATTGAAGTGCCGGAAATCGGCGAGGAAGTGATTGAAATTAAAGCAGCGGCTCGCGATCCGGGGTCTCGTGCCAAAATCGCGGTGAAAACCAACGATAAACGTATCGATCCGGTCGGCGCTTGCGTGGGTATGCGTGGCGCGCGCGTTCAGGCGGTCTCTACCGAGTTGGGCGGCGAGCGTATTGATATCGTGCTGTGGGATGATAACCCGGCGCAATTCGTCATTAATGCGATGGCGCCCGCAGACGTTGCGTCTATCGTGGTGGACGAAGATAAGCATACCATGGATATTGCCGTTGAAGCCGGCAATCTGGCGCAGGCGATCGGACGTAATGGTCAGAACGTCCGCCTGGCTTCGCAATTGAGCGGCTGGGAACTCAACGTAATGACCGTTGATGACCTGCAGGCTAAACATCAGGCTGAAACACATGCCGCTATCGAGATCTTTACTAAATATCTTGATATTGATGAAGAGTTCGCGACCGTTTTGGTAGAAGAAGGCTTCTCCACGCTCGAAGAACTGGCCTATGTGCCAATGAAAGAACTGCTGGAAATTGACGGCCTTGATGAGCCGACCGTTGAAGCACTGCGCGAGCGTGCTAAAAACGCACTGGCCACTCTGGCGCAGGACCAGGAAGCAAGCCTCGGTGATAACAAACCGGCTGACGATCTGTTGAATCTGGAAGGATTAGATCGCGATATGGCTTTCAAACTGGCGGCTCGTGGTGTTTGTACGCTGGAAGATCTCGCCGACCAGGGCATTGATGATCTGGCTGATATCGAAGGGTTGACCGACGAAAAAGCCGGTGAGCTGATTATGGCTGCCCGTAATATTTGCTGGTTCGGCGACGAAGCGTAATAAACTGTAGCAGGAAGGAACAGCATGACAGATGTAACCGTAAAAGCGCTGGCCGCAGAGAGACAGGTTTCCGTGGATCGCCTGGTACAGCAGTTTGCTGATGCAGGTATCCGGAAATCTGCTGACGACTCTGTGTCCGCGCAAGAAAAACAGACTTTACTGGCGCACCTGAACCGCGAAGCGAGTTCTGGTCCCGATAAACTGACGCTGCAGCGTAAAACGCGCAGTACTCTGAACATTCCAGGTACCGGTGGAAAAAGTAAATCGGTACAAATCGAAGTCCGCAAGAAGCGCACCTTTGTAAAACGCGACCCGCAAGAGGCAGAACGCCTTGCCGCGGAAGAACAGGCGCAGCGTGAAGCGGAAGAGCAAGCCCGTCGTGAGGCAGAAGAACAGGCCAAACGCGAGGCGCAACAAAAAGCTGAACGCGAGGCCGCAGAACAAGCTAAGCGTGAAGCCGCTGAAAAAGCGAAACGTGAAGCTGCGGAAAAAGACAAAGTGAGCAATCAACAAACTGACGATATGACCAAAACCGCCCAAGCCGAAAAAGCCCGCCGTGAGAATGAAGCTGCAGAGCTGAAGCGTAAAGCGGAAGAAGAAGCGCGTCGCAAACTTGAAGAAGAAGCGCGTCGTGTAGCAGAAGAAGCTCGCCGTATGGCGGAAGAGAACAAATGGACTGCAACGCCTGAGCCTGTAGAAGACACCAGTGACTATCATGTCACCACTTCTCAGCATGCTCGCCAGGCCGAAGATGAAAGCGATCGTGAAGTCGAAGGCGGTCGTGGTCGCGGCCGTAATGCAAAAGCGGCGCGTCCGGCGAAAAAAGGCAAACATGCCGAATCCAAAGCCGATCGCGAAGAAGCGCGTGCTGCGGTTCGCGGCGGTAAAGGCGGCAAGCGTAAAGGGTCTTCTTTACAGCAAGGCTTCCAGAAGCCCGCTCAGGCCGTTAACCGCGACGTGGTGATCGGCGAAACCATCACTGTTGGCGAACTGGCGAACAAGATGGCGGTGAAAGGCTCTCAGGTCATCAAAGCGATGATGAAACTGGGCGCCATGGCCACCATCAATCAGGTCATCGACCAGGAAACTGCACAGCTGGTCGCCGAAGAGATGGGCCACAAGGTTATCCTGCGTCGTGAAAACGAGCTGGAAGAAGCGGTAATGAGCGATCGTGATACCGGCGCTGCGGCTGAACCGCGCGCACCGGTTGTGACCATCATGGGCCACGTTGACCACGGTAAGACCTCTCTGCTGGACTACATTCGTTCAACGAAAGTGGCCTCCGGTGAAGCGGGCGGTATTACCCAGCACATCGGCGCCTACCACGTTGAAACTGACAACGGTATGATCACTTTCCTGGATACCCCGGGCCATGCCGCGTTTACCTCAATGCGTGCTCGCGGCGCCCAGGCAACGGATATCGTGGTTCTGGTGGTTGCAGCCGACGACGGCGTGATGCCGCAGACCATTGAAGCTATCCAGCATGCGAAAGCGGCAGGTGTGCCGGTTGTGGTTGCGGTGAACAAAATCGATAAGCCGGAAGCCGATCCGGATCGCGTTAAGAACGAACTGTCCCAGTACGGCATTCTGCCGGAAGAGTGGGGTGGTGAAAGTCAGTTCGTCCACGTGTCTGCGAAAGCGGGTACCGGTATCGACGAACTGCTGGACGCTATCCTGCTGCAGGCCGAAGTGCTGGAGCTGAAAGCGGTACGCAAAGGTATGGCGAGCGGCGCGGTCATTGAATCCTTCCTTGATAAAGGTCGTGGTCCGGTGGCTACTGTTCTGGTTCGCGAAGGTACGCTGCACAAAGGTGACATTGTATTGTGCGGTTTCGAATATGGCCGCGTTCGTGCGATGCGTAACGAGCTGGGCCAGGAAGTACTGGAAGCGGGTCCGTCCATTCCGGTGGAAATTCTCGGCCTGTCCGGCGTTCCGGCAGCCGGTGATGAAGTGACCGTAGTCCGTGATGAGAAGAAAGCGCGTGAAGTAGCGCTGTACCGTCAGGGCAAATTCCGTGAAGTGAAACTGGCGCGTCAGCAGAAATCGAAACTCGAGAACATGTTCGCCAACATGACCGAAGGCGAAGTTCACGAAGTGAACATCGTGCTGAAGGCTGACGTACAGGGTTCCGTGGAAGCGATCTCCGACTCCTTGCTGAAACTGTCTACCGACGAAGTGAAAGTGAAGATCATTGGTTCTGGCGTAGGGGGTATCACCGAAACCGACGCCACCCTGGCTGCGGCATCCAACGCGATTCTGGTTGGCTTCAACGTTCGTGCCGATGCGTCTGCACGTAAAGTGATCGAATCTGAAAGCCTGGATCTGCGTTACTACTCCGTCATCTATAACCTGATCGACGAAGTGAAAGCGGCGATGAGCGGTATGCTGTCTCCGGAACTGAAACAGCAGATCATCGGTCTGGCTGAAGTGCGCGATGTGTTCAAATCGCCGAAATTCGGCGCGATCGCGGGCTGTATGGTTACCGAAGGTACGATTAAACGCCATAACCCAATCCGCGTACTGCGCGACAACGTGGTTATCTATGAAGGCGAGCTGGAATCCCTGCGCCGCTTCAAAGATGACGTTAACGAAGTCCGTAACGGCATGGAATGTGGTATCGGCGTGAAGAACTACAACGACGTTCGCGTTGGCGATATGATTGAAGTGTTCGAGATTATCGAGATCCAACGTACCATCGCTTAATCTTCGTTAAGATTGCTGATTGTAGGCCGGGTAAGCGAAGCGCCACCCGGCATGAATTTAAAAGGGGCTGAATGCCCCTTTTTTGTCTTTATTCTGGAGAATTTATTATGGCGAAAGAATTCGGTCGCCCGCAGCGTGTGGCCCAGGAGATGCAAAAAGAGATTGCCATCATCCTGCAGCGCGAAATTAAAGACCCGCGCTTGGGTATGATGACTACCGTCTCCGGTGTTGAAATGTCGCGTGACCTGGCTTATGCCAAAGTGTATGTCACCTTCCTGAACGACAAAGATGAAGACGCGGTAAAAGCGGGTATCAAAGCGTTGCAGGAAGCGTCTGGTTTCATCCGCAGCTTGCTGGGTAAAGCGATGCGTCTGCGCATCGTACCGGAACTGACCTTCTTCTACGACAACTCGCTGGTGGAAGGGATGCGTATGTCCAACCTGGTGACTAACGTGGTGAAACATGACGAAGAACGTCGTGTGAACCCGGACGACAGCAAGGAGGACTGATGAGTCGTCCTCGTCGTCGCGGCCGCGATATTCATGGCGTTCTGCTGCTGGATAAGCCGCAGGGCATGTCCAGCAATGACGCGCTGCAGAAAGTTAAGCGCATCTACAATGCCAACCGCGCCGGGCATACTGGCGCGCTGGACCCGCTGGCGACCGGCATGTTGCCGATTTGTCTCGGTGAAGCGACAAAATTTTCACAGTACCTGCTGGATTCTGACAAACGCTATCGTGTTATTGCCCGTCTGGGGCAGCGCACGGATACCTCTGACGCCGATGGTCAAATCGTGCAGGAACGTCCGGTGACTTTCAGCGCTGAGCAGCTTGCGAGCGCGCTGGAGACCTTTCGTGGGGATATCGAACAGATTCCGTCGATGTATTCGGCGCTGAAATATCAGGGCAAGAAGCTGTACGAATATGCCCGCCAGGGTATCGAAGTGCCGCGCGAAGCCCGCCCGATTACCGTTTACGAACTGCTGTTTATTCGTCACGAAGGTAACGAGCTTGAACTGGAAGTTCACTGCTCGAAAGGCACCTATATTCGTACCATTATTGATGATTTAGGTGAGAAACTGGGCTGTGGCGCACACGTTATTTACCTGCGCCGTCTGACGGTCAGTAAGTACCCGGTTGAGCGAATGGTCACGCTGGAGCATTTGCAGACGCTGGTAGCACAGGCGGAACAGCAGGGCCTTCCGGCGGCGCAGTGGCTCGATCCATTATTGATGCCAATGGATAGTCCGGCTTCGGACTATCCTGTTGTTAATCTGCCGTTAACATCTTCGGTATACTTCAAAAATGGCAACCCGGTTCGTACCACGGGCGCGCCGTTGAAGGGACTGGTTCGTGTGACGGAAGGTGAAGACGGTAAATTTATCGGTATGGGCGAAATCGACGACGAAGGCCGTGTCGCGCCCCGTCGGTTGGTAGTAGAGTGCCCGGCGTAACGTCGCTTCGTCTTGCGATAAGAGAGCGCTGCGAGTAGAATACCGCCGCTTAACGTCGCGTAAATTATTTAACAGTTTGCGTGGCGTACACTGGGATCGCTGAATTAGAGATCGGCGTCCTCTCATTCTTAAATACTTTGGAGTTTTAAAATGTCTCTAAGTACTGAAGCTACAGCTAAAATCGTTTCTGAGTTCGGTCGTGACGCAAACGACACCGGTTCTACCGATGTTCAGGTTGCTCTGTTGACTGCACAGATTAACCACCTGCAGGGTCACTTTGCAGAGCACAAAAAAGATCACCACAGCCGTCGTGGTCTGCTGCGTATGGTTTCTCAGCGTCGTAAACTGCTCGACTACCTGAAACGTAAAGATGTTGCACGCTACACCGCGCTGATTGAGCGTCTGGGCCTGCGTCGCTAATTCTTGTGAGTTTCTGAAAGAAGGGGCCTTACGGCCCCTTTTTTCAAGTGGACGGCAGCAATTCACTGGAAACTAATGTATTGTTGCTATGAATGATCTTCCGTTGCAGAGGTTCGCGCGGCTAATGAGAGGCTTTACCCATATCAGGGTTAGGGTTGTCATTAGTCGCGAGGATGCGCAGAAGATCGGGTATTAACGACGGCGCGTATTGTGCCGTCAAAAATTGGAAAGGATATTATTTTGCTTAATCCGATCGTTCGTAAATTCCAGTACGGTCAGCATACCGTTACGCTGGAAACTGGCATGATGGCGCGTCAGGCCACTGCCGCTGTTATGGTAAGCATGGATGACACCGCCGTATTCGTTACCGTTGTCGGCCAGAAAAAAGCCAAGCCAGGCCAGGACTTCTTCCCACTGACCGTTAACTATCAGGAGCGTACCTACGCTGCTGGCCGTATCCCGGGCAGCTTCTTCCGTCGTGAAGGCCGTCCAAGCGAAGGCGAAACCCTGATCGCGCGTCTGATTGACCGCCCGGTTCGCCCGCTGTTCCCGGAAGGTTTCGTTAACGAAGTGCAGGTGATCGCCACCGTCGTTTCCGTTAACCCGCAGGTTAACCCGGATATCGTGGCGATGATCGGCGCATCCGCTGCGCTGTCGCTGTCCGGCATTCCGTTCAACGGCCCAATCGGCGCGGCGCGTGTTGGCTATATCAACGACCAGTACGTACTGAACCCGACCCAGGACGAGCTGAAAGAGAGCAAACTGGACCTGGTGGTTGCCGGTACCGAAGCGGCTGTGCTGATGGTGGAATCCGAAGCTGAACTGCTGAGCGAAGACACTATGCTGGGCGCGGTGGTATTTGGTCACGAGCAGCAACAGGTCGTTATCCAGGCGATCAACGATCTGGTGAAAGAAGCCGGTAAACCGCGTTGGGACTGGCAGCCGGAAGCCGTCAACGACGCGCTGAACGCGCGCGTTGCTGCGCTGGCTGAATCTCGTCTGAGCGATGCGTACCGCATCACCGATAAACAAGAGCGCTATGCTCAGGTTGACGTAATCAAATCCGAAACCATCGATCAGCTTATTGCTGAAGATGAAACTCTGGATGCTAACGAGCTGGGCGAAATCCTGCACGCGATTGAGAAAAACGTGGTGCGTAGCCGCGTACTGGCAGGCGAGCCGCGTATTGATGGCCGTGAAAAAGACATGATCCGTGGTCTGGACGTACGCACTGGCGTACTGCCGCGTACCCACGGTTCCGCTCTGTTCACCCGTGGTGAAACGCAGGCGCTGGTTACCGCAACGCTGGGCACTGCCCGTGACGCGCAGGTGCTTGATGAACTCATGGGCGAGCGCACTGACAGCTTCCTGTTCCACTACAACTTCCCTCCGTACTCCGTAGGCGAAACCGGCATGGTCGGTTCTCCGAAGCGTCGTGAAATTGGTCACGGTCGTCTGGCGAAGCGCGGCGTGCTGGCAGTGATGCCGGACATGGATAAATTCCCGTACACCGTTCGCGTGGTGTCTGAGATTACTGAATCCAACGGTTCTTCCTCTATGGCTTCCGTGTGCGGCGCTTCTCTGGCGCTGATGGACGCTGGCGTGCCAATTAAAGCCGCCGTTGCGGGGATCGCGATGGGTCTGGTGAAAGAAGGCGACAACTACGTTGTACTGTCTGACATTCTGGGTGACGAAGACCACCTGGGCGATATGGACTTCAAAGTGGCGGGTTCCCGCGACGGTATCTCTGCGCTGCAGATGGATATCAAAATTGAAGGTATCACCAAAGAGATCATGCAGGTTGCTCTGAACCAGGCGAAAGGTGCGCGTCTGCACATCCTGGGCGTGATGGAACAGGCGATCAACGCGCCGCGCGGCGATATCTCTGAATTCGCGCCGCGTATCCATACCATCAAGATCAGCACGGACAAGATCAAAGATGTGATCGGTAAAGGCGGTTCTGTGATCCGCGCGCTGACTGAAGAGACCGGCACTACCATCGAAATCGAAGATGACGGTACTGTGAAGATCGCGGCGACCGACGGTGAAAAAGCGAAATACGCTATCCGTCGTATCGAAGAGATCACCGCGGAGATCGAAGTCGGTCGTATCTACAATGGTAAAGTGACCCGTATCGTTGATTTTGGCGCGTTTGTTGCCATCGGCGGCGGTAAAGAAG
This sequence comes from Salmonella enterica subsp. houtenae serovar Houten, assembly GCA_900478215.1. Taxonomy (NCBI): domain Bacteria; kingdom Pseudomonadati; phylum Pseudomonadota; class Gammaproteobacteria; order Enterobacterales; family Enterobacteriaceae; genus Salmonella; species Salmonella enterica. Next base: position 523,736 of record LS483478.1, read on the forward strand.
GTCTGGTTCACATCTCTCAAATCGCGGATAAGCGTGTAGAGAAAGTGACCGACTATCTGCAGATGGGTCAGGAAGTCCCGGTTAAGGTTCTGGAAGTTGACCGCCAGGGCCGTGTTCGTCTGAGCATTAAAGAAGCAACCGAGCAGTCTCAACCTGCGGCTGCGCCGGAAGCGCCGGCGAGCGAACAGGCCGAGTAAGGTTGCCTTTTGCCCTCCGCACTGCGGAGGGCTTTAGACCTGGCTGGACGCCTTGTTGAGCCACCGGGGAACAGGACGTTCATTCAATCGTTGTCTTCGGGAGTAGGAAATGAAGCCTTTTTTGCGCTGGTGTCTCGTTGCGACCGCACTCACGCTGGCAGGATGCAGTAATTCCGCCTGGCGTAAAAGTGAAGTCCTCGCAGTACCATTGCAACCGACTTTACAGCAGGAAGTGATTCTGGCGCGTATGGAACAGATTCTTGCCAGTCGGGCTTTAACCGATGACGAACGCGCACAGCTTTTATATGAGCGCGGAGTGTTGTATGATAGTCTTGGTTTGAGGGCATTAGCGCGAAATGATTTTTCACAAGCGCTGGCAATCAGACCGGATATGCCTGAAGTATTCAATTATTTAGGCATTTATTTAACGCAGGCAGGCAATTTTGATGCTGCCTATGAAGCGTTTGATTCTGTACTAGAGCTTGATCCAACTTACAACTACGCGCACTTAAACCGCGGTATCGCATTGTATTACGGCGGCCGTGATAAGTTAGCGCAAGATGATCTGCTGGCGTTTTATCAAGACGATCCCAATGATCCTTACCGCAGCCTGTGGCTGTATCTTGTTGAGCAGAAGCTCAATGAGAAGCAGGCGAAAGAAGCGTTAAAAGCACGCTTCGAAAAATCGGATAAAGAGCAATGGGGATGGAACATTGTCGAGTTCTACCTGGGCGACATTAGCGAAGCAACGCTGATGGAAAGGCTCAAGGCGGACGCAACGGATAACACCTCGCTCGCTGAGCATCTCAGTGAAACCAACTTCTATTTAGGTAAGTACTACCTAAGTCTGGGGGATTTGGACAGCGCCACGGCTCTGTTCAAACTGGCGGTGGCCAACAACGTTCATAACTTTGTTGAGCACCGATACGCATTGTTGGAATTATCGCTCCTGGGCCAGGACCAAGATGACCTGGCAGAATCGGACCAGCAATAGCTGACGAACATATCAGCCCGTAATCTTTTTGATTGCCATCACCTTCGCGGGTGAGGGCGTTGTTGTTCGTTAATACACCTACTTTGAGCCGGTTCACACTTTTCAATGAAAATTGCAGATCAATTTCATGATGAGTTATGTAGACTGGCCGCCATTAATTTTGAGGCACACGTACTACATGGCTGAATTCGAAACCACTTTTGCAGATCTGGGGCTGAAGGCTCCTATCCTTGAAGCCCTTACCGATCTGGGTTACGAAAAACCATCTCCAATCCAGGCAGAGTGCATTCCGCATCTGCTGGGCGGTCGCGACGTGCTGGGCATGGCCCAGACCGGTAGCGGCAAAACCGCAGCGTTCTCTTTACCGCTGCTCAACAATCTTGATCCTGAGCTGAAGGCACCTCAGATTCTGGTGCTGGCGCCAACCCGCGAACTGGCGGTACAGGTTGCCGAAGCCATGACGGATTTCTCTAAACATATGCGCGGTGTAAACGTGGTTGCCCTGTACGGCGGTCAGCGTTATGACGTGCAGTTACGCGCCCTGCGTCAGGGGCCGCAGATCGTTGTCGGTACGCCGGGACGTCTGCTTGATCATTTAAAACGCGGCACCCTCGACCTCTCTAAACTGAGTGGTCTGGTACTGGATGAAGCCGACGAAATGCTGCGTATGGGCTTCATCGAAGACGTTGAAACTATTATGGCGCAGATCCCGGAAGGTCATCAGACCGCTCTGTTCTCCGCCACCATGCCGGAAGCGATTCGTCGCATTACCCGCCGCTTTATGAAAGAGCCGCAGGAAGTGCGCATTCAGTCCAGCGTGACGACCCGTCCTGACATCAGCCAGAGCTACTGGACGGTGTGGGGTATGCGTAAAAATGAAGCGCTGGTGCGTTTCCTGGAAGCGGAAGACTTTGATGCGGCGATTATCTTCGTGCGTACCAAAAACGCGACTCTGGAAGTCGCGGAAGCGCTGGAGCGTAGCGGCTACAACAGCGCCGCGTTGAATGGCGATATGAACCAGGCGCTGCGTGAGCAGACTCTGGAACGCCTGAAAGATGGTCGTCTGGACATTCTGATCGCCACCGACGTTGCGGCCCGTGGCCTGGACGTTGAGCGCATCAGCCTGGTGGTGAACTACGATATCCCGATGGACTCTGAGTCTTACGTTCACCGTATTGGCCGTACTGGTCGTGCAGGTCGCGCCGGTCGCGCGCTGCTGTTCGTTGAGAACCGCGAGCGTCGTCTGCTGCGTAACATTGAACGCACCATGAAGCTGACCATTCCGGAAGTGGAACTGCCGAACGCAGAACTGCTGGGCAAACGCCGTCTGGAAAAATTCGCCGCGAAAGTTCAGCAACAACTGGAAAGCAGCGATCTGGATCAGTACCGTGCGCTGCTGGCGAAAATTCAGCCGTCTGCTGAAGGGGAAGAACTGGATCTTGAAACGCTGGCCGCCGCGCTGCTGAAAATGGCGCAGGGCGAGCGTCCGCTGATTCTGCCGCCGGATGCGCCGATGCGTCCTAAGCGTGAATTCCGCGACCGTGATGATCGTGGTCCGCGCGATCGTAACGATCGTGGCCCGCGTGGCGACCGTGAAGATCGTCCGCGTCGTGAACGTCGTGACGTTGGCGATATGCAATTGTACCGCATTGAAGTGGGCCGTGATGATGGCGTGGAAGTTCGTCACATCGTGGGCGCGATCGCTAACGAAGGCGACATCAGCAGCCGTTACATTGGTAACATTAAGCTGTTCGCGTCTCACTCCACCATCGAGCTGCCGAAAGGTATGCCGGGCGAAGTGCTCCAGCACTTCACGCGTACCCGCATCCTGAACAAACCGATGAACATGCAGTTGCTGGGCGATGCGCAGCCGCATACCAGTGGCGAGCGTCGTGGCGGTGGTCGTAGCTTCGGCGGCGAACGTCGTGAAGGCGGTCGTAATTTTAGCGGTGAACGTCGTGAAGGCGGCCGTGGTGATGGCCGTCGTTTCAGCGGCGAGCGGCGTGAAAGCCGTGGCCCGCGTCGCGATGACTCTACCGGTCGTCGTCGTTTCGGCGGTGATGCGTAACTCTCGCTGACCTGCGCGTTCACAGCGTAAAGTAAAATATACAGCCCCGATCGTAACAATCGGGGCTTTTTTTATTCCTTTTGTACTCGTGTACTGGTACAGTGTGACGTGTAGATAGGTAGTCACACTATAAATGACTGGAGAAAGGGCTGAATGACAACACTTACCACCACCCAAACGTCACCGTCGCTGCTTGGCGGCGTGGTGATTATCGGCGGCACCATCATTGGCGCGGGAATGTTCTCCCTGCCGGTGGTCATGTCCGGGGCGTGGTTTTTCTGGTCGATGGCGGCCTTGGTCTTTACCTGGTTTTGTATGCTGCACTCCGGGTTGATGATCCTCGAAGCTAACCTTAACTACCGCATTGGTTCGAGTTTCGACACCATCACCAAAGATCTGCTGGGGAAAGGTTGGAACATTGTCAACGGCATTTCTATTGCCTTTGTGCTCTACATCCTGACTTATGCCTATATCTCAGCGAGCGGCTCGATTCTGCATCATACGTTTGCTGAGATGTCGCTGAACGTTCCGGCGCGAGCGGCAGGTTTTGCCTTTGCGCTGCTGGTGGCGTTTGTAGTGTGGCTGAGTACGAAGGCGGTCAGCCGGATGACGGCGATTGTGCTGGGCGCGAAAGTGATTACTTTCTTCCTGACCTTCGGCAGCCTGTTGGGGCACGTCACGCCGACCACATTGTTTAACGTGGCTGAAAGCCACGCGTCATATACGCCGTACCTGCTGATGACGCTGCCATTTTGTCTGGCCTCTTTTGGTTATCACGGTAACGTGCCAAGCCTGATGAAATATTACGGCAAAGATCCTCGCACCATCGTGAAATGCTTGATTTATGGGACGTTACTGGCGCTGGCGCTTTATTCCGTCTGGCTGCTGGGGACGATGGGCAACATCCCACGTCCGGAATTTATCGGCATTGCGCAGAAAGGCGGCAATATTGATGTGCTGGTACAGGCGTTAAGCGGCGTGCTGAACAGCCGCAGCCTGGATCTGCTGCTGGTGGTGTTCTCTAACTTTGCGGTCGCCAGTTCATTCCTCGGCGTAACGCTGGGTCTGTTTGATTATCTGGCGGATCTGTTTGGCTTTGATGACTCGGCTATCGGGCGTTTTAAAACGGCGCTGCTGACTTTCCTGCCGCCGATGATCGGCGGCCTGCTGTACCCGAACGGCTTCCTGTACGCCATTGGTTATGCAGGGCTGGCAGCGACGATCTGGGCGGCCATTGTGCCGGCGTTATTGGCGCGTAAATCTCGCCAGCGCTTTGGTAGCCCGAGATTTCGCGTCTGGGGCGGCACGCCGATGATTGTACTGATTCTGCTGTTTGGCGTCGGTAACGCTCTGGTGCATATTCTGTCGAGCGTTAATCTGTTGCCGGTGTATCAGTAAAATAATGGCGCCGGTGGCGCTACGCTTACCGGGCCTGCGTGCTTATGTAGGCCGGATCAGGCGAAGCCGCCATCCGGCACAAGGCGTACTATCCCAACAATTCTTGCTTCACATCCATCGCCAAATCAAACGAATGCAGCCGCGCCTGATGATCGAAAATCTGGCCGTTGACCATAATTTCATCCGCCTGGGTTTCCCGCAGAATAGATTCCAGCCCGTGGCGGACTTTCGCTTTATCGCCGACCAGCGACATGCTCAATGCCTGCCGCACGCCATACTGTTCGGATGGCGACCAGAAGGTATCCATGTTTTCAATCGGCGGCGGCAGTTGGCCGGTCTCTCCACGGCGTAGCTTCACAAACGCCTGCAGCATGGAGGTAAACAGGAACTCCGCGTCGCGATTGCTGTCGGCGGCAATAATGTTAATGCACACCATCGCGTACGGTTTTTCCAGCCGCGCTGAAGGTTTGAACTGGGTACGGTACAGATGCAGCGCCTGGAACAACATATCCGGCGCGAAATGCGAAGCAAAGGCGAACGGCAGGCCAAGCTGGGCCGCCAACTGCGCGCTATACAGGCTGGAGCCCAGCAGCCAGACCGGAATCTTCTCGCCGTAGCCAGGGACCGGGCGCACCAGCGGGCTGGGATCGCGGGCGTCGAACCAGTCCACCAGCTCTGCGACATCGCGTGGAAAGTTATCGATATCGCCGCTCATATGGCGACGTAACGCGCGCATCGTCGGCTGATCGCTACCCGGCGCACGTCCCAGCCCTAAGTCGATACGTCCCGGGTAGAGCGTATTCAGCGTGCCGAACTGCTCGGCAATCACCAGCGGTGAATGGTTTGGCAGCATCACGCCGCCGGAGCCAAGATGTAATGTTGTGGTACTGGCCGCCAGATAGCCAATCAATACCGAGGTCGCCGCGCTGGCGATGCCGGTCATGTTGTGATGTTCCGCCAGCCAGTAGCGGTGATAACCGCGCTTTTCTGCGAGGCGAGCGAGATCGAGCGAGTGTGAGAAGGCCTCTTTTGCCGAAGAACCTTCCGGGATTGGCGCCAGATCGAGTACCGAGAATGGGACAGAGTTGTTAGTCATAACCGCTCACTTTGTTATCCGTTAATCTTGTCATACTGCATTAAAGATTAGCGAATGTTGTTAACAAAGTGAGCTTTATTAAACAGGTCGCGAATATAACATGCCTGATGGCGCTACGCTTATCAGGCCTACGCCAGACGACCGTAGATCAGATAAGGCATGTCTGCCGCCACCCGGCAAATTTATGCCTGTAGCTCCAGCCCGGCCAGACGTTTCCAGTAGCCGTTACAGTCGCTATGCGCGGCAAGTGGTAATGGCGCGCCGCCGTTTTCGTTAGCGCGAAAGGCATCAAGCATGGCAAATGTCTCCGTACCCAACGGCGACAGCCGCACGATATCTACCAATCCTTGCATCGACGTCAGTTCGTTGCCAAGGTTATAGACATAGCCGCTCATGGTCTGAATACCGTTAAGCACAAACACCTGCTGATTCTCCTGCGAGAACACGTCACGACCGTTTGGATACTTGATACAGCAGGTTTCGCATTCATCTTTCGGACGGTCTTCCGAACGGGCGGTAAAGCAGCGAGCGGAGTAAGCCAGCGGCAGATGTCCATAGCTCAACACCTCCACTTCAAACTGATTGCGGATGCCCAGTTCATCGCACTGATTAAGCAAATTCACCAGCCAGTCGCGGGAAAGCTCCACCGGCATACACCAGCGTACCATGCCTTCTTTCAGCAACCGGCGCAGCGTGACCGCGTTGTAGCAATTCAGCGCATGGCCAGCGACAAACGGCAGTTTGCGCTCGGCGCACAGATTCACCACGCCAAGATCGCTGGCTTCCAGCAGAAAATCGCCGTTGTCCACATAGCGTTTCAGCTCGCTTAATTCAGATGACGCCTGTACCAGCGCCAGAGTGGAGAGCGCCACCTGCTTACCGCTGGCGGCAAGGGATTTCGCCATTTCCAGCCAGTCGCCGACTTTGGTAGCGCGACGCTTGCTGCACACCGCTTCGCCCAGATAAATGACATCAGCGCTGCTTTTTGCGGCCTGCTGATAAAAATCTTCCAGCGTCTCTTTCGGCCAGTAATAAAGCACCGGTCCTAAGGAATATTTCATAGCTCCTCTCACTGCCATTTACGGTGATACGCGCCAAGCGTGGTTTGGGTGCCTTCGGACATCGCGCCGAGCGTCTCCATCCAGTCGCGCTGTGGAACGAAGTTTTGCGGGGCGGCTTTGCAGCGATCGATCGCCTGGCGCCACACTTTCGCCACCTGGCTGACATAGGCCGGGCTGCGCTGGCGGCCTTCGATCTTCACCGAAGCGATGTTCGCCGCCATGAGCTCCGGCAGCAGCGCCAGCGTGTTCAGGCTGGTTGGCTCTTCCAGCGCGTGATAGCGCTCGCCGTCCACTAAATAGCGGCCTTTACACAGCGTTGGGTAGCCCGCGTTTTCGCCGTCCTGGTAACGGTCGATCAGGACATCATTCAGACGCGATTCCAGCCCCTGCGGGGTTTGCTGCCAACGAACAAAGCGGGCGGGAGAACAGGCGCCGACAGTATTGGGCGACTCTCCCGTCAGATAAGAAGAAAGATAGCAGCGACCTTCCGCCATAATGCACAGGCTGCCAAACGCGAATACCTCCAGCGGCACCGGCGTGACGCGGGCCAGTTGCTTTACCTGGTGAATCGACAGTACACGCGGCAGAACTACGCGGTGGACATCAAAGTTGCGGTGATAAAAGCGAATCGCCTCTTCGTTGGTTGCCGAGGCCTGAACGGAAACATGACGCTCAATATGCGGGTAACGCTCTGCGGCATATTCCAGCATAGCGAGGTCGGCGAGAATCAACGCGTCGGCACCAAGCTGCGCCGCCATATCCACGGCACGCTGCCAACGGGCGTAGCCGTCCGGATGCGCAAACGTATTAATGGCGATGTGTAATTTGCGGCGATGCTGGTGAACAAAACTCACCGCTTCCTGCAATTTTTTTTCGGTAAAGTTAAGGCCGGCAAAATGACGGGCATTGGTATCGTCTTTTAACCCGATATAAACGGCGTCAGCGCCGTTTTCGATGGCCGCCTTCAGCGCCGGGAGATTTCCGGCAGGGCAGAGCAGCTCCATAATTTATCCTGAGGGTTACGTCTGAGACGCAAAATTGTTAACGAACAGGGATTTTAGTTAACCTTGCTGCGACAATTTTTGATTTAAGGCAGTTAAAGGCGTATTGGTAACACCAATAATGGGGTAGAAAATCAGACCCAATTGTTGATTTACGCCGCCATGTGATTTATTGGATATGGCAAAATAACAGGACTATTGAAACAGGGAGTAAAGCTCGTGTTAGATAAACTGCGTTCACGCTTAGTCCATGCTGGCCCGTCTCTGATGAGTGTACCGGTTAAACTGACGCCCTTTGCGCTAAAGCGCCAGGTTCTGGAACAGGTTCTGAGCTGGCAGTTTCGTCAGGCGCTGGCCGATGGAGAGCTGGAATTCCTCGAAGGTCGTTGGTTAAGCATTCATGTTCGTGACATTGACTTAAAATGGTATACCACGGTTGAAAATGAAAAACTGATCGTTAGCCAGCAGGCGGATGCCGACGTCAGTTTTAGCGCCGATGCCAGCGATCTGCTCATGATAGCCGCCCGTAAACAGGACCCGGATACGCTCTTTTTCCAGCGTCGACTGGTCATTGAAGGCGATACTGAGTTAGGGTTGTATGTGAAGAATCTGATGGACGCCATCGAACTGGAGCAGATGCCGAAAGCGTTACGCGTTATGCTGCTGCAACTGGCGGATTTTGTTGAGGCGGGCATGAAAAACTCGCCGGAAACCAAACAGACCTCGGTAGGTGAACCATGCTAATTCGAGTAGAAATTCCCATTGATGCGCCTGGTATTGATGCGCTGTTACGCCGTTCATTCGAAAGCGATGCGGAAGCGAAGCTGGTTCACGATTTGCGTGAAGATGGTTTTCTGACGCTCGGACTGGTGGCTACGGATGATGAAGGTCAGGTGGTGGGCTATGTAGCCTTTAGCCCGGTTGATGTGCAGGGCGAAGATTTACAGTGGGTCGGCATGGCGCCGCTGGCGGTCGATGAAAAGTATCGCGGGCAAGGGCTGGCGCGCCAGTTAGTGTATGAAGGGTTGGATTCGCTCAACGAGTTCGGCTACGCGGCGGTCGTGACGCTGGGCGACCCGGCGTTATATAGCCGCTTTGGTTTTGAACTGGCCGCTCATTACGATCTTCACTGCCGTTGGCCCGGTACGGAAAGCGCTTTCCAGGTACACCGTTTGGCTGAGGATGCGCTGGAGGGCGTGACGGGGCTGGTGGAGTATCACGACCACTTCAATCGTTTTTAAGCACCGGCGTTTGCAGACTGGACAGCAGCGCCTCAAACGCTTCGCGTTCCGTCACAAGGCACTCCTTCTGGCGCTTTGTGAGCTGTTTGATGCGATACTCTACGCGCAGGGCCAGCGAGCGATCGCCGACCTGCGCCGCAAACGCCAGCGTTAACTCGCCTTTCCCCCGTAATGCTTTTGCGCCTTTTCCCGTTTGATGTTGCCTGTAACGACGCGCCACATCGGTGGTGATCCCGGTGTAAAGCGCATTGTCTGCAGTACGAATCAGATACAGATACCAGGGTGTCATTGTCGCCATCAGCATGATAATTTTCAGGTTCCCAGTATAAGCGAGAATAAAGATGGACACACTTACCGCTATTGGCCGTTGGCTGGCGAAACAACACGTGGTGACTTGGTGCGTACACCATGAGGGAGAACTGTGGTGCGCCAACGCGTTTTATGTGTTCGATGCGCAAAACGTCGCGTTGTATCTGTTAACGGAGGATAAAACCCGCCATGCGCAAATGTCCGGCGCGTGCGCGCCAGTGGCGGGAACGGTCAATGGTCAGCCGAAAACGGTGGCGCGCATTCGCGGCGTGCAGTTTAAAGGGGAAATTCGCCGTCTGGAGGGGCAGGAGAGCGACGCCGCGCGTAAAGCTTACCTTCGCCGCTTCCCGGTCGCCAGGGTGCTGCCCGCGCCGGTATGGGAAATCCGGCTGGATGAAATTAAATTCACCGACAACACGCTGGGGTTTGGTAAAAAGCTGCACTGGCTACGCGACTCACGCGCCCAGCAGGCGTAGCGCCTCGCGGTTAAATGCCGGCAGGTCATCAGGCGTGCGGCTGGTCACCAGCTGATCTTTATCGACGACGACTTCCTGATCGTAAAATTCCGCGCCCGCGTTCTTCACATCGATAATAATCGGTTTCACCGCCGTGAGTTTGCGGCCACGAATGACATCGGCGCTGATCAACAACTGCGGGCCGTGGCAAATGGCAAAAACCGGTTTACCGCTGTTAACGAAATCGCGGGTAAAATCCACGAAACGGCTGTCTCCGCGCAGGTGGTCCGGCGAATGACCTCCCGGCAATAGCAAGGCGTCGAAATCGTCGGGACGAACGTCATCAATAGCCTTATCAATGGTGACGCTGGCCTCGCCTTTTTTCCCTTTCACCGTTTTACCCGCCTCTTTTTCGATAGTGATGACCTCATGTCCGGCCTGACGGAATTCTGCTGCCGGCGAGGTAAATTCTGAATCTTCAAATTCATCGGTAATCAAAACGGCAATTTTCTTACTCATGCGTTTCCTCCGCAGTGGTGGCTTCGGGTAAGGCAAATTCCCCACAATGATGGATACTTACCTCGTAGACTATTAAGCCTGGTCGATAAGACTGAGAGTGCAAGGTGGACAAATCTGTAAAGGAGCGAGGATGAGTCAGGTACTGATTACCGGCGCGACCGGACTGGTCGGCGGACATCTGCTGAGAATGTTAATCAACACGCCGCAGGTGAGCGCTATCGCCGCGCCGACGCGTCGTCCGCTGACGGATATTGTCGGCGTTTATAACCCTCACGATCCGCAGCTTACCGATGCGTTAGCTCAGGTGACCGACCCGGTGGATATTGTTTTTTGCTGCCTGGGCACGACCCGGCGTGAAGCGGGAAGTAAAGCGGCGTTTATTCATGCGGATTATACGCTGGTGGTTGATACCGCGCTGACCGGGCGTCGGCTGGGCGCGCAGCACATGTTGGTGGTCAGCTCAATGGGAGCAAACGCGCACTCTCCGTTTTTCTATAATCGGGTGAAAGGAGAAATGGAGGAGGCGTTAATCGCGCAAAAATGGCCTCGTTTGACGATTGCCCGGCCTTCTATGCTGCTCGGCGACAGAACAACGCGGCGGGTGAATGAAACGCTCTTCGCTCCGCTATTCCGGCTGCTGCCCGGAAACTGGAAATCGATCGATGCGCGGGATGTGGCGCGGGCCATGCTGGCGGAAGCGCTGGCGCCAGCACAAGAAGGCGTGACAATTCTGACCTCATCGCAACTGCGGGAAAAAGCGGGGTAGCGCCGCCGGATGATTTGCCGGATGGCGACGCGGTTTATACATGCTTATCGCCACCCGGCACACCGGTTACTTGATATACGTAAAGGCGGTGGTCACGCGTTTCACGCCGCTCACCCGACTGGCGATATCCGCTGCCGCTTTACCTTCACGTTCTGTCACCAGGCCCAGCAGGAACACTTCGCCATTTTCGGTGGTGACTTTCACGTTTGACGATTTTACCTGATCGCTGGTCAGTAGCTGTGAGCGAACTTTCGTGGTGATCCAGGTATCGTTAGAGGCGGCTCCCAGGCCGATAGGCTGACCCTGGCGAATCTCGTTATAGACCTCGGAGGTGCCTTCCACGCCCATCGCTATCTGTTTAGCGCGTGCGGAGAGTTCGCTGTTTGGCGACTGGCCCACTAATAAAACTTTGCCCTGATAAGCCGTGACATTGATGCGCGTCTCTTTTTTGATTTGCTCATCTTTCGACAGCGCGCTGCTGACGCGCAGTTCCAGCGTTCCGTCATCCACCTGGGTGCCCACGCTACGCGGGTCGGTTGCGGCTTTGGTGCCGACGGCTGCCGTACCCACTACCGCGGCGGCGACGCAACCTTGCAATAGCAACGCAGAAATAAGGACTGCGAGCGGCGATAATGCCTTCATGTGTACTCCTTAATCATCCTGGTGAGGAAAAAGCGTGTTATCGATCAAATCGCACAGGCAGTTTACCGTCAGCATATGCATTTCCTGAATGCGTGCGCTATGGTGTGAAGGGATACGAATTTCAACATCCTGCGGCCCTAATAGTCCGGCCAGCTCGCCCCCGTCATACCCGGTTAGCGCCACAATGGTCATGTCACGCGTAACGGCTGCTTCAACGGCTTTTACGATATCGCGACTATTACCACGCGTAGAGATCGCCAATAAAACATCGCCTGCATGTCCCAGCGCCCGGACTTGTTTTGCATAAACTTCATCGTGCAGGCGATCGTTAGCGATCGCTGTTAAGACCACATTATCGGTATTTAGTGCAATGGCGGGTAAACTGGGTCGCTCCGTTTCAAAGCGGTTAATCATGCTGGCAGCAAAATGCTGGGCGTTGGCCGCGGACGTCCCGTTTCCACAACAGAGGATTTTGTTGCCGTTAAGCAGGGAATGAACCAGCGTCATGGCGGCGCGGGAAATGGCATCCGGAAGCGCTTCCGCCGCAGCAATTTGAGTTTGAATGCTTTCTGTAAAGCAGACTTTGATTCTTTCGAGCACGCTAATCCTTAAAATCTTCAATTATGAGTGGTCGTTAAACGCATCCCGAAACCACTCAATCTCATTTCCGGTGAAGGCTAACACATCGAACCGACAATCCACAGTATCAAAACTCCCATTCTGGCGGGCGAGCCACAAGCGGGCAGTATGTAATAATTTGTGTTGTTTGCTGCGGGTCACACTGGCCGCCGCGCCGCCATAAAGCCCGGAGCGCCGATAGCGGACTTCAACAAAAACCGTGGTTTTTCCGTCGCGCATGATCAGATCGATTTCGCCGCCGCGCTCGCGCACGTTGGCGGCGACAAACCGCAGTCCTTCGCTTTCCAGCCAGCGACGCGCGGCAGCTTCCCACACATCACCGGCCTGTTTACGCGTTAGCTGGCGGGAACAATCTCCCCTTGCTGGTATTTGAGCCATGATAACTTCCTGTTAATCACACAATCCGGGCTGGCGGTTAATGCGCCGGTATTGCCATTGATCTCAAATCCCGGCACCTGACGCATCTGCGAAAAGTGGTTCGCCAGCGTCCAGGCATCCACGCCCATGGCGTACATCCGCGCCAGAGAATAGTCATTATGTACAGCGCTCAGCGCCTGCTGCATCAACGGCATATTGCCGCCTGCCAGCATGGGAATTTCGCTGTATTGCAAGCCTTCCATCTCCAGACGGAAGTCGGGGCCGGAAGTGCCTTGCGCGCTGCGGGAGCTGGCATATAGCGTCGCGCCGCTCTGGGTGCCGTTACGCATGGCGATCATCGGTTTGATAAAGCCAATCTCTTCCGGCGTAGCCAGAATATAGACCGCGTCTACGCGTCCGCCGCCGGTGATTTGCGCGTCGGTCGGCGGCGCAGGGATAGTCAGACCGCCAATGGTGACGCCCGGCTGCGCAGGTACGCTGGCGGCGACCGGGCTGCCCGTCAACGCGATACCCGCGCCGCCGTTCACGCCCATTTTCAGCTCGGCTACGGAGCCGAATTTTTGCTGTAACACGATGCCGCCGCCCAGTTTTTGCCACTCCTGGGTGAAGGCGTTCGCCACGCGATCGCCAAGCGAACTGCGTGGAAGCAACAGCAGCGGCGCCTGCTTGCCCTGGTCATAAATATGATGCGCCGCATCACGGGCTTCATCTTCCGGAGAGAGCGCGAAATAGCAGATATTAGGGAAGCTACGTACCGTTTCCGGCTGGTTGAGCGCCAGCACGTTGAGCGGCGTGTCGCTTTTCATCAGCGCTTCCACATTGTTTTTCAACAGAGGCCCGACCACGATACTGGCGCCGTCTTGCTGAACCTGGGCAAGCACCTGATCCAACGGCTGGGAAGAGGTATCGTAGATTTTTAATTCAGCGGAAGGATCTGCCGGCGCGCTTGCCGTAACAGGCTGCGCAGGAGGCGTTTGTGGCGCGCTGACCGGCGTAGCGGAGTGGGATTGATCGTTATCAGTCAGATCGCTCACCGAGGCCTGCGACGGACTGGCGACGCCGTCGGTAATTTGTGGTTGTGTCTCCTCCACGCCAGGTTCGACCGGCGCGTCAGGCGCGGCGACCGGCTGCATCTCCACCGCCTGGGTACCGAGGTTTTTCGCGGCTTCGAAACCTTGCTGGATGGTACGGCCAAACACGGCAGCCTGACCGTTCAGCGGCAGCAGCAGAGCGATTTTGCTGGTGGAAGCGGGTTTAAAACGTTGTACATTGACGAGCTGCGTCGGCAGCATTTTCGCCCCCGGATTTTGCGGGTAGCGTTTTTGCCAGTCGGCGATCCCGGCTTTCAGCATGTCTGGATCGTTGCGGTTGTCAAACCAGACGCGCTGCAGATCCAGCCAGCCCTGAAGCACATTTTCATCGGCGTTGATAACCAGCGTTCTGGCCTGATCCTGCGTCATGGCGGAGAGCGCTTGCCAGGTGGCGTCGATATTTTTTTGTTTATCTTTCGCCGCCATTAGCGGTTCCTGGGCGATTAACGCCCGCAACAGGGTAAGCGACGGGCGTCCCTGGCTGGCATCGATCTGCGCCTGCCAGTAACGCGCTTGCTGATTTGGCGTAAAGTCGGCGGGTTTTAGCTTATCCAGCAAGGCCTGCGCGCCTGCCGCATCTTTCTGCGCCAGTTTGATCTCGACGGCCAGCAGCGACTGCTCGCGGCGTTGCGTATCGTTCAGATTTTGCGGGAGTTGGTTGAACAGGTCGACGGCCTGCTGGCTTTTACCTTCTTTCAGCAGTGCATGAATGGCGAGTAATTGCCAGTTGGTCTTGCTATCATCTGTGCTTTGCTGCATCTGATGCAGGTAAAAGGCGGAGTCAGCTTGCGCTGAACCCTGCATATAGGCTGCGCTTTGATCTGGCGCCTGGGTGCCGCACCCGGCGAAAAGTAGCGCAGCCAGGAGGACAGGCAGCGCGCGTGCGGCGTTCAAACGAGAAAATGTTGAGGGTACCATACTGTATCCAGTGATATTTTTTTACGCAATGTTCAATATTAAATCGGCAATACGGACGACACAATGAAACAAAATGAATCGGCGGATAATTCTCAGGGCCAACTCTTTATTGTACCTACTCCTATCGGGAATTTGGCTGATATTACCCAACGCGCGCTGGAAATTTTACAAGCCGTTGATTTAATTGCCGCTGAAGACACTCGTCATACTGGTTTATTACTGCAACATTTCGCGATTAACGCCCGGCTGTTCGCGTTGCATGACCATAACGAACAACAAAAAGCGGAAACGCTGGTCGCGAAGCTGAAAGAGGGGCTGAACATTGCGCTGGTTTCCGACGCCGGTACGCCGCTAATTAACGATCCGGGCTACCATCTGGTGCGTACCTGTCGCGAAGCGGGCATCCGTGTGGTGCCGCTACCGGGGCCATGTGCGGCGATTGCCGCCTTGAGCGCCGCTGGTCTGCCATCCGACCGTTTCTGCTATGAAGGCTTTTTACCGGCGAAATCCAAAGGTCGCCGCGATGCGCTGAAGGCGGTTGAAGCGGAGCCGCGAACGCTGATTTTTTATGAGTCCACCCATCGTCTGCTGGATAGCCTGGAAGATATGGTGGCCGTGTGGGGCGAATCCCGCTACGTGGTGCTGGCGCGTGAGCTGACCAAAACCTGGGAGACGATTCACGGCGCGCCGGTCGGCGAGCTGCTGGCGTGGGTGAAAGAGGATGAAAACCGCCGTAAAGGCGAGATGGTGTTGATTGTCGAAGGGTATAAAGCGCAAGAAGACGACCTGCCCGCCGACGCGCTGCGCACGCTGGCGCTGCTACAGGCCGAATTGCCGCTGAAAAAAGCGGCGGCGCTGGCGGCGGAAATTCATGGCGTGAAGAAGAATGCGCTATATAAATATGCGCTGGCGCAGCAGGAAGAGTAAATATAAGTTACTTTCACAGTGATCTATATCCGGCAGGTAACTGGGTTATCTGCTGAGGTTATTAGCTTGTTTTTGCATCCGTTCTGTCTCTTTTTCCGGCCCCTGTCTTCATGCGCTGAAAGTGATTTGGCAAAAGCGTTCATTGTCCTGAACAGTGTGGCTTTCGTCTTCAATAATCACCCCGCAGGTGTGGGCAATGCTTTGAAATAATGGCCATTCTTATGGTTTAAAAACTTTTCTTAGGATATGCGGAAAACTTCATTATTTACAATAAGATACTATAAAGATCATGAGGGGATTCATCATGATCTTTATAAATTGAGAAAAATATATTAATACTGTAAAGCAGGCAGTAGTTTTTCGTATGAATTGCAAATAGTTATTTTGCTTCTTACCACCTCTTTCATGGCATCCATACCAACGCGCATGTAATAACGGGGATCATTGCCTTCCGGATTTTCAGTAAACCATTTTTTAACTGCGGTAGCGAAAGCAATTTTTAGTTCAGTCGCGACATTGACTTTGCATACGCCTAATTCAATGGTTCGGCGTACATATTCGTCAGGTACATCGCTTGCGCCGTGTAGCACCAGTGGTATATCAACCACCTCACGAATTTCCGCCAGTCGCTGGAAATCGATTTGGGGTTTTTTAGTGTAGAGACCGTGCGCAGTACCGATAGCAACAGCAAGGCTGTCCACACCCGTCAGTTCGACAAAGCGCCTGGCTTCCTGCGGATCGGTCAGAAAAGCATTTTCCGCATCAACGCTCATGTCATCTTCGACTCCGCCCAGGCGTCCCAGCTCTGCTTCCACGCTGCAATCACGCGAGTGGCAAAAGTCTACGACCGATTTCACCAGCTTTACGTTCTCTTCAAATGGGAAGTGGCTACCGTCGATCATGGCGCTACGCACGCCAGCATTCACCTTATGGCGAATATCGTCCAGCGATTCGTGGTGATCGAGGTGTAGCGCCAGCGGTATACCAAAACTGCCAGAGTACGCGTTGCATAGCGCATAGATTTCTTCCAGCGCAATATGTTTAAAAGTACCCGGTGTCCCGGCGAGGATCACTGGGGATTTCATTTCGCTACACACTTCAAGGATCGCCTGGATCGTCTCGGCATTATGAATGTTGAAAGCAGGTACGGCATAACCTTTTGCCTGCGCATCCCGCAGGAGATATTTCGTAGAAATAATGCTCATGTTCGGAACCTCTTAATCCTGCCAGGGATGAATAACGACGCCCTGGACCACACGGTTGACTGTGCCGCTGGCGGAAGGGGTATCTGGAGTATTACCAACACTAATTGATTGTGTGAGCGCGAATACCTGGGCATATATCAGGAAGCAAAAAGCCAGCTCCATATCGATGAAGTGTCGCGCTGGCGGCAGGAGGATGTGCGGGCCTGCTTCGATAACGGCATCACTCTCAGCGGCAATGGCTATGACGCGCATGGCTTGCCGATCGCGACGCAGTTCAGCCAGCAGATCGAGATCATATTGGCGCGTATAAGGGTGGCTGGAGATAAACACCACGATCAACGTTTTGTTATCGACCAGTGATTTTGGGCCGTGACGGAAACCGGTTGGCGAGTCATAGAATGCTGCCAGTTTACCCGCTGTCAGCTCCAGCACTTTCAGTGATGACTCACGTGCGGCGCCCAGCAGTCCGCCGCTACCGAGGTAAACGATTCGTTGCCAGGGCTCATTACCAAACACGCCATGGTTGAAATCACCGAGTGAGTTCAGAATTTCCTGGCAACGATCGGCCACATCACGGAATGTCCGACTATTAATGGTTTGCGGAGCGAAGACGGCCAGGCAACTGGCCATCATGGTGGTGATACTGCTGGTCATCGCGAAGCCACGATCGTGTGTTTCTGCTGGCATTAACAAAGCAAAAGCATTGTCGTTTTCAACTGCGTTTTGATACAGATTGCCAGCTTCGTTACAGGTGATCGAAAGGTGGTAACACTCTGGAACGAAATGATTTGCCAGTTCAACGGCGGCGACACTCTCCGGACTGTTACCGGAACGGGCGAAGGAGACCAACAGTAATGGGTGCGCCGGATTCAGATAGTCCATCGGATTGGTGACCAGATCGGTAGTCGGTATGGCGCAGATATTTTTTCCGGTCTGGCTGGCAAGCCAGGGAGCGATGATGTCGCCAATAAATGCTGAAGTACCCGCCCCGGTCAGGACGATCCTGAGGTTGTCTTTATGCAACAATGGGGTGAGAAAACTGTCGATCGCGGAGCGAATATTGTCGATATGATTCAGCGAGCGGAGCCAACTGGCTGGCTGCTGACGGATCTCTTTTTCTGTCCAGGTTCCGGTTGTTGCGGCTGCTGAGGTATAGGTTTCTGACATAACGTAAGTCCTTAGTCTTGTGAATTCCACATCAGACGTTAGCAATGTGTTGCTATCTTTCGTTTCATTTCACTTATTCACATAATCATTTGTTGTAATTTATAGGAAAGGAATCGAAAGTTCAATAATGGTAAATGAAATAAAACGAAATTAAAATCCAGTGAAGTGCCAGATATATTTATCTTTTTGATTTATAATGAATAGATTTAAATATGGCGGGTTATTTTTTTACCAAACGAAAGGAAAAGAAAGGCCTTGTGAGTGATAACCGAAGGCCTTGATAACGTACAATGCAAAAGGCTATAGGGGAAATGCGCGGCCCTGAATCCAGATCTGTTGTAAATACAGCCTGTTATCCAGCGCAATAATATTGGCGTGTTTACCTGCTTTTAATGATCCCAAATGATGATCGATCCCCAGCAAGCGGGCTGGGTGTAGCGAGGCCATATGGATCGCTTCCCCTGTGGCGATCCCCGTAAACTCGACCATATTGCGAACCGCAGCATCAACTGTCAGTGCACTGCCCGCCAGACCTCCGGAAGCGGTCCGCACGATACCGCCGTGCATCTCCACTTTTTCCCCGCAGAGCGTATAGCGTCCGTCGGGCTGGCCTGCCGCCTGCATGGCATCGGTGATCAGTACCACCCGATCTTTGGCGCAACAGCAACATAGCTTCATTGCCGCCGGATGGACGTGGTGGCCGTCAGCGATAAGCTCCAGCCACGCACGTGGGTCCGTTAACCCTGCGCCGACCATTCCCGGTTCCCGGTGATGCAGACCGGTCATGCCGTTATAGCAGTGCACCAGCCCGTCAGCACCTGCGTCAAAAGCTGCGAGGGTTTGCTTCCAGGTCGCTGCACTGTGCCCTAACATCACCCGTACCCCCTGCTGCTTCAGATGGGCAATTGCCTCTAATGCTCCGCTTTTTTCAGGGGCCAGCGCGACCACGCGTAAGGTATGCCGGGAGATTGCTATCAGTTCATTTAATTCGACGAGATTCAGTTCCCGGAACAGTTCCGGGGGATGCGCTCCTTTATTCTGCGGCGTGAAGTAGGGCCCTTCCAGGTAACTTCCCAGCACCTGAGCGCCTGGGCCGCCTGAATGGCAGCGTAGCGCTATCCGCTCCAGAGTGCGGTGAATTGCCTTTAGCGGCGCGGTGACAGTAGTGGGTAGCCAACAGGCTACCCCTTCGCGTGCTTTATGAATTGCCACTTGATCGAGCGCGTCTGGCGATTCATCCATCACATCGACTCCCGCGCCGCCGTGGACGTGGGTATCAATATAAGCAGGACACAGTAACTCGGCATCACGGTATGTTATGCCTGCCGGAATGGGCTCTATCGCAGTAATAATGCCCTCTTCAATATGTAACTGGCGATCGTCCAGCCAGCCTTGTTCTGTCAGCAGTCGCCTGGCGCGCAAAATTTGCGACATATCACTTCCTCAATCGGTTTTCCTTAGCGGCACCGACCCAGCTCGTCGACCAGTACCGGATTTACCATAACGTTTTTCTTTTTTGTTATTCATTATGAAGCGTTGTGCCATGACAGGCGGCGTGGTACTGCTGTAGGATGTCCTGAATATGGCTGATGATGAGTTCTCTCGGCGTAGCGTTGATATTTCCCTCGCGGACTTTTACGTACTGTAACGGTAAATACTGACTGATGAGCGGCAGTGGAATAGGTTCGTCTGCGAGGTTGCGCACCAGCCGCTCGAAGGCGTCGTCAATCTGACTGTCCGGCCAGTAGTAGCGAACGCGGTCAGAATAACTGTAGCCACGCGCCAGGCGTCGAGCGTGACCATCTCCGTGATAGTGGCTCTGCCAGTATTCCGGGCGATCGAGCATCACGCTTTCAAGTACATGACGTAGTCCGGAGCAGGTTTTGGCCGGAATTAACTCTTCTTCAATGGCCGCCAGCGAGAACAGCGCTTCGCGCAGGGCGAAGGTCAGGGCCGGGCCGACTTTCAGGATGGCGAAGTGATCTTTCACTAGCTGGCGTAGCGACTGCGGCGTCTGGTAATCCGTGGAGTGCGCTTCGAATACCAGCGTGTCATACGCCTCTACCATTTTGCTCAACGCGAGGGCTTTTTGCGGCTGGTAATCGATGATGTGCGTGTGGTCGAACTCGACGCCGGGTTGTACAACCAGTGCGACGATGCGCGGCCAGATAGCATTCAGCCCCTGCTTTTCAAACGCATGACGGTGGGCTTCCAGCGTGGCGCGCGCCGCTTCCGGCGTGGTCACTTCTAGTTCTGTTAACGTTTCATGCGCCCCGCCGGGAACCGGAACTTCCGTCCCGATGACATAGACCAGGTCGGACTCGCCAAAATGTTGCTGGCAGGTTTCTTCTGCTACTTTCGCCAGGCGAGCCGCTCGCTCCGCGACAATTTCATCGGTTAGCGGCACCGGGTCATCGGCGCAGGACATACTGCAATCCAGGTGGATCTTTTTAAATCCGGCGGCCACATAGCTTTTAATCAGGTCATCGGCATTGGCCATCGCCTGCGCTGCGGGCTGGTTTTGCCAACGGTTAGGACCGAGATGGTCTCCGCCCAGGATTAATTCTGATTGAGGAAATCCCAGCGAATCGGCGAGCTGGCAGACAAAATCGCGAAAATCGGCAGGGGTCATACCTGTGTAGCCGCCAAACTGGTCAACCTGGTTAGAGGTTGCCTCGATTAGCAACGGTGTGTGGTTAGCGTGGGCGTAGCGTATTGCGGATTCCAGAACCAGTGGATGTGCGGAACAAACGGCATAAATCCCGCTTGCCTTCCCGCGTTTATGCTGCTCCACCATTTGAGTTAACTGTTTCACTTTCTTCTCCATTTCAGATGATTTCGTCTTTATTCTTTCGTTATTTTTCATTTTATATTGCATTATGGTCTTTTGAAAACAAAATGAAAGTTAATGGTTTTCCGATCTGTTTCACAAAAGAAGCATAATGAAAGGTTTAGGTGAGGGGGGCTGGGGATTACCGGATGGAGGCTTGCTTTCCCCTATAAGAAAAGCGTTAATAGTCAAAACGAAATAAAACGAAAGAGTTAACTAAAGGATTTTTTTATGGGCCATACCGACTCTTCTGCAGGTAAACGCGTAACGGGGACCAGTGAAAGACGTGAACTGATTATCCAGCGGCTGCGACAGCAGGGAAGTGTACAAGTGAGCGATCTTTCCGTACTGTTTGGCGTATCTACGGTGACAATTCGTAATGATCTGGCTTTCCTTGAAAAGCAGGGCATCGCAGTAAGAGCCTACGGTGGCGCGCTAATCTGTGACACTAATACTTCAGGTATTGAGCCTTCTGTAGAAGATAAAAGTTCGCTTAACACGGCATTGAAACGCAGTATTGCCAGAGCCGCGGCCGAACTGATTAAACCGGGTCATCGTGTGATTCTTGATTCAGGTACGACGACTTATGAAATTGCTCGTCTGATGCGCAAGCATACTGATGTGATTGCTATGACCAATGGTATGAACGTGGCTAATGCCTTACTGGAAGCCGAGGGCGTCGAATTATTAATGACTGGTGGGCATCTCCGGCGTCAGTCGCTGTCTTTTTATGGCGATCAGGCGGAACACTCCTTACAGAATTACCATTTCGATATGTTGTTCCTTGGCGTTGATGCTATTGATTTGGAACGTGGTGTTAGTACACATAATGAAGATGAAGCCAGGCTTAACCGTCGGATGTGTGAGGTGGCGGAAAGGATCATTGTTGTCACTGACTCCAGCAAATTCGATCGTTCCAGTCTGCATAAGATCGTTGATACGCAACGGATCGATATGATTATTGTTGACGAGGGGATCCCTGGAGAAAGTCTGGAAGGACTACGTAAGTGCGGAATTGATGTGATCCTGGTGAAAATATAACTGGATGATACGTAAAAATACCGCGCGGCGATGACACTTATCTGGTCTACAAATCATGCGGTTAAACCAGTCCGGATAACGGCTACGCCTTATCCGGCATCGGTTGGCTCAAGTCACTGACGCCAGGTTAAATACCGCCAGTTCGGTACGCGTTGCTATTTTAATCACCGGCACCGCCATCAGCCCGTACGGCGTGCCGCGACCAGTGGTAAAGACCTGTATGGTAATGCCGGAAGCGCCTGCTGTGTGCCGCAGACGAAATCGCTGGCGGGCGCCGCGGCGTAAATCAGGCCGCGTTTGGTTGGGTGCTGGCTCGGTTTTAGTTTCGTCAAATGGCGACAGGAATGCGCAGCGCAGGGTGACAAAGTCGCGTAAACCCTCTATACTTCGCGCCGAAGCTGACCAGACAGTCGCCGCTTCGTCGTCGTCCTCCTTCGGGGGAGACGGGCGGAGGGGAGGAAAGTCCGGGCTCCATAGGGCAGGGTGCCAGGTAACGCCTGGGGGGGAAGCCCACGACCAGTGCAACAGAGAGCAAACCGCCGATGGCCCACGCACGTGGGATCAGGTAAGGGTGAAAGGGTGCGGTAAGAGCGCACCGCGCGGCTGGTAACAGTCCGTGGCACGGTAAACTCCACCCGGAGCAAGGCCAAATAGGGGTTCATAAGGTACGGCCCGTACTGAACCCGGGTAGGCTGCTTGAGCCAGTGAGCGATTGCTGGCCTAGATGAATGACTGTCCACGACAGAACCCGGCTTATCGGTCAGTTTCACCTCTTCATAAAACCCGCTTCGGCGGGTTTTTGCTTATCAGGCCTGTGAAGTTGTCTATAGGTTGCAGAAGACGCCAGCGTCACTATCCGGCAATTCATTGACAGCCGTGGTAATATAATATTATTCATTCTGTGATGAGAAACACAAAACGCTATCGATTGTGCCCTTTTTAGTGGAAATGAAAAGCAATCGATTTCTTTCACAAAATTACACGCTAAAAAATAGCAGAAAATCAGTGTAAATTATTTGTTGTAAGTGAAAATAAAATGTATGAAATACTTTGGTTAAAATTCTATTAAATGTTTCTTTACAAACAAATAAGGTAAAAAAATGTGACGTGTAACGCTTTTTAAGCGCATTTACCTCCGGTTTATACTTAAATTTGATAAATTACGTTTTAAATTTAACGCGGAGATTGCCTGTAAAATGTCCCGTAATTGATTGAAATATCGTCTTCAAGGGATGCTAAAAATAGCAACTAAAATTGTCTGGTTATCGCCATAATATATCGTTATCCCGACCATATTTTTTGATTGAAATCAGACTAAGCTACTGCTTAATTTTCGTAACTGATTGAAATAATACGTTTTATTTATTTAATGGAGACCTTGAAAAAATTGCGGTCAGTTAATTTGTGAGTGGTCGCACATAACCTCTAAGATTTAATTTGCTACACTTCCTGCCGTTCACAATGTTATTTCAGAGCGGTAGATATGAATACTCTTGTTCTCCCTAAAACACAGCATCTGGTGGTCTTTCAGGAAGTGATTAGAAGTGGTTCTATCGGTTCTGCCGCAAAATCGTTAGGGTTAACCCAGCCCGCCGTCAGTAAAATCATTAGCGACGTTGAGGCCTATTTTGGCGTTGAGTTAATTGTACGTAAAAATACCGGCGTTACGCTGACCGAAGCGGGACAGGTGTTGCTCTCCTGGTCTGAATCTATCACCCGCGAAATGAAAAACATGATCAACGAGATGAACAGTATGACGTGCAATACCGTCGTCGACGTCTCGTTTGGCTTTCCTTCGCTGATTGGCTTTACCTTCATGTCCGATATGATTCATAAGTTCAAAGAGGTATTTCCAAAAGCGCAGGTATCCATGTACGAAGCCCAGCTCTCTTCCTTCCTGCCGGCCCTGCGCGACGGGCGGCTGGACTTTGCTATCGGTACGCTCAGTAATGAAATGCAGCTACAGGATCTGCATGTCGAGCCACTGTTTGAGTCAGAGTTTGTCTTAGTAGCCAGCAAGTCCCGAACATGCACCGGCACCATCACGCTGGAATCGTTAAAAAACGAACAGTGGGTGTTGCCGCAAACGAATATGGGCTACTACAGCGAATTACTCACCACTCTACAACGAAATGGCATCAGCATCGAAAACATTGTTAAAACAGATTCCGTCGTCACGATATATAATCTTGTTCTCAATGCTGATTTCTTAACTGTTATTCCCTGCGATATGACCACGCCTTTTGGTTCTAATCAATTTATCACCATACCAATAAAAGACACGTTACCCGTCGCACGTTATGCGGCAGTATGGTCTAAAAATTATCGTATAAAAAAAGCCGCTTCAGTATTAGTGGAATTGGCTAAACAATATTCATCATATAATGGGTGCAGACGCAGGAAGTTAATAGAAATTGAATGATATGGAATAAACATATTTGGCGAAATTGACGCCACCTGTATTTTTTGAACAGTGGGCAACGGTAACTTATTTTTAATACCCAAGTTAAGAGGTTATAATGCACATTACATACGATCTCCCGGTTGCAATTGAAGATATCCTCGAAGCGAAAAAAAGACTGGCGGGGAAGATATATAAAACGGGAATGCCTCGCTCTAATTATTTTAGTGAACGTTGCAAAGGCGAAATATTTCTCAAGTTTGAAAATATGCAGCGTACGGGTTCATTTAAAATTCGTGGCGCTTTTAACAAACTTAGCTCGTTAACGGAGGCTGAAAAGCGTAAAGGCGTCGTGGCCTGTTCCGCAGGTAATCATGCACAGGGCGTTTCTCTTTCTTGCGCAATGCTTGGTATTGACGGCAAAGTCGTGATGCCGAAGGGGGCGCCAAAGTCAAAAGTGGCGGCCACCTGTGATTATTCGGCGGAAGTAGTGCTCCACGGTGACAATTTCAATGACACCATTGCTAAGGTGAGTGAAATTGTCGAAACCGAAGGCCGCATTTTTATTCCGCCTTACGACGATCTAAAAGTGATTGCCGGACAGGGTACTATTGGTCTGGAAATTATGGAAGATTTGTACGATGTCGATAATGTCATCGTACCTATTGGCGGCGGCGGTTTAATTGCAGGTATTGCCATTGCGATTAAATCGATTAACCCGACCATTAAAGTCATCGGCGTGCAGGCCGAAAATGTTCATGGTATGGCGGCGTCTTATTACGCTGGCGAAATAACCACGCACCGAACGAGCGGCACCCTGGCGGATGGTTGTGATGTCTCCCGCCCGGGTAATTTAACCTATGAAATCGTTCGTGAATTAGTCGATGACATTGTCCTGGTCAGCGAAGATGAAATTCGTAACAGTATGATCGCCTTAATTCAGCGCAATAAGGTTATTACTGAAGGCGCTGGCGCTCTGGCTTGCGCCGCATTATTAAGCGGGAAGTTAGATAGCCATATTCAGAACAGAAAAACGGTCAGTATTATTTCTGGCGGTAATATCGATCTTTCTCGTGTATCACAAATTACGGGTTTAGTTGACGCTTAATCTTTTCGTGAGGATAGGATATGAGTACTACTGATAGCATTGTATCCAGCCAGACAAAACAGTCGTCATGGCGTAAATCGGACACTACGTGGACGCTGGGTTTATTTGGTACCGCCATTGGCGCCGGGGTGCTGTTTTTCCCTATCCGCGCCGGTTTTGGCGGACTTATCCCCATTCTGCTGATGCTGGTTTTAGCTTACCCCATTGCGTTCTATTGTCACCGGGCGCTGGCGCGCCTGTGTTTATCCGGGTCTAATCCGTCCGGCAATATTACGGAAACGGTCGAAGAGCACTTTGGTAAAACGGGCGGGGTAGTTATCACATTCCTTTACTTCTTTGCGATTTGTCCGCTGCTGTGGATTTATGGCGTCACCATTACTAACACGTTCATGACGTTTTGGGAAAACCAGTTGCAGATGCCAGCGTTGAACCGCGGTTTCGTGGCGCTGTTCTTGCTGCTGCTGATGGCATTTGTGATCTGGTTTGGTAAAGATCTGATGGTTAAGGTGATGAGTTACCTGGTATGGCCGTTTATCGCCAGCCTGGTGCTAATCTCATTATCGCTGATTCCTTACTGGAACTCGGCGGTTATCGATCAGGTTGATCTCAGCAATATCGCGCTGACCGGGCACGATGGCATACTGGTTACGGTGTGGCTGGGAATTTCTATCATGGTGTTCTCCTTTAACTTCTCACCCATCGTCTCTTCGTTCGTGGTGTCTAAGCGTGAAGAGTATGAGAAAGAGTTTGGCCGCGACTTTACCGAACGTAAATGTTCACAGATCATCTCGCGCGCCAGTATGCTGATGGTCGCCGTGGTGATGTTCTTCGCCTTTAGCTGCCTGTTTACGCTCTCCCCGCAGAACATGGCGGATGCGAAAGCGCAGAATATTCCGGTGCTTTCCTACCTGGCCAACCATTTCGCCTCTTTGTCGGGGACAAAATCCACTTTTGCAACGGTGCTGGAGTATGGCGCGTCTATCATTGCGCTGGTCGCTATCTTCAAATCTTTCTTCGGTCACTATTTGGGGACGCTGGAAGGGTTGAACGGCCTGGTGCTGAAATTTGGTTATAAAGGCGATAAAACCAAAGTCTCCATGGGCAAGCTTAACACCATCAGCATGATCTTTATTATGGGGTCTACCTGGGTCGTAGCTTACGCAAACCCGAACATTCTGGACCTGATTGAAGCGATGGGCGCGCCGATTATCGCCTCACTGTTATGCCTGCTGCCGATGTACGCCATTCGTAAAGCGCCGTCGCTGGCGAAGTACCGTGGTCGTCTGGATAACGTGTTCGTCACCCTGATTGGTCTGCTGACCATCCTGAATATCGTCTATAAATTGTTCTAATCCTCACGTTCAGCCTGCGTTCCGCCATAGGGCGTGGACGCAGGCTGACATCGACGGAGTCACTACATGAATGAATTTCCGGTCGTTCTGGTCATTAATTGCGGATCATCTTCTATTAAATTCTCTGTACTGGATGTCGCTACCTGTGATGTTTTAATGGCGGGAATAGCAGATGGAATTAATACTGAAAACGCCTTCTTATCTATTAATGGCGACAGGCCGATAAACCTCGCGCACCCTAATTATGAGGACGCGTTAAAAGCCATTGCCTTTGAGCTGGAAAAACGTGATTTAACGGATAGCGTGGCATTAATTGGCCACCGTATCGCGCACGGTGGGGAGCTATTTACGCAGTCCGTAATTATTACCGATGAGGTTATCGATAATATTCGTCGGGTATCGCCTTTAGCGCCGCTGCATAATTACGCGAATTTAAGCGGCATTGACGCGGCGCGGCACCTTTTCCCTGGCGTGCGTCAGGTGGCGGTATTTGATACCAGTTTCCACCAGACGCTGGCGCCGGAAGCCTATTTGTACGGATTGCCGTGGGAATATTTTTCCAGCCTGGGCGTGCGTCGCTACGGCTTTCACGGTACGTCGCATCGCTATGTTTCGCGGCGCGCGTATGAACTGCTTGACCTCGATGAAAAAAACTCGGGTCTGATTGTCGCACATCTGGGCAATGGGGCGTCTATCTGCGCGGTACGCAATGGTCAGAGCGTGGATACCTCAATGGGGATGACGCCGCTTGAGGGGCTGATGATGGGCACTCGCAGCGGCGACGTTGATTTCGGCGCGATGGCGTGGATAGCCAAAGAAACCGGGCAGACGTTGAGCGATCTGGAGCGAGTGGTGAATAAAGAGTCCGGTTTGCTCGGCATCTCCGGTTTGTCATCCGACCTTAGAGTCCTGGAAAAAGCCTGGTACGAAGGACATGAGCGCGCCCGGTTAGCGATAAAAACGTTTGTCCACCGTATTGCCCGTCATATTGCCGGACACGCGGCATCGTTACATCGGCTGGATACCATTATTTTTACCGGCGGTATTGGTGAAAATTCAGTATTAATTCGCCAGTTGGTGATTGAACATCTGGGCGTGCTGGGGCTTACGTTAGACGTTGAAATGAATAAACAGCCGAATTCTCACGGCGAGCGCATTATTTCCACTAACCCTTCTCAGGTTATTTGCGCTGTTATTCCCACAAATGAAGAGAAAATGATTGCCCTTGATGCCATTCATTTAGGCAACGTGAAAGCACCAGTGGAATTTGCATAACTTAACGGTTGTACTGTAGAGAGATTATTTTTCATGAAGGTAAATATCGATACCAGCGATATGCTGTATGCCGAAGCATGGCGCGATTTTAAAGGTACGGACTGGAAAGAAGAAATTAATGTCCGTGATTTTATTCAGCATAACTATACGCCTTATGAGGGGGATGAATCTTTTCTCGCCGATGCGACGCCAGCGACCACGGCGTTGTGGGAAAAGGTCATGGCGGGAATACGTATCGAGAACGCGACCCATGCGCCGGTGGATTTCGATACCAACATCGCGACGACAATTACCGCGCACGATGCGGGATATATTGAAAAAGAGCTGGAAAAAATCGTCGGTTTACAAACGGATAAGCCGCTTAAACGCGCTTTGCATCCGTTTGGTGGCGTTAATATGATCAAAAGTTCATTCCATGCCTATGGCCGCGAAATGGACGCCGATTTTGAATATACCTTTACCGACCTGCGGAAAACCCATAATCAGGGCGTATTCGATGTTTACTCGCCGGATATGCTGCGCTGCCGTAAATCCGGCGTATTAACCGGTTTGCCGGATGGTTATGGTCGGGGGCGCATTATTGGCGATTATCGCCGCGTCGCGCTGTATGGCATCCGTTATCTGGTGCGCGAACGCGAGCTGCAATTCGCCGACCTGCAGTCGAATCTGGAGTGGGGACAGAATCTTGAGGCGACGATTCGCCTGCGTGAGGAGCTGGCGGAGCACCGTCGCGCGCTGCTGCAAATGCAGGAGATGGCGGCGAAATACGGCTACGATATCTCCCGCCCGGCGCGAAACGCGCAGGAAGCGGTACAGTGGCTCTACTTCGCCTATCTGGCAGCGGTAAAATCGCAAAATGGCGGGGCCATGTCGCTAGGTCGAACCGCATCGTTCCTTGATATCTACATTGAGCGCGATTTCAACGCGGGCCTTCTGACAGAGCAGCAGGCGCAGGAACTGATCGACCATTTCATCATGAAGATCCGCATGGTGCGCTTTCTGCGCACGCCGGAATTTGATTCGCTCTTTTCCGGCGATCCGATCTGGGCCACCGAAGTTATTGGCGGGATGGGGCTTGATGGCCGCACGCTGGTGACGAAGAACGCCTTCCGTTATCTGCATACCCTGCACACGATGGGGCCAGCGCCGGAACCGAACCTGACCATACTGTGGTCTGAAGCGCTGCCGGTGGCATTCAAAAAATATGCTGCGCAGGTCTCCATCGTGACCTCATCTTTGCAGTATGAAAACGACGATTTAATGCGTACCGACTTTAACAGTGACGATTACGCCATCGCGTGTTGCGTCAGCCCGATGGTCATCGGTAAGCAGATGCAGTTCTTCGGCGCGCGCGCCAACCTTGCCAAAACGTTACTGTACGCTATCAATGGCGGCGTTGACGAGAAACTAAAAATCCAGGTGGGGCCGAAAACCGCGCCGTTAATGGATGAGGTGCTGGATTACGACACGGTAATGGAGAGCCTCGACCACTTTATGGATTGGCTGGCGGTGCAGTACATCAGCGCGCTGAACATTATTCACTACATGCACGATAAGTACAGCTATGAAGCCTCGCTGATGGCGCTGCACGACCGCGATGTGTATCGGACGATGGCGTGCGGCATCGCCGGACTGTCGGTGGCGGCGGACTCCCTGTCCGCCATCAGATACGCTCAGGTGAAGCCGATTCGCGACGAAAACGGCCTTGCCATCGACTTCGCTATTGAAGGCGAGTATCCGCAGTACGGTAATAACGATGAGCGCGTGGACAGCATCGCCTGCGACCTGGTGAAACGTTTTATGCAAAAAATTAGCGTGTTGCCGACCTATCGCAATGCGGTGCCGACGCAGTCCATTTTGACCATCACCTCGAACGTCGTGTACGGGCAGAAAACCGGCAATACGCCGGATGGACGCCGCGCCGGAACGCCGTTCGCGCCGGGGGCGAACCCGATGCACGGTCGTGACCGTAAAGGGGCGGTGGCCTCGCTGACGTCGGTGGCGAAACTGCCGTTTACCTACGCCAAAGACGGTATTTCGTACACTTTCTCGATTGTGCCTGCGGCGCTCGGGAAAGAAGATGCGGTGCGGAAAACCAATCTGGTCGGCCTGCTGGACGGCTATTTTCATCATGAAGCGCAGGTGGAAGGCGGGCAGCATCTGAACGTCAATGTAATGAACCGTGACATGTTGCTGGATGCGATTGAGCATCCAGAAAACTATCCGAACCTGACAATCCGCGTTTCCGGCTATGCCGTACGCTTCAATGCGCTGACTCGTGAGCAGCAACAGGACGTTATTTCGCGCACTTTTACTCAGGCGATGTAACGTGAACGGGGCGATCGTGTGGATCGCCCCGCGACGGATCTTCACTGAACGGTAATCTTAGGGGGAGATATGATTAGCGCGTTTGATATTTTTAAGATCGGCATTGGACCTTCAAGCTCCCATACCGTAGGGCCAATGAATGCAGGTAAATGTTTTATCGATCGGCTGACCGACAGCGGCGACCTGCCGCGAACAACGCGCATCACGGTTGATCTTTACGGATCGCTGTCGCTGACTGGCAAAGGCCATGCGACCGATACCGCCATCATGATGGGCCTGGCAGGCAATACGCCGCAGGATGTCAATATTGATAGCATTCCGGCGTTTATCCAGGAGGTTGCCCGCAGCAGCCGTTTATCGGTTGCGGGTGGCGCACATGTGGTGGATTTTCCCGTTGCCGACAGTATTCTCTTTCACGCTGAAACCCTGGCACGCCATGAAAACGGTATGTGTATTACCGCCTGGAACGGACAAACGCCGCTTTTACACAAAACGTATTACTCTATCGGCGGCGGCTTTATTATCGAAGAGGAACGTTTTGGCCAGTCGCACGACGTAGAAAAATCGGTGCCTTATGATTTTCATTCCGCCAGCGAACTGTTGACGCTGTGTGAAAGACAGGGTCTCTCGGTTTCCGGCCTGATGATGCAAAATGAACTGGCGTTGCGTAGCAAAGAGCAGATTGACGCTGGCTTTGCCCGCATCTGGCAGGTGATGGCGGCCGGGATTGAGCGTGGCATGAATACTGAGGGCGTGCTGCCGGGGCCGCTGAACGTTCCACGCCGCGCGGTAGCGTTACGGCGTCTGCTGGTCTCCAGCGATAATCTCTCCCGCGATCCGATGAACGTCATCGACTGGATTAACATGTTCGCCCTGGCCGTGAGTGAAGAGAACGCGGCGGGCGGGCGAGTGGTCACCGCGCCGACCAACGGCGCGTGCGGGATTATTCCCGCGGTGTTGGCCTATTACGACAAATTCCGTCGTCCGGTCAATGCCAATTCTATCGCCCGTTATCTGCTGGCGACGGGGGCGATTGGCGCGCTGTACAAGATGAACGCCTCGATATCCGGCGCGGAAGTGGGGTGTCAGGGCGAGGTTGGCGTCGCGTGTTCGATGGCGGCGGCGGGGCTGACAGAACTGCTGGGCGGCAGCCCGGCGCAGGTCTGTATTGCGGCGGAAATTGCGATGGAGCATAACCTTGGCCTCACCTGTGATCCGGTGGCGGGTCAGGTACAAATCCCTTGTATTGAGCGTAATGCGATTAACGCCGTTAAAGCGGTAAATGCGGCGCGAATGGCGCTACGCCGTACCTTTGAACCGCGGGTTTCGCTCGATAAAGTGATCGAAACCATGTATGAAACCGGTAAAGACATGAACGACAAATATCGCGAGACGTCGCGCGGCGGCCTGGCGATTAAAGTCGTTTGTAGATAGGCCCGATAGGCGAGGAGTTATCAGGCTATGGGATAACGCAGAAGACAGAAGCATGAGAAAAGGGCGCACTAAAGTGCGCCATTTTTTGTTGTGATCCGCTTCAAATAGAGAAAATAACAATATTAAACTATTAGTAAATAGAAAATAATTCTTAACCAACAGGAAATACAGGGAATTTATTGGTAAGTTTTTCTCTTATCGTGCGCGTATGATTTTCTTATTACAACAGAGTGCCTGCACCTCACGTACTGCACATCGCCTTGCTGCGGCACGAAAAATAAAAAAACCTCTACCTACACATTGAGCGAGAATTTTATGGAATCGGCAAGTAATACTAGCGTAATCCTCGACGCATCAGCCCCGGCGTGTCGGGCAGGGATGACAGAAAGCGAATGGCGTGAAGCCATCAAATTTGACAGTACCGACACCGGTTGGGTCATTATGAGTATCGGGATGGCGATCGGCGCAGGGATCGTTTTCCTTCCTGTCCAGGTCGGTCTGATGGGACTTTGGGTCTTTCTACTCTCTTCTATTATTGGTTATCCGGCCATGTACCTGTTCCAGCGGTTATTTATTAATACGCTGGCGGAATCCCCGGAATGTAAAGACTACCCTAGCGTGATCAGCGGCTATCTGGGCAAAAACTGGGGGATTTTATTAGGTGCGCTGTACTTTGTGATGCTCGTCATCTGGATGTTCGTCTATTCTACGGCGATTACTAACGACAGCGCCTCTTATCTGCATACTTTCGGCGTAACGGAAGGATTACTTTCCGATAGCCCGTTTTATGGTCTGGTGCTGATCTGCATCCTGGTGGCGATTTCCTCGCGCGGTGAAAAATTACTGTTTAAAATTTCCACTGGGATGGTGCTGACCAAGCTACTGGTCGTTGCGGCACTGGGCGTATCTATGGTGGGTATGTGGCATCTGTATAACATTGGCGCGCTGCCGCCGATGGCCCTGCTGATTAAAAATGCCATTATTACCCTGCCATTTACGCTGACCTCGATTTTATTTATCCAGACGTTAAGCCCAATGGTGATCTCTTACCGTTCACGCGAAAAATCTATTGAGGTCGCACGTCATAAAGCGCTGCGCGCTATGAATATTGCGTTTGGCGTCCTGTTCGTTACCGTCTTTTTCTATGCGGTTTCCTTCACCCTGGCGATGGGGCATGACGAAGCGGTGAAAGCCTACGAGCAGAATATTTCCGCCCTGGCCATCGCCGCGCAATTTATTAGCGGCGATGGCGCTGGCTGGGTCAAAGTGGTCAGCGTGATTCTGAACATCTTTGCCGTAATGACCGCCTTCTTTGGCGTTTACTTAGGATTCCGCGAAGCGACGCAAGGCATTGTGATGAATATTCTGCGCCGCAAAATGCCCGCAGAGAAGATCAAGGAAAATCTGGTACAGCGCGGCATTATGCTTTTCGCTATTTTACTGGCCTGGAGCGCCATTGTGCTCAACGCACCGGTACTGAGCTTCACCTCTATTTGTAGCCCTATCTTCGGTATGGTGGGCTGTTTAATTCCGGCATGGTTGGTCTACAAGGTTCCCGCATTGCACAAATATAAAGGCGCCTCGTTGTACCTGATTATTATTACCGGTCTGCTGTTATGCGTTTCTCCGTTCCTGGCATTCTCTTGATATACCTGAGATTAAGGTTGTTGTTATGTTTGAATCTAAAATAAATCCATTGTGGCAAAGTTTTATCCTGGCCGTACAGGAAGAAGTAAAACCGGCGCTGGGGTGTACTGAGCCAATTTCACTGGCGCTGGCGGCAGCGGCGGCGGCGGCTGAACTTGACGGTACAGTTGAACGCATTGACGCGTGGGTTTCGCCCAATCTGATGAAAAATGGTATGGGCGTTACCGTTCCTGGAACGGGAATGGTAGGGCTACCGATCGCCGCGGCGCTTGGCGCGTTGGGCGGTGATGCGAAAGCCGGGTTGGAGGTGTTAAAAGACGCTTCCGCTAAAGCGGTTGCCGATGCAAAAGCGATGCTGGCCGCCGGACATGTCGCGGTGATGTTGCAAGAGCCGTGTCACGATATTCTGTTTTCACGGGCGAAAGTTTATCGCGGCGATAGCTGGGCTTGTGTCACGATCGTCGGCGATCATACAAACATCGTACGGATAGAAACCAACAAGGGCGTAGTGTTTACCCAGGCTGATAATGCGCAGGGAGAAGAGAAAACCTCGCCACTGGAAGTGCTGTCTCATACCTCGCTGGAAGAGATTCTGGCGTTTGTGAATGCGGTGCCCTTTGACGCTATCCGCTTTATTCTGGATGCAGCCAGGCTAAACGGCGCGTTGTCACAGGAGGGGCTGCGTGGTTCCTGGGGGCTGCATATCGGTTCGACGCTGGCCAAACAGTGCGATCGCGGCCTGCTGGCGAAAGATCTCTCTACGGCGATTTTGATCCGTACCAGCGCGGCGTCAGATGCGCGAATGGGCGGCGCAACGTTGCCCGCGATGAGCAACTCCGGTTCCGGCAATCAGGGGATTACCGCCACGTTGCCGGTCATGGTGGTTGCTGAACATGTCGGCGCCGATGATGAGCGTCTGGCGCGCGCGCTGATGTTATCGCATTTGAGCGCTATCTATATTCACCATCAGCTTCCGCGTTTGTCGGCGCTGTGTGCGGCAACCACGGCGGCGATGGGCGCGGCGGCGGGCATGGCGTGGCTGATAGATGGTCGTTATGACACTATCGCAATGGCTATCAGCAGTATGATTGGCGATGTCAGTGGGATGATTTGCGATGGCGCGTCGAATAGCTGCGCGATGAAGGTCTCTACCAGCGCGTCGGCGGCGTGGAAAGCGGTGTTGATGGCGTTGGACGATACGGCGGTGACCGGAAACGAAGGGATTGTGGCACACAATGTCGAACAATCTATTTCGAATTTGTGTTCGCTGGCGTGTCGCTCAATGCAGCAGACAGACAAGCAGATCATTGAGATTATGGCCAGTAAAGCGCATTAATAACCACGCCCCGGCATGACGTCGGGGCATTGTGTGACGTTTATCGGGTCTACCCGTTATAAGCTGGATCAGGCGCTTGCGCCGCTATCCGGCATGATTTCAGGCTGCGGCCTCTTCTTCTGCCAGCCGGACTTCGGCGTCCGCCACGATTGCTTCCAGTTCGGTTAGCATCTCTTCATAGCCCAGCGGCACAGTGGCGCTCATCGCCTCCTGTACGGCAGGTTTTACCACGGGCTGATGTTTCTTCGCCGATTTTTTGCTCATCTTACGACTCCTTTTCTGGCTGGCTACACCGGTAAATCTACCAGTAATGCGCGCAGCGGCGTATCGGCAACCAGCGTAATGTTAGGTTCATCACGAATAAATGCGCCATCTCCGCAGGTTAACGCCTCTCGTTCTTCATTGTGCGTCACCGCGTGAAACGTACCGTGAATCGACTGCAAATAGGCGCGCGGCCCGTGAAGCTGAAAATTAAGCGATTCGCCTTTCTCCAGCGTAATATGATGTACCCAGACCTGTTGGCGCAGTTGTAAGCTGTTTTGCTCACCGTCGGGTGACGCAAGAAGCTGTTGTTGCGCCGCCGAGAGTGGGATTTTTTGTACCAGCGCGTTTTCCCGTTCAGGACAGGCGTCAAGCCACAGTTGCATTCGGGTTAACGGCTTAAGTTTGCTGAGATTATGTTCGCTGTAGCTAATGCCCGGCTGCGCGGCGAGCAGTAACGCTTCGCCCGCTTTAGCCTGTACATAGTTGCCGTCGCTGTCGCGGTATTCCGCTTCGCCGTCCAGAATCAGGTTTAAAATATCCACCCTGGGGTAAGTTCGAGGCTGAAAAGAGGCATCCGGCGCCAGTACTTCCTGGTTCAGTACGCGCAACGAAGCGTAGCCCAGCAGTGTAGGGTCGAAGTAGTGTCCAAAGGAGAAGGTATAGCGGGCCTGTAGCCATCCATAATCTGCCTGCCCACATTGTTTGGCGGTTCGGGTCGTAATCATCGTTATTAACCTCTCTTTACTCCCTTTTATGTTAAGGGGCTGGACGCTGCATTGTTAGCCAGATATTCTGCCCGGTATGTTCAAATTTCCTGAATGAGAACGCTATGGCTAAAGAGAGAGCGCTGACGCTTGAAGCATTGCGTGTGATGGACGCCATTGACCGTCGGGGCAGTTTTGCCGCAGCGGCAGATGAGTTGGGACGGGTGCCCTCCGCGCTGAGTTACACCATGCAGAAGCTGGAAGAAGAGTTGGACGTTGTACTGTTCGATCGCTCCGGCCATCGTACAAAATTCACCAACGTCGGTCGTATGCTGCTGGAACGCGGGCGGGTATTACTGGAAGCGGCAGACAAGTTAACGACGGATGCCGAAGCGTTGGCTCGCGGTTGGGAAACGCATCTGACGCTGGTCACTGAAGCTCTGGTACCGACGCCCGCTTTTTTTCCGCTGATCGACCGGCTGGCCGCCAAAGCCAATACGCAGCTTTCATTGATTACCGAAGTACTGGCTGGCGCATGGGAACGGCTTGAGCAGGGGCGGGCGGATATTGTCATCGCCCCGGATATGCACTTTCGATCGTCGTCGGAAATTAACTCCCGTAAGTTGTATACGCTAATGAATGTGTATGTCGCCGCGCCTGACCACCCAATTCATCAGGAGCCGGAGCCGCTTTCGGAAGTAACGCGGGTTAAATACCGCGGCGTAGCGGTAGCGGATACCGCGCGCGAGCGGCCGGTATTAACGGTGCAACTGCTGGATAAACAGCCACGTCTGACGGTAAGCACGATTGAAGATAAGCGTCAGGCGCTGCTGGCCGGGCTTGGCGTCGCGACCATGCCATATTCGATGGTGGAACAGGATATTGCCGAAGGACGGCTACGCGTGGTCAGCCCGGAATCGACCAGCGAAATCGATATTATTATGGCCTGGCGGCGCGACAGTATGGGCGAGGCAAAAGCCTGGTGCCTGCGGGAAATACCTAAGCTATTCGCCGGAAAATAAATAGCGCGCGGCGCTTTAAAAGCGGCGCCGCGCCGCCATCAGGAAAAACGTTTCGGATCGGGGCCGAAGCGGTTGTCGCCCGGCGTACCATTCTGGCAGTTGAACGCGATGATAATAAGCCAGCCGATAATGGGGATAAGTAGCAACAGTAGCCACCATGCGGAGCGGTCAGTATCATGCAGACGACGGAACTGCACGGCCCACCACGGTAAAAAGATCAGAACGCCGTAAAGGGTGGTCAGAACGCCTTCACCTCCGGCGCGTTGCCAGCCGAGCATGGCGTCCAGCAGGCCCAACACAAAGGTAAAGATGATATTGACCAGAATAAACATCCAGTACTCTTTGCGTCGCGCGCGGCCGCCAAATCCCAGATAATTTTTTAAAACGTTTAAATACCAATCCATTTTCGCCTCAATAATCGTTCAATCACTTGTTTTTAAAGTAATCAAACTAAGAATAGCCGCGAATGAAATGCTGGTAAATATTTGTGGTATTAATTAATAAGGCGTCCAGGAGGACGCCTGAAATTAGCCAAAGCGCACGTCGCGCCCGTGAGGTTCGAGCAGATCCTGCCACGGTCCGATAGAAATGATACCTGTGGGGTTAATCGATTTATGGCTACGGAAATAGTGGTGACGAATATGGTCAACATTAACGGTCTCAGCAATGCCCGGTATTTGATAGATATCGCGCAGGAAGCCATACAGATTCAGGTAGTCGCTGATTCGGTATTTGTCGCATTTGAAATGAGTCACGTAAACCGGATCAAAGCGTACTAAGGTCGTCCATAAGCGGATATCCGCCTCGGTCAATTGGTCGCCCGTCAGATAGCGGTGCTGTCCGAGAATCTGCTCCAGGCGCGCCAGAGCAGTAAATACCTTTTCTACCGCTTCATCATACGCTTGCTGGCTGGTGGCGAAGCCTGCTTTATAAACGCCGTTATTAACGTTGTCATAAATCCAGCCGTTTAACTCGTCAATTTTGCTTTGCAGAGCAGGTGGATAGTAATCTCCAGCTTTGGCGCCCAGCCCATCGAAGGCAGAGTTAAACATACGAATGATTTCGGCGGACTCGTTGCTGACGATAGTATGGTTCTTTTTATCCCATAACACCGGCACGGTGACGCGGCCGCTGTAGTGCGGATCGGCGTGCAGATACAACTGGTAGAGAAATTCATGCTGATAGAGTGTATCGCCGGTGGCCGCCGGAAAATTATCATCAAACGTCCAGCCGTTTTCCAGCATCAATGGATTCACGACGGAAACCGGAATAAACGGCTCCAGCCCTTTCAGTTTACGGAAAATGAGCGTGCGATGCGCCCAGGGGCAGGCAAGGGAAACGTACAGATGGTAACGATCTTTTTCGGCGGCGAATCCGCCTTCGCCGGAAGGTCCGGGCGCGCCGTCAGCGGTAAGCCAGTTGCGGAAAGCCGACGCTGAACGCTGAAATTTCCCCCCGGAAGATTTGGTGTCATACCAGGTGTCGTGCCAGACGCCATCGATCAGTTGTCCCATGTCTCTCTCCTTCAGATGACAAAAGCGAGGCGCTATTCCCTCGCTTTTTTAATTGAGTATAGATTGCTTACCACTTTTTATTCAGCAGACGGTCAAGGCTGAATGCGCCAGGCCCGGTTAACGCCAGTAATAAGAATCCGCCGGCAATGGTCAGGTTTTTCATAAACATCAACGAGTTTACGCCTTCTGCAAAATTGCTATGGAAGATCAATGCCGTCAGTAACGTAAAACCAGCGGTGAAAAGCGCAGTGGTTCGGGTGAGGAATCCCAGCAGAATCGCCAGACCGCCGCCGAACTCAAGCAGTATGGTGAGTGGCAGCAGGAATCCTGGTACGCCCATCGCTTCCATATACTGTTGTGTGCCCGCATAGCCATTAATTTTTCCCCATCCTGCGGTAATAAACAGAACTGGCATTAAAATACGCGCTATCAGTACACCAACATCTTCTAATTTTTTCATTTTATTCTCCAGGAGGCCGATTCGGCTGCTGCTGCTATTTTCATGAGCAATGGCGCGGTGTAGCGCGTCATTGTTATCGCTGGAGAGAATCATAAACGTGGCGTACAGGAATTGTTAGCAAGGAAAATTGCCAAATTTTTTCAAAAAATTTGAGTGATTGATAAAGAGATAATATGCCTGAAGGTATCGCGCCATCAGGTATCAGTGGAGGATAACCTGATGGTGCGATGCTATAAAAGAAAAGACATTAACCGCGGAGCTGTTGTTGACGAAGGGTAGTTTTTACCAGGCGCCATGCGCTCCAGATACCCAGGCCGCGTTTCGCCCAGCGTACCAACCTATTAGGATGACGGATGGTCCAGATGGCCATTACGCTGCTACCGACCAGTGCCCAGGAGCGCAGACTTAACACCGTATTCCAGCCGCGATCGTAAGCGCCGGTGGTCTCCAGCCAGTCGCGACGGCTGGCGGACAGATCCAGCCGTTGCTGCTGGATCTGACTGAGAAGCAGCGCTTTACGTTTTTCGCGTTCGCCTTTGCTGCTCACGACTGATCGTCCTCCAGAATTTGCCGATCATTAGCCAGTTCGTGCCGCGTATGGCGTAATAGCGTGGACTGACGCGCTTTGCGCAAAGTCCAGATGCCGCCGATTAGCGCAAGCACTAACAGCACAACAGTGGTAGCAATCATCGCGTTCAAACGGTACTGAGGATCGATAGCCCAGATGACCAGGACCATCAGGCTCATTAAGCCAAACGCAGCGAAGAGCATGGTAAGACCTACCATCAGCAAAAGCTGAAAGAGGTTCGCTTTCTCTTCTTCCAGTTCTACTACCGCCAGTCGCAGCCGGGTTTCCACCATCTCAACGATAATGGTGACAATCCGCTGCCCGATACCCAGTACGCTTTTGCCTGGTCCTTGTGCCTGTCGAGAGTCCGCCATAATTAACGACGCGTCAGCAGTACGCCCAACACCAGACCGACAGCGGCGCCAATGCCTACGCCTGTCCAGGGATTTTCGCGCACATAATCATCGGCGCGGGCGGCGGCGACGCGAGTCTGTTTGGCAATCACATCACCCGTTTCGCCCAGGCGGTAACGGCTCTCTTTTAGCGCGCGCTCGGCTTTGCTACGAATCTTACTCAACTCTTCTTTCGACTTTTCGCCCGAAGAACTCAGCACTTCTTCAAGCGTATCGGTCAGGGATTTCAACTCAGCGCGCAGATGTTCCGTAGTGTTATCTTTCGACATAGTTTTCTCCAGGTGAGTGAGTATTCACATTCGGCGTTAATTTAGTAGTCTCTGGCCTCAAGTTTTCTTAGCTTATCCTGAGCCTCGGCCAGCTTACGTTCACGTTTGTCTATTTTATCCGCATCGCCTTTTGCTTTTGCCTCGGCTAAATCACGTTGGCGTTCGGCTATCTCCTCTTTTTGCTCAGCGATCTTTTTCTGATGCTCGGCGCGCAGCTTGCTGTCACTACAATTAGCGCGTACTTCGCTGAGCGCCTTATTCAGACCCTCAATACGGCGCTGATTGTTGTGTTTTTCAGCGTAGCTAATTTCCTTTTGTATCTCCTGCTCTTTTTCCTGACAAAGCGTATTAGCGTAGCTGCCGACGCTAAGCGTAAAAAGCGTGATAGCCAGAGCGATGCGGTATTTCATTCCTGAACTTTCCTTTATGTTCGGATCCATTGTCCGGGACAGTGATCCCAATAATAACGCGGTGGGTTAAACACCGCTTTATTAATCATAGTCATTAAACAGTGAAATCACCAAAGTGAGTGATATGATTCGGATTCCTGGAGATTAGCCAAAGCGGTGTGAGCTTTCCCGTAAGCGGGATAGCCACTGGACCGTTTCGTTGTCATCGTCCTGCTGAGCGACGACATAGCCGTGTGGCAGCGTTTGATCAAGTACCGCTTTTGCTGCGGCGCTTTGCGCAGGGGAATCGAAGGTAATGAGCAACATGTCATTTTTAGGCGTAATGCTTTTAAAATGAATCCCGTTCGCATCCAGATGATGCAGAACTGAGAAGCCGTCTGGCATACTGGCGCCCTGGTTAACCGCGCGAATGGCCAGCGTCGACTCTTGCTGACGCAGCGTTGACCACGTCACCATGAGTATGGTTAGCATCAGTAGAAAAGCGCTGATCCAAATGAGTTGTCGGGCAGTTATGCGTGGTTTAAGCATAAGTTATCCCCGGCTCCCATACTTCTTTTTCCACAGCATGACCAGTGAACCCGCCAGGCCAAAAAAGAGCAGCACCACGGGCAACAGCATCAGGCATGACATTAACTGATCTTCATACTTCATAAAGACGGGCGTTTTGCCTAGCAGATAGCCCAGCGACGTCAGGATAAGCACCCACAACAAGCCGCTCATCCAGTTGAAGAACTGAAAGCGCGCGTTATTCAGGCCGGATATGCCGGCAATGGTGGGCAGCAGCGTTCTGACAAACGCGATAAAACGGCCTATCAATAATGCCGACAGACCGTGTTTATGGAAAAGGTGATGGGCGCGTTGATGATAATGTGCAGGGAGATGAGAGAGCCAGTTTTGCACGGTGCGGGTATTCCCCAACCAGCGGCCCTGAATATAGCTGACCCAGCAGCCCAGGCTGGCCGCTACGGTAAGCAGCAAAATGGTTTGTGGAAAACCCATCGCGCCTTTGGCGATCAGCACGCCGACCAGGATCAACAGGCTGTCGCCAGGCAAAAAGGCGGCAGGGAGCAGCCCATTTTCCAGAAACAAAATCATAAATAACACAAAATACAACATGCCAATCATGGAAGGATTGGCCAGTGTTTCAAAGTCCTGAGCCCATAGGGCATTCAGCAATTGAGTCAGTAGTTCCATTCAGTATTCCTGGAGAATCGGTTAACGTCATGCCGGTGATCTGAGGTGTGCACTATCGCAACAGAGTTGGAGTTTTTATCAGCGTTGCGGAAACGGCACATTCGCGGCCTGAACTATTCCTTGTTAAGTTATAAAGTAAGCAAGCACTAACATATAAAAATTCAAAATGCATCTAATTGTAACAAAGGTCAACGAAGTCCGTTATAGAAATTACGCGTCGTTGAGCTTTGATTTTGCGGATCGCAAAGGAGGGTGGCGAGAGGATTTACACAGGCTGACACTTTATACTTTACGCTTACCGAGCGCCGTGGCAGACGCCATCTACGCGCCTGCCGCAGTAAAAACGATTATTTTGCGCCGCCAGAAACGGTATCAAGGTGTACAACCGGATTTTCGGCAAAAAGATAGCGATCGGCGTTAAATTCGAAATCATCGCTGGTTTCATTAAATAACATCTGTTTCGTGTTCTCCAGATGCTGCCACATCGCCACTTTGGCGGCATGTGAATCTTTACGAATCAACGCGCGCAGGATCTGGTCGTGGTCGTCGCACCAGTTGTCAACCGTGCGTAAGTCAATGTGATCGTGCAATTTTTTCCAATAAGGGTTGTGTACACGTTGCGTCCACATCTTATCGACAATGGCGGCCAGCGCGGAGTTTTGCGTGGCTAACGCGACCTGAACATGGAATTGCAAATCCCATTCGGAGTCGCGAAAACATTTTTCATTACGCGCTTTTTCCTGGATTTCCATCAGTTTCATGATGTCCTGCTTCGTGACTTGTGTCGCAGCGAATTCGGCGATGTTGCTTTCTATTAACTGTCGCGCCTGAAGCAGTTCGAAAGGACCATAATTGGCGAATTCCAGCTTTTCATCCGGAACGATATAGTGTCGGGGCTGGTTGGAAATAACATGAATGCCGGAACCTTTACGAACCTCGACGTATCCTTCGACCTCCAGCATGATAATCGCTTCACGAACCACGGTACGGCTGACATTTTTTTCCTCGGCAATAAACCGTTCTGCAGGCAGTTTATCGCCTGGGTGGTAAAGACCCTGTTCAATACGTGCCTTCAGGTCGGCGGCAAGCTGTTGATATAAACGTCGTGGTTCGGTGATTTCCATATGCGCTCCAGGCATGATACGGCAGACTCTATTTGTTATACCACTTTCGTGAAGGCGCCACCACTCGCAACCACACGAAAACGCCATTGGGCCTGGAAGAATCAGATGCCTGTTTGCATTCTTTACTTTTTTTGCCGGGGGGATGAAGCCGCCCGGCTTGTTATATCAATAGGTTATTACGCTGTCGGGAATCAGCTTTGTGTTACCGGAACCGTTATCTGACTGACGGTGATTTCACTGGCCGGTTTATTTTGCAAAACCGTCCAGATAACTAACGCGCCGAGCAGATCGAACACCGCCAGTACAGCGAACAGCGGGCTAAAGCCGATAGTATCCGCCAGTGCGCCGACGACCAGGGCGAACAGAGTGCTCGCCAGCCAGGCGGACATCCCGGTCAGGCCGTTCGCCGTTGCGACTTCATTACGTCCGAAAACGTCAGAGGAGAGCGTAATCAACGCGCCGGAGAGCGCCTGGTGCGCAAAACCGCCGATACAGAGCAGCATAATAGCGACGTATGGGCTGGTGAACAGACCGATCATCCCCGGGCCTATCATCAGCAGTGCGCCAAGCGTGACGACCATCTTACGGGAAACAATCAGATTTACACCGAACCAACGCTGGAATAACGGCGGCAGATAACCGCCAATAATGCAGCCAAGATCGGCAAACAACATCGGCATCCAGGCGAACATGGCAATTTCTTTCAGATTAAAGCCATAAACCTTAAACATGAATAACGGAATCCACGCGTTAAAGGTTCCCCATGCCGGTTCAGCCAGAAAACGCGGCAGAGCGATGCCCCAGAACTGGCGGTTACGCAGAATTTGCAAGGCGGACATTTTTTTCGCATTGTTAGTCTGATGCTGCGCTTCCTGGCCAGTAATAATGTAATCGCGCTCTTCATCGGTTAGCTTTTTCTGGTCGCGAGGATGCTTATAAAAGAATAGCCATGACATCGCCCAGATGAAGCTCAATACGCCGGAGACAATGAATGCCATCTGCCAGCTGTGCATGACAATGGCCCAGACCACCAATGGCGGCGCAATCATCGCGCCAATAGAGGAACCGACGTTAAAATAACCCACGGCGATAGAACGCTCTTTCGCCGGAAACCACTCGGAACTGGCTTTCAGGCCCGCAGGGATCATCGCCGCTTCCATTGCGCCTACCGCCCCGCGTGCCAGCGCCAGGCCACACCCCAGCTTCCCGCCAGCGCGGTGGCGCCGCAGAACACGGCCCATGTGATAGCGAAGAAAGCGTAGCCGATTTTTGTTCCCAGAATATCTAATACATAGCCTGCGACAGGCTGCATAACGGTATAGGCAGCAGAATAGGCTGCGATGATATAAGAATACTGTTGGGTGGAGATGTGTAACTCTTCCATCAGCGTCGGCGCAGCCGCCGCCACCGTGTTTCGCGTCAGGTAGCCCAGCACGGTGCCCAGCGTCACCAGTGCTATCATATACCAACGTAACCCTTTAATTTTACGCATCTAAAACCTCATCGTTTTGTTATTTCCGCAAGGAACACGGCGATCTCCCTGCTCGCGGCGGGGGATGTTCATTAACGAAGGGGCAACGGAAAAATCCGGTACGCCCCGACACTGCCATCAAGCCACTGTGCTAATTCGGTTTTCGTACCGGTCAATGCGATGGTGACGCCATCGATAACGTTGCATTCCGTCGGCATATATCGCGACGGAAAAAAGATAACTTGTCATACCGGTTAAAAAGGTGAATGACATCACAAATGTGGGAATCTTAGTGTGGTCATTATTTGGATTCAGCAACACCAGTTCTGGCGCGCCTTGACAGGAGGATTATCTCTTTTAGGAGGATTTATTTGTTAATGTTTATTGATCTGG
The DNA here is from genome assembly GCA_900478215.1 of Salmonella enterica subsp. houtenae serovar Houten. NCBI lineage: Bacteria > Pseudomonadati > Pseudomonadota > Gammaproteobacteria > Enterobacterales > Enterobacteriaceae > Salmonella > Salmonella enterica. The sequence continues at coordinate 568,366 of LS483478.1, forward strand.
CTCACGAAAAGTTGTTCGGCGTATGGAAATTGGTGTGATAACTTTGACAACATCAAGACATAAGCAATCTGCTGCTCTTGTTGATGAGGATGATGACCATGACGCCGTTTATGACCGAAGATTTTTTACTGGATACTGAGTTTGCCCGTCGTCTGTACCATGATTATGCGAAAGACCAGCCGATTTTCGACTACCATTGCCACTTACCGCCGCAACAGGTTGCCGAAAATTACCGTTTTAAGAATTTGTATGATATCTGGCTGAAAGGCGATCACTATAAATGGCGCGCAATGCGTACCAACGGCGTGCCGGAGCGGTTGTGTACCGGCGAGGCGTCCGATCGTGAGAAATTTAACGCCTGGGCCGCTACCGTTCCGCATACCATTGGCAACCCGTTATACCACTGGACGCATCTGGAGCTACGCCGTCCGTTTGGCATCACTGGTACCTTGCTGTCTCCGGCTACCGCGGATGAAATTTGGGAGCAGTGCAACGCGCTGCTGGCGCAGGAGGCCTTCTCCGCGCGTGGTATCATGCGGCAGATGAATGTGAAAATGGCAGGTACGACCGACGATCCTGTCGATTCGCTGGAACACCACGCCGCGATTGCGAAAGACGACACCTTTGACATTAAAGTGTTGCCGAGCTGGCGTCCGGATAAGGCGTTCAACATTGAACTGGCAACCTTTAGTGATTACATGACTAAACTGGGCGAGGCGGCGGATACCGACATTCGTCGTTTTAGCGATCTGCAAACCGCGCTGACTAAACGTCTGGATTACTTTGCTGCGCACGGCTGTAAAGTCTCTGACCATGCGCTGGATGTGGTGCTGTTCGCTGAAGCCAGCGAGGCTGAACTGGACGGCATTCTGGCGCGTCGTCTGGCGGGAGAAACGCTTAGCGAGCACGAAGTGGCGCAGTTTAAAACGGCAGTGCTGGTGTTCCTCGGCGCTGAATATGCGCGTCGCGGCTGGGTCCAGCAGTACCACATTGGCGCGCTGCGTAATAACAACCTGCGTCAGTTCACCTTGCTGGGGCCGGACGTGGGCTTTGACTCCATCAATGACCGTCCGATAGCGGAAGCGTTATCTCAATTGCTCAGCAAGCAGAACGAACAGAATCTGCTGCCGAAAACCATTCTTTACTGCCTGAACCCGCGCGACAACGAAGTGATCGGCACCATGATCGGCAATTTCCAGGGCGGAGGGATGCCCGGCAAAATGCAGTTTGGTTCCGGCTGGTGGTTCAACGATCAGAAAGATGGCATGGAGCGCCAGATGACGCAACTGGCGCAACTGGGCCTGTTAAGCCGCTTCGTCGGTATGCTGACCGATAGCCGCAGCTTCCTGTCTTACACCCGTCATGAGTATTTCCGCCGCATCCTCTGTCAGATGATTGGCCGCTGGGTCGCCGCGGGTGAAGCGCCGGCTGATAGCCAGTTATTGGGCGAGATGGTGAAAAATATTTGCTTTAACAATGCGCGTGATTATTTCGCCATTGAACTGAACTAAGGTCCGGGGTTGATATGCAATACATCAGGATCCACTCGCTGGATAACGTCGCGGTTGCGCTGGTCGATTTAGCGCAAGGTACGCCACTAAGCGTCGATAGCCAAACTGTAACGTTACGCCAGGATGTCGCGCGTGGACATAAATTTGCTTTACGTGATATAGCGATGAGTGAGAACGTCATTAAATATAGTCTGCCGATCGGCCATACGCTGACGGATGTCGCCGCGGGAGAATATATTCATGCGCACAACACCGGCACCAATCTGAGCGATGTGGATGCGTATCGTTATCAACCTGATTTCCAGAGGTCGCCGTCACAGCCTGCGGATCGGGAGGTTCAGATCTATCGTCGCGCCAGCGGTGACGTTGGCGTGCGTAATGAGCTGTGGATTTTGCCAACCGTAGGCTGCGTAAACGGTATTGCGCGCCAGATTCAGAAGCGCTTTTTACAAGAGAGCGACGGTGCAGAAGGCACTGACGGCGTATTTCTTTTTAGTCACACTTACGGCTGCTCTCAGTTGGGCGATGATCACATTAATACTCGCACGATGCTGCAAAATATGGTGCGCCATCCGAATGCGGGCGCGGTGTTAGTGGTTGGGCTGGGCTGTGAGAATAATCAGGTCGACGTGTTCCGCGACACGTTAGGCGAATTCGATCCTGAGCGTGTGCATTTTATGGTTTGCCAGCATCAGGATGATGAAGTCGAGGCGGGCGTTGAACATCTTCATCAGCTTTACAGCGTAATGCGCCACGATAGACGCGTACCAGGCAAACTGAGCGAGCTGAAATTTGGCCTTGAGTGTGGCGGTTCGGATGGGCTGTCAGGGATCACCGCCAACCCCATGCTGGGACGGTTTTCCGATTATGTGATCGCCAACGGCGGTACCACGGTACTGACGGAGGTGCCGGAAATGTTCGGCGCTGAAAGATTGTTGATGAGCCGCTGCCGTGATGAAGAGACATTTAGCAAATTGGTAACCATGGTGAATGACTTTAAGCAATACTTCATCGCCCATAACCAACCAATCTATGAAAACCCGTCGCCGGGCAACAAAGCAGGCGGAATTACCACGCTGGAGGATAAGTCGCTGGGATGCACTCAAAAAGCGGGCTCCAGCCAGGTGGTGGACGTGCTGCGTTACGGCGAACGTCTGAAAAAGGCGGGTCTGAATCTGTTAAGCGCGCCGGGTAACGACGCCGTGGCAACCAGCGCGCTGGCAGGGGCGGGATGCCATATGGTGCTATTCAGTACCGGGCGAGGGACGCCATACGGCGGATTCGTCCCCACGGTAAAAATTGCCACCAACAGCGAACTGGCGAGCAGAAAAAAACACTGGATTGATTTTAACGCCGGACAACTCATTCAGGGCAAAGCGATGCCGCAGCTCTTAAATGAGTTTGTCGATACTATCGTTGAGATTGTTAACGGTAAGCAGACCTGCAATGAGCGTAATGACTTCCGCGAGCTGGCGATCTTTAAGAGCGGCGTTACGCTATAAAAAAGGCCGGATAAGATGCGTTAGCGTCGCCATCCTGTCCGGCCTCAATAATAACTTAGCTACGCAAGGCGTTATTCGCCAGACGTTCGTCCTCTGCCTGGCAGGCTGACGCAGTGAACAGTACATCGGTAGACGAGTTTAGCGCCGTTTCACACGAATCCTGCAATACGCCGATAATAAAGCCGACCGCCACCACCTGCATCGCAATATCGTTCGGGATGCCAAACATGTTGCACGCCAGCGGGATCAGCAGCAATGAACCGCCTGCCACGCCGGAGGCGCCGCAAGCGCACAGCGACGCCACCACGCTCAGCAGTAGCGCGGTAGGCAGATCCACCGGGACGCCTAACGTATGGACTGCCGCCAACGTCAAAACCGTAATGGTAATTGCCGCGCCGGCCATATTGATGGTGGCGCCCAGCGGAATGGAAACGGAATAAGTATCCCTGTCCAGATTCAGTTTTTCGCACAGCGCCATATTCACTGGAATGTTGGCGGCAGAGCTGCGGGTAAAGAAGGCATAAACGCCGCTTTCACGCAGGCAGGCGAACACCAGCGGATAAGGATTGCGGCGAATTTTCCAGAATACCAATAGCGGGTTGACCACCAGCGCGACCAGCAGCATACAGCCAATCAAGACGACCAGCAGGTGCGCATAGCCCCACAGGGTGGAGAAGCCGGTGGTTGCAAGCGTTGATGAAACCAGACCAAAAATACCGACTGGCGCGAAACGGATCACCAGTTTCACCATAAAGGTCACGGCGTTAGACATATCGTTCACGAGGTTCTTCGTAGTCTCATTACCATGACGCAGGGCAAATCCCAGACCGACGGCCCACACCAGAATCCCGATATAATTGGCGTTCAGCAGCGCATCGATGGGATTCGACACCATACTCATCAGCAGACCACGCAAGACTTCTACAATGCCGGACGGCGGCACGATATCCTGGGCGGTACTGGACAGGTGTAGCGTTGAAGGGAAGGCGAAGCTGAACACGACTGCCGCCAATGCGGCTAAAAAAGTGCCTAACAGATAGAGAAAGAGAATCGGGCGGATATTGGTTTTTTGACCGTGCTGATGGTTGGCGATCGAGGCCATTACCAGCATCAGCACCAGAATGGGGGCGACCGCTTTTAAGGCGCCGACGAACAGGGTGCCAAGCAAGCCAACCGCTTCCGCCGCAGGCTTAGAAACCCATGCCAGTAAAATCCCCAGTACCAGACCCACTAAAATTTGTTTAACCAGACTGCCTTGCGCTAAACGCTGCAGTAGCCCTGATGCACGTTGCGTAGCCATTTCATGTTCCTTGTATTGTGTTGCTGTTCATCCCCTGCACGCTCTTACGGCGCATCTTTCAGGATGTAACAAAGTGTTTGCCTGGTTGAGTATAAGGAAAGTTGAAGTTTCGGGAAGCGAAATATCCTGGATTTTTTGCTGCGATCATGTTTTATAACTTTATATTAACAGTATTGTGACATGTTAAACAAAAACGCCCGGCAGGTGTGCGCCGCCGGGCGTTTTTGACGGGGCAGGTTACCCCGATAAAAGATTATTGCGCTCGCAGTTTCTTATCGCGCTGATGGTTAACCCAGGCGTTAATCACCAGCGTAACGGTCAGAATGCCAAACACTACGCCCAGCGAAATCGCGATAGGAATATGGTAGAAGTCGACGATCAGCATCTTAATGCCGATAAAGACCAGAATGACCGCCAGACCATATTTCAGCATCGAGAAGCGTTCCGCCACGCCGGACAGCAAGAAGTACATCGCGCGCAGACCCAGGATGGCAAACAGGTTAGAGGTCAGTACGATGAACGGGTCGGTGGTGACCGCAAAGATCGCCGGAATACTGTCAACGGCGAAGATCACATCGCTGAACTCAACCATAATCAGCACCAGCAGCAGCGGCGTGGCATACAGCAGGCCGTTTTTACGTACGAAAAAGTGCTCGTTCTCAATCGTATCGGTCATGCGCAGATGCCCACGCAGCCAACGCACCATCGGTTTTTCGCCAATGCCGGATTCGTCTTCTTTCGCCAGCGCCATTTTGACGCCGGTAAACAGCAGGAAGGCGCCGAACACATATAGCAGCCATTCAAACTGGGTGATGAGCCAGGTACCGGCAAAAATCATGATAGTACGCAACACGATCGCGCCAAGAACCCCATACACCAGCACCCGGCGTTGCAGAGCCGGAGGGACGGAGAAATAGCTAAATAGCATCAGCCAAACAAAGACGTTATCTACGGCCAGCGACTTCTCAATCAGATAGCCGGTAAGGAACGCTAATGCCTGCGGGTCAGCAATTTCGCGCCCTTGCGTTTCAGCCAGATACCACCAGAAAGCGGCGTTAAACAGTAGCGAGAGCGTTACCCACAGGATTGACCATCCTGCCGCTTGTTTCATCGACATAGCATGTGCGCCGCGGCGCCCCTGCAACAACAGGTCGATGGATAGCATTATCACCACAACAACCGCGAATCCACCCCATAATAATGGCGTACCGACAGTATTCATTATTTCTCCCCATGCAAAAAAAACGGCTAACGCCGAATGGCATTAGCCGCTGCTTTTATGCATAGACCTTGCCATTCGGCAAGGTCTCACTTACAACAATAAAGGAATACGCTAACGCATTCCTTTATGGCTGCCCGGTGACCGGATGTGGTTTTGCACACATCGTAATGACGATCGACCGACAATGAAGTTACTCCCCTTTGCGCGTAACAAAGTATGACAGGCCACGCGTAGAGTCAATGACCTGTAACATATGATTTACATAATTTTACGCAGTAAGGGGATGGGTCAGATCGTCCGCCGGAAAGATAACCCCGGTTTGACGGCGTATTTCTGTCAGCCATTTTGCCGTAGCGCGACTTAGCGACAACCCCGGATGTTCCACGGCGTGGTTTTCAATAAGCTGGGCAAACGCCTCGGCTTCATACAGCATGGTATTAATATGCTGAATCTGGGTCAGATCCTGCATCAGCGCGCCGCGCGGCGCAAAACACACTTTCTGGCATTCCGACAGCTTTTCAATTACCAACGATCCCGCCTCGCCCTGAATTTCACTGGCCAGTGCCGAGTCGCTGACTTTGGAATGCTGTAGCGTGACGCTAAAATCGCCGTAATCCATAACCACGACGCCGTGCGCATCTACCCCGCTTTCCAATAAATTCGCCGACGCCTGAACGCTGCGCGGCTCGCCCCATAGCGCGATCGCCGACGCCAGACAGTAATACCCGATATCCATAATCGAACCATTGGAGAAGGCCGGATTAAACGTATTCGGATTTTCACCATTCAGATAGCGCTGATAACGTGAAGAGTATTGGCAGTAATTCAGTAATGCTTTATGCATTCTGCCGATCTTCGGCAACGATTCCCGCAGCAGCAGGAAATTGGGCAGGCTGGCGGTTTTAAAGGCTTCAAACAGCACCCGCTGATTATCGCGCGCGCAGGCGATAGCGGCATCAACCTCCGCCAGGTTAGAGGCCAGCGGCTTTTCGCACATGACATGTTTTTTATGCTGTAAAAAGCGCTGCGTCTGGGAGAAATGCAGGGAATTCGGGCTGGCGATATAAACCGCCTCAATCGCGTCGCTTTGCGCCATCGCTTCCAGCGAGGTAAACAGATGCTCGACGGGATAATCATTTGCGAAAGACTGCGCCTGTTCAAGACTACGGGAGTAAACGGCGGCAAGCCTGAATTTGCCGGTTTCATGGGCGGCGTCGACAAACTGGCGCGTGATCCAGTTAGTACCAATTACAGCGAAACGTATCATAAACGTCAGCGGACTCCAGAAAGGGATTTTCGTCAATGTAGCACGCCTTTCCGCCCTTGCCAGTGCGCTGCGACGCACTCTGGCATTTTACTGGCGAGAAGGGCACTCTGTGTGTCTATCAGCCCCAATAGCAATGCCTGCGCCAGGATATGTAGGCTGACGGCGCAAAATTTTGGCATCCAGCACCGCACTGATCCACGCGGTTAAAAAGATACGGGGGAAGGGGCATTTTCAGAATTTATTGTGCCGACAGCGCCTGATGCGTCAGCCACAGGCGCGTATCAAACTCCAGTTGATGGTACTGCGGCTCCATATGGCAGCAGAGCTGATAAAACGCTTTGCTATGATCTTTCTCTTTCAGGTGCGCCAGTTCGTGAACCACAATCATCCGTAAGAATGGCTCCGGGGCGTTGCGAAACACGGTGGCGACACGGATCTCCGCCTTTGCCTTGAGCTTGCCGCCCTGAACGCGCGAGACAGCGGTATGCAGCCCCAGCGCATTTTTCAGCACATGGATCTTGCTGTCATACATCACTTTATTGATGGGCGGCGCGTTGCGCAGAAACTGACTTTTCAGCTCCTGAGTATAGTGATATAGCGCTTTGTCAGTGGCGTAATCATGCGCGCCGGGATAACGTTTTTCCAGCATCGCTCCCAGGCGCTGCTCGGCGATTAAGGTGCGCACCTGGGCAAGGAGATGTTCCGGATACCCGTGGAGGTAAGGTAGTGAGGTCATCAAAGCTCCATGTTGCTGATAAAAAGTGTATACTCACGCACCCTTTTCAGGGATAACGCTGCAATTTTACCATTCAGGAGGCCCAATGAGCCATGTAGACGACGGTTTCCGTTCACTGACGCTGAAACGTTTTCCGCAAACGGATGATGTTAACCCGCTTCTGGCGTGGGAGGCGGCCGATGAGTATCTGCTGCAACAGTTGGATGAGACGGAAATCCGCGGCCCGGTGCTGATCCTGAATGATACGTTTGGCGCGCTAAGTTGTGCGCTGGCTGAGCATTCCCCATACAGTATTGGCGATTCATATTTAAGCGAACTGGGTACGCGAGAGAATTTACGCCATAACGGCATCGCTGAGTCCAGCGTAACGTTTCTCGACAGTACCGCTGACTACCCGCAGGCACCGGGCGTGGTATTGATTAAAGTGCCGAAAACGCTGGCGTTGCTGGAACAGCAGTTACGCGCTTTACGTAAGGTCGTTACGGCGCAAACGCGTATTATCGCCGGCGCGAAAGCGCGTGATATTCATACCTCTACGCTGGAACTGTTTGAAAAAGTGCTGGGCCCAACCACGACGACGCTGGCGTGGAAGAAAGCGCGCCTGATTAACTGTACCTTCAGTAATCCGCAACTGGCCGACGCGCCGCAAACGCTAAGCTGGAAACTGGAAGATACAGGCTGGACGATTCACAACCACGCGAATGTGTTTTCTCGTACCGGATTGGATATCGGCGCGCGCTTCTTTATGCAGCATCTGCCGGAAAACCTCGACGGGGAGATTGTCGATCTCGGCTGCGGCAATGGGGTGATTGGTCTGAGTTTACTGGCGAAAAATCCGCAGGCGAATGTGGTATTTGTCGATGAATCGCCGATGGCGGTAGATTCCAGCCGTTTGAATGTAGAAACGAACCTGCCGGAAGCGTTCGAACGCTGCGAATTTATGATCAACAACGCGCTCTCCGGCGTGGAGCCGTTCCGTTTTAACGCTGTGTTCTGCAACCCGCCGTTCCACCAGAAACATGCGCTGACTGATAATATCGCCTGGGAGATGTTCCATCATGCCCGCCGCTGCCTGAAAATCAACGGCGAACTGTATATTGTGGCGAACCGCCATCTGGACTATTTCCACAAGTTGAAGAAGATTTTCGGTAATTGCGCGACGATAGCAACCAACAATAAATTTGTCATTCTGAAAGCGGTGAAGCAGGGACGCCGTCGATAAGGCGCTCAAGCGTCATACCGGCCTACAACCGGTATGACGGCGTAGGCCCGATAAGCGCAGCGCCATCAGGCAAAAGTTGTTAAATCTCCAGCGCTAGCCGGGTGCCCTGGGCAATCGCCCGCCGGGCATCCAGCTCCATCGCTACATCGCATCCGCCGATAAGATGTACCGTTTTACCTGCGGCGCGTAACGGGTCCGCCAGCTCACGGCGGGGTTCCTGTCCGGCGCAGATCACCACATGATCCACTTCCAGTAACTGCGGTGCGCCGCCGATCAAGAGATGTAATCCGTCGTCGTCGATCTTCTGGTAACTGACAGCCGGGATCATTTTCACGCCGCGCGCCAGTAACGTCGCGCGATGGATCCAGCCGGTCGTTTTGCCTAATCCTTCTCCGGGTTTACCGGCTTTGCGTTGCAGCATGACGATTTGCCGTGGACTACGCGTCAGGCGCGGACCTTCCGGGCACAGACCGCCGGCCTGTTGCAGGCTGGTATCAATTCCCCATTCAGTACAAAATTCAGCAATATTTTGGCTGGTGGAGTCGCCGTGCTGGCTCAGATACATGGCCGTGTCAAAACCGATCCCGCCGCAGCCGATGATCGCCACTCGCTTACCAACCGGCGTTTTATCGCGCAATACTTCCAGATAGGTCAATGCCTTCGGATGATCAATACCGTCTATCGGCGGGCGGCGCGGTACTATTCCGCAGGCGAGGATCGCTTCGTCAAACGGCTGAAGATCCTCTGCGTTCACCCGTTGGTTCAGTTTCAGCGTAACGCCAGTCACATCGATCATTCGACGGTAGTAGCGCAGCGTTTCGTAAAACTCCTCTTTACCGGGGATCTGCCTGGCGATGGTAAACTGACCGCCAATTTCACTATGGGCGTCAAACAGCGTGACATGATGGCCGCGCGACGCGGCATTAATCGCGAAAGCCAGCCCTGCCGGGCCTGCGCCGACAACGGCCAGGTTCTTTTTGCGTATGACCGGCGTTATCGGCATTTGGGTTTCGTGACAGGCGCGCGGGTTCACCAGACAGGAGGTCACTTTGCCGATAAAGATCCGATCCAGACAGGCCTGATTACAACCGATACAGGTGTTGATCTCATCTGCGCGTCCGGATTGCGCTTTAGCCAGGAATTCGGCATCGGCAAGGAAGGGACGCGCCATCGACACCATATCGGCATCGCCGCGCGCCAGGATCGTCTCGGCGACCAGCGGATCGTTAATGCGATTGGTCGCGATCAGCGGAACCGACACATGCCCTTTGAGTTTCTGCGTCACCCAGCTAAAGGCACCACGCGGTACTGGCGTGGCGATGGTCGGGATTCGCGCCTCATGCCAGCCGATGCCGGTATTAATTAGGGTTGCGCCTGCGGCTTCAATGGCTTGCGCCAGTTGTACCGTTTCGTCGAATGTGCCGCCATTTTCCACCAGATCGAGCATCGACAGGCGATAGATAATAATAAAGTCGTTCCCTACCCGCTGGCGTACCGCGCGTACTACCTCAACCGCAAAGCGCATACGGCTGGCATAGTCGCCGCCCCATTCGTCATCGCGATGGTTAGTCCGCCGCGTGAGAAATTCATTAATCAGATAACCCTCTGATCCCATCACCTCTACGCCGTCGTAGCCTGCTTCCTGCGCCAACTGCGCGCAATGCGCGAAGTCGTCGATTAACTGCAGGATTTCATCATGCGTCAGTTCATGCGGCGTAAAACGGTTGATTGGCGCCTGAATCGCCGACGGCGCGACCAGGTGCGGCTGATAGCTGTAACGCCCGGTATGCAGAATTTGCAGCGCGATTTTACCGCCTTCCGCATGTACGGCATCGGTCACTACGCGGTGAGGCGTTAATTGGCTGGCATCGTTCAGCATCGCGCCGCCGGTCATCACTACCCCGGAGGGAACGGGCGCAATACCGCCGGTGACGATTAACGCTACGCCATGTCGTGCGCGCTCGGCATAAAATGCCGCCAGGCGCTCAGCGCCATCAGGATGTTCTTCCAGACCGGTGTGCATCGATCCCATCAGCACGCGGTTTCTGAGAGTAGTAAAGCCCAGATCGAGCGGGGCAAATAGCGACGGGTAGCTCATAAGCATATCCAGTATGTAAAATTATTGTTATGTGGTCGGATGAGTTACTACTGTAGCCGTCACGAGGTAAAAGGGAAAAGGGGAATGTGGTGATTGTGATGGGATTCAAAAAAGAGGCGACTGCCTAAGGGAAAACAAGCCGGATAACCACAGCGCTATCCGGCATCGTTTTTAAACCTCTTCAACGCTCACCTGCATCGCTGCCAGCGCATTACGCGCTGATTTCAATACCTGTTCGCACAGTTCAATAGTTAGCGTGAGCGGTGGTTCGATACGAATTGTTTTCGCATTATTCAGCGTACCGGCGACCAGCACGCGTTGACGGAACATCTCACTGGCAAAACGGTAGCCCGTTTCGTTATCGACAAATTCAATGGCCATCAACATGCCTTTGCCGCGCGCATCATGCACCAGATTGGGATATTCACGCGCAAGTTGTCGAAAACCATCCAGCAGCGTATCGCCTTTTTGTTCCGCCTGGGCCGGGAGGTTTTGCTCCAGCAGGACGTTAATGGTCGCCAGCGCGGCGGCACAAGCCAGCGGATTACCGCCAAAAGTGGTGGTATGCAGGAAGGGGTTGTCGAACAGAACCGAAAACACCTCTTCAGTCGCGATGGTGGCGCCAATCGGCATCACGCCGCCGCCCAGGGCTTTCGCCAGACATAGAATATCAGGTTGCACATTTTCGTGCTCGCAGGCAAACATCTTGCCGGTGCGCCCCATGCCGGTTTGTACTTCATCCAGAATCATCAGCGCGCCGAATTCATCGCAGAGCTTACGCACCTCAGTCAGATATCCCTGCGGCGGCAGGATCACGCCCCCTTCACCCTGAATAGGCTCCAGAATCACGGCGGCTATCTCGTCACCTGTTTTTTTGCCTTCGCTAAATGCCATGCGCATAGCGTCGATATTGCCAAACGGCACATGGCGGAAGCCCGGCAGTAAAGGCATAAAGGGTCTGCGGAAGGTGGATTTGGCCGTGGCGGAGAGCGCGCCCAATGATTTGCCGTGGAAGGCGCCGCTGGTGGCGATAAAGGTAAATTTGCCGCGCGGCGACTGATACGCTTTTGCCAGTTTTAACGCCGCTTCGACGGATTCGGTGCCGCTGTTGCAGAAAAAGCTGTACTTGAGTTTTCCCGGCGTCAGCGCCGCCAGCGTTTTTGCCAGCATCGCCCGCAAGGGGTCAAGTAACTCCTGGCTGTGGAGAGGTTGTTTGGCGAGTTGATTCTGGACGGCGGATACCACAACAGGATTACGGTGCCCCACGTTAAAGATGCCAAACCCCCCAAGACAGTCGATAAACTCCTGCCCCTGGGTGTTGACAAGCGTATTTAAACTGCCCGCTTGCCACTCTACGGCTCCGTAATCCCCGCCGGCGGTAACAGATTTTCGGTATTCCAGAAATCCCGGATTTACATGCTCTTTAAAGTAGTCAATGACCTCTCGGTTTAGTGCTTTCATTTCCTCATGGCTTAGCGTTCGCTTCTCAATGAGATTCAGTGCGTGCGCGCTACAGGCCAAAGCCGATGCGCTGGAAGGTAACCTGTTCAAGATGAGCTCCAGATGACCGCGTATCACATGATACTGAATTAAGTATTGCAGGGATTAGCACGCGCCAAAGCCCATAGTGAAAATCGGGATAAACACCAGGAGTAATCACATTTATACAACATTTAATGTCATGTGTTAACAATTGGATGCATTTTGAGCAGATCTTGTTTTATAGTTTATGATTTGTTGCGTTAGCGGCAGCGTTAGAAAAAGGTGAGCCAGGACAGATTTTAAAGAAAAAGTTTGACCACGCTAAACAATTTCATAATGAAAATAATGCGCAGGATGAGGAAAAAATCGTACAAATATTAAGGATTAATCGCAAATTGCGATCCAGATCAATTTTAACAACTAAAGATAAATAGATTAGCGCCGAAATAACATCTGAGCGAAAAATTAACATCCAGATAACCTGCACAGGACGCTATCATGTCTTCTCATCCCTACGTCAGCCAGCTAAATACTCCGCTGGATGATGATACCACTCTGATGTCTACGACCGACCTGGAAAGCTATATCACTCACGCCAATGACACTTTTGTTCAGGTGAGCGGCTATCAGTTAAACGAGTTGCTGGCGCAGCCACATAATCTGGTGCGTCATCCGGATATGCCGAAAGCTGCTTTCGCCGATATGTGGCACACCCTAAAACAGGGCGAACCGTGGAGCGGCATTGTGAAAAACCGGCGTAAAAACGGCGACCATTATTGGGTGCGGGCCAACGCGGTACCGATGATACGTGAAGGGCGTGTAACGGGATATATGTCGATCCGTACCCGCGCCACGGATGATGAGATTGCCGCCGTCGAGCCTTTATATCAGGCGCTGAATAAAGGGCGGTGTAGTAAACGTATTCATAAAGGATTGGTGGTTCGTCAGGGCTTGCTGGGCAAACTACCCGCTATGCCTGTTCGCTGGCGAGTGCGTAGCATTATGGGGCTAATGGCAGTGATGCTGGCGTTGGCGCTGTTGTGTACGGATGCGTCATGGCAGGCATTATTGATGGGCGCGTTGGCGATGCTGGCAGGTACGGCGCTATTTGAATGGCAAATTGTGCGTCCCATTGAAAATGTGGCGACGCAGGCGCTGAAAGTGGCAACCGGCGAACGCAACAGCGTACAACATCTTAATCGTAGCGATGAGCTGGGGCTGACGCTGAGGGCCGTGGGGCAGCTTGGCTTGATGTGCCGCTGGCTGATCAATGACGTATCAAGTCAGGTTTCCAGCGTCAGAAACGGCAGTGAAAGGCTGGCGAAGGGTAATGATGATCTGAACGAACACACCCGTCAGACCGTGGAGAATGTTCAGGAAACGGTAACGACAATGAACCAGATGGCGGAGTCCGTGAAACTCAATTCCGAGACGGCTTCCGCTGCGGATAAGCTTTCCATGGCGGCCAGTAGCGCGGCGGCTCAGGGAGGTGAGGCGATGGATACGGTGATTAAAACGATGGATGATATCGCTCACAGTACGCAACGTATCGGGACGATCACCACGCTAATTAACGATATTGCTTTTCAGACGAATATCCTGGCGCTGAATGCGGCGGTAGAAGCGGCGAGAGCGGGCGAGCAGGGGAAGGGGTTTGCAGTGGTTGCTGGCGAGGTACGCCATCTTGCCAGTCGCAGCGCTAACGCGGCGAACGATATTCGTAAATTAATTGATGCCAGCGCAACAAAGGTGCAGTCAGGCTCCGAGCAGGTTCACGCCGCAGGCCGTACCATGGATGACATTGTAGTCCAGGTGCAAAACGTCACCCAGCTTATCGCACGTATCAGTCAGTCGACGCTGGAACAGACAGATGGGCTCTCCAGCCTGACCCGCGCAGTGGACGAGTTGAACCGTATAACCCAGAAAAATGCGGAGCTGGTGGAAGAGAGCGCACAAGTGTCGGCAATGGTAAAACACCGTGCCAGCCGGCTGGAGGATGCGGTCACGGTGTTGCATTAAGTTTACTTGTAGGTGGCAATGATAATGACGTCCGCCCGGTAGCAACAAGCTTACCGGGCGGATGCGCTCTGATAGAAGACGGTTTCTGCCATCATAGAGAGTATCAGTGGCATATGCCGTTAAAAATCATGTAATGTAGTATTTATTTCCTCTCCTTTGCCTACCTATTAATAGGTACAAGCTCAGTTAATAAATAAGAAATGGTTAACCTTTTAGCGTATTTCTTTCATTATTAGTGTCAATTCATATCACTATTGGCTCATTTTTATGTAATCAATAAAATTTATTTACTAATAATGTTTCGCAATAAAAAACGATCAATATCATAAAGTTAGTAACATTTTTGCCGATAAATCTTCCTGTATGAGGATATGCAATCCCAGGGAGAAAATATGTTTTTGCATAACATTAAAATACGTTCGAAATTATTTATTGCCTTTGGTTTATTCATTGTACTCATGGTGGTGAGTTCCGCTCTGTCTTTGTTTAGCCTTGATCGGGCTAATACTGGTATGCAGAACATTATTACTAATGATTATCCCACCACGGTGAAAGCCAATCTGTTAATCGATAATTTTAATGATTTCATCATCGCGCAGCAGCTCATGTTACTGGATGAAGAGGGGCGCTGGAGCCAGAGCTCGCAGAAAGAACTCAGTGAGATAAGCCAGCGTATTACGGCGCTACTGGATGAGCTTTCCAGCAATCGTCACGATGCGGCTTCGCAGAAAATCATTACCGAGATCCGTGAAGCGCGCCAGCAATACCTGGAGTCCAGATTCCGTATTTTGCAAGATATTCAAAGCCATAATCGTCAGGCGGCCATTCAGGAGATGATGACCAGAACGGTGCAGGTGCAAAAGGTCTATAAGGATAAAGTTCAGGAGCTTATCGCCGTTCAGGATGCGCAGATGCACAACGCGGGTTTGCAAGTCGAGGGGGATTTTAAAACTAATCGGACGCTGTTAATCACCCTGGCGCTGATAAGTATCGCCGCTGGATGTGTAATGGGATGGTATATTGTGCGTTCCATTACCCGACCGCTTGATGAAGCGGTACGCTTTGCCGAGGCAATTGCCGATGGCGATCTGACTCGTCATATCACCACCGACGATAAAGATGAAACGGGCGTGCTACTGCAAGCGTTGATGGCGATGAAAACGCGTCTACTGGATATCGTACAGGAAGTACAAAACGGTTCGGAAAGTATCTCCACAGCGGCGGCGCAAATTGTCGCTGGTAACCAGGATTTGGCGGCGCGTACGGAAGAGCAGGCCAGTTCTGTTGAAGAAACGGCGGCGTCGATGGAACAGATTACTTCCACGGTTAAAAATACGGCTGACCATACCAGTGAAGCGACAAAACTGTCTGCCGGCGCTGCCAGCGTGGTGAAAAATAACGGCGAGATGATGAATCAAGTGACGCAGAAAATGCGCGTCATTAATGATACGGCAAATCGTATGTCGGATATCATCAATATTATTGATTCCATTGCCTTTCAGACCAATATTCTGGCGCTGAACGCGGCGGTTGAAGCTGCTCGCGCGGGCGAACATGGGCGCGGTTTTGCCGTTGTCGCGGGGGAGGTTCGCCAGTTGGCGCAAAAGAGCGCCTCGTCGGCCAGTGAAATCCGCAATTTGATTGAAGATTCAACCAGTCAGACTCAGGAAGGTATGCAACTGGTGGAGAAAGCCAGCGCTCTGATTAATGGCATGGTGGATAACGTCGAAGAGATGGATGTGATATTGCGTGAGATTGGGCAGGCCAGCCGCGAGCAAACCGACGGTATTTCGCAGATTAACAGCGCAATTGGCCTGATTGACGCCGCCACACAACAAAACTCCTGTCTTGTGGAAGAGTCTGTTGCCGCCGCGGCGTCGCTGAACGAACAGGCGTTACATTTAAAAGAGCTGGTTAACGTATTCCGCGTCCGGGAAGAGGACGCGCAGCCCGCTTAATCCAGTTCAGCGATTTCCAGCGCCGCGCGATCAATCACGCCGATAATGCGTTTGATTTGCGTGTCGTTGATATCGCTGTGGTTTATCCGCAGATCCAGCACGGCCTTGAAGTTATCCAGCGCCCGCTTCATCTGCGGATTTTTACGTAACTCCATGCCAACACAACGGGCTTTTAGCCGCGTCTGAATATGCGTCAGATGTTCGCGGTTTTCATCAAGCCATTGCGCGCCGTTCGCGGTAATCGCGATTTTTTTCCGCCCGCCTTCTTCGTCGCTAATCGTGATGAATTGCTGATCCTGTAAAAAATCCAGCGTAGGGTAGATCACGCCAGCGCTTGGCGTATAGCCGCCCCCCGTCAGGTTTTCTATTGCTTTAATCAGTTCATAGCCGTGGCTGGCGTCCCGGGTCAGGATATCAAGAATGACCAGCCGAAGTTCGCCGTGGCCAAAAAATCGTTGACGTCGACCACCGCCCCGTTCATGACGACCACAGCCGTGTCCGTGACGGTGTTCGCCGCCGCAACTGGCGTTCTCATGCTGATGCGCGCTATGGCAACCTTCATGCTGACGTTCTCGATCTTTACAGCAGCCGTCGTGCTTATGATCCCGGTTTTTGCAGCACCCTTCATGTTGATTTTGCATCATTGCCTCCTGCTTATTTAGATATATCTAATTTATATCTAAATATTGGTCTTTAGCAAGGGTAAGATCGTTTTTTATTATAATTTATTAATTTATAAAGTTTTATTTTAAGGTTATGATTAACGAAGCGTAGCCACAACACTATCAAAAAACAGTTGCATTTTTCATGATTAACAATCATTATCATTTAAAAAATTATTTTAGATATATCGCATTACTTTACGAAGGCAAAAAATGACGACATCATCCGTACGCTACCCACAGCGTGTTCGTAATGAACTGCGTTTTCGCGAGCTGACCGTTCTGCGGGTAGAACGTATTAGCGCAGGATTTCAGCGGATCGTGCTTGGCGGCGAGGCGCTGGACGGTTTCACCTCCCTGGGCTTTGACGATCACACGAAAGTTTTTTTTCCTGAGCCAGGCAGTCGCTTTACGCCCCCGGCAGTCACTGAGGAAGGTATTATCTGGGGGGAGGGCGTTCGTCCGGTCTCCAGGGATTACACGCCGCTCTATGATGAGGCGCGTCGCGAACTGGCGCTGGATTTCTTTATCCACGATGGCGGCGTAGCCAGCCGTTGGGCAATGGAAGCCCGTGAAGGTGATATACTGACGATTGGCGGGCCGCGCGGTTCGCTGGTGGTGCCGGAAGATTATGCCTGTCAGGTTTATGTCTGCGATGAGTCTGGTATGCCTGCGCTGCGTCGTCGTCTGGAATCGCTTAGCCGTCTGCCTGCGCGCCCTGCGATAACCGCGCTGGTGAGTATTCAGGATGCGGCATATCGCGATTATCTCGCCCATTTGACGGACATTCCTGTAGAATATGTCGTTGGCGGCGATGAACAGGCAATACAAACGCGCCTGTCGCAGCTGACAATACCAGAATCAGACTATTTCATCTGGATCACTGGCGAAGGCAAGACGGTGAAACGTTTAAGTCAGTGCTTTGAAAATGGGTTTGATCCACACCTGGTACGTGCGGCAGCCTATTGGCATCGTAAATAACTGTAGGGGCGCTATCACTACCAGTGCGGCCATTTCCGTTTGCATTCACCTCGGCCAGATGGTTCTGGCATCAGTGAGGGCCGTATCACCTTATTTTTTCACGTGATTTTTAGGTAGTACGTGCTGCGTTGCTGAAAGCCCACCGTCACCGTATTTTGCAGGGAGATAAACTTTGGGTTTATGGTGAAGTAACGGTGATCGGTAATACCTCAGGGAGTTGTGATGTCACGCCCGGAAAAGGGGTCGTTACGACTCTTGGTGTTGTTGGCTATCACGTTTGTGATGATGCTTTCAGGGATATTCGAGCCGCTGGCCGAAAGCCTGAAATATACTGTCACGAACCTGATGAATTACATCCCGACTGAGAAACTGGAGCCTTACCCTGATCGCGTAGAGGATAACTATTTTACTATGTACATCGTGTTTAACGCGCTGGCGGCGGTTGTGGCCATTGGGGGAAAAGGTCGTTTGGCTGGTGCGTAATACTTAAAACAGTCAGACGGCAATCAAGCCGCTTTTTTAAATGCCCGTATGTAGGAAGCTAGCGGAGAGGGGCAGGAAAATCTCAGGAGGCCGTAGCCAATATGACGGCCCGCATGGTCAGATTTATATACCCGCGAATTTAAAAATTTTTTCTGCGCAGAACTGTGAAGACTTGCCTGTAAGCCTTGCCAGTTCAGGGATTTATATTGCACAAATACTGATATGACCTGATCCGGAAAGATCCGTTTTTTGGGGATTGCACAGAAAAGAATTGCTCAGATGGTTTCGGAAATTTTCGCCTTTTCCGTAACCCACTGGGGTTTTGTTAATACTTAGTCATAAACGCAGGTTTTTCTTTTTGAAAGTATCCCTGAGAAAAGCAAAAGGGCCGACGATTTCTCGTCAGCCCTTGCGGTGTCTGGTGGCCCCTGCTGGACTTGAACCAGCGACCAAGCGATTATGAGTCGCCTGCTCTAACCACTGAGCTAAGGGGCCGTGGCGGTGGATTATAATGTAACTTTACGCCGCAATCCAGCCATAACCGCGCGGGTGCTGTTTTTATAAACAATGTATTTTCAAACCGTTATACTTAAAGAACATTATATTGCTCAGGAGTGATAATGGTTAAGGACATACTGGCGCCAGGGCTACGGGTGGTTTTTTGCGGCATCAATCCGGGGCTCTCCTCGGCGAATACCGGCTTCCCGTTTGCGCATCCTGCGAATCGTTTTTGGAAAGTGATTCATTTGGCCGGTTTCACCGATCGACAGTTGAAACCGGAGGAAGCAGAAAAATTACTGGATTTTCGCTGCGGGGTAACGAAATTAGTCGACCGACCGACGGTACAAGCGACGGAGGTGAAGTTGCATGAATTACGTAGCGGCGGGCGAAGCCTGATTGAAAAAATAGAGGACTATCGGCCCGCGGCGCTGGCGGTGCTTGGTAAACAGGCTTTTGAACAGGGATTCAGCCAGCGCGGTATCGTCTGGGGTAAACAAAAGATCGCCATTGGCGCGACGACGGTGTGGGTGTTGCCGAATCCCAGCGGCTTAAACCGTATTAAAACGGAAAAACTGGTCGAAGCTTATTGTGAGCTGGATCAGGCGCTCATTATGCGTGGACTATAGCAATGTGGAATGAGGGCGCGAATACTCGCGCTTTGTAAAAATTCTGTAGGTCAAATAGGGCGCTCGCGCATGACCTGATAAAAAACGCCGCCTTGCGGCGGCGTTTGTTTATACGTGTACGGTGAATTAATCGTCCAGGAAGCTGCGTAACACTTCAGAACGGCTCGGATGGCGCAGCTTACGCAGCGCCTTCGCTTCGATCTGACGGATACGCTCGCGGGTTACGTCGAACTGTTTACCCACTTCCTCCAGCGTATGGTCGGTGTTCATATCAATACCGAAACGCATACGCAGGACTTTCGCTTCGCGGGCGGTCAGACCAGCCAGAACGTCGTGGGTGGCGGCGCGCAGGCTTTCCGTGGTAGCGGAATCCAGCGGTAACTCGAGGGTGGTATCCTCAATGAAATCCCCCAGATGCGAATCTTCATCATCGCCGATCGGCGTTTCCATGGAGATAGGCTCTTTGGCGATTTTCAGCACCTTACGAATTTTATCTTCCGGCATCAGCATCCGTTCAGCCAGCTCTTCCGGCGTTGGCTCACGGCCCATCTCTTGCAGCATCTGGCGGGAGATACGGTTGAGTTTGTTGATGGTCTCAATCATATGTACCGGAATACGGATGGTGCGCGCCTGATCTGCGATAGAGCGGGTGATCGCCTGACGAATCCACCAGGTCGCGTAGGTGGAGAACTTGTAGCCGCGGCGGTACTCAAATTTATCGACCGCTTTCATCAGACCGATATTGCCTTCCTGAATCAGATCGAGGAATTGCAGGCCGCGGTTGGTGTATTTCTTGGCGATAGAAATAACCAGACGCAAGTTCGCTTCAACCATCTCTTTCTTCGCACGGCGGGCTTTCGCTTCCCCGATAGACATGCGACGGTTGATGTCTTTCACCTGTTCGATGGTCAGGCCGGTCTCTTCTTCAATCTGCCGCAGTTTTTGCAGACAGCGTTGCACTTCTTCCGCGACATCGTGCAGTTTTTCCGACCACGGTTTGTTCATCGCGATGGCGGCGTTGAACCAGGTTTCGCTGGTTTCGTTGCCGGTGAATAGCGTGATAAAGTTTTTCTTCGGCATTTTGCACTGCTCGACGCAGAGCTTCATGATCAGACGTTCCTGAGTACGCACGCGATCCATCATCACGCGCATACTGTTGACCAGGTAGTCGAACTGCTTCGGTACCAGACGGAACTGTTTGAACACTTCAGACAGCTTCAGAATCTCTTCTTGCGCGGCGGCATGGCTGCGGCCTTTCGCTTTGATGGTATCGCGCGTGACGACATATTGCGCGCGCAGCTCAGCGAATTTTTCGCGTGCCAGTTCAGGGTCAATGCTGTTGTCGTCATCGGCGGCGTCATCGTCGCCGTCTTCTTCATCTTCGTCTTCGTCATCATCCAGGTCTTCCTGGGAGAGTTCAGAGCCGACGTGAGTTGCGGTCGGCGCCATCTCTTCTTCCGCGTTCGGATCAACAAAGCCGGTGATAAGATCAGACAGACGAGCCTCTTCAGCCTCAACGCGATCGTACTGCTCCAGCAGATAGGTAATGGCTTCCGGGTATTCGGCAACGGAACATTGAACCTGGTTGATCCCGTCTTCGATACGTTTAGCGATGTCGATTTCGCCTTCCCGGGTCAACAGCTCAACAGTGCCCATTTCACGCATATACATGCGTACCGGGTCAGTCGTACGACCGATTTCAGACTCAACACTGGACAGAACTTGTGCAGCAGCTTCTTCCGCATCTTCATCGGTGCTGGTGGTATTTTCAGCCAACAGCAGATCATCGGCATCAGGCGCTTCTTCCATCACCTGAATACCCATGTCATTGATCATTTGGATGATATCTTCAATCTGATCTGAATCGACGATATCTTCCGGCAGATGGTCATTGACCTCGGCATAGGTCAGATAGCCTTGCTCCTTACCACGGGTGACAAGAAGTTTCAGCTGTGACTGCGGGTTTTGCTCCATAAGACGGTATCCACACTTATTCGTTTGATTGGTGTCGACGGTATAGCTGTCGACATTTAAAGCGAGGGCATACTTATATTTTGGCCGCTGCCTCTCACTGCGGCTGTCGGGGGCTTCCCGATCGATATGCGGCATTTAAGCCGTTAAATTCATTTTCTGGCCAGTTCCTGGTTTAACGTCCAGAGTTCCCGGCGTTCTTCGCTGCTTAAACCGTGAGTGCGATCGCGAGCGATCAGCTCTTCTTGTCGCAGCTGCAGCAGCGAATCAAACATATGGTTGAGTGAGTCGGTAAAGGTCTTTTCAGCAATCGCCTTATCTGCTATATCGTCCCACATCGATAGTTTTTCAAGGGTCGCAGCATCACTTGTGCCACGGTAGAGTTCCAGAAGTTGTCCGGTAGTAAGACCTGGCTGAGCCAAACAAGTTTTGACCAATTCTTTAAATAAGCCAAGTCCGGGCAGCTTATCCTGATCCAGCGCGTCTAAGGATGGCACCAACGGCGCGAGATCCGGATTTTGCACCAGTAATCCTATCAGTATACGCATGGTCGTGCGTTTTAGCTGCGGAGCCGGGCGGGAAACGCCGCTTTCCGCCTGTTTTGGCACTAAACGATCAAGCTGACTATCATCGAAAATGCCTAACTTCAGCCCCAGCGTCTGGCGCAACTGAATACGGTGCGCGTCGCCAGGTACCTGATTAATAAGCGGCAGCGCCAGCGCGGCTAATTGCGTGCTGCCGTCCGGCGAGCTTAAATCCACTTGCGGCAGGAGGCTATTAAACAGAAACGTAGAGAGCGGCTGCGCCTGCTCCATCCTCGCTTCGAAAGCCGCCTTGCCTTCTTTACGCACCAGCGTATCCGGGTCTTCACCGTCAGGTAAAAACATAAAACGTACCTGCCGACCATCGGTCATGTAAGGCATGGCTGTTTCCAGAGCTCTCCACGCGGCATCACGGCCAGCCCGATCGCCGTCATAACAGCAAATCACGTTGTTCGTCGCCCGAAATAACATATGCATATGGTCTGCCGTGGTTGAGGTACCCAGCGAGGCGACCGCATAGTTAATGTCGTATTGCGCTAGTGCGACGACATCCATATAACCTTCGACCACAAGCAAGCGCTGCGGTTCAGCGCTATATTGCTGAGCCTCATAAAGGCCATATAGCTGGCGACCTTTATGGAAAATGTCCGTTTCCGGAGAGTTCAGGTATTTTGGTGTGTCGTTCCCCAGAACTCGACCGCCAAAACCAATCACCCTGCCGCGTTTATCCCGAATAGGGAACATAACCCGATTACGGAAACGATCGTAAGTGCTGCCCTGCTCGTTATTGACCAGCATTCCGGCATCCAGCAATAATGCTTTGTTATCGCTGTTATTACCGAAGCGTTTTAACGCGTTATCCCAACCTGGCGGCGCGAAACCAATGGCGAAACGCTGAATAATTTCAATGCTCAGACCGCGCTTTTGCAGATAGTCACGCGCAGGTTTTGCCGCAGGATGGGTAAGCGACTGCTGATAAAAGTCATTCAAACCATTCATCAGTTGATAGAGATTTTGCCGTTGATGACGCTCTATCTGGCTAAGCCCGGTACCTGCTTCATAGGGAATCTCCAGGTTATGCATGGCCGCTAACTCTTCGACGGTTTCGACAAATTCGAGCTTGTCGTAATTCATCAAAAAGTCGATCGCATTGCCATGCGCGCCGCATCCAAAGCAGTGATAAAACTGTTTTTCACCGTTTACGGTGAAAGAAGGGGTTTTCTCATTATGGAATGGACAACACGCGTGATAGTTCTTGCCCTGTTTCTTGAGTTTTACGCGCACGTCGATCAGATCGACGATATCGGTTCTCGCCAGCAGGTCATTAATGAATACGCGTGGGATTCGTCCAGCCATATGCCCCTTTTATACACGTCATCCTTCAGGCTGCCGCAGTGTTGGCTACGTTCGCTCACCCCTGTCGCTGACTTGCGTAAGCGCCGGGGATTTACTCTCTTGCCGCCTGGACGCAGCATGAATGATTTTGTGTATATGCTAATGCATAAACGAAAACAAGCCGCGCATTCCTTTCGGAAGCACGGCCTTACAACTACAACTCGATCTGAATTGAGAGCAGCCCGCTCTCAAAAGATTAGTACAGACGAGTACGGCGTGCGTTTTCGCGAGCCAGTTTCTTCGCGTGACGTTTCACTGCAGAAGCTTTAGCGCGCTTACGTTCGGTCGTCGGTTTTTCATAGAACTCACGACGACGAACTTCCGCCAGAACACCTGCTTTTTCGCAGGAACGCTTGAAGCGACGCAGAGCTACGTCGAACGGCTCGTTTTCACGTACTTTAATTACCGGCATGTGCCTCTCACCTTTGATTAATTCGGTTTGCCGCTGGCATCAACGCCAGCTTATTTCAAAATGGTGCGGAATTTTACTGCAATTGCTGCTGCTTTGTAAAGCACCGCGGCCTTTTTTGAAAGGGACTTTTATAAGGGGAGGGAGTATACACGAAGTCGGGACTGAGGGTATACATCCACCCGCATTCGACCTACACTGCGCGGTATTAGAGCGAGGTAAAACAAGTCATGCGTGTACTGGGTATTGAAACATCCTGCGATGAAACCGGCATCGCTATTTACGACGACAAAAAAGGTCTGTTAGCCAACCAATTGTATAGTCAGGTGAAATTACATGCTGACTACGGCGGCGTAGTGCCTGAACTGGCTTCCCGCGATCATGTGCGTAAAACCGTGCCGCTGATTCAGGCGGCATTAAAAGAAGCTGGTCTGATGGCGAGCGATATCGACGCGGTGGCCTATACCGCAGGCCCGGGCCTGGTCGGCGCGCTGCTGGTTGGCGCAACCGTCGGACGTTCGCTGGCATTTGCCTGGGATGTGCCGGCCATTCCTGTACACCATATGGAAGGTCATCTGCTGGCGCCGATGCTGGAAGATAATCCCCCAGATTTCCCGTTTGTGGCGCTGCTGGTTTCCGGT
The DNA here is from genome assembly GCA_900478215.1 of Salmonella enterica subsp. houtenae serovar Houten. Taxonomy (NCBI): domain Bacteria; kingdom Pseudomonadati; phylum Pseudomonadota; class Gammaproteobacteria; order Enterobacterales; family Enterobacteriaceae; genus Salmonella; species Salmonella enterica. The sequence continues at coordinate 592,894 of LS483478.1, forward strand.
GGACATACGCAGCTCATTAGCGTGACAGGAATCGGTCAGTACGCACTGCTGGGGGAGTCGATTGACGATGCCGCCGGTGAAGCGTTTGATAAAACCGCCAAATTGTTGGGGCTGGATTATCCTGGCGGCCCGATGCTGTCGAAAATGGCGTCGCAGGGGACGGCGGGACGTTTTGTCTTTCCGCGCCCGATGACCGATCGCCCGGGGCTGGATTTTAGTTTTTCCGGTCTGAAAACCTTTGCCGCTAACACCATTCGTAGTAATGGCGACGACGAACAAACTCGCGCTGATATCGCGCGCGCTTTTGAAGATGCGGTCGTGGATACACTGATGATCAAGTGCAAGCGTGCGCTGGAAAGCACCGGCTTTAAGCGTCTGGTAATGGCGGGCGGCGTCAGCGCTAACCGTACGTTGCGCGCGAAGTTGGCGGAGATGATGCAAAAACGTCGTGGCGACGTGTTCTATGCTCGTCCGGAGTTTTGTACTGATAACGGGGCGATGATCGCCTATGCCGGGATGGTGCGGTTTAAGGCGGGCGTCACGGCGGATCTTGGCGTAACGGTGCGTCCGCGCTGGCCGCTGGCGGAGCTGCCGGCGGCGTAAAAGCGGAGAAGGGGCGACATCACGCCGCCCCAACGGGGTTACAGCAAAACGACGGGCATCCACAACAGCCCGGTGACGATCAGCAGCACCAGGAAGATCAGGCCAAAAATCGCGCCTAATCGCCAGTAATCCACTGTAGGTAAGTAGCCGCTGCCGTAGTAAATCGGGCTGGGGCCGGTCGCATAGGGGGTAAGAATACTGCCCAGACCAATGGCTGCGCCGACCATCAGGCAGAATACCGGTAACGGGATCTCCGGCATCGCCAGCGCAGCGGCAATCATCATTGGCGCCAGCGCCGAGGTATAGGCGGTGGCGCTGGCAAAAAAGTAGCGTAGTAGATAAAAGGCTACGATCAGCGCGACCATCACCATTGTCGGCGAGTAGCCGCTGAGGCCGTTTGCCAGCAGCTTACCAAACCAGGCGATAAAGCCAGTGTTGTTAAGTCCGGTGGCGAGAGCAATAAGCGACGCCAGCCAAAAGAAGACGTTCCACGCCGCTTTATTGCTGACAATATCGTCCCAGGAGATAATGCGTAACACCAGCATCAGCGCTACTACGCTGTAACCCACCATCGCGGCATCAATATAGTCGCCGCCAAAAATCCACAGCGCCAGCGCGCCCACCATCAGCGTCAGCATTCTTTTTTCGCGTGAGCAAAGCGGGCCCATCGTTTTCAGTTCCGTCTCGGCCCAGCGTGGCACCTGATCGCCTGATTTCAGCACCGGCGGGTAGAACACATAGGCCAGCCACGGCACCAGAAGTACCAGCAGGATACTGAGCGGCAGCATCCCTAAGAACCAGTCGCCCCAGCCTAATGCCGTATGCGATGCGCTTTTCATCAGTCCCATCAGCAGTAGGTTAGGCGCCATGGCGGTCAGGAAAATGGCGCTGGTGACGCAGTCGGCGGTGATCCCCATCCACATAATATAGGAACCGATGGAACGGGAGCTGGCGCCGTTAGGCTGGGACTGATAGAGCGGCGGCAGGTTGCGAATAATCGGGTAGACAATGCCTGCGCCGCGCGCGGAGTTGGATGGCGTCACCGGGGCGAGAATAAGTTCGGATAGCATTACCGCGTAGCCGAGAAACAGCGTGCGGTGCCCCATTTTTTTTACCAGGATTAGCGCAATACGCCGACCGAGACCGGTTTTCTCATAGCCCGTACCAAACATAAAAGCCGCGAAAATCAGCCAGATAACCGAGTTTGAAAAGCCTGATACCGCCCATGACAGCGCTTTAGCGGTAAATTTAAACCCGTTCTGCGCGAGTTGTTCCGGGCTGAATAGCAGCCACGGCGAAAGGATGGCGATGATCGAAATCCCTATCATTGCCACCACCGCGCCGGGTACCGGTTCCAGAATTAATCCCACAATCACGCCGGCAAAAACCGCAAAATAGCGCCAGGTATGGTTTTCAAGACCGATGGGAACGGGCAGAACCGCAATAATCGCGATGACCAGCAGCGGCGCCAGATATCGCCACCAGGCAGTTAAAGGTGCCATTATCGTATCCCTGCGAAAGAGGAGAGGCGAAGCGCCTCTCCGGAAAGGTTATTTGATGTAGTGGACGTGCTCGCAAATCTCATCGACGATCGGGCCGCGACGTTCGGCGAACTGTTTTTTGTTTTCGGCGATCAGGTTATTGCCGTGGGTATCGATAGAGACAATTAGCGGCCCGAACTCTTTCACCCGACAGACCCAGAGGGATTCCGGCATCCCCAGTTCTGTCCAGTGCACCTCTTCAATCTCCTCAACCTGGGTAGCTGCCAGTACCGCGCAGCCCGCCGGGAAGATCACGTGTAACGCTTTGAATTTTTGGCAAGCTTCTTCAGTGAGCGGTCCCATGCCGCCTTTTCCCACTACCAGCTTCACGCCGGTCTGCTCAATAAACTCTTTTTCAAAGGCTTCCATACGCATACTGGTGGTTGGGCCGACGGAGACCATTTCCCATTTTTCACCGTTCTTACGCACGATCGGCCCGGCGTGGAAAATCGCTTTGCCGTTGAGGTCGTAAGGAATAGGGCGCTTAAGTTCGATCAGACGACGGTGGCAGACGTCACGGCAGGTGACCAGCGTGCCGGTCAGATAGATCACATCGCCAACGTGAATATCTTCCAGATCTTCAGCTTGAATCGGGGTTGTCAGGATCTTTTTCATAACGCGCTCCGGGTGTGGGACAGATTTTCGAAGGAGAGGTCAGAGTGGACCAGCAGCGTACCGCGACGGTGCGCCCAGCAGCCGGTAGAGACCGCCACGCCAATGGTGGAAGGGTGACGCGCGGCGGACTCGATATGTACGCCCATCACCGAGCTATTGCCGGTCAACCCTTGTGGGCCGATCCCCAGACGGTTGAGGCCCTCTTCCAGACGCACCTCCAGCTCAGCCGCTTTCGGATTAGGATGGCGAGTGCCGATCGGGCGTAATATCGCTTTACGTGACAGCACGGCGGCAGTTTCAACGGAAGTCGCGATCCCGACGCCGACCAGTACCGGCGGACAGGCGTTAACCGCCAGCGTAGAGATATTTTCAAAAACGAATTTCACCACGCCTTCGTAGCCTTCAGAGGGCATCAGCACTTTGGAGCGTCCCGGCAATGTGCAGCCGCCGCCCGCCATGTAGACTTCGATCTCCGCGTCGTCGCCGTCCGGAATAATGTCCCAGGTGACCCACGGTACGCCGCTACCGGTATTTTTGCCGGTATTCACTTCGTCGAAAATTTCTACCGCGTTATGGCGCAACGGCGCTTTGACGGTGGCATCTTCCACCGCCTGCTTCAGAATGCCTTGCAGCTCGCCCAGCAACGGGAAACGCGAACCGACCTTCACGAAGAACATGATTTCGCCAGTGTCCTGACACGTCGGTCGATTCAGATCGATCGCTTTTTGCATGTTGTCGAACATCGTGTGGTAGATGATTTTCCCCATCGATGACGTTTCAGCCTCGCGTAGCTGCTTTAATTTATCCACCACGTCATCGGGCATCCGGGTGGATATCATGGCGGTAAACTGAGCGACAATTTCTGTCAGCGTATTTATCGCTTTTTGCTTATTTTCATTGCTCATTATGTCAACTCCAGGACTTTTATTTATCTGGAAATAAATGCTTCGGCATAAGCTACCACTAAAAGCAGGGTTTTATATTTGTTGGCGGTGTGTATATGTAATTAACAGTTCGTGAATCACAGTTAAAAAAGAGACGAAAATTGCGCCAGGGCAGGAATTAAAAAGCCGGCTGGAATTACACTAAAACGCTCAACACCATGGATAATCCGACAATGCTTAATACATTTCCCTTAGCCAAAGATTTACAGGTACTGGTTGAAATTGTTCATGCCGGAAGTTTTAGCGCCGCCGCCGCCGCGTTAGGGCAGACGCCAGCATTTGTGACTAAACGTATCCAGATTCTGGAGACGACTCTCGCCACTACGCTACTGAACCGCTCGGCAAGAGGCGTTGCGCTGACGGAAAGCGGACAGCGTTGTTATGAGCACGCGATGGCGATCCTCACGCAATATCAGCGGCTGGTGGACGAGGTGACGCAAATAAAAACGCGCCCGGCCGGGATGATCCGTATTGGCTGTAGCTTCGGCTTTGGCCGCAGCCATATTGCGCCGGCGATTACCGAATTAATGCGCAGCTATCCGGAATTACAGGTCCATTTCGAACTTTTCGATCGGCAAATTGATCTGGTGCAGGATAATATCGATTTGGATATTCGTATTAATGATGATATCCCTGACTATTATATTGCCCATTTGTTAACGAAAAATAAAAGAATACTCTGTGCTGCGCCGGCTTATTTACAAAAATATGCCGCGCCGGAAACGTTGCAGGAATTAAGCCGTCACGACTGCCTGGTAACGAAAGAGCGGGATATGACCCACGGTATATGGGAATTGGGTAACGGTCAGGAAAAAAGGTCGGTAAAGGTCACGGGGCATCTTTCTTCCAACAGCGGTGAAATTGTGTTGCAGTGGGCGCTGGAAGGCAAAGGCATCATGCTGCGTTCTGAGTGGGATGTGCAGCCGTTTTTACAGAGCGGGGAGTTAGCCCGCGTATTACCTGACTATGCGCAAAGCGCTAATATCTGGGCGGTCTACCGGGAACCGCTTTATCGCAGCGTGAAACTCCGGGTCTGCGTCGAGTTTCTGGCCGCATGGTGCCAGCAGCGGCTCGGCAAGCCCGATGAGGGATATCAGGTCTTTCTGGCCGGATAAAACGCTTTACGTCGCCATCCGGCGATGCGTAGGCACGGCATGGCGCAAAAAAACTATTCCGAATCTTTCTGGCGTTTCTTTTTCAGCTTCGTCCAGATTTTCGTCTCCTGGCGACGCCACAGACGCTGGATGTTGTCATGATGGCGCAGCAAAATCAGGCATGATAGCATCGACACCGGGAAGGTGAACTGCGGTTTAAACCACCAGACGTAAAACGGCGCAATCAAGGCGCTGACAATCGCCCCTAACGATGAATAGCCGCTTAACAGGACCGTCAGCAGCCAGGTGCCTGCCATGACGCCGGTTAAATCCCAGCCGATGGGCGCAATAGCGCCAAACGCGGTTGCCACGCCTTTCCCGCCTTTAAAGCCAAAAAAGACCGGCCAGATATGTCCCAGACAGGCGGCGATAGCGATAAGCCCAAGCCAGAAAGGGGTAACGCCTAACGCATACGCGCCCCAGACGGGCAACATGCCTTTAAGGATGTCAAAAATAAGTACCGCGACAGCCGCTCCCTTGCCACCGATTCGTAATACGTTTGTCGCGCCCGGGTTGCCGGAGCCGCTTTCACGCGGATCGGGCAGCCCAGAGATGCGGCAAACCAGAATGGCACTGGAAATTGAGCCGCAGAGGTACGCGAAGAGGATCATTCCAGGCGCGATTGCACTCATAAGCTGTTCCGTTTTGAAAGTGTCGTTTTATTGACTATTTCTGTGGATAATACGCACATTTCGCCGGAAGTGGTATCCGGCTTAGCTAAAAAGCGGGCAGGTCGTGATGGATATTATATTTATAGAGCAACTTTCGGTAATCACCACTATCGGTGTTTACGACTGGGAGCAGACTATCGAACAGAAACTGGTGTTCGATATCGAAATGGCATGGGATAACCGCAAGTCGGCAAAAAGCGATGATGTCGCAGATTGTTTAAGCTACGCGGATATTGCCGACACGGTGATTCGCCATGTTGAAGGCGGACGTTTTGCGCTGGTCGAGCGCGTGGCGGAAGAGGTGGCGGATCTACTGCTTAGCCGATTCAACTCCCCGTGGGTGCGCATTAAGCTGAGCAAGCCTGGCGCCGTCGTGCGTGCGGCGAACGTAGGGGTAATTATTGAGCGTGGCAATAATCTGAAATAAAAATAAATAATTTTATATTTTTTAAACCAAACGGTTATATATGGGTCTTAACGCGAGATCCATTTTTGCTGTGTTTTTCATTTTAGGGGTTTATTGATGAGCGATATGCACTCGCTGCTGATAGCGGCAATTTTGGGTGTGGTCGAAGGATTGACGGAGTTTTTGCCGGTATCCAGCACGGGCCATATGATTATTGTGGGTCATCTGCTGGGGTTTGAAGGCGATACGGCCAAGACATTCGAAGTGGTGATTCAACTTGGATCTATTCTGGCGGTCGTGGTGATGTTCTGGCGGCGGTTGTTTGGCCTCATCGGTATTCACTTTGGTCGCCCGCTACAGCGTGAAGGTGAAAGTAAAGGTCGATTAACGTTGATTCACATCCTGTTGGGCATGATTCCGGCGGTGGTGCTGGGGCTGGTCTTTCATGACACGATCAAGTCGTTATTTAACCCGATTAATGTGATGTATGCGCTGGTGGTGGGCGGCCTGTTGCTGATTGCCGCCGAGTGCCTGAAGCCGAAAGAACCGCGCGCGCCGGGGCTGGATGATATGACGTATCGTCAGGCGTTTATGATTGGCTGTTTCCAGTGTCTGGCGCTGTGGCCGGGCTTCTCGCGTTCCGGAGCGACCATTTCCGGTGGGATGCTGATGGGCGTCAGTCGTTACGCCGCCTCTGAGTTCTCGTTCTTACTGGCTGTGCCGATGATGATGGGCGCAACGGTTCTGGAACTCTACAAAAGTTGGTCATTCCTGACCGCAGCGGATATTCCGATGTTCGCGGTGGGCTTTGTGACGGCGTTTGTAGTGGCGCTGATCGCCATCAAAACCTTTCTGCAACTGATTAAGCGCATCTCGTTTATTCCGTTCGCGATTTACCGCTTTGTGGTGGCGGCTGCCGTTTACGTCGTCTTCTTCTGATGATTGACCGTGCCGGATGGCGGCGTTCCGCCTTATCCGGCCTAACTGTTTTGTCGGCCTGATAAGCGCAGCGCTATCAGGCAATTTATCGTGCCGGATGGCGTTTAGCTGACGGGTTTTGGGCAGCGCTTCTCTTTCCAGCTGGCGACCGCTGCAATTCGTCGCTTAGTCAGCTCCTCGCGAATCTCTATGCCCTTAAATCCGGCCTCCACCACCTCTTTAGTCGGTACCGCCTGCGCCACCTGCCAGGCTTCGCGCAGCCAGCGCCCCTGTGGGTAATCCGACGCTTCAAAGCCAGTACGCCCACGGACGTCGGCCTCGCTGGTCAGCGCAATCTGCTCGACGCGCTGCGGTTTACGCCAGGCATCAATGGCGTCAAACAGCTTAACAATCGTTTTCGGCTGAAGTATCGGAAAGGTGTGGATCAGATCGTGGTACTCGGCGACCAGTTTAGCTAAATCACGCAGGTCATTGGGGACGCGCAAACGCTGGCATAACTGTTCGACCAGCTTCACGCCTGCCGGGCCGTGGCCGTGATGGCGCGGCCAGAGATGTTTCGGCGTTAAGCCTTTGCCCAGATCATGACAAAGCGTGGCGAAACGGACATCAAGCTGTGGACTGAGCATGGCGGCCATCGACAGTGTCATCAACGTATGAACTCCGGTATCAATTTCCGGATGCCACTTTGCCGGCGCGGGCACGCCAAACAGGGCGTTGATTTCCGGAAACAGGACGCACAGGGCGCCGCAGTCGCGTAATACCTGGAAGTAAACCTGAGGATTACGGGTGGTAAGCGCATTTTCCGTCTCTTTCCATACCCGCTCCGGCGTCAGATGTTCCAGCTCGCCTGCCGCGGTCATTTCGCGCATTAGCGCCAGTGTTTCATCGGCGATACGGAAGCTAAGGTGGGCGTAACGGGCGGCAAAACGCGCCACGCGCAATACGCGCAAGGGATCTTCGCCAAACGCGGGAGAGACATGGCGCAGTAGACGCGCCTCCAGATCCCGGCACCCGTGGTAAGGGTCGATAATCTGGCCGTCATCGTCGCGCGCCAGAGCATTAATGGTCAGATCGCGACGCTGGAGATCGGCTTCCAGGGTAACGTCCGGCGCGGCATAGCAGGTGAAGCCCGTGTAGCCGGAGCCGGATTTACGCTCGGTACGCGCCAGCGCGTATTCTTCGTGAGTTTGCGGATGGAGAAACACGGGAAAATCACGGCCTACCTGCTGGTAGCCCGCATCAAGCATCTCCTGCGGCGTGGCGCCGACAACGACCCAATCTTTATCTTTAACCGGTAGCCCTAACAACGCATCCCGAACCGCACCACCGACCAGATAAATCTTCACGCCACTTTCCTTTTAAAAACGATCATCCTCTAATGATAAGACAGTGCGGCGGAGAAGGCGATTTAGTTCATCCAGCGGTCTTTGCGTTTACGGCTTGGGATCATATGCGGCAGCACCAGCCCTAACAGCAAGCCAATACCCAACACGCCGCCGCCATACATAAACCACTGCATAATAATGGTGCGCTGTTTGTCATCCAGTTGCAGATTTGCAGCGCTAACTTTTTTCTGCGCCACAATCAGCTCGTTTTTCAGCTTCTGGTTCTCTTCTTTTAGCCCGTTGATGACGCTGTCGCTTTGCGCCACTTTCTGTTGCATGTCGGCGGTGCGCTGATTCCACGTGGTATCAATATTGTTGAGTTTATCGGTCAACGTTTTGACCTGATTTTCCAGATCCGGCACCCGGGTACGCAGGCTTGGCGTGGTATTCAGTTCTTTGAGCGGTATCCAGGCAGTACGACCGGAACTGTCTTTGATTTGACCATAGTTGGCATCGCTCTGTAAGAGCGTGACTTCCTCGCCGGCGTTGACGGTACCCACAAGGCGATAATTATCTCCCGGACCGCTGCGGACCCAGGTATTCAGTTCATCAGAAACGTAACGCGTCTCTTCAGCATGAGAGACGGTGGTGGCGCTAAGCGCAAGTAAAGTTAGTCCAATCAGGCGTAATTTTGGCATCAGGCTGTCGTTATTGTCAGAGAAAGTGGAACGATAGTAACGGCATCAGTGTCGCTACGCAAAGCAGTCGACATCAATCGGAATCATCTGTGTCGCCTTTGCCGCTACGTCAAACTTTTACGCCCGTCAAATTGCTCGTTGCATGGCAATTTGGCGCAAAATACTATCTACTGACAAAAATAATGCGGGTAAGTTCGCCAACAATCTTCCCATATGTGACATAACCAATAAGTACAAGGCCATGGCTCAGGAAATCGAATTAAAGTTTATCGTCAATCACGACGCCGTAGATGCGCTGCGAAATTATCTTCATACGCTCGGCGGCGAGCATCATGCGCCCAGCCAGTTGCTGAATATCTACTACGAAACGCCTGATAACTGGCTACGTCGCCATGATATGGGGCTGCGTATTCGGGGTGAACATGGTCGCTATGAAATGACCATGAAAATTGCCGGACGGGTAACGGGCGGGCTGCACCAGCGGCCCGAATACAATGTCGCGCTAAGCGAACCCGTGCTGGATCTGACGCAACTCCCGGCGGAGGTCTGGCCGGACGGCAACCTGCCCGTCGGCCTGGCATCACGCGTACAGCCATTGTTTAGCACCGATTTTTACCGGGAAAAATGGTGCCTGGACGTTGACGGCAGCAGGATTGAAATTGCGCTCGATCTCGGCGACGTAAAAGCGGGCGAGTTTGCCGAACCGATTTGTGAGCTGGAGCTTGAGTTGCTTCGCGGCGATACGCGCGCCGTGTTAAAACTGGCGAAGCAACTGCTGTCGCAAACCGGTTTGCGTCAGGGCAGTCTGAGTAAGGCGGCGCGAGGTTATCACCTGGCGCAGGGTAACGCGCCGCGAGAGAATAAACCAACGGCAATTCTGCGGACTGCCGCGAAAGCCACGGTAGAGCAAGGGCTGGAGGCCTCGCTGGATCTGGCGTTGTCACAGTGGCAGTACCATGAAGAGCTCTGGCTGCGCGGCGACGAGTCGGCGAAAGAACCCGTGCTGGATGCTATGAGGTTGGTGCGCCATGCCTTAATGCTCTTTGGTGGCATTGTTCCGCGTAAAGCGAGCGCTCACTTACGTGATCTGCTTACCCAGGCGGAAGCGACGATGACATCTGCGGTGTCTGCCGTCACAGCCGTTTATAGTACGCAAACGGCGATGGCGAAACTGGCATTGACGGAATGGCTGGTAACGAAAGCCTGGCAGCCATTTCTGGACGCGAAGGCGCAGGCCAAAATGGCCGATTCTTTTAAGCGTTTCGCCGACATTCATCTTTCTCGTCATGCTGCGGAATTAAAAAGCGTTTTTGGACAACCGCTGGGTGATAAGTATCGCGATCAGTTGCCGCGTTTGACTCGCGATATTGACAGCGTTTTACTGCTGGCTGGGTATTATGATGCGATGGTCGCGCAGGCATGGCTGGAGAACTGGCAGGGATTGCGTCACGCCATTATTACCGGGCAACGTATTGAAATTGAACATTTCCGTAATGAGGCCATTAACCAGCAGCCGTTCTGGTTGCACAGCGGAAAACGATAATCAGAACCGTAGAAAGCGCCTGATGGCGCTGCGCTTATCAGGCTTACGGTATGCGGACTTGTAGGCCGGATAAGGCGAAACGCCGCCATCCGGCATTATTTAAAGGATATCCCCTAAATGACGCCGCTCTCTTCACCCTTATCGCAGTACTGGCAGACCGTTGTTGAGCGCCTACCAGAAGGATTAACTGAGACATCGCTTAGCGCGCAGGCGAAGTCAGTACTTACATTTAGCGATTTTGCGCTGGATAGCGTGATAGCGCATCCAGAGTGGCTTGCCGAACTGGAATCCGCATCGCCGCAGGCTGATGAATGGCGACATTATGCTGGCTGGTTACAGGAGGCGTTGGCCGGTGTTTGTGACGACGCCTCGCTGATGCGTGAACTGAGGCTTTTTCGTCGTCGCATCATGGTACGCATCGCCTGGGCGCAGGCGCTGTCGCTGGTGGACGATGAGACTATTTTACAACAGTTGAGCCATCTGGCGGAGACGCTCATCGTGGGGGCGCGCGACTGGCTGTATGCCGCCTGTTGCCGCGAATGGGGAACCCCCTGTAACCCGCAGGGCGTTCCGCAGCCGCTGCTGATTTTAGGTATGGGCAAGCTGGGCGGCGGCGAACTGAATTTTTCTTCTGATATCGATCTGATTTTCGCCTGGCCGGAACATGGCGCGACCCGGGGCGGGCGTCGTGAACTCGATAACGCCCAGTTTTTTACGCGTCTCGGGCAGCGGCTGATCAAAGCGCTGGATCAGCCCACAATGGATGGTTTTGTCTATCGGGTGGACATGCGCCTGCGACCGTTTGGCGACAGCGGCCCGCTGGTGCTGAGTTTTGCCGCGCTGGAGGATTACTATCAGGAACAAGGACGCGACTGGGAACGCTACGCCATGGTGAAAGCGCGGCTAATGGGCGATAACGATGACGCCTGGTCTCGTGAATTACGCGCCATGCTGCGGCCTTTCGTTTTCCGCCGCTATATTGATTTCAGCGTCATCCAGTCGCTACGCAATATGAAAGGGATGATCGCTCGCGAAGTGCGCCGCCGCGGTTTGAAGGACAACATTAAACTTGGCGCGGGCGGTATTCGTGAAATCGAGTTTATCGTGCAGGTATTCCAACTCATCCGCGGTGGACGTGAGCCGTCGCTACAGTCGCGCTCGTTACTGCCGACGTTGAATGCTATTACAGCGTTGCATTTGCTGCCGGAAAATGACGTGGCGCAACTGCGCGTGGCCTATCTTTTTCTACGTCGTCTGGAGAATCTGCTGCAAAGCATCAATGACGAACAGACGCAAACGCTGCCTGCCGACGATCTGAATCGGGCGCGGCTGGCCTGGGGGATGAAGGCGGAGAACTGGCCGCAGCTTGTTGGCAAACTGACGGAGCATATGGCTAATGTACGCCGCGTATTCAATGAATTGATTGGCGATGATGAAGCCGATACCCCGCAGGAGGAAGAACGTTCAGAGCCGTGGCGTGAAGTATGGCAGGATGCGCTACAGGAGGATGATTCGACGCCAGTGCTGGCGCATTTAGCCGCTGAGGATCGGCGACTGGTTCTGACTCTCATCGCTGACTTCCGTAAGGAACTGGATAAACGCCCTGTCGGCCCGCGCGGGCGGCAAGTGCTGGACCAACTGATGCCGCACCTGCTTGCTGACGTCTGTTCCCGCGAAGATGCCGCTGTTACGCTATCGCGTATCACGCCGTTGCTGGCGGGGATTGTCACCCGCACCACCTATCTGGAGCTGCTGAGCGAATTTCCCGGCGCGCTGAAACACCTGATTATGCTCTGCGCCGCTTCGCCAATGATAGCGAGCCAACTGGCGCGTTATCCGTTGTTGCTGGATGAACTGCTCGACCCCGGCACGCTTTATCAGCCGACGGCTACCGACGCTTACCGCGACGAATTACGCCAATATTTGCTGCGCGTGCCGGAAGAGGACGAAGAACAACAACTGGAGGCATTACGCCAGTTTAAACAGGCACAGCTTTTGCGGATTGCGGCGGCGGATATTGCCGGTACGCTGCCAGTGATGAAAGTCAGCGATCATCTCACCTGGCTGGCGGAGGCGATGATAGATGCTGTGGTACAGCAGGCGTGGACGCAGATGGTCGCGCGTTATGGGCAGCCAACGCATCTGGACGAGCGTCAGGGGAAAGGATTTGCAGTCGTCGGCTATGGCAAGTTGGGCGGATGGGAGCTGGGTTACAGTTCTGATCTGGATCTCATCTTCCTGCATGACTGTCCCATGGACGTCATGACTAACGGCGAACGTGAAATCGACGGGCGGCAGTTTTATCTGCGTCTGGCGCAGCGCATTATGCATCTGTTCAGTACGCGCACCTCCTCCGGTATTTTGTATGAGGTGGATGCGCGGCTACGTCCCTCTGGCGCGGCGGGAATGTTGGTGACTTCAGCGGACGCGTTTGCCGATTATCAGCAGCATGAAGCCTGGACCTGGGAACATCAGGCACTGGTTCGCGCTCGCGTGGTATATGGCGACCCGCAGCTTACCTCACAGTTTGATGCGGTACGCCGCACTATCATGACGACGGCGCGCGACGGCAAGACATTGCAGACTGAAGTGCGTGAAATGCGCGAGAAAATGCGGGCGCATCTCGGCAATAAGCATCGCGATCGTTTTGATATTAAAGCTGATGAAGGCGGCATTACGGATATTGAGTTTATCGCGCAATATCTGGTACTGCGCTACGCTCATGAAAAACCTAAATTAACGCGCTGGTCTGATAACGTGCGCATCCTGGAGCTTCTGGCGCAAAACGGCATTATGGATGAACACGAGGCGCAGGCGCTGACGGTAGCCTACACCACCCTGCGTGATGAACTGCATCACCTCGCGTTGCAGGAGCTTCCCGGCCATGTGGCGCAGACGTGTTTTAGTAAAGAGCGCGCGCTGGTGCAGGCAAGCTGGCGGAAGTGGCTGGTAGCCGTGTGAATTATGCTATTATCGCGCGCAAATTTTGAATCTCTCAGGAGACAGGAATGAAAGTAAATCTGCCAGCGTTTGAACGTGCAGGCGTCATGATTGTGGGTGATGTAATGCTGGATCGCTACTGGTATGGCCCTACTTGCCGTATTTCACCGGAAGCGCCGGTGCCCGTTGTTAAGGTGAATACCGTTGAGGAACGTCCGGGCGGCGCGGCGAACGTGGCGATGAACATTGCGTCTCTGGGAGCGAACGCCCGTCTGGTCGGCCTGACGGGCATTGATGACGCCGCGCGTGCGCTGAGCAAAACGCTGGCAGAGGTCAATGTGAAGTGTGACTTCGTTTCTGTGCCGACGCATCCGACGATTACCAAACTGCGTGTGTTGTCGCGTAACCAGCAGCTCATTCGTCTTGATTTTGAGGAGGGTTTTGAGGGGGTGGATCCGCAGCCGTTGCATGAGCGTATCAATCAGGCGCTGGGATCGATCGGCGCGCTGGTTTTGTCCGATTATGCCAAAGGCGCTCTGACCAGCGTACAGACGATGATTGCCCTGGCGCGCCAGGCGGGCGTACCGGTGCTCATCGATCCGAAAGGAACGGATTTTGAACGTTACCGCGGCGCCACGCTGCTGACGCCAAATCTTTCTGAATTCGAGGCGGTCGCGGGGAAATGTAAAAGCGAAGACGAACTGGTTGAACGCGGCATGAAGCTCATTGCCGATTACGACCTTTCCGCGCTGTTGGTCACGCGTTCCGAACAGGGAATGACGCTGCTGCAACCGAATAAAGCGCCGCTACATATGCCGACGCAGGCGCAGGAAGTCTATGATGTTACCGGTGCGGGCGATACGGTGATCGGCGTGCTGGCGGCGACGCTGGCGGCGGGAAATACGCTGGAAGAAGCGTGTTATTTCGCCAATGCGGCGGCTGGGGTCGTGGTGGGTAAACTCGGGACGTCAACGGTTTCCCCTATTGAGTTGGAAAACGCGGTGCGCGGGCGTGCGGATACCGGCTTCGGCGTCATGACCGAAGAGGAGTTGAAACAGGCCGTCGGCAGCGCGCGTAAGCGTGGCGAGAAAGTGGTCATGACCAACGGCGTTTTCGATATTCTGCACGCGGGCCACGTCTCTTATCTGGCGAACGCGCGCAAACTGGGCGACCGTCTGATTGTTGCGGTCAATAGTGACGCCTCGACTAAACGTCTGAAAGGCGAAAGCCGTCCGGTTAATCCGCTCGAACAGCGTATGATCGTGCTGGGCGCGTTGGAGTCAGTCGACTGGGTTGTTTCCTTTGAAGAGGATACGCCGCAACGACTGATTGCCGATATTCTGCCGGATCTGCTGGTAAAAGGCGGCGACTATAAGCCGGAAGAGATTGCGGGCAGCGAAGAGGTCTGGGCCAACGGCGGCGAAGTTATGGTGCTGAACTTTGAAGATGGTTGTTCCACGACCAATATCATCAAAAAGATCCAGATCGAGAGCGAGAAGTAAAACCGCGTCATCAGGCATTACAGACGCTGTGGGCGCTGAATTTGAAGGCGCGTTGGACATTTTGCTTCGACGCATATCCCGCGGTTGCCGCTGCTTTTTTTGACCTAAAGTAAAGAAATAAGGGGGAGAGGGATTCTTTCCCCCGCTGATTGACTGTTAGCAAGCTGCGAAAATGATTGCTAACAGAACAATCAGTATAATGACCTGTGGCATCATAACCCTTTCATTATTAAAGCCCCTCCTGAAGAAGGGGCTTTCCCATTTCAGCTCTTTGCTGACATCGGGATTGTTGGGCCGCGCAGCCCTAAGCCCTACGGATATTTTTATGTCATCATATTTGGTGAAAATTGTGATTTTGCGCATTAAATTTGCGCACGTTATGTATAAAACCGCCGTACATATAGGGAAATACTGAAATTAGAAAAAGCATATAGCCTTAACAGAATTCAATAACTGGAGGGTATGCTGATGAACAACAATAACGTCTATTCATTAAATAATTTCGATTTTCTGGCGCGCAGCTTTGCCAGAATGCAGGCGGAGGGGCGTCCTGTTGATATCCAGGCGGTAACCGGTAATATGGACGAGGAGCACCGCGACTGGTTTTGCAAGCGTTACGCGCTTTACTGTCAGCAGGCGACTCAGGCGAAAAAGTTAGAAGTAGAACACTAATCCTGGCTCCCTTTACAGGTGCAGGGCATTATTCAGATCTTATATGAACGGGCCGTCAGGCCCGTTCACGTTTTTACTCTTGTGGATCGACTGGCGGAATGGCGGGCGCAGGTTTTACTTCTTCAGGCTTGTCGCGAGCTTCCAGTTCGCTGAGGCGTTGCTCCAGCAGCGCCAGTTTTTCCCGGGTGCGCAGCAGAACCTGAGTCTGGACATCAAACTCTTCGCGGCTCACCAGATCGAGACGCGTCAGCTGAGATTGCAGTGTCTGACGGATTTTCTTCTCGATATCTTCCCCGAACTCGCGAATACCTTTCGGCATTGACTCATGAACCTGGCGTGCGATTTGCTCGATTTTTTTCGGGTCAATCATTGTGGTTTCCCTGAACTGGTAAGTGTTAGCTCTTATTGTAGTGCGATATGTGGACGCCATAAACCAGAATTGTGTGACGCCATACGGAGTAAAGGCGTTGATGAAGGTAATCAATAGCGTTATAGTTAACCCGCTTATTCTCAGGGCGGGGCGAAATTCCCCACCGGCGGTAAATCAGCGAAGTTTAACGCATTTGTCATCACGGCGCGCCGTGACGGAACGCGGAAAACAGGTTGAAAGCCCGCGAGCGCTTTTTGCTATAGCGAAAAGGTCAGCAGATCCGGTGTAATTCCGGGGCCGACGGTTAAAGTCCGGATGGGAGAGGGTAACGATCCAGTCGGGCATGGACCCGCTCACGTTATTTTTTTGCCGCTTGTCGGCACTCCTAAGACTGCCCTGATTCTGGTAACCATAATGTTAATGAGGTTTTTTTACCATGAATCAGACGCTACTTTCCTCTTTTGGTACGCCTTTTGAACGTGTTGAACTTGCACTGGATGCGCTGCGTGAAGGACGCGGTGTGATGGTGCTTGATGATGAAGATCGTGAAAACGAAGGCGATATGATTTTCCCTGCAGAGACGATGACCGTAGAACAGATGGCGTTAACTATTCGTCACGGTAGCGGTATTGTTTGCCTGTGCATTACTGAAGAGCGTCGTAATCAGCTCGACTTGCCAATGATGGTGGAAAACAACACCAGCGCCTACGGCACCGGTTTTACCGTGACCATTGAAGCCGCAGAAGGCGTGACCACCGGCGTTTCCGCCGCTGACCGTATCACTACGGTGCGTGCGGCAATTAAGGATGGCGCAAAACCGTCCGATCTTAACCGTCCAGGTCACGTTTTCCCCCTGCGCGCTCAGGCGGGCGGCGTACTGACGCGTGGCGGCCATACGGAGGCGACCATCGATCTGATGACGCTGGCCGGTTTTAAACCTGCGGGTGTATTGTGTGAGCTGACTAACGACGATGGGACGATGGCGCGCGCGCCGGAGTGTATTGCGTTTGCAGGCCAGCATAATATGGCGGTGGTCACGATTGAAGATCTGGTGGCTTATCGTCTGGCGCATGAGCGTAAGGTGAGCTAATCGGATTGTGATGTTTATCATCATGATGAAAAAACCGAAGCTAGAAAGCTTCGGTTTTTTGTTATTACGCGCGGGCTTTACCCCTGGAGAGTTTTATCACCCAGGCGCCGCTCATGATGAGCAGCAGAATCAGGCACAGCCAAAAGGCCAACAGACATGCCTGCGCCATGTTCATAAAGTGCCAGGGCGGCAGCAGATACCAACCTTCGGAATGCTGATAGAGATCGACAAACCACTGCTGTACGTTACTGAGCGTCACGCCATCAGGGACGACAGGCGCGTCATAACCGCAGTCTCCGGTAGGTTTAAACCACTCCGGCGCCCATTCCGCCAACGGTAAATTGAAAGGAAAGGTCGGGTCAGTCGAACATCCTTGCACGCCAAAAAGTGAATCGGGGTCCGGGTTATGTACCGCATAATGGATACTATTAAGCTTTATAGAAAACGTAATGCCCATAATGCTGCCATAAAACGCCGCGATGCAGCCAATCAGCTTCAGCACGATATTTTTGGGATTTATCGCCGCAATCACCCCGCCAATTACCATCACAAACATCGCGTAGCGGATGTAAACACACTGCTCGCACGGTGCCATGTAGAGGTAGATTTGGAAGAACGAGTGCGCCAGGATAATTAACCCTCCCATCACGACGGCCATTAACAGCCACAGGAAGCGCTGTTCCTGCCATCTCACCAGCGTATCTACCGGTCTTGCGTGTAGGTCTCGCCATAATCCCTTAATAAAATCCATAATCGTTTCCCTGCTTATTTTTTAGTGGCCAGTTCCCGAACGAGTTCAGCCATAGAATCGATGGATTTGATGTTTTTGGTGTAGATAAGGTACTTGCCGTTGACGACGTAAGCCGGAACGCCCTGAATTTTGGCAACGTCATAGGCGGCTTTCCATTTTTCCAGAGTCTCCTGAACGGCGGGATCTTTCAGCGCCGCTTCAAAATCAGCCTGGCTCATGCCTGCGGCGTCCAGTCCGGTTTTAATAAATGACGCCGGATCTTTCCCATCTGACCAGCGCTCTTTCTTATCATGGTAAGCTGCGTACCAGGCGAATTTCGCTTTTTTGAATTGTGATTTAGCATCAAATAACGAAATCCCGGCCGCTTTATCTTTGGCGATCAGGACTGCAAATACTTCGCTGGCCTGTTTGCCATATTCGCCTTTTGTTTCCAGATGGAACGGGGTGAATGTAACGAGATCGGCTACTTTATCAGAAACCGGACCCGTTACGGCTTTGTCATATTTGTAGCAGAAAGGGCAGGCGTAGCTAAATACCTTAATCAGCGTTTTATCCGCATTGGGAATCGGTTTTTCCAGAACCATATAATCTGTGCCCTCGGTAAAAGCCGATGCCGCAAAAGGAGTGACCAACGCCGCGGTTAATACTACGCTTTTAAATAAAGAGGTAATCCATTGAGTTGACATATTAATTCCTTTCCGTAATTTATTTAAACATTTGCTGTGGATGAACCAGTAACGCACGATAGTGAGTCTGGTTAGGTTTATCCGACAGCACATCAATTTCAACCTTCACTTCTTTCGTTTTATAGTCAATCTCATTAAGTTTGCCGACCGTTGGTTTACCAACGTCGAACAGATTAATAGAACCGCCAAAGCCGAACATGGTGTCGCGGTCTTTTTGATATTCAACAACCGAGGTAATAGGACTATAGAAATCATATCCACGCTCTTTACCGTATTCCCAAATTTGTTGTACGGTGCCTTTCTTCTCATCGATCTTATATTCGACAAAACGGGAATATTTCATGGTTGGTAGGGCCGGTTGCTCCAGGCCGCGGCCATCGCCATTATCAAAGACGGTTAACGTACCTTTGCTGGAAAGCCATGCCGTATGTTGGGTATAGGTGAAATCGAAATCGGTGTTCTCACACTTGCCATTTTCGTCACAGGTCAGCGGTTTACCATGACCGTCTATCGGTTTCAGCAATTTACTGGCTAGCTGCTTATTCCAGCCTTTAGACGGCGCCAGTATCCATTTCACCTGCTTATCGCGACCGATTTTTACAATACCCTGGTGGCGGGAAGAAAGGATAATGGAGTCGTCTTTCGCGTCATAAGCGATAGAGTTGACGTGCGCCCAGTTACGGCCGGCACCGACGCCAAGCGCATCGCCATACGGCGTATCCGGTTCAAGTTTCGCCTGCTGTCCGGCATGGGCCAAATCGACGTTCACGCATACTGCGCCCGCATCCAGCGCGCCGAGCAGCGCATCACGCATAGGGTCGAGGATTTTGGTTAAATCCCAAACGTCTACTACGCGGCCTGACTTATCGACTTCAATGATTTGGTCGCGAATAGTATGAACATGCAGACCGTCTTCTTTGCGGTAATCGCGTTTGCCGACGCGCAGCAGTACGGTGCCGTTCACGGTTTCGATGGATTCATGAGACGCGTCCAGGAATCCGCGCGGCAGTTTATGATCGGCAAGGATTTGCCCCATCATGTCAAACTCGTACCAATGCTGGCCCTGCACCGCGGTAAAGGTGCCGCGAGGCGTTTCACGAATGCCCATCAGGTAGCCGCGTTTGTTGATATCCATATCGTGGCCGTCGTAGAAGGTATCCTGATCCAGCCACCAGCGGTATTCACCCTGGGTGTCGACCACAAACGTATAAGGAGCGATATCGAAGGGCAAAGCCCCACCCGCCGGACCGGCATCAAGAATGCCCGCATTTTTATCTTTTTCGCCATGCCAGTGAAATTCAGCGCCCTGCGGCGTAAAGGTATGGGTATTTACCAGATAAAGACGGTCTTCAAATCCAGGCGCGACTTTAATAACTTTCGTTTGCTGGAGATCTGAAATAGAACGGTTATCCATATAATGGTTGACGATGGCGGACGTCTGCACCACATAGTCATCCTTCATGGTTTTGCCGTTTTCTTTATATTCTACCGTGACGTTGTTGGCAAATTTCGGGTAAAGGCCAAAAATAGGAATACCGTCATAGGTCTCTAAAGACGCTTTCCCAACGGTATAAGTAACAGGAACGCCTTTTTCCCCTTTGCCATGTACAGTAACTTTAACGTCTGAAATAATATGGCTATCTAATTCCACCAGTGCGGTGAGAGGGGCATTTCCGTAAGGATCGACAACGACTGCGCCTAATTTCCCTGCGGGCTGTGCCGGTTGAAAACCTGCGGCAAACGTACTGGCTGCGGTGAGTCCGCATGTCAGTGCGACGGCACCGGCAAGTATTGTTTTTCGGTATTGATCAAACATGGATATATCTCCTTATATACAACTTCTAAATATAATATTTCTGAATATATTATGTTTTTATGGATGATAAATGAGGCAAATGATTGGTCTTTAAATATAAGGCATGATGCTATTGCTTATTTTAAAATATACTCTGCATCAATATTCTTTAATTGCCTTTATGAGTCGATAGTAGAAGGGGGATATTTTAAGAACAATATAAATTAGTGCGAAGTGTGATCTTATCGACATTGTTTTCTGCTTAATAGCCCTTTCATTATTGGGATTCACCACTGATTTATATGATCAAAATCATTTATTTGTTCCACAAATATGCCAGTATATGAATACGTTAAAATAAGGGCATGTAAAATTTTAACGTTAAATGTTTAGTGATGTTAAATTTTAAGGGTAAAAAGGATGTATATTGCCTGGTATTGGATAATATTAATCGTTCTTGTGGTGATAGGGTATATTTGCCATATGAAGCGTTATTGCAGAGCGTTTCGGCAGGACAGAGATGCATTACTTGAAGCGCGAACGAAACGTTTTCGTCAGACGAACGAAGACGACAGCGTGATGAATGAGCAGAAATAGCGCATATCCTTGCCGGGCAGCCGGATGTTGCCTGGCTAAAGGCCTGCATCCGGCGCGACGTTTCTCTTAACCGATACCTATTGTCTGCAAAATGACGAGACTGAGCCCCATGACGGACATACCGCAAAGCACGCCATAGCTGGGGTTATTGTTAGGATCGATCTCTTTTGCCAGCGGCATCAGTTCATCGACGGAGAGCGCTACCATAATGCCGGCGACCGCCGCCATGATAGCCGCCATAACGATCGGCGAAACCAGACTGCCCAAAATTAGCCACGCCAGCATGCCGCCAAGAATTTCCGCCATGCCGGAGATACCGGCCCAAAAAATCGCGGTACGTTTTGAGCCCGTCGCGGCATAAACCGGGCCGGCGACTGCCAGACCTTCAGGAATATTGTGCAACGCCACCGCCAGTGCGATGCCGAAACCCAGTTCCAGATTGCTGCTGGCAGTGACAAAGGTGGCGATCCCTTCCGGAAAGTTGTGCAGGCTAATGCCGAGCGTCAATAAAATCGCAGTGCGTTTTATCGAGCCGGGAAGCGGCGGCTGCCTTTTTTGCACCAGATCCTGTGGGTGAGCGTGAGGAAGCAGGCGATCCAGCCCGAAGTATCCCAACAGGCCGATAATAAACATCCCGTAGCCCAGTACGGGCGACATTCCCTCGGTATCAAGCGCGGCGGGCAGCATCTCCATCAGCGAGATGAGCAGCATGATCCCTGCGGCGAAGCCCAGCGAAAAAGCCAGCACGCGATTAGACGGTTTTTGGCCGAGAACGCCAAGAAACGCGCCAATAAAGGTGGCGGCGCCCGCCAGTAAGGTCAGAATAAGTGGTACTGACATCCATTACTCCTTATCAATTTGCCGTCCGAACCTGACCTTCAAAATAACTGATGATCTTCATCATGGTTATCTGAGTTCTTCCTCTGTGAAGAAAGCGTATGGTGATGTTAACAAAATGTCTTTCCTGTAAGGATAACATCATGTCTTTAACGCGTATGCCAGCATTGTTTTTGGGGCATGGCAGCCCGATGAACGTGCTGGACGATAACGATTATACCCGCGCCTGGCGGCGATTGGGGGAAGCCTTACCGCGACCACAGGCGATAGTGGTGGTGTCGGCGCACTGGCACACCCGCGGGACGAGCGTCACAGCGATGGAAAGGCCGCAAACTCTCCATGATTTTGGCGGTTTTCCGCAGGCGCTGTATGACACGCATTATCCGGCCCCTGGATCGCCTGCGCTGGCGCAGCGTCTGGTTGAACTGTTGGCTCCCGTTCCCGTCGCGCTCGATAAAGAGG
Organism: Salmonella enterica subsp. houtenae serovar Houten; assembly: GCA_900478215.1. Classification (NCBI taxonomy): domain Bacteria; kingdom Pseudomonadati; phylum Pseudomonadota; class Gammaproteobacteria; order Enterobacterales; family Enterobacteriaceae; genus Salmonella; species Salmonella enterica. The sequence continues at coordinate 615,035 of LS483478.1, forward strand.
CGTGGGGATTTGATCACGGCTCCTGGGGCGTATTGATCAAGATGTACCCGAATGCGGATATCCCGATAGTGCAGCTTAGTGTTGATAGTACTAAACCGGCGGCATGGCATTTTGAGGCGGGTCGTAAACTGGCGACGCTGCGTGACGAAGGCGTGATGCTGGTGGCTAGCGGGAATGTGGTTCATAACCTGCGGACTGTGCGTTGGCACGGTGAGAATGCGCCTTATCCATGGGCCGTCTCGTTTAATGAGTATGTAAAGGCGAACCTGACCTGGCAGGGCCCGGTAGAACAGCACCCGCTGGTGAATTATCTGCAACATGAAGGGGGCGCCTTATCGAACCCGACGCCGGAACACTTTTTACCTTTGCTGTATGTACTTGGCGCCTGGAATGGCAAGGAACGTATTTCGGTGCCGGTCGACGGTATTGAGATGGGCAGTATAAGTATGTTGTCGGTGCAGGTGGGGTAGGCGGATAAGGCGCCGAATGATTGCCCGATGGCGCTACGCGCATCGGGCCGACAGGAGAGCCTATCCTTCGACAAAAATATGCGGATAGAAACGGGAGAGATCCTGGGTGATCAGCGCCCGATCTTCGCGGATACCCATTCCGGCGGGTTGATCGTTAATCAACCAGCTACCAATCAGGGTATAACTGTCGCCGAATTTTGGCAGCGGATAGAACTGTTGCACGATCATACCCTCTTCGCCATACGGGCCTTCCACGGATTCGATCGTTTTACCGTTCTCAATAATCGATACGTTCGCCCCTTCGCGGGAGAAGATCGGTTTCACGACATATTTCTCCATTTGCGGATGTTCGTCTTCGGCGAAATACGCAGGCAACAGATTCGGATGGTCCGGGAACATCTCCCACAACAGCGGCAACAACGCTTTATTGGAGATAATGCTTTTCCAGGCCGGCTCCAGCCAGCGCACGCCGGCATCCTCCAGCTTGGTGGAAAACATCTCGCGCAGCATAAATTCCCACGGATAGAGCTTGAACAGGTTCGCAATAACCTGATCCTGCAGATCCGTAAATTGGCCTTTTTCTCCCAGCCCAATATCTTCGATATAGAGAAATTCGGCGGCGATTTCCGCTTCGGCAGCGCAATCCTGTAAATACTGAATGGTGCCGCGATCCTCAACCGTATCGCGACAGCAAGTGAGATGCAGCAACTGAAAACCGTACTGTTCGCGAAGTTCAGCAAAGCGTTCAATCAGCTTTTCCTGCAGGCTATTAAACTGATCGCTGCCTTCCGGCAGATTGCCCGCGTTGATCTGATCTTCCAGCCAAATCCACTGAAAAAACGCCGCTTCATACAGCGACGTTGGCGTGTCGGCATTATTTTCGAGCAGCTTAGGCTCGCCGATGCCGTCCCAGGCCAGATCGAGGCGGGAATAGAGCGATGGTTGTTGCGTTTGCCAGGACTGGCGAACAAAACCCCAGGTATGTTTTGGAATACGAAACTTCGTCATCAGCTCATCGCTGGCGATGACGCGTTCTACCACCTTGAGGCACATCTGATGCAATTCGGCGGTAACGTCTTCCAGTTTTTCCACCTGAGCGAGCGTTAACTTGTAATAAGCGTCTTCACACCAGTACGGTTCACCATACATAGTGTGGAAATTAAACCCGTATTCAGTCGCTTTATCGCGCCAGTCCGGGCGCTCGGTAATACTGACTCTTTCCATGCGTATCAGCCGCCCATCGAACGTGTTGAAGTACCGGCAGCGCTACGCTGCATGGTGCTCTGTTTGGCGACGGATTCGCCAAAACCGCCGCGGGTAACGGTTGTTGTGGTCGCAGGCTTCGGTGCCATAGCGGTTTTCGGTACGGTCATTGTCCGGCCCGGTTGCGCCGCGCCGTAGTTTTTACCTGCCGCGTCGGTATATTTGCCGTATGCCGGGCTGGCCGGGTTTTTCGAGCTAAACAGCGGCTGTTGCGCAAAGCCTGCGCCGCCGCCCATCAGACGCCCCATCATGTAACCTGCCATAAGCGGCATCCAGAAACTGCCGCTGGATTGTTGGGCCTGCGCCTGATTTTCCGGCGCCATGCCAGCCTGTGCGGGCGCTTGCTGGCACTGACCTTCGCCAAACTCGGCGACGCAATCTTCGCGTGTAGCGTATTTAGGCGCAGTACGTTCGGCCTCTTTCAGCGCATTGTTATACGCGGTCGTACACTCCGCGCTTTTGCCCGGATTCGCCGCTGAACAGTCATCAGCGTTTTGATACAGCGATACGGTTTCATCGCTTTTTTCACAGCCAGCCAGCATAAAAACAGCCGTAACCGCCAGGGCGACCGGCGTTAAATGCCGCGCGCTCCAGCTTTTGCGAAACGATGCGTGATGGATGGATTTTGTCCGTTTCATATTTGTCTTCCAGGACCCAGTGGTAAATACAACATGCGTTCAGAATAGAGGATGACTGGTCGAAATTGAAGCGAGAAAAGGCGAGAATGCGGCGGAATAGCAGGATCTTTACGTTGTCTTACGTTCAGGCGCGGCTTCATGACAGGTAGCGCCGCGCTTACCCGGCCTACAAGGGCATAGGCCTGATAAGCGCAGCGCCAGCGAATAACTTATCAATGCCGGAATGGATTGCCGTTATTGCTGTTGGCGCGGGCGGCGGTCGGCTGTACTGCCGGCGCCGCGCTATGGGCATTATAACCGTCTGCGGCGGCATCCTGCTCTGGCGTTTCCGGCGCTACGCTTTCCGGCGACGTCGGGATAGGTTTACCCAACGTACTGTTAAGCGCGAGCAGATCCTGCTCGTTCAGCGTACCGAGCGCATATTTGATATTTAACTGATTAATCAAGTAGGTATAACGCGCGTTGGCCAGTTGCTGCTTGGCCTCATACAGCGTGGTCGTCGCATCCAACACGTCGACAATGGTACGTGTTCCGACGGAGTAACCAGCTTCCATCGCATCCAGAGAACTTTGCGCGGAAACCACCGCCTGTTTGTACGCGTTAATACTGCTGATAGAGGCATTAATATTATTGAAGGAGGAGCGCACGGTTTGCACTACGCTACGGTGCGCGCTTTCTAGCTGTTCGCTCGCGCCGACGAAGTTATACTGCGCCTGTTTTACCTGCGAGTTAACCATCCCGCCCTGATACAGCGGCAGGGAGAAGTTCAGGCCGATTTTATTCTGCCCCATGTTGCTATCGTCGTACTGGGCTGAGTTAGTTTTAGAACCGCTATAAGAGGTATCAGAAACGCCGGTTGAGGCCGTTAGATTCAGCGTCGGTAGATGACCGTCCTGCGCCTGGCGGATTTGCTCGCGCGCCAGATCCTGGCTTAAACGCGCTTGCAACAGTGACAGGTTACGGTTTTCCGCTTCCTTCAATAGCGCGTTAACTGCCTTCGGTTTGTCGGTTTTAAAATGCTCGATGTTAAGCGACGCCAGCTCCGGATAATAATTGCCGGTCACCTGACGTAGCTCTTCTACCGCGTTATCCAGGTTGTTACGGGCGGTAACTTCATTCGCCAGTACGGTATCATACTGCGCACGGGCGTTTTGCACGTCGGTAATGGCGACCAGGCCCACGTTAAAACGTTGCGTGGTTTGATCTAACTGACGATAGATCGCCTCTTTTTGCGCCTGGGTATAGGAAAGCACATCAATCGCGTTCAATACCTTAAAATACGCGTTCGCGGTATTGAGGATCAGCGTCTGCTGATCGGTCTGATAGGTCACATCCTGAATGCCCGCTGCTTTTTCTTGCAGGGTAAGCGCACGCCATTTCGACATATCAAACAGCGTCTGCGTTAATTGCAGGGAAGCGCTGGTTGCATTGGAGTTGATGCCGTTCGCATCGCGATAACCGTTGCTGTAGGTGTAGTCGGCACCTAAACCCAGTTGCGGCAGTAAAGGACTACGCGCTTCGTTAATTTTTTCGAATGCAGCATCGCGATCGGCAGCGGATTTACGCAATTCCGGGTTGCTCAGGCGTGCTTGCTGATAAACTTGCATCAGGTTCTCTGCCTGGCTTAGTGTGCTGAACCCCGACAGGCTCAGGCCGATAAGGATGGGGAGCAATTTCTTCATTTGCATTCCTTGTTGTGAAGCAGTATTTAGCGCTGATCAATTTGTAAAAATAATTGCTGATTCTAGCAGAATCCGCCACTGCAAAAAGTTGGCGTTACGTGCCATACGAGCCTTAATTGGCACCAATTTACCACAAGGGTGACAAAACAGCAGTCAACCACCCTTGAAATTCATCATTTAATCATTATTGCTAGCAGGGCAGCACAATGCGTAAATCAGACAACTTGCCAGTTACTTTCACCAAAAGCGATGTAGAAATTATTGCACGGGAAACGCGCTATCGCGGTTTTTTTTCATTGGAGTTGTATCGATTCCGCCATCGTTTATTCAACGGAGAAATGAGTGGCGAGGTAAAGCGCGAAATTTTTGAGCGCGAGCACGCCGCCGTCTTGCTACCCTTTGACCCTGAACGCGACGAAGTGGTGCTGGTCGAACAGATTCGCATTGCCGCGTATGACACAAGCGTTACGCCGTGGCTGCTGGAGATGGTCGCCGGCATGATAGAAGTAGGCGAAACCATTGAGGCGGTCGCCCGGCGGGAGGCGATGGAAGAAGCAGGGCTGACCGTGGGCCGCACCCGTCCGGTCATCAGTTACCTGGCAAGTCCTGGGGGAACCAGCGAGCGCTCATCTATTCTGGTGGGTGAAGTGGACGCCACGACCGCGGTAGGTATTCACGGTCTGGCGGATGAAAACGAAGATATTCGGGTTCATGTGGTAAGCCGGGAGCAGGCATACCAGTGGGTAGAAGAGGGGAAAATCGACAACGCAGCCGCAGTCATCGCTTTACAATGGCTTCAGTTGCATCATCAAGAGTTAAAAAACGAGTGGAAAAAATGAAGCGTTATACACCTGACTTCCCAGAAATGATGCGTTTGTGCGAAACCAATTTTTCGCAATTGCGCCGCCTGCTGCCGCGCAATGACGCCCCCGGTGAAACGGTGAGCTATCAGGTGGGCAACGTACAATATCGGTTAACGATTGTGGAATCGACCCGATACACTACGCTTGTAACGATCGAGCAAACGGCGCCAGCCATCACCTACTGGAGCCTGCCGTCGCTGACGGTGCGCCTCTACCATGATGCGATGGTGGCTGAAGTGTGTTCAAGCCAGCAGATCTTTCGCTTCAAAGCGCGGTATGATTATCCAAATAAAAAGTTGCATCAACGCGACGAAAAGCATCAAATTAATCAGTTTCTGGCCGACTGGCTACGATTCTGTTTAGCACATGGAGCGATGGCGATTCCGGTTTATTAGCGTCGTGAAACCTAAGGACACCATTTGGAAAGCCTGTTAACCCTACCTCTGGCTGGTGAGGCCCGAGTCAGGATTTTACAAATTACAGATACTCACCTGTTTGCCGAAAAGCATGAAACGCTGTTAGGCGTCAATACCTGGGAAAGTTACCAGGCCGTGCTGGAGGCTATTCGGGCGCAACAGTATGAATATGATCTGATCGTGGCGACCGGCGATCTGGCGCAGGATCAATCCGCTGCGGCTTATCAGCATTTTGCTGAGGGTATCGCCAGTTTTCGCGCGCCTTGCGTTTGGCTACCGGGCAATCATGATTTTCAGCCGGCAATGTACAGCGCGCTGCAAGAGGCGGGGATTTCCCCGGCTAAACGCGTGTTAATCGGCGAACAATGGCAGATTTTGTTGCTGGATAGCCAGGTGTTTGGCGTTCCGCATGGCGAATTGAGCGAGTTCCAACTGGAATGGCTTGAGCGTAAGCTCGTTGATGCGCCAGAGAGACAGACATTGCTCCTTTTGCACCACCATCCGTTGCCGGCAGGATGCAGTTGGTTGGATCAGCACAGCTTGCGTAATGCCGGTGAGCTGGATAGCGTGCTGGCGAATTTCCCGCGTGTGAAGTATCTGTTATGCGGACATATTCACCAGGAGCTGGATCTCGACTGGAACGGACGCCGTCTGCTGGCGTCGCCGTCAACCTGCGTACAGTTCAAACCGCACTGCGCGAACTTTACGCTGGATACTATCGCGCCGGGCTGGCGTACGCTGGAGCTCCAGGCGAACGGCGTACTGGAGACGGAGGTGCATCGCCTGCAGGATACCCGGTTCCGACCCGATACCGCTTCGGAAGGATACTGATGTCTACGCTTCTCTATTTGCACGGATTCAACAGTTCCCCTCGCTCGGCAAAAGCGTGCCAGCTAAAAAACTGGCTGGCGGAGCGCCATCCACATGTCGAGATGATCGTCCCTCAACTACCGCCGTATCCTGCCGATGCGGCGGAGTTGCTGGAATCTCTCGTGCTTGAGCATGGCGGCGCGCCATTAGGGCTGGTAGGATCGTCGCTGGGTGGGTATTACGCCACCTGGCTGTCGCAATGTTTTATGCTGCCGGCTGTGGTGGTGAACCCCGCCGTGCGACCCTTTGAATTACTGACCGACTATCTCGGTCAGAACGAGAACCCCTACACTGGACAGCAATATGTGCTAGAGTCTCGCCATATTTACGATCTTAAAGTCATGCAGATTGACCCGCTGGAAGCGCCGGACCTAATCTGGCTACTGCAACAGACGGGCGATGAAGTGCTGGATTACCGCCAGGCGGTGGCATATTACGCCTCCTGCCGTCAGACAGTGACCGAGGGGGGGAATCACGCATTCACGGGCTTCGAAGATTATTTCAACCAGATTGTCGATTTTCTTGGACTGCACAGTTGCTGACAATCAATTCGAATTGCTAATTAAACCATGACGCAAACTTATAACGCTGATGCCATTGAGGTACTCACTGGGCTTGAGCCGGTACGCCGCCGCCCGGGGATGTACACCGATACGACCCGTCCCAACCATTTGGGTCAGGAAGTGATTGATAATAGTGTGGATGAAGCACTGGCAGGTCACGCCAAACGCGTAGATGTCATTTTACATGCCGATCAATCGCTGGAAGTGATTGACGACGGACGCGGGATGCCGGTGGATATTCATCCGGAAGAGGGGGTTCCGGCGGTAGAACTGATCCTCTGTCGGCTTCATGCCGGCGGTAAATTCTCCAATAAGAACTATCAGTTCTCTGGTGGTCTGCATGGAGTGGGGATTTCGGTAGTGAATGCCCTGTCGAAGCGCGTGGAAGTGACCGTGCGCCGCGACGGTCAGGTCTATAACATCGCGTTTGAAAACGGCGAAAAAGTGCAGGATTTGCAGGTGACGGGGACGTGCGGCAAGCGTAACACCGGCACCAGCGTGCATTTCTGGCCGGACGAAAGTTTCTTCGACAGCCCGCGTTTTTCTGTTTCTCGCTTAATGCACGTTCTGAAAGCAAAAGCGGTGTTGTGTCCCGGCGTGGAGATCACTTTTAAAGATGAAGTGAATAACAGCGAGCAGCGCTGGTGCTACCAGGATGGTCTGAACGACTATCTGGGCGAAGCGGTAAACGGCCTGCCGACGCTGCCGGAAAAACCGTTTATCGGTAATTTTAACGGTGAAACGGAAGCGGTTGACTGGGCGCTATTGTGGCTGCCGGAAGGCGGCGAATTACTGACGGAAAGCTATGTGAACCTGATCCCAACCATGCAGGGCGGCACTCACGTGAATGGCCTGCGTCAGGGGTTGCTGGATGCGATGCGCGAATTTTGCGAATACCGCAATATTCTGCCGCGCGGCGTAAAACTGTCGGCGGAAGATATCTGGGATCGCTGCGCTTATGTGCTCTCTGTGAAAATGCAGGACCCGCAATTTGCCGGGCAGACCAAAGAACGTCTGTCGTCGCGTCAGTGCGCGGCATTTGTTTCCGGCGTGGTGAAAGATGCCTTTAGCCTGTGGCTGAACCAGAACGTGCAGGCGGCGGAACAACTGGCAGAGATGGCGATCGCCAGCGCGCAGCGGCGACTGCGCGCCGCAAAAAAAGTGGTGCGTAAAAAGCTCACCAGCGGTCCGGCGTTGCCGGGGAAACTGGCGGACTGTACCGCGCAGGATCTTAATCGGACCGAGCTGTTCCTTGTGGAAGGGGATTCGGCGGGCGGTTCCGCCAAGCAGGCCCGCGATCGCGAATATCAGGCGATCATGCCGCTCAAAGGTAAGATCCTTAATACCTGGGAAGTCTCTTCCGATGAAGTGCTGGCCTCGCAAGAGGTGCATGATATTTCCGTGGCAATCGGTATTGATCCGGACAGCGACGATCTGAGCCAGTTGCGCTACGGTAAGATCTGTATCCTGGCGGATGCGGACTCCGATGGTTTGCACATCGCTACGCTGCTTTGCGCGCTGTTTGTCAGACATTTCCGCGCGCTGGTGAAGAACGGACATGTCTACGTCGCGCTGCCGCCGCTATACCGTATCGATCTGGGTAAAGAGGTCTATTACGCGCTGACGGAAGAAGAAAAGGCGGGCGTACTGGAACAACTGAAGCGTAAGAAAGGCAAGCCGAACGTACAGCGGTTTAAAGGCCTGGGTGAAATGAACCCGATGCAGTTACGCGAAACCACGCTTGATCCGAATACTCGCCGCCTGGTGCAGCTCACCATTAGCGATGAAGACGATCAGCGTACTAACGCGATGATGGATATGTTGCTGGCGAAAAAACGTTCTGAAGATCGACGCCACTGGCTACAGGAAAAAGGCGATCTCGCGGATCTGGATGTGTAACGATTGTTGCACGCTTTATCCGGTCTGCACACCGCAGGCCGGATAAGCGAATCCGGTATGACGCCGTAGCCTGATGGCGACACTTGCGCATCGCATCAGGGCTACGTCAGACGATGGTAATCACTTAAACGCCGGATTCCAGAATACGAATATTCATTTCCAGCACATCGTCTTTTACCGCGTCGCTATAGGCTTTCATATGTGGGGTTTGCAGATGCGCCTCAAGGTGCGCAACGCTTTCCCACTGTTCAATCATCACGATCGAGTCAGGCGCTACAGTCTGAAAACTCACGCCTGCGGCATGATCCACCATCGGCGCGTAACCGTGACAACCCTCTTCTTTAAGAACGGTTGGAATGATTTTCGCAAACTGCTCCAGGACGGCCTGACGGTGATGTTGGCCCGGACGCGTGCGAATTTCGGCAATGACGGTAAGCATGGTTAACTCCTTCTAATTCCAGGATGACCAGTTAAGCAAAAATTTCGCTCAGATGCTTGCGATATTCTGCGGTATAGCGCGGAACATCCGGCATTTTAATCACGTCGTTGGCAATAAACGTTGGCAGAGCTTCCATGCCCAGGAACTGGTTGGCTTTATGGAATGGCAGATAGACGCCATCTACGCCTACGCCGTGGAAAAACTGATCTTTTTCGGTAAATGCTTCCATCGGCGCATTCCACGTCAGTGACAGCATATATTTTTTTCCCTGCGCCAGACCGCCGGAACCGTACTTTTTAGCGGCATCGGAACGCGTGCGGCCATCGCTGGCGTAGAGCGTGCCGTGACCTTCGGTAAAGACATCATCCATATATTTTTTTACTGTCCACGGCGCGCCCATCCACCAGCCTGGCATCTGCCAAATCACCACGTCAGCCCAGACGAAATTCTGCACCTCGTCTTTAATGTCATAGTCGCTGTCGGCACGGACGATCTTAACCTGATGACCCAGATCGCGCAGAAGCCCATCGGCAACTTCGGTCAGGGTGTCATTCAACTGACCGTTGGAGTGCGCGAATTTTTTCGCCCCGTTGATAATCAGTATATTGCTCATTATTTTCCCTCTAAGGAATGCGTTTGCTGCTGATTCTACGCTGACGAGCGGTGCGGTGAAATTAGCAAAATGTGCAAAGCCTTTTGTGATTTTGGCAAAAGACTTTGCTACCAGCGAACCACGGCCTCAAATCCACCTTCCGCAGCGTTGCCAAACGACACTGTCATGCCGTGCAGCGTGGCGATGCGGCGGACTATCGAGAGTCCCAGGCCGCTGCCGGTCACGCTTTGGCCAGGTGGGCGATAAAAACGCTCGCCGATATGCGTCAGAACCTCTGGCGCCACGCCGGAGCCGTTATCTCTGATGGTGAAGCTGCGGGCATGTAAGATAACATCGACGACGCTGCCCTGCGGACTATAGCGAATCGCATTGTCCAGTAGGTTACGCACTAACAGGCTTAAGAGTAGCGGCTGACCGGTACGTATGACGTCATGGGCGTTGAGCTGTAGACGCACGTCGATATTCGCCTGCTGCGCCGGATGATAAATGTCCATTACGGCGGACTGCAGCAGCTCTTCCAGCGAAATCTCCGCCACATCCTGCAAATTATCGAGCGAGTCCAGGCGCGATAACGTCAGTAGCTGATCAACCAGCCGCGTAGCGCGTTCGATTCCCGCATGGAGCTGGGACAGCGCTTTATCTCGCGTCAGCGGATCGTCGCCCGAGAGTTGCGCCACCTCGGTTTGTACTTTCAGCGCGGCCAGCGGGCTGCGTAATTCATGCGCGGCGTCGGAGGTAAATCGCCGTTCGCGCACCATCATGGAGTGGATGCGGCTAAAAAGCTGATTAAGCGCTTCGACCAGTGGGCGAACCTCGCTCGGTACGCCTTTGGCGTCGAGCGGTGTTTCCGATTCCGGCGACCGGAAGCGTAGCGCCTGCGCCAGCTTCTTCAACGGTCTGAGCTCGCGGTGAAGCAGGAGTAATAAAATCAGCAACATGAACGGGAGGGCGATCAGCCACGGCGTTAATTGCGCCGCCACGATCGCCAGCGCCATATCTTCGCGGTAATCCCACTCCTGACCGACGACGATACGATACTTACCGTCCGCCGAGTTCAACCACAAAAAACGCCAGAGGTCGTTGTCATCTTTCAGATAGCCATTGTCGAAACCTTCACGGCGATAGCGATACGGAATATCCTGGCCGTTGTCGCCATCATGCAGCAACATTTTGCCGTCAGCGGAAAAGATGGCGAACGCCAGCGCATCGTCATCGATATGCCCATGTTTTAATTTCTTTGGCGTATGAGCCATGCGCTGCGGGGCGTTGATCTCGTTAAGATCGAGGGTGCTAAGCCGTCTGGCGAACAGCATCAACTGTGTGTCAAACAACTCGTCGACATTATCCGTCGTCTTTCTCCAGGCCACAAAACTGGAAATTGCCCAGGTGATGGAGACCAGAATCAGGAAAATAAGCGTCAGCCTGACGCGCAGGCTAAGACGTTGCGTCAATTTCATGCGTCACCCAGGGTGTAGCCGATGCCGTGTACGGTGCGAATAAATTCGCTGCCGAGCTTGCGGCGTAAATGATGAACATGGACTTCCACTGCATTGCTGGAAACATCGTCATCCCAGTTATACAGCTTCTCTTCAATAAGCTTGCGCGGCAGCACGCGACCTTTGTTGCGCAGTAGTAGTTCCAGCAACGCGAACTCTTTCGGTTTTAGGGCTAGAGGTTCGCCGGCAAGCGTCGCGACGAGATTACCTGGATTGAGCATCACCTGGCCGTGGCGCAATTCGCTACTGGCCTGACCACTGGCGCGGCGTACCAGCGCCTCCAGACGGGCAGCGACCTCAATGAGCGCAAAAGGTTTACATAAATAGTCATCGGCGCCCAGACGTAGCCCCTCGACGCGCTCTGCTAACGCATCGCGCGCCGTCAGGATCAGTACCGGTTCCTGTTTACCCTTTTCGCGCCATTCGCGCAAAATATCCCGTCCGTCCATTCCTGGCAGCGTCAAATCTAAAATGACCGCGTCATAAGGCGCGCTGTAAAGCGCCTCTTTGCCCGGACGTCCCTCGGTAAACCAGTCGACGCTGAAACCCATTTTACTCAGACCCGCTTTTATGCCATCGCCAATAAGTGTGTCATCTTCTACCAGTAAAATTCGCATCTGTTCTTCCCTGCGGTAACTCGCGTTACCGTCAGTTAACCTTGTCGCCGCAGGTGATGTACAGAAAAAAAGAATCTTTTTTTGCCTTAAGAAGTTGTTAAGGATTAACTTATTAAATGGATCTGAAACGACATGAAAGGGAAAAGTAATCATGAAAAAATTAGCTGCAATCGTTGCCGTTATGGCACTGTGTTCTACCCCGGTTTTGGCGGCTCAGCAGGGCGGTTTCTCCGGCCCGTCGGCGACGCAAACGCAAGGCGGCGGATTTGTCGGCCCGAACGGCAGCAGCACGACGGTAGAGAGCGCTAAATCGCTGCGTGACGATGCGTGGGTAACGCTGCGCGGAAATATCGTCGAGCGCATTTCCGACGACCTGTATCTGTTTAAAGATGCTACCGGTACTATCAATGTGGATATTGACCACAAGCGCTGGAACGGCCTGACCATAACCCCGCAGGATACCGTTGAAATTCAGGGCGAAGTGGATAAGGACTGGAATTCCGTTGAAATTGACGTGAAACAGATTACTAAAGCCAATAAATAGTCGCTTAAATAGTGAAAAAAACGATGCCGCTTGATACGAATCGGCATCGTTTTATAAATGCGTTAATCCCAGTTGCCGTATGGGTAGGTTTTGCCTTTAATGAAATCCTGTGTTGACTGTAGGAAGTTGAAGGAACCGCCCGAGACGACGTAGTCTTTACAGATGTTCAGGTCGTTGCCGGAGCGGGTCCTCATCTTCAGGGGCTTGACGGGAAGACTGGGGCGTCCGGCGACATCAGAAAACCAGATCTTGACTTTACCGCCTGGAGACAAACCAAACACCATCCTGTCGTACCAGACGGCATGCCCATTCCATGTATGGTCAGCGGGAGTTTTCATGCGCAGCCAGGTTTCAGGCCCGAAGACGGCGCTGGTTTCGTAGGTTTTCTGATCAATATAGGACTCCCAGCAGAAGACAATATACTGCGGGGGCTTTTTGACTTTGTTGAACTGACCGCCAAAGCCGTGCGCATTCTCAGGCCATCTATCAACAGAACCAGGATCCCAGGAGGTAGTATCAAGCGTGTTAAATGTATACAGATAACCATCCGTGTCGATGACTCTTGCATGGTTTACTATCGAAGGTAATTCTCTGGGCGTGATAAATAAAAAAAACCACTCGCCATAAGGCAGCGTCCAGTCCCCGCTGGCGGCCTGTTTTGACTGTAAAGGGTGCGGTTTCTGCGGGCTACAGGCGGTGATTGCCAGCAGCACGGTGAGTGTAAGTAGCCTGTGCATGCTCATCCCCGTTAATCCCAGTTGCCATAAGGGTAGGTTTTGCCTTTGTTTAAATCTTCAATGGACTGAATACCGTCATAGCTTTCCGCCGGGGTGTTGTAGTCTTTGCAAATGTTCAGATCGCTGCCGGAGCGGGTCCTCATCTTCAGGGGCTTGACGGGAAGACTGGGGCGTCCGGCGACATCCGGGAACCAGACTTTGACTTTACCGCCGGGGGAGAGACCGAAGAGGATATTGCTATACCAGATCGCTTCTCCATTACTCCATGTATGGTCAGCGGGAGTTTTCATGCGTAGCCAGGTTTCGGGCCCAAACATGGCGCTGGTCTCATAGGTTTTTTTGTCAGCATAAGAATCCCAGCAGAAGACAATGTACTGCGGGGGTTTTTTGACTTTGTTGAAGATGATGCTGGGGCCATGCACGCTTGAAGCCCATTTGTTGATGGAGTCCGGCCCTTGGGCGGTCTGGTCCAGGGTGTTAAAGGTATAAAGATAACCATCGGTATCGATTACCCGCACATGAGTGGCTTCAGCGGTCAAATCCCATGGCGTGATAAAAGAGAAGCTCCACTCGCCATAAGGCAGCGTCCAGTCCCCGCTGGCGGCCTGTTTTGACTGTAAAGGGTGCGGTTTCTGCGGGCTACAGGCGGTGATTGCCAGCAAAAGCGCAAGTGTCAGTACGTTATGTCTTTTCATCATTTCTTTCCGTCCATGTTATAAATTGTTCGTATCCAGTTTTTGTCCGGCCTGTTCACAAAGCTGATGGTTTCCGACGCTGAAGCGCCGCCCTGTAACTCCCCGCTTTGCTTAAGTTCCACCGCGTTCCAGTGGGCTGAGCAATGAATATATTTCCTGGCAATGATATCTACGTCTTCAGGTGCAAAACTGGTGGCGGCGACATGTTGACGAGCCGCTTTGCCCATCAGTCGGGCGTGTTCACAGAACGGCTTAAGTTCATCAGGAAGTCGGTGTTTAGGGATCTGATTAATATCATCGAACACCGCACCTGCTTCTGTCGCCGCATCGACCATTACCCGTAGCGCCACCTTTGACCAGTCGAAACTGACGATACGATGGCGCAGCGTCAGGGCGGCAAAGGCACGTTTTTGCGGCTGACTGTAACGATCAGGTGGGGCGAAATCGTCTTCCCACACTTCCGGGGTGATCGCATTGGTACGAATAATGGGCATGATCGCGGGCGAATGTTCCAATACCTGTAGCTGCGCCATTGTCTGCGGGTAAATGTGAGATTGCGCCCCAGACTGATTCTGCGGCAGAGTGTCTACCTGCGGGCGGGTGAGAAAGAGATCTTCGCGTAGCTGCGGTAGATATCCGCCGCCGATATCGGAATGCACGCCAGGGAGTGCCAGTTCCGGCCAGGCGGGGGCGACGCTGTTAAGGGCGAAGTTATAGCGGCACTCGTGCAGGGCGGTGAGATGAAAAACTTTCTGTGCTACGCCGGGACGCAGGTGGATGTTGACATTGCCAGTATCGGCGCTGTGCGGATCGAGACCATTCGCCAGCGTGCCGACGGCCGCTACGGTATCCATGATACCGAGAAAGCGGGTTTTACCTGCGGGCGCGCCACGGTAGCTAATTTTGCCCATGCCTGCTGAAATGGCGTTGATAATCGCGCGGTCTTCAGACTGAATACGGTTGGCAAAGTGGCGGGCCGCTGCCGCACCGCGGCTAAAGCCGAAGATATCGAACAACAGTTTATCTACAGCAAACTTCCCTTGCAGTAAAGCAAGCGTGGCATCAATCGCTTTAGCCAGCAGCGCTACCGCCTCGTCGGTTTTGGCAATAATCCCGGTCTCTGCGGTGCCCAGCCCCAGACCTATCGGGTTGTCGCCTGCGCGGGTGCCAATGCCTTCAACATAGACAGCGCCCTGTGTATAGCCGCCGTCTGGCGGAAACGTTTGTTCATACGACTCATTTAACCAGTGAATATTTGTGTAATACCCCAGATAGCTGCCGGCCCCAATCCCGCTGACCCCCATTTTCTCCGAGGCATTTCTTGTGAGAATGCTTTCTGCGTCAGGGTCGTTGATATCAAAGTGCTGCGCGGTGAGGGCTTCAAGCATGTTCCGGGTGTTCACCGCGTTGTTGCCGGTGCCGTCGAAGAATATCCCCAGCACCAGCGTTACCTTACGCTCCGGCGGATCAGCAGGGAGCATGGTTTTCTGTACCGCCGGGAAAAGATGGGCGTCATTATCCGGTGTTAGCAGATAATCAAATTCGGTTCCGGCTATCAAATGACGACACAGAATATAATCGTAATCTACCGTTATATATTCATAGTCCATATCATTCATTTTGGATTGTAGAGAAATAGCCTGTATCGTCGCACCGCGAAGTTCGATTAAGTAATATTTTTCCATGCGCCCGTATCGATTAATACGATAAATATCAAATGTCATTTTCAGGCGTTCATTATTATTAATGGCATTGCTGAGTAACGGAGAGCTTTTATCCAGAAGTTTGCAAAAATGCAGGCCGTGGTGGTGGATATCACCCTTTGAGCCGCTTTCCGCCTGCGTCAGGCTGAATACGAAGATCGCATTTTCATGTCCCAACTGATGGCGGTTGCCTACAGATGCCTGCGAACTACAGCCAGCGGAAATCTGTCCCTGAATATTACCCTCAAGCGTTAAATAAATAAGGTTACCCATTTATTTTCTTCCTGGTGAGGATTTTAATCAGGAGAGAGTGTAATGATAAAATAAAAAAATTAACCTGTTATTAATCAAATTAGAGAGTAATCGTTGTTGATTATTTAAACGTAAAAGGAACCGCTATTAATTTAAATATCGATGAAATGCCCGGCGGCGGATGCAGAAAGGGCCGCGCTCGCGGCCCTTTTCTTTGTGACTCAACGCGCCAGATAGGGTAGTATCTGCGGCAATATTGCCCTTCAATAGAGGGGTACAAAGTTGAGGAACCACGATCAATGAGCGATATGGCAGAGCGCCTGGCGCTGCATGAATTCACGGAAAACGCCTATCTGAACTATTCCATGTACGTCATCATGGACAGGGCGTTACCGTTTATTGGTGATGGTCTGAAACCCGTTCAGCGTCGCATCGTCTACGCGATGTCCGAACTGGGGCTGAATGCCAGCGCCAAATTTAAAAAATCCGCCCGTACCGTCGGCGACGTACTGGGTAAATACCACCCGCACGGCGACAGCGCCTGCTATGAAGCGATGGTGCTAATGGCGCAGCCGTTTTCTTACCGTTATCCGCTGGTCGACGGGCAGGGAAACTGGGGCGCGCCTGACGATCCGAAATCGTTCGCCGCGATGCGTTACACCGAATCCCGCCTGTCAAAATATGCGGAACTCCTGCTCAGCGAACTTGGCCAGGGGACGGCGGACTGGGTGCCTAACTTCGATGGCACCATGCAGGAACCGAAAATGTTACCGGCGCGTCTGCCGAATATTCTGTTGAACGGCACCACCGGTATTGCGGTGGGGATGGCAACAGATATTCCGCCGCATAACCTGCGCGAAGTCGCGAAAGCGGCGATTACGCTGATTGAGCAGCCGAAAACAACGCTGGATCAGTTGCTGGATATCGTCCAGGGGCCGGATTATCCGACGGAAGCGGAGATCATTACTCCACGTGCGGAAATTCGTAAAATTTACGAAAACGGGCGTGGCTCCGTGCGGATGCGCGCAGTATGGACCAAAGAAGACGGCGCCGTGGTGATCACCGCGTTGCCGCATCAGGTGTCCGGCGCAAAAGTGCTGGAGCAGATTGCTGCGCAGATGCGTAATAAAAAACTGCCGATGGTGGACGATCTGCGCGATGAATCGGATCACGAAAACCCGACGCGTTTAGTGATTGTGCCGCGTTCCAACCGTGTGGATATGGAGCAGGTGATGAACCATCTGTTCGCCACTACCGATCTGGAAAAAAGCTACCGTATTAACCTGAACATGATTGGTCTGGATGGTCGCCCGGCGGTGAAAAACCTGCTGGAGATCCTGACCGAATGGCTGGTGTTCCGCCGCGATACGGTACGTCGCCGTCTCAATTATCGTCTGGAGAAGGTCCTCAAGCGCCTGCATATCCTCGAAGGTCTGTTGGTAGCGTTTCTCAATATCGACGAAGTGATTGAGATTATCCGTAGCGAAGACGAGCCAAAACCCGCGCTGATGTCGCGTTTCGGCATCACCGAGACCCAGGCGGAAGCGATCCTCGAACTGAAACTGCGTCATCTCGCCAAACTGGAAGAGATGAAAATTCGCGGCGAGCAGGACGAGCTGGAAAAAGAGCGTGACCAGTTACAGGGCATTCTCGCGTCCGAGCGCAAAATGAATACCTTGCTGAAAAAAGAGCTGCAGGCGGATTCCGATGCCTATGGCGACGATCGCCGTTCTCCGCTGCATGAGCGTGAAGAAGCAAAAGCGATGAGCGAACACGATATGCTGCCGTCTGAACCGGTGACTATCGTGTTGTCGCAGATGGGCTGGGTGCGCAGCGCCAAAGGTCATGATATTGATGCGCCGGGGCTTAACTATAAAGCGGGCGACAGCTTTAAAGCCGCGGTGAAAGGTAAGAGCAATCAACCGGTGGTGTTTATTGATACCACCGGGCGCAGCTATGCTATTGATCCCATTACGCTTCCGTCGGCGCGTGGGCAGGGCGAGCCGCTGACCGGTAAACTAACGCTGCCGCCGGGGGCGACCGTAGAACATATGCTGATGGAAGGCGATGACCAGAAACTGCTGATGGCATCGGATGCGGGCTACGGCTTCGTTTGTACGTTTAACGATCTGGTTGCCCGTAACCGTGCCGGTAAGGCGTTGATTACTCTGCCGGAAAACGCGCACGTCATGCCGCCGTTGGTGATTGAAGACGAGCACGATATGCTGCTGGCGATTACCCAGGCCGGACGGATGTTGATGTTCCCGGTAGACTCTCTGCCGCAACTGTCGAAAGGCAAAGGAAATAAGATCATTAATATTCCGTCAGCGGAGGCGGCGAAAGGCGATGATGGACTGGCGCATCTGTACGTGTTGCCGCCGCAAAGCACTCTGACTATCCATGTCGGGAAGCGCAAAATCAAACTGCGCCCTGAAGAGTTACAGAAGGTGGTCGGCGAACGCGGACGCCGCGGCACACTAATGCGTGGTTTGCAGCGTATCGATCGCATTGAGATTGATTCGCCGCATCGCGTAAGTCATGGCGACAGCGAAGAGTAAGTTAGGGGCACCCGTAGGCCGGACAAGGCATTTAAGCCGCCATCCGGCACTCTGCTGTCGCTGGATAGCGACACAGTAGCATCTTATCCGGCTTACGGTTTCAGATCGGATTAACGTTAAAATTTCCCGTAAAACCGTTGTTTATTCGCGCATTGCGATTAACAATACGTTTTTCCAGAGAGCCACACTTACCAAAATCCTAACCTGAATTTCAGGTGACGTAGAATGCCGGGCTCTTAGGCCTTCAGAGGGTATTATGCTATATATTTTTCGTCTTATTGTTACCGTTATTTACTCCATCCTGGTCTGTGTTTTCGGTTCTATTTACTGCCTTTTCAGCCCACGTAACCCAAAACACGTAGCGACGTTTGGACATATGTTCGGTCGCCTGGCCCCGCTGTTTGGCCTGAAAGTGGAGTGCCGCAAACCTGCAGACGCGGAAAGCTATGGCAATGCTATCTATATCGCTAACCACCAGAATAATTATGATATGGTCACGGCGGCGAATATTGTGCAGCCACCAACCGTGACGGTGGGGAAAAAAAGCCTGCTTTGGATCCCGTTTTTTGGGCAACTGTACTGGCTGACCGGTAATCTGTTGATTGACCGTAATAATCGCGCCAAAGCGCATAGCACGATTGCGGCAGTGGTCAACCATTTTAAAAAGCGCCGTATTTCTATCTGGATGTTCCCTGAAGGTACGCGTAGCCGGGGACGCGGTCTGCTGCCGTTTAAAACCGGCGCGTTTCATGCGGCTATCGCGGCTGGTGTGCCGATTATTCCCATCTGCGTCTCCAACACCTCTAATAAAGTCAATCTAAACCGCCTTAACAACGGACTGGTGATTGTGGAAATGCTGCCGCCAGTCGACGTCAGCGAATATGGTAAAGATCAAGTTCGCGAGCTGGCGGCTCACTGCCGTGCGTTAATGGAGCAAAAAATCGCGGAACTTGATAAAGAGGTTGCGGAACGCGAAGCGGCCGGTAAGGTTTAAGCGGCCTCACTCTGTTATTGTAGAAATCATTTTTTCAGGCACAACTCTTTAGCCAGTTTTACATGGAGCTTATATGTCATTCAGTCGGCGTCAGTTTCTTCAGGCATCGGGAATCGCACTATGTGCGGGCGCGATTCCCCTCAGGGCGAATGCTGCCGGTCAGCAACAGCCGTTGCCTGTTCCGCCGTTGCTGGAGTCCCGTCGCGGACAGCCGTTATTTATGACGCTACAGCGAGCGCACTGGTCCTTCATGCAAGGCACGCGCGCGCCGGTCTGGGGAGTGAACGGTCGCTATCTGGGGCCGACAATCCGCGTCTGGAAAGGCGATGACGTTAAACTCATCTATAGCAACCGCCTGGCGGAAAATGTCTCCATGACGGTTGCCGGTTTACTGGCGCCGGGGCCGCTGATGGGCGGCCCGGCGCGTATGATGTCGCCGAACGCGGACTGGGCGCCGGTGTTGCCGATTCGCCAGAGCGCCGCGACGCTGTGGTATCACGCCAACACGCCTAACCGCACCGCGCAGCAGGTGTATAACGGCCTGGCCGGAATGTGGTTGGTCGAAGATGACATCAGTAAAACGCTGCCCATTCCGAACCATTACGGTGTAGATGATTTTCCCGTCATTATTCAGGATAAGCGGCTGGATAACTTTGGCACGCCGGAGTACAGCGAACCGGGAAGCGGCGGTTTTGTCGGCGATACGCTGCTGGTGAACGGCGCGCAAAGCCCCTATGTCGAAGTATCCCGCGGCTGGGTGCGGTTACGGTTGTTGAACGCCTCGAACTCGCGTCGCTATCAGCTTCAGATGAGCGATGGCCGGGCGCTGCATGTGATTTCAGGCGATCAAGGCTTTTTACCTGCGCCGGTTTCCGTCAAACAGTTGTCACTGGCGCCCGGCGAGCGACGTGAAATCCTGGTTGATATGACTAACGGGGATGAAGTCTCGATCACCTGCGGGGAAGCGGCCAGCATAGTCGATCGGATTCGCGGTTTCTTTGAACCTTCCAGTATTCTGGTTTCTACCCTGGTACTGACGTTACGGCCAACCGGATTGCTGCCGCTGGTGACCGATAATCTGCCGATGCGTCTGTTGCCGACGGAGATCATGAGCGGCGCGCCTATCCGCAGCCGGGACATCAGCCTTGGCGACGATCCGGGGATTAACGGCCAACTGTGGGATGTGAATCGCATTGATATTACCGCCCAGCAAGGCACCTGGGAGCGCTGGACGGTACGCGCCGATATGCCGCAGTCGTTCCATATTGAGGGTGTCTCTTTCCTGATTCGCAACGTCAACGGCGCTATGCCGTTCCCGGAAGACAGAGGCTGGAAAGATACCGTCTGGGTGGATGGGCAAGTCGAATTGCTGGTCTACTACGGTCAGCCGTCCTGGCCGCACTTCCCGTTCTATTTCAACAGCCAGACGCTGGAAATGGCGGATCGCGGCTCGATTGGGCAGATGCTGGTAAACCCGGCGCCATAATCCTTTTCTCGCCCGTCAGGGCGAGAGGTGAATACCTTTCGATTTCTCCTTCGTTCCGGCTTATAATCCCCGGCCTTTGATTATTTTTTTACCATTTTTGGAAGCACTATGAGCGCAACATCCCTGATCCAACCGGATCGCGACCTTTTCTCCTGGCCGCAGTACTGGGCCGCCTGCTTGGGGCCGGCGCCGTTTTTGCCGATGTCACGTGACGAGATGGATCAACTTGGCTGGGATAGCTGCGACATTATTTTGGTGACGGGCGACGCGTATGTCGATCATCCGAGTTTCGGCATGGCCATTTGTGGTCGTATGCTGGAATCCCAGGGCTTCCGCGTGGGGATCATCGCCCAGCCGGACTGGAACAGCAAAGACGACTTTATGCGTCTGGGCAAACCGAATCTGTTCTTCGGCGTGACCGCCGGTAACATGGACTCGATGATCAACCGCTACACCGCCGACCGTAAGCTGCGTCACGACGACGCTTACACCCCGGACAACGTGGCGGGCAAGCGCCCGGACCGCGCGACGCTGGTCTATACCCAGCGCTGCAAAGAAGCGTGGAAAGATGTACCGGTGATCCTCGGCGGCATTGAGGCCAGTCTGCGCCGTACCGCGCATTACGACTACTGGTCTGATACTGTGCGCCGTTCAGTGTTAGTCGATTCCAAAGCCGATATGCTGATGTTTGGCAACGGCGAGCGTCCGCTGGTGGAAGTGGCGCACCGTCTGGCAATGGGCGAACCTATCGATCAGATTCGCGACGTGCGTAACACTGCGATTATGGTTAAAGACGCTCTGCCTGGCTGGAGCGGCGTCGACTCCACTCGTCTGGACACGCCGGGTAAAATCGATCCTATCCCCCATCCATATGGCGAGGATCTGCCGTGCGCGGATAACAAGCCGGTCGCGCCGAAAAAGCAGGAAGCGAAGGCGATTACCGTGCAGCCGCCGCGTCCGAAGCCGTGGGAAAAAACCTATATTCTGTTGCCGTCCTTTGAAAAGGTGAAGGGCGACAAAGTGCTGTATGCCCATGCGTCGCGTATTTTGCATCACGAAACTAACCCTGGCTGCGCGCGGGCGCTGATGCAACAGCACGGCGACCGCTATGTCTGGATTAACCCGCCCGCTATACCGCTCTCCACCGAAGAGATGGATAGCGTGTTCGCGCTGCCGTATCAGCGCGTGCCGCACCCGGCTTACGGCAATGCCCGTATTCCGGCCTATGAGATGATCCGCTTTTCGATCAATATCATGCGTGGCTGCTTTGGCGGCTGTTCTTTCTGCTCGATCACCGAACATGAAGGGCGCATCATCCAGAGCCGCTCGGAAGACTCTATCATTAACGAGATCGAAGCGATCCGCGACACGGTGCCGGGGTTTACCGGCGTGATCTCCGATCTGGGCGGTCCTACCGCGAACATGTATATGCTGCGTTGTAAGTCGCCGCGTGCGGAGCAGACCTGCCGTCGCCTGTCGTGCGTCTATCCGGATATCTGTCCGCATATGGATACTGACCATACGCCGACGATTAATCTTTATCGCCGTGCCCGCGAGCTGAAAGGCATTAAGAAAATCTTAATTGCCTCCGGCGTGCGCTACGATATTGCCGTGGAAGATCCGCGCTACATCAAAGAACTGGCGAGCCATCATGTGGGCGGCTATTTGAAGATTGCGCCGGAGCATACCGAAGAAGGCCCGTTGTCGAAAATGATGAAGCCGGGTATGGGCAGCTACGATCGCTTTAAAGAGTTATTTGACCTTTACTCTAAACAGGCCGGAAAAGAGCAGTATTTGATCCCGTATTTTATCTCCGCGCATCCAGGCACGCGGGACGAAGATATGGTGAATCTGGCGCGGTGGCTGAAGCGCCACCGCTTCCGTCTGGATCAGGTGCAGAACTTCTACCCGTCGCCGTTGGCGAATTCGACCACCATGTATTACACCGGCAAAAACCCGCTGGGTAAAATTGGTTATAAGAGTGAAGATGTGGTGGTGCCGAAGGGAGATAAGCAACGTCGCCTGCATAAGGCGCTGCTGCGTTATCACGATCCTGCGAACTGGCCATTGATTCGCCAGGCGCTGGAAGCGATGGGGAAAAAGCATTTGATTGGCGGTCGCCGTGAGTGTCTGGTCCCTGCGCCAACCATTGAAGAGATGCGCGAAGCGCGTCGCCAGAACCGCAACACCCGCCCGGCGTTGACCAAACATACGCCAGTGGCGCACCAGCGACAGGGGCTTGCCGCCAATAAGAAGCGCGGAAAAGGCGCGGGGCGTTAAACGGTACAGATAACATGCCATGCCGGATAAGGCGTAGCCGCCATCCGGCAACGATTACGCCTGGATTTGCCGAATTCTGGCCGCCAGCGCGGCCAGTTTTTCATCATCCGCCCGTTCATGATCGTGCGATGAGAGATATCCCTCGTAGCGCTCGAAAAATTTATTCTGTCGCGATTCGATAGGCTTCCATTCACTCAGATTCGCTGTACCGTGCATCGGACTTAGCTTACTGTGCACATGATCGACGCCAAATCCCTCAAAAAACATCCCGGTACGGCCCACGTCCACAAACGCTTTATCCAGCAGCTTTGCCACTTTTTGCGTTGCCAGCATCAGGTCCGCCAGCGCCTGCGGCGGTAGATCGAACGCGTAGCTGGGGTAATGTTTTTTCGGGATCACTACGGTAAACCCATCGGTATTCGGAAAAATGGACAAAAAAGCCAGGTGATGCTCATCTTCCCAAACTTTATGACAAGGCGCTTTACCTTCAACTATTTGACAGAAAATGCAGGTCATTCCATTTCTCCGTTAACCGAGGGGCTGATCGATGCGTTAAGCGTTTAATACAACCCTAACACTTTCCACCATGCGAGTCCGACTGTCAAAAAGACCGCTTGATTAAAGAGACTGATAATAAATCCCGTTCGCCACCAGACGCCCGTCGGGACATAGCCGGCGCCAAAAAGAATAGGGCCGCGTGCATGGGTATACTGCGTAAGAGAGCAGTACAGGCTGCTGGTAAACGCCAGCATAAGCGCCATCGGCGCCGCCGGTATATTCAGATGCAGACCGACGCCCAGAAACACCGCATACAGCGCGGCGATTTGCGCGTTGCCACTGGCGAAAAAATAGTGGGTATAAAAATAGGCAGCGTTAAGCAGCAGCAGGATGATTATCCAACTGGTTCCATGCATCGTACTGCCGATGCTATCGCCAATCAGGTTGCCAAACCAACTGGTGAACCCTAGCTTCTTCAACTGGTTAGCCATCATCAGCAGCGCGGCAAACCAAATCAACGTATCCCAGGCGCCTTTTTCGCTTTTAACGTCTTCCCAGGTGAGCACGCCGCTCAGTAATAAAATCGAGAGACCGACAAAAGAGGCTGTCGTGGCATCCACGCCGAGCGTGTCGCCAAAAATCCACAGCACCAGCAACACGCCGACGGTCGCCAGCATTAGCCACTCGCCGCGCGCCATACAGCCCATTTGCGCCAGCTCTTTGCGCGCCAGATCCGGCGCATCCGGCGTATGTTTAATCTCCGGACGCGTCAGCCAGTAGACCAGCAGCGGGACGATAAGAAGAGAGACCAGGCAAGGCAGGAGCGCTGCGATAAACCAGCTTCCCCAGCTCAACGTAACGCCGGCGTTCGCCGCCAGTTTTACCGCCAGCAGATTACCCGTATAACCGGTCATAAACAGTGCGGCGGTGACGTCGTTAACATTGCCAATACAGGTGATCAGAAAGGTGCCGATTTTGCTGCGAGATTCATCTTCCGGATGTGAATCAAAACTGCGCGCCAGCGAGTCGGCGATCGGGTAAATCACGCCGCCGCAGCGCGCGGTGTTACTGGGCATCGCGGGGGAGAGGATCAGATCGGCAAACGCCAGGCCATAGGCCAGACCCAGCGTTCGTTTACCTAACAGACGGATCATTTGTAGGGCGATACGCCGACCCAGCCCGGTTTTGATAAACCCACGGGCAATCATAAAGGCGACGACGATAAGCCAGATCAGCGAACTGTTCAGCTCGCTCAACGCCGTGGTAATCGCGCCGCTGGCCGTTTTGTCGCCGGCGGCATAGGCGAGCGCAAAGACGGTGATGCCGATAATACCGACCGCGCCAATAGGCAGCACTTTCGCCACGATTGAGGCGATCGTCGCGACAAAAATAATCGCGGAATGCCAGGCCGGTGCGCTTAATCCAGAAGGGGGCGCGAGCTGCCACAGTCCGGCGGCGATCACCAGAATAAGAATGAATGGGAGCCATTTGACGCCCTGAGATTTTTTTTCCGCCACAATCACACATCCATAAATATTTTATATGCATTAAGTAAATTAATAATTAATATGAATAAATATTCATAAAATCAGAATAATGCTGCGCTTGTGTGCGGGGGAAATATACTGTTAAATGCGCGCTAATTGTTTCTTAATATTTCGGAATGCAAAAAAGCCCGACGAAATCGTCGGGCATGACGCGCGATAAATCTGGCTTAACCGCCGAACTGATCCGGATCGGGACCGAGGCGTTTTCCTTGATCCAGTTTTGCGATCTCGCCTAATTCATCTTTATCGAGACGGAAATCCCAGACAGCAAAGTTTTCCGCGATACGGGAAGGGGTGACGGATTTCGGGATGACGACCAGCCCGCAGTCCAGATGCCAGCGAATAACAATCTGAGCGGGCGTTTTGCCGTATTTATCCGCCAGCTCGCGAATCACTTTCTGATCGAATACGCCTTCGCCGCCCTGCGCCAGCGGGCTCCAGGATTCGGTCTGGATTTTATGCGTCGCATTCCACGCATGTAGCTGGCGCTGTTGCATCAAGGGGTGTAGCTCGATCTGGTTGATGACCGGGGTAACGCCGGTTTCATCGATCAGACGCTGGAGGTGATGGATCTGAAAATTACAGACCCCGATACTCTTTACCAGCCCCTCCTTTTGCAGCGCGATCATGCCCTTCCAGGCTTCGACATAGTGATCGATAGCCGGTACGGGCCAGTGCATCAGATAGAGATCGAGATAATCAAGCTGCAGTTTTTTCAGACTCTCCTGCAGGGCTTCGCGGGGACGTTTTTGATCGTCATTCCACAACTTGGTGGTGATAAACAGCTCTTCCCGCGCCACATTCGCTTCTTTTAGCGCTTTACCGACGCCCTCTTCATTCTGATATGCTGTGGCGGTATCAATCGATCGATAGCCCACCTCCAGCGCTTTATGAATTGCCGCGATCACCTCTTCATTGCTTGCTTTCCAGACTCCCAGCCCAAGTTGTGGCATTACGTTGCCATCCTGTAGCCTGATAATGGTTGGATTAGCCATGATGTGTTCCTCTTTTAATTGGCTCGCCGGAGTCGGGTCCGGCGAGACTAAGTGACTTAAGTCTGGACGAAATGGCCAAAAACGAAAGTCAGAGGCGAAAAAACCTTAGCGCGCCGCTTCGTAAATCCGACGGCTGACATCCAACGTAATATCCTGATTTTCACCTAAATTTGTGCAACCATGCGCCTCAAGTTTGGCCAGGAGCGCCGGAATAGCGCTACCATCCAGACCGTAATCGGACAGGCGGGTAGGCACGCCCATCTGTTCGAAGAAATGGCGGGTGGCGGCAATGGCGGCATCAATACGCTCGTCGTCGGAACCGTCGGTGATATTCCATACACGTTCAGCGTATTGCAGGAGTTTTGCGCGTTTAACGTCGCGTTTTTCGTTCCATAGCGCAGGCAGAATGATAGCCAGCGTCTGGGCATGATCGAGACCGTGCATCGCCGTAAGCTCATGACCCAACATATGCGTCGCCCAGTCCTGCGGAACGCCAGCGCCAATCAGGCCATTCAACGCCTGAGTAGCGGCCCACATCACGTTAGCGCGGACGTCATAGTTTTCAGGCTCTTGCAGCGCTTTGGGACCTTCTTCAATCAGTGTGAGTAAAATGCCTTCGGCGAAACGATCCTGAATTTTGCCGTTAACCGGGTAAGTGACGTACTGCTCAACGGTATGGACGAAAGCATCCACGACGCCGTTCGCAACCTGGCGCGGCGGCAATGTATAAGTGTAGACCGGGTCCAGTACGGCAAATACCGGTTGCACGAACGAGGAGTGGAAGGCCTGTTTGTCGCCAGTGGTTTTACGGGAAATGACTGCGCCGGCATTCGATTCTGAGCCGGTTGCCGGTAGGGTCAGCACAGACCCCATCGGGATTGCGCTACGAATCTCAGTACCGCCGGTTTCCAGAATGTGCCACGGATCGACGCCGTCCGTATACTGCGCCGCTGCGGCGATAAATTTGGTGCCGTCCAGTACGGAACCGCCGCCAACGGCCAGCAGGAAGGTAATATTTTCGTCGCGCACAAGCTGCACGGCCTTCATCAGCGTTTCATAGGACGGGTTCGGTTCAATACCGTCAAACTCCCGAACATTCAGTCCTTTTAACGCTTCCTGAACTTGCGCCAGTACGCCGGTCTTTTTCACGCTACCGCCGCCATAGGTAATCAGCACGCGGGCGTCCTGCGGGATCTGATCGCGGAGATCGACGATAGCGCCTTTACCAAACAGAATGCGGGTAGGTGTATGTAATTTAAAATTGTTCATTGCTCATTCCCTTATGTGGGTAAAAAGAGGGTAGGCGGCTGTCTGCCTGATGGTCATCATTGTGGTCTTGTAAGGGGGGGCTCTCAATGCACATTTCTGCCAATGTTTTGCCTATTTCTCCAGAACGCTGGAGAAAATCGCTAAAAATGCGCACAATCCAGCGGAGTGGATTTGATAAAAAAATGGCGCGTTATGAATCGTGAAGCAATTTGCTTACAGCTTGCGGATAAAATTAATTATTTGAAAAATAATGATAAAATAATCAGCGAGCGGCTAGCGGGCATTCGTCTGTTGTATGGCGTTGAACCGGGGCCGCGCACGCCGGTCATGTATCAGCCTGGCATCATATTTCTCTTTTCCGGCCATAAAATTGGTTATATTAACGAGCGCCAGTTTCGTTATGACGCTAATGAATATCTCTTACTGACCGTGCCGCTCCCTTTTGAATGCGAGACCTACGCGACGCCGGAGGTACCGCTGGCCGGTATTCGGCTCGACATCGATGTGCTGCAATTGCAAGAGTTGCTCATGGACATTGGCGAAGATGAACGTTTCCAGTTGCCGATGGCGGCTAGCGGGATTAACTCCGCCACGCTGTCGGACGAGATTTTATGCGCGGTGGAAAGGTTGCTGGATGTGATGGAGCGCCCGCTGGATGCGCGGATTCTGGGAAAACAGATTATCCGCGAAATCCTTTATCATGTGCTGATGGGACCGCGCGGCGGGGCGCTGCTTGCGCTGGTTAGCCGCCAGACGCACTTTAGCCTGATCAGTCGCGTACTGAAACAGATCGAAATGAAATACACCGAGAACCTGAATGTTGAGCAACTGGCGGCAGAAGCGAACATGAGCGTGTCGGCATTTCACCATAATTTTAAGGCGGTCACCAGCACCTCGCCGTTGCAGTATTTAAAAAGCTACCGACTGCATAAGGCGCGGATGATGATGATTCACGACGGTATGAAGGCCAGCGCCGCGGCGATGCGGGTCGGCTATGAGAGCGCATCGCAGTTTAGCCGGGAGTTTAAACGTTATTTTGGCGTTACGCCGGGCGAAGATGCGGCAAGAATGCGGACAATGCAAGGGAGCTAAGTGGGTCATCCCGCCACGGATCAGCGAAGCGCAACCGGGCCATCCTGCCGGTCATGGGTACCTCAGGCGTTACAGCATTTCTTTTTAATCACCACGATCAGCGTACCTAGCAACCCGGCAACCAGTAGCGCGACGGGAAGGATCATTAAAAATGTCATTACCTGGTGTTCATGACGCTTAACAAACGGAATCATACTGAGCGCGTAGCCGAAGCTGGTCACAACCGTCACCCATAGCAGGCCGCTTAACCAGTTAAAAAATTGAAACCGGCGGTTGGACAGACCGGAAATACCCGCCATTGTTGGCAGCAGAGTGCGGACAAACGCCAGAAAGCGCCCGGCAAGCAACGCTAACAAACCGTGACGGTCAAACATGCAGGTGGCGCGCTGATGATATTTTGCCGGAAGCTGCGCCAGCCAGCCTTTGACGGTACGCGTATTACCGAGCCAGCGTCCCTGGATATAACTTAGCCAGCAGCCGAGACTGGCCGCGGCGGTGAGAATGCCAATCGTCGGCAAAAAATGCATCACATCCTGAGCGATCAGCGCGCCTGCCAGCAGCAGCAGACTATCGCCGGGTAAGAATGACGCTGGCAGCAGACCGTTTTCTAAAAATAGCGTGGCGAACATGACAAAGTAGACGACGCTAACAACGTGTGGATTCGCCAGCGCGGCAAAATCATGTTGCCAGAGCGCAGCGATAATATCTTGAATGACAGCCATGAACTTTCCTGTGGAACAGCATTTACGCTTTTATCTGCCTATTGTACTCCTGAATCGTCCGGGATGCCTTGATCCCGGACGCAACAAACGCAGACTTTTCCACGGAAATTGTCTGCATATATGTCCATCCACGGCAACTTTACACAATTCTGGCGAATCCGGCGGCTAAATCAGCGATTAAATCATCAACATTCTCTAAACCAATATGCACCCGGACCAGCGTACCGGTAAAATCTACGCCGCCTGCGGGACGAATCGCGGCGATCTGTTCCGGCTGATTAGCAATAATTAGCGATTCGTAGCCTCCCCAGGAGTAGGCCATACTGAACAGCGAAAAGTTATCCAGATAGGCTGATAATTCTGCCTCGGTCAGCTTTTTATTGAGCACGAAGGAGAACAGACCGCTGCTGCCTGTAAAGTCTCGTTTCCAGAACGCATGACCTTTGCTACCCGGCAGGGCCGGATGATTAACGCGCGCGACTTGAGGATGGTTCGCCAGCCACGCGGCGATTTTGAGGCTGCTTTCATGATGCTGGCGCAGACGGACGCCGAGCGTGCGCAGACCGCGGCTGGTCATATAAGCCGTGTCCGCATCGAGCATTTGCCCCATCAGATAGGCGTTTTCCCGCAATTGTTCCCAGCAGCGCGCATTGGCAACGGCAGTACCGACCATCGCGTCAGAATGACCAATCAGATACTTAGTGCCCGCCTGGATAGAGATATCAATATCGAACTCCAGAGCTTTGAACAGAATACCTGCCGCCCAGGTATTATCAATCATGATGACGGCTTCTGGCGCAACGCGTCTGACCGCACTGACAATGGTCGGAATATCATGGACTTCCATGGTAATAGAGCCGGGGGATTCGAGAAATACGACTTTCGTGTTCGGCTGAATATGTTGCATGATATCCGCGCCGATGAGCGGGTCGAACCAGCTTGTCGTTACGCCCAGTTTGCCGAGAATTTTGCTGCAGAAATCCTGGCTGGGTTCATAGGCTGTGTTGGTCATCAGGACGTGGTCGCCCTGTTCAACGAATGCCAGAATGGTGTTGGCGACCGCCGCCGCGCCGCACGGGAAGAGGGCGCATCCGGCGCCGCCTTCCAGCTCACACATGGCTTCCTGGAGCGAAAAGTGGGTCAGAGTTCCCCGGCGTCCATAAAATAATTCGCCGTTGGCGCGATTGCGGGCGGCGTGTTTTTTGGCCTCGACGGTGTCAAATACCAGTGAAGAAGCGCGTTGAATCACACTATTCACTGAGCCAAGCGTGTATTTTTTGCTGCGTCCTGCGTTTACCAGTTTGGTATCTAACTGTTTATCCGTCATGTTGCGTTTCCTGATTTTAACCGTCTGGATGTCTAAACTAGCATGAATATAACAATCTGCACCCTGGCGACGTGTGATACAGATGAAAATTTTGCCAAAATAAAAACAGGTGACTTTTTTAATGCGTAAGCGCAAAGAAAAAGCATTAAAGGTGCGGCAGTATGTAAATAGTAATGAGAACGACTATCAATTCGACGTCGTTTTGATATTATTATGCTCAGATTTTGTGATTTGCGTCCTGGAGATACAGAGTGGGTAATAATTTGATGCAGACGGATCTTTCCGTCTGGGGTATGTATCAGCACGCCGATATTGTCGTGAAGTGCGTGATGATTGGTCTGATTCTGGCGTCGGTCGTCACCTGGGCTATCTTCTTCAGTAAAAGCGTTGAATTTTTCACTCAAAAGCGCCGCCTAAAGCGTGAACAACTGCAATTAGCCGATGCGCGCTCCTTAGATCAGGCTTCCGACATTGCGGCAGGTTTCAGCGCAAAAAGCCTCAGCGCGCAGCTCATCAATGAAGCGCAGAATGAGCTGGAACTCTCTCAGGGCAGCGAAGATAACGAAGGGATTAAAGAACGTACCGGCTTCCGACTGGAGCGTCGCGTCGCGGCGGCTGGCCGCTACATGGGACGAGGCAACGGTTATCTGGCGACGATCGGCGCCATTTCCCCCTTTGTCGGGTTGTTTGGCACCGTATGGGGCATTATGAATAGCTTCATCGGTATTGCGCAAACGCAGACCACCAATCTGGCGGTAGTTGCTCCTGGTATTGCGGAAGCGCTGCTGGCGACGGCGATTGGGCTGGTGGCCGCGATCCCGGCGGTCGTCATTTACAACATCTTCGCACGTCAGATAGGCAGTTACAAAGCGACGCTGGGCGACGTAGCGGCGCAGGTATTGCTGCTGCAAAGCCGCGATCTCGATCTGAATGCGAGTACCTGTGCGCAACCGGTACGCGCCGCGCAGAAATTACGGGTAGGGTAATGCGTCATGGCAATGCGTCTTAACGAGAACCTGGATGACAACGGTGAAATGCATGAAATCAACGTGACGCCATTTATTGATGTCATGTTGGTTCTGCTGATTATCTTTATGGTGGCTGCGCCGCTGGCGACGGTGGACGTCAAGGTGAATCTGCCCGCTTCTACCAGTACGCCGCAGCCGCGCCCGGAAAAACCGGTTTATCTGTCGGTGAAAGCGGATAACACCATGTTTATCGGTAACGATCCGGTGACGGATGATACGATGATTGCCGAGCTAACGGCCCTGACGGAAGGGAAAAAGGATACTACGATTTTCTTCCGTGCGGATAAAACCGTAGATTATGAAACCCTGATGAAAGTGATGGATATGTTGCATCAGGCGGGCTATCTCAAGATTGGTCTGGTCGGCGAAGAGACCGCGAAAGCGAAATAAGTATTCTGCGGGCGCTGTAGGCCGGGTAAAGCGAAGTCGCTACCCGGCTTTTTTATTGCCTAAGATGGCGCTCTGCTTAACAGAATTGCGCCATCTTA
Organism: Salmonella enterica subsp. houtenae serovar Houten; assembly: GCA_900478215.1. Taxonomy (NCBI): domain Bacteria; kingdom Pseudomonadati; phylum Pseudomonadota; class Gammaproteobacteria; order Enterobacterales; family Enterobacteriaceae; genus Salmonella; species Salmonella enterica. The sequence continues at coordinate 647,079 of LS483478.1, forward strand.
ATCTACTCCATTCGTTAGCCTAAATGTTCCCCGCCGCACACGCCGTGCACTTCTGCGGTAACGTAACTTGATTCCTGGCTTGCCAGATAGACATACACTGGCGCCAGCTCTGCTGGTTGACCGGCACGCTTCATTGGCGTCTGCTGGCCAAACTGCGGAATTTTATCCTGCGTTTGACCGCCGGAAATTTGCAGCGCTGTCCAGATAGGGCCAGGCGCGACAATATTCACGCGAATTCCTTTTTCCGCCACCTGTTTCGCCAGGCCGCGGCTGTAATTGAGGATTGCCGCCTTGGTTGCCGCATAATCCAGTAGGTGCGGACTGGGCTGATACGCCTGGATAGACGACGTCGTGATAATACTGGCGCCTTTTGGCAGCAGCGGAATCGCTTCCTGGGTTATCCAGAACAGGGCAAAAACGTTAACGGCGAAGGTTTGCTGAAATTGCTCGCTGGTCAGATCTTTTATCTCCGGGATTGCCGTCTGTTTACCGGCTACCAGCGCCAGAATGTCCAGCCCGCCCAGCGCCTCACGCGCCTTATGGACCAGCGAACGGGCGAAAGATTCGTCGCTAAGATCGCCTGGCAGTAACACCGCTTTACGGCCACACTCCTCAATCAGCGCTTTAACCTGCTGGGCGTCCTCTCCTTCCGCCGGTAGATAGTTGATCGCGACATCTGCGCCTTCACGCGCGTAAGCGATGGCGGCAGCGCGCCCAATCCCGGAGTCGCCCCCTGTCACCAGCGCCTTACGATCTTTAAGGCGACCACTGCCGACATAACTTTTTTCGCCGCAGTCAGGAACAGGCGTCATTTTCGCCTGGACGCCGGGCGCCGGCTGTTTTTGCTTAGGATACTCGCCGGTGTAATACTGCGTGGTAGGGTCGTATAGATGAGACATTGAGCTTCTCCCTTCAGGTTGAACACCCTTTAAGCGTAGACACTTTTACTACCGTAAGAGGGAGAATCAGAACGATCCTTATGCTTCGCCTGTATTTACAACAGAGTTAACTAGCCATGAAGGTTATTTTTCTTGCCGTGCGACGGTGGTGACGTTGCGCGTCCGGTAGTCGCCATCGGAAAGCTTACGCGTCAGACGTAAGGTTGCCGTCTCGCGAGCCAGCAGATGCTGCCAGTCACTTTCAAGACGAGACAACATTTTGTCTCGTAATTCAGGATGCTGCTCGATAATGGCATTGATGGTCGCGCCATAAATCTCCTCTTTGACCTGTAACGCATAAATCTCCCGTCGGTTTTGCCACTTCAGGCGCACCAACGCCGCCGGTATGGATACCACCTCCTGCGTTACCTTTTCCAGGGTGGCATTTTTACTGGCGATTAGCGCTGCAAGATTTTGCTTTAAGATAAATTCATCGCTTTTATGGTTATCTAAAGCCAAATAAACGTTATTATCTTCAACCTCTTTCATCTTTATCTTCCAGGGAATAAAATAGCGGCGTATTGGTTTCGCGAGTGATTAAATTAAGCCAAATGGCATTGCCTTTTTCATTTATCATTGCGGTTTTATCCGCCAGTATTTTACTTAGCGTTTGGGCATCAATATCGCCTTCAGCCTGTAGTTCGTTTATAAGACGGGCAAACGTTTCAATTTTAGCCACACAATACAGACGTTCTTTAATATGACGGTCGCGTTCTTCAAATAATACGTTTCTGGGTTGCCCGGCAGCGTTAGCGCTAATTAAAATATCGGGCTCGTAATCGCTGAGTTTTGTCTTTCCCTGAGGCAAATTTTTACTGTTTTCTGTGGCTTCAGGGGGCGGCGATAACAGGCGGAAATGAGAGGAAACCAGATGCTCAGGAAGCATGACTAAATACCCTTTACGAACGGCGGCATACTATTTTTAATAGTGTAGGTTTCGTTGACAATAACATGGTGTAATTTTAAAATCAAAAAAAATGGAGCCTGCTATGAACAGTATTTTTTATTCTGTTATAATATTGCTATTACTGACTGGCGCGATACTCTACCTGAGGTGGGAGGTTAATAAAAAACGTCCTGGTGGAAAAGCCGTAAATTTAAATCAAACTGAGCCCATGACAAAGGAAGAGGGTGAAGATCATTTTTCAGTATTAATGAATTCGATAACGCCGGTATGGTACTGGCGCGTTAACCATGAATATATCGATTTCCTTCATGCAACGATAAAACGAATGACAATGACTGAGTTGAATGAAACGCCTGGATTATTTGACGCACAACGCCGTTGCAGCGACCTTAACTCTGCCGTCTATAAGTATTACGACAATATTAAGAAGCGTTGTCTGAACGGTGAAAAAGTGCCGTATTCGGATTTGGACGTCCTTAATTTACGTCAGTGCTTTCGGGAGTTCAGTCTTGAAGCCTACCCGGCGTTGGTCGCGCTGGTATGGCCTGAATATCAGCGTCCGCAGGTTAAACCGGATGAGATTTAACTGACATGTTGATCTGATGTTGCATGGTTGAGATATACTGTTGCTGGTTTTAGTTACCTGACAGGTCCCTATGGAACGCTTTCTTGAAAATGTAATGTATGCGTCTCGCTGGCTGCTCGCGCCGGTGTATTTTGGCCTCTCTTTGGCGCTGATCGCGTTAGCGCTAAAATTTTTCCAGGAAATTCTACACGTTTTGCCGAACGTTTTTGCCCTGGCGGAGGCCGATCTGATCCTGGTGCTGTTATCGCTGGTTGATATGACGCTGGTCGGCGGGTTGCTGGTAATGGTCATGTTCTCGGGGTATGAAAACTTTGTCTCTCAGTTGGATATTTCTGCGGGCAAGGAGAAGCTTAACTGGCTGGGGAAAATGGATGCGACTTCGCTAAAAAATAAGGTGGCGGCATCGATAGTCGCTATCTCTTCCATTCACCTGTTACGCGTGTTCATGGATGCGAAAAACGTTCCAGATAACAAATTAATGTGGTATGTCATCATCCATCTGACCTTTGTTCTGTCGGCGTTCGTGATGGGCTATCTTGACAGATTGACGCGGCATAACCATTGATCCGCCGTCAACGGCGGGGCAGTCGGGCAAAGGACGCTGAGCCCGGCTGTAAAACAGCGCTTCTTTAACGGCGGATAACCGCCTCCCTGCTGCCTTGCGCAATATTTTTACTACATTCATTCATTTACTAGGTAATAATACTGAACGATTTTCTCTGCGTTCACAGATATATAACAACTGCGTGTACGTAAACGGCGATAACTGTAAAAAAATGGAGAATGCATTATATATTCTCCGCGCCTTGCCGATAACGAGAGTGCGTCGTCGTCTGATGACTAATCTCTTATATTCAGCAAGGAAATTCATATGCGTTTGCTGCAAAACTTTACTATTCGTATGGTCATGCTGACGATACTGGGGCTTTTTTGTCTACTCTGGTCGGGGGTGGGTTTATACAGCGTCCATGCTTTATCCGAAGTTTCGGAAGGAAATGATATTGACCGACATCTTGTGCGGCAAATGACTGTATTAAGCCAGGGCAACGATCAATATTTTCGCTTTGTTACCCGCCTTAGCCGCGCGATGGATGTAAAAATCGGCGGTGGCACGCCCGATTTTGCGCCCGCCCGGCAGTCGCTCGAGAATATGCGTCAGAAGCTGGAGGAGATGAAAACGCTGTCGCCAGGACCTATGAATCCTGATATCTCAAGGGCGGTGTTGTCCAACTGGCAGGCCTTGCTGGAGAAAGGCGTTATTCCTCAAATGCAACTGGCGCAGCAAGGATCGCCGACCGCCTGGAGCGAACATGCCAGTACGGTCACGCCCGCACTCAGCCGCGCGTTTGGCGCCAGCGCGGAACGGTTTAATCATGAAGCTGGCGCCATGCTGGATAACACCCGCGTGATGGTCGATGGTAAAACCTATACCATCCGCATCCTGCTTATCACGGCGGTGATTCTGGGCATAGCCATCCTGATTTTTACCGATCGCTATCTGGTTGCAATGATGGTGAAACCGCTGGAGCGCATCCGTCAGCAATTTCAGCGCATCGCGCAAGGCGATCTTAGCCAGCCGATTGAAACGTTGGGGCGTAACTGCGTAGGCCGGTTGGTACCGTTACTGCGCGCGATGCAGGACAGTTTACGCGAAGCCGTGAGTACGATTCGCGCCGGAAGCGACAATATCTGGCGCGGCGCGACGGAAATTTCTACCGGCAATAATGATCTCTCCTCCCGAACGGAAGAACAGGCCGCCGCGCTGGAAGAGACTGCCGCCAGCATGGAACAGCTTACCGCCACGGTGAAACTGAATGCCGACCACGCCCGCCAGGCCAGTCAGCTTGCGGATGCCGCCTCGCTAACGGCAGGAAAAGGCGGTGAACTGGTTTCCGATGTGGTAGAAACGATGGACGGTATTTCCGCCAGTTCGCAGCAGATCGCCGAAATTACTACGGTGATTAATAGCATTGCTTTCCAGACCAATATTCTGGCCTTGAACGCAGCGGTAGAAGCGGCCAGAGCGGGCGAGCAGGGACGCGGCTTCGCGGTGGTCGCCGGTGAGGTACGTAACCTGGCCAGCCGCAGCGCGGGGGCGGCGAAAGAAATTGAAGCCTTAATTGGCGAATCGGTACGCCGCGTAGCGCAGGGCGCGCAGCTGGTCAAAGAGACCGGAGCGACGATGGACGCTATCCTGCGCGGCGTCACGGAAGTAACGACGATTATGAAACAGATCGCATCCGCCTCCGAAGAGCAAAGTAAAGGTATCTCTCAGGTGGGTGTGGCGATCACGCAAATGGATAGCGTTACGCAACAAAATGCCGCGCTGGTTGAGCAGGTTTCCGCGGCGGCGGCGGCGCTGGAGCGGCAGACGGAGGATTTGCAACGCTCCGTACAGCAGTTCCGGCTTTCCGCTAGTGAGCCGCAACAGCGCGCAACGGCGAGAACGGCGCCTGGCGTTCAGAGAATGGCGTCGGTTCCCGCACAGTCTACTGATGAATGGGTTGCTTTCTGATATGAGGCAAAAAAGCGCGTAATGCGCTGGCCTTCATTTAATCAGTCGCTATATAATTTATTATATAGCGACTGTGGAGGTCAGATGAATAATCATTTTGGGAAAGGACTAATGGCCGGATTGAACGCGCCATATGCATATAGCGCGCATCATGCGGTGAATTTCTGTTCTGAGTATAAACGTGGCTTTGTATTAGGTTTTACGCACCGTATGTTCGAAAAGACCGGCGATCGTCAACTTAGCGCGTGGGAGGCCGGAATTCTGACGCGTCGCTATGGTCTGGATAAAGAGATGGTGATGGATTTCTTTAAAGAGAATCATTCCGGGATGGCGGTTCGCTTCTTTATGGCCGGTTATCGACTCGAAGGTTGATCCAACAGGGGTATTATCCTGCTTTAATTAATTACACTATCGCCTCTTCCCTTCGTTTTACTGTTCCGTCGAAGTATTATGGCGCGCATAACCATAAAAAAAGTGTGGTAAATGGCGCACCGATCGCAATAACTTCTTCGCGAACAGTGCAAAATAAAAGCCAGGTCTTCGTAACGGAATAACTATAAAATGACTGGAGATAATACTCTCATCACTTCTCACGGCATTAACCGTCGTGATTTCATGAAGCTTTGTGCAGCACTGGCCGCTACTATGGGGCTCAGTAGCAAAGCCGCCGCAGAAATGGCAGAGTCGGTATCCAATCCACAGCGTCCGCCCGTTATCTGGATTGGCGCTCAGGAGTGTACCGGCTGTACCGAATCACTGCTTCGTGCTACACACCCAACCGTTGAAAACCTCGTTCTGGAGACCATCTCTCTGGAATACCACGAGGTACTTTCCGCCGCGTTCGGCCACCAGGTCGAAGAAAACAAACATAACGCTCTGGAAAAGTATAAAGGGCAATATGTTCTGGTGGTGGATGGTTCTATCCCATTAAAAGATAACGGTATCTACTGCATGGTTGCCGGCGAGCCGATCGTGGATCACATCCGCAAAGCCGCCGACGGCGCAGCCGCGATTATCGCTATCGGTTCCTGCTCGGCATGGGGCGGCGTTGCTGCGGCTGGCGTAAACCCAACCGGCGCTGTCAGCCTGCAGGAAGTTTTACCGGGCAAAACGGTTATCAATATTCCAGGTTGTCCGCCAAACCCGCATAACTTCCTGGCGACCGTCGCGCATATCATCACTTACGGCACGCCGCCGAAGCTGGATGCGAAAAATCGTCCAACCTTTGCCTATGGCCGTCTGATCCATGAGCATTGCGAACGTCGTCCACACTTCGACGCCGGCCGTTTTGCCAAAGAATTTGGCGACGAAGGCCACCGTCAGGGCTGGTGTCTCTACCATCTTGGCTGTAAAGGGCCGGAAACCTGGGGCAACTGTTCTACGTTACAGTTTTGTGACGTTGGCGGCGTCTGGCCAGTGGCGATCGGTCATCCTTGCTATGGCTGTAACGAAGAAGGTATCGGGTTCCATAAGGGCATTCACCAGCTTGCTCATGTCGAAAACCAAACTCCGCGTTCAGAGAAACCTGACGTCAATATGAAAGAAGGCGGCAATATCTCTGCGGGCGCTGTCGGTCTGCTTGGCGGCGTAGTAGGTCTGGTTGCCGGCGTTAGCGTGATGGCGGTACGTGAACTGGGGCGTCAGCAAAAGAAAGATAACGCTGACTCACGGGGAGAATAACCGTGAACAGACGTGACTTTATTAAAGCAGCCTCCGGTGGCGCATTGCTGTTGGGCGCCGCGCCGTCCGTCAGCCATGCGGCTGCAGAAAACCGTCCGCCGATTCCCGGTTCGCTGGGAATGCTGTATGACTCCACCCTGTGCGTAGGCTGCCAGGCCTGCGTCACAAAGTGTCAGGATATCAATTTCCCGGCGCGTAACCCGGAAGGGGAGCAGACCTGGTCGAACAACGACAAGCTGTCGCCGTATACCAATAACATTATCCAGGTATGGCGCAGCGGCACGGGCGTAAACAAAGATCAGGAAGAGAACGGCTATGCCTACATCAAGAAACAGTGTATGCACTGCGTCGATCCTAACTGCGTTTCCGTTTGTCCGGTGTCGGCGCTGAAAAAAGATCCGAAAACCGGCATCGTCCATTATGACAAAGATGTCTGCACTGGCTGCCGTTACTGTATGGTCGCCTGTCCGTACAACGTACCTAAGTACGATTACAACAACCCGTTTGGCGCGCTTCACAAGTGTGAGTTGTGTAACCAGAAAGGCGTTGAGCGTCTGGATAAAGGCGGTTTGCCTGGGTGTGTGGAAGTTTGTCCGGCAGGGGCCGTCATTTTCGGTACTCGTGAAGAGCTGATGGCGGAAGCGAAAAAACGTCTGGCCCTCAAACCAGGCAGTGAATATCACTATCCGCGCCAGACGTTGAAAACGAACGACACCTATCTGCATACGGTGCCTAAATACTACCCACATCTCTACGGTGAAAAAGAGGGCGGTGGTACACAGGTGCTGGTGCTGACAGGCGTTCCTTATGAAGATCTGGATCTGCCGAAGCTGGATGACCTTTCAACCGGAGCGCGCTCCGAGCATGTTCAACACACGCTTTATAAAGGCATGATACTACCCCTGGCTGCGCTGGCGGGCTTAACCGTGCTGGTTCGTCGTAATAGCAAAAACGACCATCACGATGGAGGAGACGATCATGAGTCATGATCCAAAACCGCTGGGCGGAAAAATCATCAGTAAACCGGTCATTATCTTTGGACCGTTAATCGTCCTGTGTATGCTCCTTATCGTGAAGCGTCTGGTCTTCGGGTTGGGCTCCGTTTCCGACCTGAACGGCGGTTTCCCGTGGGGCGTCTGGATTGCCTTTGACCTGTTGATCGGCACCGGCTTTGCCTGCGGCGGCTGGGCGTTGGCATGGGCGGTGTATGTCTTTAACCGTGGGCAATATCATCCGTTGGTGCGCCCGGCGTTGCTGGCAAGCTTGTTTGGCTACTCGCTGGGCGGCCTGTCGATCACTATCGACGTCGGTCGTTACTGGAACCTGCCGTACTTCTACATTCCAGGTCACTTCAACGTGAACTCGGTACTGTTTGAGACGGCGGTCTGTATGACCATCTACATCGGCGTGATGGCGCTGGAGTTTGCGCCTGCCCTGTTTGAACGTCTGGGCTGGAAAGTATCGCTCAAACGTCTGAATAAGGTGATGTTCTTTATTATCGCGTTGGGCGCGCTGTTGCCAACGATGCACCAGTCTTCAATGGGGTCATTGATGATCTCGGCGGGCTATAAAGTGCATCCGCTATGGCAAAGCTATGAAATGCTGCCGCTGTTCTCGGTTCTGACCGCCTTTATCATGGGCTTCTCCATTGTCATATTTGAGGGTTCACTGGTTCAGGCAGGCCTGAAAGGAAAGGGTCCGGACGAGAAAAATCTGTTTGTTAAGCTGACGAATACCATCAGCGTGCTGCTGGCGATTTTCGTCGTCCTGCGCTTTGGCGAGCTGATTTATCGTGACAAGCTGTCCTATGCGTTTGCCGGCGATTTTTACTCCGCCATGTTCTGGATTGAAGTCGTCCTGATGGTCTTCCCGTTAGTGGTGCTGCGTGTGGCGAAACTGCGTAATGACTCTCGTATGCTGTACCTGTCGGCGCTGAGCGCGCTGTTGGGCTGCGCGACGTGGCGTCTGACCTATTCGCTGGTGGCATTCAACCCGGGCGGCGGCTACCACTACTTCCCAACCTGGGAAGAACTGTTGATTTCTATTGGTTTTGTGGCTATTGAGATTTGTGCATACATCGTACTCATTCGTCTACTGCCGATACTTCCTCCTTTAAAACAAAACGATCATAATCGTCATGAGGCGAGCAAAGCATGAGCCAGAGAATTACTATTGATCCTGTAACCCGTATTGAGGGTCATTTACGCATTGACTGCGAAATTGAGAACGGCGTCGTATCCAAAGCATGGGCGTCCGGCACCATGTGGCGCGGTATGGAAGAGATTGTGAAGAACCGCGATCCGCGCGATGCGTGGATGATTGTTCAGCGTATTTGCGGCGTTTGTACGACAACTCACGCGATCTCCTCCGTTCGTGCGGCGGAAAGCGCGCTGAATATCGATGTTCCCGTCAACGCGCAGTATATCCGTAACATTATTCTGGCGGCGCATACCACCCATGACCACATTGTCCACTTCTACCAGCTCTCTGCGTTGGACTGGGTGGATATTACCTCTGCGCTGAAAGCCGATCCGGCAAAAGCCTCTGCGATGCTGGATGGCGTGTCGAGCTGGCACCTGAACAGCACGCAAGAGTTCACGAAAGTTCAGAACAAGATCAAGGATCTTGTCGCTAGCGGTCAGTTGGGTATTTTCGCCAATGGCTACTGGGGACACCCGGCAATGCAGTTACCGCCGGAGGTCAACCTGATTGCGGTCGCCCACTATTTGCAGGCGCTGGAATGTCAGCGTGACGCTAACCGCGTGGTGGCGTTGCTGGGCGGTAAATCGCCGCACATCCAGAACCTGGCAGTCGGTGGGGTAGCGAACCCGATCAATCTCGACAGCATTGGTACGCTGAACCTTGAACGCCTGATGTACATCAAATCGTTTATCGATAAGCTGAGCGATTTTGTCGAGCAGGTGTATAAAGTGGATACCGCGGTGATCGCGGCCTACTATCCGGAATGGCTGGAGCGCGGCAAAGGCGCGGTGAACTACCTGAGCGCGCCGGAATTTCCGACCGACGGTAAAAACGGTAGTTTTCTGTTCCCGGGCGGTTACATTACCAATGCCGATCTGTCGACATACCGTCCGATCACCTCTCACTCCGATGAGTTCCTGATTAAAGGTATTCAGGAGAGCGCGAAGCACGCCTGGTATAAAGATGAAGCGCCGCAGGCGCCGTGGGAAGGCACCACGATTCCGGCTTACGACGGTTGGTCGGATGACGGTAAATACTCATGGGTTAAGTCGCCGACATTCTACGGCAAAACTGTAGAAGTCGGGCCGCTGGCGAACATGCTGTGTAAACTGGCCGCCGGTCGTGAATCCACGCAGACTAAGCTCAATGAAATCATTGCGCTTTATCAGAAGCTGACCGGCAAAACGCTGGAAATGGCGCAACTTCACTCTACGCTGGGTCGTATCATCGGGCGTACCGTTCACTGTTGTGAACTGCAAAACGTATTGCAGGATCAATACAACGCGCTGATTGTGAATATCGGCAAAGGCGATTACACCACTTTTGTGAAGCCGAACATTCCGGCGACGGGTGAGTTCAAAGGCGTGGGCTTCCTGGAGGCGCCGCGCGGTATGCTGTCTCACTGGATGGTGATTAAAGACGGCATTATCAGTAACTATCAGGCGGTGGTGCCATCGACCTGGAACTCAGGTCCGCGTAACTTCAACGATGATGTGGGGCCGTACGAACAGTCGCTGGTCGGCACGCCGATCGCCGATCCGGCTAAGCCGCTGGAAGTGGTACGTACGATTCACTCCTTCGACCCTTGCATGGCGTGCGCGGTGCACGTGGTGGACGCCGATGGCAATGAAGTCGTCTCGGTGAAGGTTTTGTAATGCGGATATTAGTCTTAGGGGTCGGCAATATTTTGCTGACCGATGAAGCCATCGGGGTGCGTATTGTTGAAGCGTTAGAGCAACGATACACCCTGCCGGATTTCGTTGAGATTCTGGATGGCGGTACGGCGGGAATGGAACTTCTTGGCGATATGGCGAGTCGGGATCATTTGATTATTGCCGACGCCATCGTGTCGAAAAAGAACGCGCCGGGAACCATTATGGTACTGCGCGACGATGAAGTTCCGGCGCTGTTCACCAACAAAATCTCCCCCCATCAGCTTGGACTGGCCGACGTATTGTCGGCCCTCCGCTTTACCGGCGAGTTTCCGAAGAAACTGACCCTGGTCGGCGTTATTCCACAGTCGCTGGAACCGCACATCGGCTTAACGCCAACCGTAGAAGCGATGATTGAGCCTGCACTTGAGCAGGTTCTTGCCGCGCTGCGTGAATCCGGCGTCGAAGCAATTCCTAAGGAGACGGCGCATGTCTGAAGAACTTTCGGGATTCGACACGGCGCCCGTCGCCCGGGTTCAGGCGGCGTTTGAAGAGATAGCCCATCGTTCGATGCACGATCTTTCGTTTCTGCATCCGAATATGCCGGTGCATGTCTCTGATTTTACGTTGTTTGAAGGGCAATGGACGGGTACGGTAATTACGCCGTGGATGTTAAGCGCATTAATCTTCCCTGGCCCGGATCAGCTCTGGCCAGTGCGAACCGTCGGTGAAAAACTCGGTCTGCAATTGCCTTATGGCACGATGACTTTTACCGTTGGCGAACTGGAAGGCGTTTCGCAATATCTCGCCTGCTCGTTGATGTCGCCGCTTTCCCGTAGCCTGTCGCCGGAAGAGGGCGTCCGGTTGGCGGATGACTGCGCGCGGATGCTGTTATCCCTGCCGGTAAGCCATCCTGATGCGCCGCAGACAAGCCGGCGTGCGTTGCTGTTTGGCCGTCGGAGCTGTGAGAATGCATGAGCTGTCCCTTTGCCAAAGCGCCGTTGAAATTATTCAGCAGCAGGCAGAACAGCACGGCGTGGCGCGCGTTACCGGCGTATGGCTGGAGATTGGCGCGCTTTCGTGCGTTGAAGAGCGCGCGGTTCGTTTCAGCTTTGACATCGCCTGCCAGGGGACGTTAGCGCAAGGGTGCGAATTGCACATCGACTACAGACCGGCCCAGGCCTGGTGCTGGGATTGCAGTCAGGTGGTGGAAATTCTCAGGCATGACGCGCAATGTCCGCATTGCCATGGCGATCGCCTGCGGGTGGATGCCGGCGATTCGTTGAAAGTAAAAAGTATTGAGGTCGAATAACCCGCATTTTATTTCAGGTGGTTAATTATGTGTATTGGCGTCCCCGGTCAGGTGCTGGCCGTCGGTGATGATATTCACCAGCTTGCGCAGGTGGAAGTGTGTGGCATCAAACGTGATGTCAATATTGCTCTGATTTGTGAAGGTAAGCCAGCCGAGTTGATAGGGCAATGGGTATTGGTACACGTTGGTTTTGCGATGAGCATTATTGACGAAGACGAAGCGAAAGCCACGTTAGATGCGCTGCGCCGCATGGAGTATGACATCACCAGCGCGTGATCCCTTAATCACCTCTATTATATCGCTCTATAATCGTTGTATAATTATTTATATATCGATTATGGGGCGAAACCTATGAATAAATTTTTGCGCCAGCTCTCTCTGCTGGCGTTGCTTTTTTGCTGGCCGTTAATGTCACAGGCGGCGCGTACTTTTACCGACCAAATTGGCCGCCAGGTCACGGTTCCGGATACCGTCGACAGAGTGGTGGTGCTCCAGCATCAAACGCTCAATCTCCTTGTACAGATGAATGCCACTGACAAAATCGTTGGGGTCATGGCGAACTGGAAACAGCAATTAGGCGACGGCTATGCGCGACTGGCGCCGGAACTGGCGAAAAAAGCCTCGCTGGGTGATCTAACGCACGTTGATCCTGAAAAACTGGTGGCGCTGCACCCGCAGGTGGTGTTTGTCACGAATTACGCTCCGCAGGAGATGATCGACAAGATCAGCAGTCTCGGCATTCCGGTGGTGGCGATTTCGCTGCGCCATGATGTTGCTGGCGAGCAGGCTAAAATGAACCCGACCATAGCGGATGAGGAGCAGGCTTACGATCGCGGATTGCGTGAAGGAATCGCGCTGATTGGCGATATCGTCAATAAACCGCAGGAGGCGAAAGCGCTTATTGAGGCGATGGATAAAGGTCGCAAGATGGTCAGTGACCGGTTGCAGTCGGTTCCTGAAAATGAGCGGGTTCGCGCCTATATGGCGAATCCGGAACTGACCACCTACGGTTCCGGTAAATATACCGGTCTGATGATGGCCCATGCGGGGGCACTCAATGTGGCGGCATCCACCGTGAAGGGGTTTAAGCAGGTAACACTGGAGCAGGTGATCGCTTGGGATCCACAGGTGATCTTTGTCCAGAATCGCTATCCAAAGGTCGTCAATGAGATCCTGCAAAATCCCCAGTGGCAGGTTATTGACGCGGTGAAGCATCATCGGGTTTACCTGATGCCTGATTATGCCAAAGCCTGGGGATATCCGATGCCGGAGGCGGTGGGAATCGGCGAACTGTGGATGGCGAAAAAGCTTTATCCGGAAAAATTCCACGATATTGACATGCAAAAGGCCGCTAACGACTGGTATCAACGTTTTTACCGTACTGACTATCAGGGCGTACAGTGATGCGAATACTGGCAGCGGGGAGCTTGCGCGCCGTCTGGCCACAGCTAATGGCGGCGTTTCAGATGGATGCGGTATGTGATTTCGGTCCGGCGGGGCTGTTACGTGAACGCATCGAAGCAGGCGAAGCGTGCGACTTTTTTGCTTCGGCGAACCTGGCACATCCGCAGGCGCTGCTGGAGACCGGGCAGGCGCTGCGAGTCGCGCCTTTTACGACGAACCGTTTGTGTCTGAGCGTGCGAGCGCAGGCGATGCGTGAAGGCGAGGACTGGCTGTCGCTATTAACCCGGCGGGATCTGCGGATCGGCATATCAACAGCAGGTTGCGATCCTTCCGGCGATTATACGCAGCAGCTTTTTTCGCGGATGGGCAACGAGGGCGAAGCGGT